>NZ_JBICUE010000032.1:0-1308 GCF_043197955.1 Mycobacterium sp. NPDC048908 | reverse complement strand
GGCGGTTTCTAGCGCTCTATGCAACAGCGGTCGGTGTGGACGGGTTGGAGAGTAGTTCGTCGAGGGCTTCGGCGGGTGTTTTCCAGTCCAGTGTTTGGCGGGGTCGACGGTTGAGCTTGGAGGCGACGTAGTCGAGATAGTCGGCTGGAAACACTGACAGGTCGGTGCCTTTGGCAAAGTACTGACGCAGCAGTCCGTTGGTGTTCTCGTTGGTGCCGCGCT
The DNA here is from genome assembly GCF_043197955.1 of Mycobacterium sp. NPDC048908. NCBI lineage: Bacteria > Bacillati > Actinomycetota > Actinomycetes > Mycobacteriales > Mycobacteriaceae > Mycobacterium > Mycobacterium sp. NPDC048908. Next base: position 1,086 of record NZ_JBICUE010000032.1, on the reverse strand, counting down.
GCCATGGTGAGTGTGGATCGCAGAAGTAGATGTCCAGTTCGGTCGCCTTGGCGATCTGGACGTGGTTGGCCATCTCCTTGCCCTGATCCCACGTCAAGGTCTTGCGCAGGATCGCGGGCAGCTCGGCCATCGTCGCCACGATCGCCTCCTGTACCGCGTCGGCACCGTGGCCGTTGGGCAGGTACAGCAGCATCACGAACCTCGTCTTGCGTTCCACCAGGGTGCCGATCGCCGAACCCGACGCCGTGCTGCCCAAAATGAGGTCGCCCTCCCAGTGCCCAGGCACCGCGCGGTCGGCGACCGTCGGCGGTCGCTGGCTGATGTTGACCATGTCGGGCAGCCGTCCGCGGCGTTCATCGGGGCGGCGATGGGGCTTGCGCAGCGCCCGCCCGGTCCGCAGGCAGGTATGCAGCTCCCGCCGCAGATTCCCTTTGCCCTGAACGTAGATCGCTTGATAGATCATCTCGTGAGACACCCGCATCTCCGCATCATCGGGAAAGTCCAGCCGCAGCCGGCGAGAGATCTGGGCGGGACTGTGCTGCTCATCCAACCGAGCCTGCACTTCATCGTGCAACCGCGCGTTGGTGGCCAGCTTGCCCGGCGCCGACCGCCGCGCCGATCGATGCGCGCCCGCATGCGCGGTGGACGCGCGATAACACGGCTGAGGATCCCAACCCCCACGCCAGGAGGCCCCGAACCGATACCGTGCCCGGTACCGGCCGTTGCCGCGCCCATGGCGGTCGATCTCGCGCATCACCGTCGTGGGCGCCCGCCCTAACCGACGCGCGATCGCGCGGATCGACTCACCCCGAGCCACTCCGTCCTGGATCTCTTCGCGCTCCTCGAGGCGCAACCGCGGTCGCGTTCTGATGGCGCACTGATCGCTGAATCGTGGCTTCACCCCACCAGCATCAGCAAACCACCCCAGCGCTGTGTGTTTCGACACGCCGACCGCCGCCGCGGCAGCAACAGGTGAGCACCCCCCAGCGATCAACTCCCAGAACCGACGACCCACAAACGGATAACGCGGAACCCTCATGACAACCCCTCAACAAGAAGCTGTTGCACCCAGCGCTAGAAACCGCC
>NZ_JBICUE010000031.1:0-1781 GCF_043197955.1 Mycobacterium sp. NPDC048908 | reverse complement strand
GTCGATTCCAGTGTGTCGGAGATGGCGTGGGTGAGTGTGGGGTGTGGGCTGATTTCGATGAAGGTGGTGTGGTTTTGCGCTGCCGCTGCGATGGCGTGGTGCAGTCGCACCGGCTGGCGCACGTTGGCGACCCAATAAGCGGCATCCAAGGCCGGTGTGGTGGTGTCGGTGATGGTGGAGAGAAACGGAATCGTCGGGGCCTTGGGCGCCAGATCCGCCAGCGCCGAACGTAATTCACCCAAGATGGGATCCATCAGCGCGGTGTGGGAGGCAACTTCCATGTTCACCCGCCTCGCGAACCGCTCCTGGGCCATCACCGCGGCGATCACCGCATCCACCGGCACCACCGGCCCGGCGATCACGGTCTGCCGCGGCGAGAGGTACCCCGCCAAACTCACCCCAGGAAAGTCGGCGATCAACGCCGTGGTCGCCTCGGCGTCCATTTCCAGCAGGCCCACCGCGCCCTGACCGGCCAGCCGCGACATCAATCGCGACCGGGTGGCGATCACCCACAACCCGTCGGCCGGGCTCAACGCCCCGGCCACCACCGCCGCGGTCACCTCCCCCATCGAATGCCCAATCACCGCATCGGGTTCCACGCCATACGAGCGCCACAACGCCGTCAGCGCCAACTGCAACCCCATGATCACCGGCTGCACCTGCGCATCCCCGGACACCGATGCACCGATGGCGAGCAGCCGCTGCAGCGAAAACCCCACCTGCTCAACAAACACCGGCTCCAACTCGGCCACCGCTGCGGCGAACACCGGCTCATCGGCCAGCAACCGCCGCCCCATCCCCGGCCACTGCGAACCCTGACCCGAATACACGAACACCGTGCCCGACCCGGATGGGCCCTCATGCGGATCGACCACCCCCGGCGCCGATTCACCAGCCGCTAATGCGCGCAACCCGGCCACCGCCTGGGCGCGATCCCGCGCACACACCGCGGCGAAATGCTTGTACCGGGTACGGTGATGACAGAGCGTGTGCGCGATATCCGCTAGCGATACACCGGCACCATCTGCGTCCATCCAGTCGGCCAGCACCGCCGCCGTCGACGCGATCCGTGCCGGAGTCTTGCCCGAAACCACCAACGTGCTCACCACCGGCTCCGGTTGCATCGCAACAGGTTCGGGAGTCGGGGCCTGCTCAACCACCACATGGGCGTTGGTGCCACTGACCCCAAACGACGACACCCCCGCCCGACGCGCCCGCCTCACCGCCGGCCACTCCATGGGTTGCGCGGCGATGGTGAACCGCGAAACGCCCGCACTGGCATGCGGAGTCAGCTGATTGAAATGCAGATGCTGCGGAATATGCCCATGGCGCACACTCAACACCGTCTTGATGAACCCGGCGATACCGGCCGCCGACTCCAAATGACCCAAATTGGTCTTGACCGACCCCAACACCAACGGCGCCGCACCATTGCGTTCGGCGAACACCTGACTCAACGCGTCCAGTTCAATCGGATCACCCAACGCGGTACCGGTACCATGCGCCTCGACATAATCGATCTCGCCCGGCTCTAGCCGCGAGGCCGCCAACGCCGCACGCAGCACCGCCTGCTGGGCCGGACCATTGGGCACCGTCTGCCCGCTGCTCGGACCGTCCTGATTGACCGCCGACCCACGCACCACCGCCAACACCGAATCCCCATCGCGCAGCGCATCACCGAGCCGCTTGAGCACCACCACCCCAGCGCCCTCACTACGCACATAGCCATTCGCCGCAGCATCGAAAGTCTTGCAACGCCCGTCAGGAGCCAACATCCCCCA
>NZ_JBICUE010000030.1:0-5345 GCF_043197955.1 Mycobacterium sp. NPDC048908 | reverse complement strand
TAATTTGTGTTCGGCGGTGTCCTACTTTTCCACCCGTGTTGGGTAGTATCATCGGCGCTGGCAGGCTTAGCTTCCGGGTTCGGGATGGGTCCGGGCGTTTCCCTGCCGCTATGGACCGCCGTAACTTTATTCACTTGTGAGTGCCCCACGTGGGTGGGGAATTCTGTGTTGGCCCCGGGTGATTTTTGGTGGTGGGGTGTGATGCCATCAGTTGTGGATGGTGTGTGGTTGCGAGTTTGTGTGTAAGTTTTCGGCCGGTTAGTGCCAGTTCCCTGCGCCTATTGCTAGGTGTGTAGGTCTGGTCTATTGATCCCGTGGTCTGCGGGGGGCCTTATCCCACTGAAATGGGTGAGAAGCCTGGTCTTGGAGGGGGTTTCCCGCTTAGATGCTTTCAGCGGTTATCCTGTCCGAACGTGGCTATCCAGCGGTGCCCCTGGTGGGACAACTGGTGGACCAGAGGTTCGTCCGTCCCGGTCCTCTCGTACTAGGGACAGGTTTCCTCAAGCTTCTGACGCGCGCGGCGGATAGAGACCGAACTGTCTCACGACGTTCTAAACCCAGCTCGCGTGCCGCTTTAATGGGCGAACAGCCCAACCCTTGGGACCTGCTCCAGCCCCAGGATGCGACGAGCCGACATCGAGGTGCCAAACCATCCCGTCGATATGGACTCTTGGGGAAGATCAGCCTGTTATCCCCGGGGTACCTTTTATCCGTTGAGCGACACCCCTTCCACTCGGGGGTGCCGGATCACTAGTCCCGACTTTCGTCCCTGCTTGACATGTACGTCTCGCAGTCAAGCTCCCTTGTGCACTTACACTCAACACCTGATTGCCGTCCAGGTTGAGGGAACCTTTGGGCGCCTCCGTTACATTTTAGGAGGCAACCGCCCCAGTTAAACTACCCACCAGGCACTGTCCCTGAACCGGATATACGGTCCGAGGTTAGAGGCCCAATACGATCAGAGTGGTATTTCAACAATGACTCCACCAAAACTGGCGTCTTGGCTTCACCGTCTCCCACCTATCCTACACAAACCGTATCGAGCACCAATACCAAGTTGTAGTGAAGGTCCCGGGGTCTTTTCGTCCTGCCGCGCGTAACGAGCATCTTTACTCGTAGTGCAATTTCGCCGAGTCTATGGTTGAGACAGTTGAGAAGTCGTTACGCCATTCGTGCAGGTCGGAACTTACCCGACAAGGAATTTCGCTACCTTAGGATGGTTATAGTTACCACCGCCGTTTACTGGGGCTTAAATTCTCCGCTTCACCCCCGAAAGGGTTAACGGGTCCTCTTAACCTTCCAGCACCGGGCAGGCGTCAGTCCGTATACATCGTCTTGCGACTTCGCACGGACCTGTGTTTTTAGTAAACAGTCGCTTCTCACTGGTTTGTGCCACCCCTTCCCGCTACCCACCGCAAGGGTGTTCACGGTAATGAGGTCCCCCTTCTCCCGAAGTTACGGGGGTATTTTGCCGAGTTCCTTAACCATAGTTCACTCGTACGCCTCGGTATTCTCTACCTGACCACCTGTGTTGGTTTGGGGTACGGGCCGTGTGTGTGCTCGCTAGAGGCTTTTCTCGGCAGCATAGGATCACCGAATTCACCTCACTCGGCTATGCATCACCTCTCAGACACCTGACACCCGGATTTACCTAGATGCCGTCCTACAGGCTTGCCCCAGTATTACCACTGACTGGTACGGCTACCTTCCTGCGTCACCCCATCGCTTGACTACTACCCATCCGGGTCCCGTGCAGCAGACGATCGTCCTCACCCGAAGGATCAGATCGACCGCCCTTTGGACGGTTAGCAGAATGGATTCATCACGGGCGCGCACACACGGGTACGGGAATATCAACCCGTTGTCCATCGACTACGCCTGTCGGCCTCGCCTTAGGTCCCGACTCACCCTGGGCGGACTGGCCTGGCCCAGGAACCCTTGGTCTTTCGGCGGGCAAGGTTCTCACTTGCCTTATCGCTACTCATGCCTGCATTCTCACTCCCACACCCTCCACAGCTGAATTCCTTCGCTGCTTCACCGGATGCAGGACGCTCCCCTACCCAACGATTACTCGTTGCCGCGGCTTCGGCGGTGTGCTTGAGCCCCGCTACATTATCGGCGCACAATCACTTGACCAGTGAGCTATTACGCACTCTTTCAAGGGTGGCTGCTTCTAAGCCAACCTCCTGGTTGTCTTCGCGACTGCACATCCTTTTCCACTTAGCACACGCTTAGGGGCCTTAGCCGGCGATCTGGGCTGTTTCCCTCTCGACGCACGGAGCTTATCCCCCGCCGTCTCACTGCCACGCTTTCATTTACCGGCATTCGGAGTTTGGCTGACGTCAGTAACCTAGTAGGGCCCATCGGCCATCCAGTAGCTCTACCTCCGGCAAAAAACACGTAACGCTGCACCTAAATGCATTTCGGGGAGAACCAGCTATCACGGAGTTTGATTGGCCTTTCACCCCTACCCACAACTCATCCCCTCAGTCTTCAACCTAAGTGGGTTCGGGCCTCCACAACATCTTACTGCTGCTTCACCCTGGCCATGGGTAGATCACTCCGCTTCGGGTCCAGAACACACCACTACACCACACACAATTGTGCGGATACGCCCTATTCAGACTCGCTTTCGCTGCGGCTACCCCACCCGGGTTAACCTCGCGACATGTCCCTGACTCGCAGGCTCATTCTTCAAAAGGCACGCCATCACCCCACACAAAAGCGAGGGCTCTGACGGATTGTAAGCGCACGGTTTCAGGTACTCTTTCACTCCCCTCCCGGGGTACTTTTCACCATTCCCTCACGGTACTCATCCGCTATCGGTCACTGGGAAGTATTCAGGCTTACCGGGTGGTCCCGGCAGATTCACAGCAGATTCCACGGGCCCGCTGCTACTCGGGGAAACAGTTCCACGAAAGCCGTCGAGTTTTCGCCTACGGGGCTCTCACCCTCTACGACAGACCATCCCAGGCCACTTCGACTAACCCAACGGTTTATCACTTTCGCCCTGGCCGGCGGACCAGAGAAGAAACGCCCCACAACACCACACACACAACCCCCGCCGGGTATCACATGCATATGGTTTAGCCATCCTCCGCTTTCGCTCGCCACTACTCACGGAATCACACTTGTTTTCTCTTCCTACGGGTACTGAGATGTTTCACTTCCCCGCGTTCCCCCCCAACGCCTATACATTCAGCGTTGGGTGACACGACATCACTCGTGCCGGGTTTCCCCATTCGGACATCCTCGGATCCACGCTCGGTTGACAACTCCCCGAGGCATATCGCAGCCTCCCACGTCCTTCATCGGCTCCCAGTGCCAAGGCATCCACCATGCGCCCTTAAACACTTACAACACAAAACCAAAAAATGAGTCACCCACACACCCCAACAGGGCATGCGGGCATCAGAAAAATTGCACATCAACACACAACAAGACCGGAAACCCGAAGGCCCCCAGCCACACTGCGTGCTAGATGCTCGCAACCACTATCCACAAATCAAACACCACACCCCACCACCAAAGCAGGGCGACAACCAACCAACTCCCTACACGAGAGCGACCCAACACCTCAGGTCACAACCACCTCCGGTTTCCCACACGCGGGACGAAGAGGTGACGGGCTTGTTGTCTCAAAGCCCAATAGTGTGTCTGGCAGTCCCTCACCACAAATCCGAAAACTCGAATCCCGTTGCGGCTCAAATGTTTGTCGTGCACCCACCGACAACCCACTACAGGCGCCGGCACTGATATCCCAACCGCGAACCCCTCACACATGTGAGGCACGGGGGAATGAATTAGTGCTCCTTAGAAAGGAGGTGATCCAGCCGCACCTTCCGGTACGGCTACCTTGTTACGACTTCGTCCCAATCGCCGATCCCACCTTCGACGGCTCCCTCCCACAAGGGGTTAGGCCACCGGCTTCGGGTGTTACCGACTTTCATGACGTGACGGGCGGTGTGTACAAGGCCCGGGAACGTATTCACCGCAGCGTTGCTGATCTGCGATTACTAGCGACTCCGACTTCACGGGGTCGAGTTGCAGACCCCGATCCGAACTGAGACCGGCTTTGAAAGGATTCGCTCCACCTCACGGCATCGCAGCCCTTTGTACCGGCCATTGTAGCATGTGTGAAGCCCTGGACATAAGGGGCATGATGACTTGACGTCATCCCCACCTTCCTCCGAGTTGACCCCGGCAGTCTCTCACGAGTCCCCGCCATAACGCGCTGGCAACATGAGACAAGGGTTGCGCTCGTTGCGGGACTTAACCCAACATCTCACGACACGAGCTGACGACAGCCATGCACCACCTGCACACAGGCCACAAGGGAACCGATATCTCTACCGGCGTCCTGTGCATGTCAAACCCAGGTAAGGTTCTTCGCGTTGCATCGAATTAATCCACATGCTCCGCCGCTTGTGCGGGCCCCCGTCAATTCCTTTGAGTTTTAGCCTTGCGGCCGTACTCCCCAGGCGGGGTACTTAATGCGTTAGCTACGGCACGGATCCCAAGGAAGGAAACCCACACCTAGTACCCACCGTTTACGGCGTGGACTACCAGGGTATCTAATCCTGTTCGCTCCCCACGCTTTCGCTCCTCAGCGTCAGTTACTGCCCAGAGACCCGCCTTCGCCACCGGTGTTCCTCCTGATATCTGCGCATTCCACCGCTACACCAGGAATTCCAGTCTCCCCTGCAGTACTCCAGTCTGCCCGTATCGCCCGCACGCCCACAGTTAAGCTGTGAGTTTTCACGGACAACGCGACAAACCACCTACGAGCTCTTTACGCCCAGTAATTCCGGACAACGCTCGCACCCTACGTATTACCGCGGCTGCTGGCACGTAGTTGGCCGGTGCTTCTTCTGCATCTACCGTCACTTGCGCTTCGTCGATGCTGAAAGAGGTTTACAACCCGAAGGCCGTCATCCCTCACGCGGCGTCGCTGCATCAGGCTTGCGCCCATTGTGCAATATTCCCCACTGCTGCCTCCCGTAGGAGTCTGGGCCGTATCTCAGTCCCAGTGTGGCCGGACACCCTCTCAGGCCGGCTACCCGTCGTCGCCTTGGTAGGCCATCACCCCACCAACAAGCTGATAGGCCGCGGGCCCATCCCACACCGCAAAAGCTTTCCACCACAGCACATGCATGCCGTAGTCCTATCCGGTATTAGACCCAGTTTCCCAGGCTTATCCCAAAGTGCAGGGCAGATCACCCACGTGTTACTCACCCGTTCGCCACTCGAGCACCCCGAAGGGCCTTTCCGTTCGACTTGCATGTGTTAAGCACGCCGCCAGCGTTCGTCCTGAGCCAGGATCAAACTCTCCAAACAAAAACCCC
>NZ_JBICUE010000029.1:0-7711 GCF_043197955.1 Mycobacterium sp. NPDC048908 | reverse complement strand
CGATCGGCTCGACGTCACCCTTTTCGGCAACCTCCAGACGCGCACTCAAATCATCAATCTTGCGCAGTGCCTCGGTGATGATCGCCCGACGATCCAACGGCGCAGCAGTCATCGCGCTCACCCCAGCCTCTCCGAAAGCTGTTGCAGCAACTCATCATCACTGAGATCCTCGTAGTCATCAGCGCTGTCCTCTTCGGCAACCTCAATCAGCTCGGGCAGAATTGTGGCGAAGTAGCCGACGAGCGCGTCGACGGTCGGATAGTCGAACACGACAGACGCCGGTAGCGCTTGGCCGACGCTCTCGCCGAGCGACCGCTGAAGTGTCACGCTCATCAGCGAATCCATCCCGGATTGGAAGAAACCCGCCGACGGATCGAGCAACTGCGGCGACGCCAATCCCATCGCTGCCGCAACCTGCGCGGTCACATGATCAACCAGAAGACGGTGGCGCCGCGTCGGTTCGCAGTCGCGCAATGCTTCCCGGAACTCGGTTCTGAGCACCGATGAAGCGTCGCTCTCAGCGTCGATCGGCATCATGTCATCCACGATGTGCAGTGCTGCCCGGGTGCGATAGGCGGTGGCCAGTCGGCTCCAGTCCGCGGCGACAATGGTGGAGCGGACGGGGGCGTCTTGACCGGTGAGGGACGTCAGTGCTTGGATGGCAACCTCGTCGGGCATGGGCTGAAGTCCCGAGTCCAGGGTCACCTGGCGTTCCTGGTCGGATTGGATGTCTGTCAGCGACTTCCACAGGCCCCAGTTGATCGCGGTGGCCGAAAGTCCGGCCGCTCGGCGCGCATAGGCGAAGGTGTCCAGGAAAGTGGTAGTCGCCGCGTAGTGGGCCAGCCAGCGGGAGCCGGTAACTCCGGAGATTGAGGTGAACAGCACAAACTGGTGCACTGAGTGCCGCAGTGACAGTTTGTGCAAAAGCGCCGCCACATTCAGTTTCGGTAGGAACATCGCGGTGACGTCGTCGTCGGTCATATCGCGAAGTGTCACCGGCCCGCCCCCGAAGGCCGCCAGGTAGATACCGGCCAGCGGTGGAAGGTCTGTGCCGAAGCGGTCGAACAGCGTCTCCATTGCGCTTTCGTCCGCCGCATCGGCGGCCACAGTCACCAACGTCGTACCGGTAGCCGCCAAGCTGGCAGCCAACTCATCGAGACGGGAGCCCGGATTGCGTGACACCGCAACAACGGTGCCGGCGCCCGTGTCAGCGAGCTGCCGGATCAGATGCGGGCCGATATTGCCGGTCGCGCCGATGACTAGATGGCTGCTGTCCTTATCGAGTTCAACCGGACTGGTCGATGGCGGAAGGCCCTTTCCCAGCCGCGGGACACGGCGCGTACCGGCCCGATAAACGACCTGATCCTCGTCTCCACCGCGAGCCTCATCCAGCACATACCGGGCGGCTACCCCCTCGGGCACCGACGCGTCGACATCGATGATGCCGCCCCACATTTCCGGATGCTCCAGTGCCGCCGTGCGACCCAAACCCCACAACACCGCATGAGCGGGGTTGGCCCGATCGCCTTCATGTACCGGCTGACCGTTGCGCGTGAGCAGATACAGCCGCGGAGGCAACGACATCGCGGCCACCGCTGCCATCAGCCGTCGCGCAGAATTGAACACGACATATCCAAGTTCAGCGTCGAAATAGCCAGACGTCGACAGTTGGGGCGCGTAAAGCACATGGGTTACTCCAGCGAGGGCGTTCGCGAGCGCAGTCTTATCGGTGTCTTCGGCCACCATCGACGGCGGCAGCACTGTCACCCGGGAATCGTCACCAAGAACACGACCTATCTCCGCACCGAGTCCGGGGTCGCCGAATACCAGCCACCAACTGTCTACGTTGGTCTGCGCATCGGACAACCGACGAGCTGGCCAGGTTAGCTCGCAATACCACTCCGCCGGAGCGTGTTTACCGGTCGGTACACCCGAATCGCCATTCCGCTCGTTACGGTTGGCCGAATCCGGCGATGTCGTACTGACCCAGTGCCGGGTGTGATGCCATGGAGTGGTCGGGAGCACCGGGTGCGGTTCGTGCGGATGCGGGGTCTGCGGCGGATGGCTCGTGTGGACCCTGTTCAGGTTGGTGTGGAAGCTCACCGTGTCATCACCGTCGCGCAACAGCGTCCCCAGACTGTGGTGATGGGTTACCGTCTCCAGCGTGTCGCTGACCGCGTGTGTCAGGATCGGATGAGCGCTGATCTCGATAAAGGTGGCGTGCTCTTGTGCGGCTGCCATGATGGCCTGGCTCACCCGCGCGGGTTGGCGCACATTGGCGGCCCAATACTCGGCGTCCAGCAGCGGCACGGTGGCCTCGGCGACGGTGGAAAAGAACGGAATGGTGACGATCTCCGGGGTCAGATCCACCAGTGCCGAACGCAATTCGGGCAGAATCGGATCCATCAAAGCGGTATGCGAGGCCACCTCCATGTTGACCCGCCGAGCAAAACGGTTCTGGGCGCTCACCGCCGCGATCACCGCGTCGACCGGCGCCACCGGCCCGGCAATCACGGTCTGCCGCGGGGACAAATAACCCGCGAGACTGACTCCGGGAAAGTCGGCGATCAACGTCGCGGTGGTCTCGGCGTCCAGTTTGAGTAGTGCTACCGCGCCTTGCCCCGCGAGCTGCGACATGACGCGGGATCGGGTAGCGATCACCCGCAAGCCCTCGGCCACGTTCAGCGCCCCAGCCACCACCGCCGCGGAGACCTCGCCCATCGAATGCCCGATCACCGCATCGGGATGCACCCCGTAGGAGCGCCACAATTCGGTCAGCGCCAGTTGCAACCCCATCAGCACCGGCTGGACCCGCGCGTCGCCGCTCACCGGCTCACCCTCGGCAATCACCCGCTGCAGCGAAAACCCCACCTGTTCAACAAACACCGGCTCCAATTCGGAGATCGCGGCGGCAAACACTGGCTCATCGGCGAGCAACTGCCGCCCCATGCCCGCCCAATGCGATCCCTGACCCGAGTACAGGAACACCGTGCCTGCGCGACACGATCCCTCATGCGGGCCCACCACTGCGTCGGCCGATCGGCCGGTAGCCAGCGCCTGCAATCCCGTCACTGCTTCGGCGCGATCGCGGGCGCACACAGTGGCGAACTGCGCATGGCGATCCCGGTGGTGATTGAGAGTGTGAGCCACATCGGGCAACGGCACTCCCTCACCAGCTCCAGCCATCCACTCCGCCAGCGATGCGGCCATCGATGCAATGCGCTCCGGTGATTTGCCTGACACCACCAACGTGGTCACCGCCGGATCGGACTCGCGGATAACAGGTACGGAAGCAGGAGCCTGCTCGATCACCACATGCGCATTGGTGCCGCCGAACCCGAATGAGGACACTCCCGCCCGCCGCGGCCGCTGCGTAGGCGGCCACTCCTGCTGCTCCGCAACCACTTTCAGCCGCATTTGGTCGAAAGCAATGTGCGTATTCGGGGTATGGAAGTGCAGATTCGCCGGGATACTTGCGCGCTCGACCGCCAACACCGTCTTGATGAAGCCCACGATGCCGGCCGCCGCCTCGAGATGACCCAGATTCGACTTGATCGCACCAAGCAGCAGCGGTGACTGCTCCGCACGCCCACGGCCCAAGACCGTGCCGAGGGCACGCGCCTCGATGGGATCCCCGAGATGGGTGCCGGTCCCATGGGTTTCGACATAATCGACTTCATGCGGCGGCACCCCAGCGGTGGTGTACGCCGCGCGCAACACCGCCATCTGAGCGGCTGGATTAGGAGCCAACAGGCCGTTGGACCGGCCGTCCTGGTTGACCGCTGAACCCCGTACCACCGCCAGAAGCCGGTCACCGTCGCGCACTGCATCACTCAGCCGCTTGAGGACCACTACCCCGCAGCCCTCACCGCGGACGAACCCGTCAGCCTCCGCGTCGAACGCACGACACGCACCGGTCGGCGATAACGCGCCGGATTGGTCGAAACCACGAAATACTGCGGGCGACATCAGCAGATTTACGCCCGCTGCAATGGCCATATCCGACTCCTGCATCCGTAGGCCCTGGCACGCCAGATGCAGTGCGACCAATGACGAAGAACAAGCAGTGTCCACCGTGACAGACGGGCCACGCAGATCCAGAAAATACGACAGCCGATTGGCGATGATGCTCAGTGCACCACCGGGATTACTCCATGCATCAACATTGGGCAGATCAGTGGACGCGAGGTATCCGTACTCCGTGATACTGGCGCCGACGTAGACTCCTGTTTGCGAGCGGCGCAGCGAACTAGCACGAATCCCGGCATGCTCCAGCGCTTCCCAAGCTACTTCGAGCAGCAGACGCTGCTGTGGGTCCATCTTCGCCGCTTCGCGACGAGAGATGTCGAAGAATTCCGCGTCGAAGGCGTCGATATCGCTCAAGAACGATCCCCAACGCGTGGTGTGCGACAGTGCTGCGGTCACCGCGGGAGAGCCATCGTCGTACGGCGCCCACCGGTCCGGCGGCACCTCGTCCACCGCGGACCTCCCCTCGCGCAGGAACTGCCACAATGCCTCGGGTCCCGCGATCGCACCTGGCAGACGACATCCCAGACCGATCACCGCGATCGGCTCGTCGCCGCTGCCTCGGTCGTGCTCGAGCATCGGCCCGGCGTCGGTGTCGGCCTCAGAACCGCTGAGAAACTGCGCCAGCTCGGCAATTCTCGGATGTTGCCAAAACTCTACGGGTGAGATTTGTCGGCCGACCAGCTCCGACAGCTCACCGGCAAGCACGACCGCGTCTCGCGAGCCCATACCCAGATCGTTCATCGACGCGTCGAAGTCGATGTCGTCGGGACTGCAACCGATATTCGTCACGAGGTAGTCGACCAGCCAGTGCCGAAGACGCTCCTCGTCGAAAGCCGCTGTCATGCCGCACCGTCCAAACAGCCGATTTGAGTCCTCATCAGATACCGCTCTCACTACCGGCAGACGCCGATTCGACACTGTCGAACAACTCATTCAGCACACTGCCGGCCGAGTCGGGCAGCATATCGATGTCGTCGTCCGAATCTTCCTGTGGTAATAGCTTCTTCGCGAGATGGCCCGCTAAAGCCGCAATCGTAGGATGGTTCCACAGCATCGTCACCGACAGCTCGATGCCAACCAACTGCTCAGTCTCTCGTCGGACCGACATTGCCATCACGGAGTTGAGGCCCAGCTCCGCGAACGGCCGGTCCAGATCGAGTTCCGCCTCGGGCATGCGAAGTTCGCGGGCCAGAATGCTGCGTAGACCGTTCTCGAGTTCGCTGATCATGTTCTCGGCAGGCAGCTGTGACCACGTCAGCTCCACTGAATTGCTATGCGGGTCCGGCGCGGTCCCGTCGGACGACGGTAGCGGAGCCATCACAGCTTGATCGACGTCGTAGCGCTCTAGGTGCTCCCAGGCGATGAAGGCTTCTCCTGGCGCGACCGGCCGCGACCCCAGCCGCTCAAGCTCTTGTAAGACGACCTGCGCCTCCGTGGCGAATCCGAGCCCCTGCCAGGCCACCCAGTCCAAACTGACGGTGTGGCAACCTTTTTGGTGACGCGCTCGGGCCAGGCCGTCGAGGTAGGCATTCGCCGACGCGTAGGCGCCCTGCCCGGGTATACCGAACACCGTACCAGCCGAGGCAATCAGGAAGAAGAAGTCGAGGCTGCACGGCGGAAAGGCCTCGTGCAGCACCTGTGCGCCAGCGATTTTCGGCCACATGGTGCGCCGAAGACGGCTCTCCTCTGTTTCAGTGAGGAGTTGGGCTTCGGTCAACCCGGCGGCGTGTATGACACCGCGTATAGGCGGCGCACCGTCGTCGTCGCGCCTGGCGAGCAGGGCCTGTACCGCGCTGCGGGATCCGACATCGAGAGCCACGGCGTCGACGGAGACGCCACGCCTCTCTAACGCGCGGATCGCGGCGATCTTGTGGCACACGTCTGCGTCGTTGGTGTCGTTGTCCCAGTCGCGCCTGGGCGGCAACGGCGTGCGGCCGGCAAGTATGAGTCGACGTGCTCCCAGGTCCGCCAGCCAGCCGGCCATCAGTAGCCCGAGAGCGCCCATTCCGCCGGTGATGAGGTATGCGGCATCGGGACAGCACCGCAACGGTTCTCGCTCGGGTTGACCGCAAACCGGTGCCAACCCGGGCGCGAGCAGTTGGCCGTCGCGCAGCGCGAGGATGGACTTGGCCGGCTTTCGCAGCACGCTGGCCAGTTCCTCCGCGTAATCACCTATGTCGCCTTCACCCGGGATGTCCACGAGGCCGCCCCACAGCTGGGGCTGCTCCGCCCGGATGACCCCGGCGAGTCCCCACAGGCTGCTCTGGCGCACTGCTGCGTCGGACGCTGCCTCGCGGACGCCGCGAGTGATGATCCACAGTGTCGCCGGGTTGACATCCACGTGGGCCAACCGGCGGACGAGGTCGGCAACGTCTGTCGACAACCGCACCGCGCAGTCGATGTCGGTCTCATCGGCGGCCACCCGCTCGGGGTCGACTACATAGAGGACACACTGTGCCTCGGCGACATCGGCCGCCACGTACCCGGCATCGGCGAGCCGATCGCGCAGAGTGCGGGCCGCTTCGTCGTGCCCCAGGACCGCGAGCGTGCACAGTGCGTCGGGCGCCGGTTGCACGTCGGTATGATCGTCCCACGGTTGCCACTGGATAGCGTGCGCCAACGGGACCGTGTCAACGTCTAGTGGAGCCGCCGCTGCGGGAGCCGGCTCCGCCTCTGCGTACAGAAGTGAACGGATGTCGATGCACGTACTGCCGTCGGGTGTCGTCACCGCGATATCAACGATCAGTTCATCGGCTTTGCCCCCACACCGGTGTATTTCGATGGAAGCATGGTCATCGACGAGTTCGCGTGCGAACCAAACCCTTTCCACAGCGCGCGGGGACATCAGCCGCGGGTCGGAATCATCCACCATGCCACCGACGTGGAGGGCGGCGTCGAGCAATGCGACCGTCGACACTTCGCACAACGCCACGTCGGCGCGCAACCTCCCGGGCGCCGACCGGCATGAGCCGATCGACCATCCGCACGGCTGACCCTCATCGACCGGCACAGTCTCGTAGCGGCCCATGTCGTGGTCGGCGCCGTTGCGCCCCGGCTCGTCGTGACGATAAGTGATTCGGGCGCTGACGTGCCTGACCCAACGGCGCGTACCAGTTTCGGCCGCGGGGCTCGATGAAACTGTGACTGATTGTCCGTCAGCGACCACCTGGATGACCCGCGCCTGGTCGATGACGATCGGAGAATCGAATCGGACGTCAGACAGAATCGATGCGTCACATTCCGCTGCAGCGGCCGAAAGGGTCTCTAGCACCACGGATGTCGAAATCTCAGGCTGGGCCTCGGGCATCAGTCGCGCCTGCCACAGATGTGCGTGCGGTGTGGTGGCGACCGCGATGTGCTCGCCGAGTAGGGTGCCGGGCCTGGGCGCAGATACCGTTGCGGTTACCCGATTCTCGATTGTCATCCAGTGTTGTGTGTGATGCCAGGGCGTGTTCGGCAGGACGGGATGCCGCTCAGGCGGTAGCGGCGTGTGTGGGGGTTGAGTGATGTGCGTGCTGTTCAGGTTGGTGTGGAAGCTGACGGTGTCATCACCGTCGCGCGACAGCGTGCCGATGCTGTGATGGGGGGTCGATTCCAGTGTGTCGGAGATGGCGTGGGTGAGTGTGGGGTGTGGGCTGATTTCGATGAAGGTGGTGTGGTTTTGCGCTGCCGCTGCGATGGC
>NZ_JBICUE010000028.1:0-12896 GCF_043197955.1 Mycobacterium sp. NPDC048908 | reverse complement strand
TGGTCGGCCCCGATGGCTGGGTCACCCGCATGAACGACCGTCACGAAGTCGAATGGATCCCACCGCCACACCTCGACACCGGCCAAGCCCGGGTCCACACCTACCACCACCCCGAACGACTACTGCGCCCACCCGACAACCCAACTCACGACGATCGCGAGCCTGGCGGTCCGGAACCCAACGCCGCTTGAGGCTTTCGGGCGACAGCTAGCCGGCGGGCACCGCGGTGTGCCTAGCGCCGCACATGAACACGGCGATACGCGCGGTGGTGTCGCCGCCGTTGCGCCATCGATGCCGGGTGCCGTTCTGCACCACAGTGTCTCCGGGATTCAGCGTCACCTCGGCGCCGTCGTCGAGTTCGAGTACGACCGTGCCCTCCAGGACAACCTCGAAGTCGATGGTGTCGGTGGTGTGCATGCCGGGGTCGGCGGGGTCCATGTATCGGAGCAGCCCCGGCGCCTCGGCCTCGACATCCGCGGGATTGATCTCCGAGCCTGCAACGGTCTTCGGCGGAATCGCGAACATCCCGAATCGGAACCTGCCGACCGGCGGGAAATACGTCCGCTGCTCGGGCATGGCGCCGTCGTCGGGAAATTGCGGGGTTGTGTCCCCGCCCCACAGTCGGTGGAAGCCCGTCGTCGGCGACGCCGCCACCAGTTCGTCACTGACGAACACGGACTTACCGGATGCATCGTGCCCGGTGACTACTCGGCGGACATCCATGGCATCAGTCAAACACCGCCCGCTTGGCGATCGGGTGAATATCGTCTGGATCCATGCAGCAGAAGCCACCGACCGCCGTCATCGAATCCGCGCACCGCGAGCACCTGACCACCCTGCCGCTCACCGACACCCGCGATTTCGACGACGCGGATCGCGGCTTCCTCGGCGCCCTGGAACCGTGCGTCATCAAGTCGGCCGACGGAAAGAGTGGTGTGGGACAACGACGTCTACGCTTTCCTCAACGGTGATGCGCCCACCGCGGTGCATCCCAGCCTGTGGCGGCAGAGTCGGCTGTGCGCGAAACAGGGCCTGTACGAAGTTGTCGAAGGCATCTACCAAGTCCGCGGACTCGACCTGTCCAACATGAGCTTCATCGAAGGCGACACCGGCGTCATCGTGATCGATCCGCTCGTCTGCACTGAGACCGCGGCCGCCGCTCTCGCCCTGTACCGCGCCCACCGCGGGGACCGGGCGGTCACTGCCGTCATCTACACCCATAGCCACGTCGACCACTTCGGCGGTGTGCTCGGCGTGACGACGCAGGCCGACGTCGACGCGGGCAAGGTGGCGGTGATAGCGCCAGAGCATTTCACCCAGCACGCCGTGCAAGAGAACGTCTATGCGGGAACAGCGATGGCGCGACGCGCCTCGTACATGTACGGGGCGGTGTTGGCGCGGGGCACGCAGGGACAGGTCGGTTGCGGCCTGGGTCAGACGCCGTCGCTGGGTGAAGTGGCGTTGATCGTGCCGACGGTCGACATCCGGGAGACCGGTGAAAAGCACACGTTCGACGGAGTCGAGATCGAGTTCCAGATGGCGCCCGGCACCGAGGCGCCCGCCGAGATGCACTTCTACTTCCCGAAGTTCCGCGCATTGTGCATGGCCGAAAACGCCACTCACAACCTGCACAATCTGCTCACGCTGCGCGGTGCGCTGGTGCGTGACCCGCACGGCTGGGCCGGCTACCTCACGGAGGCCATCGACACGTTCGCCGACCGCGCGGATGTGGTGTTCGCCTCCCATCACTGGCCGACCTGGGGTAGGGACCGGATCGTCGAATTCCTCGCGCTGCAGCGAGATATGTACGCCTACCTGCATGACCAGACGCTGCGGCAGCTGAACCAGGGCTTCACCGGGATCGAGATCGCCGAGAACTTCCAGATGCCTCCGGCGCTGGAGGCCGCATGGCACACGCGCGGCTATTACGGCTCGGTCAGCCACAACGTCAAGGCGGTCTACCAGCGCTACATGGGGTGGTTTGACGGCAACCCGGCGCGGCTGTGGGCGCACCCGCCGGAAGCGATCGGCCCACGCTACGTCGAGGCGATGGGCGGCATCGACCGCGCCGTCGAAATCGCACGAAAGGCGTTCGATGCCGGCGACTTTCGCTGGGCGGCGACACTTCTTGACCATGCCATTTTTACGGACACCAACAACACCGCAGCGCGCGACCTGTACGCCGACACTCTGGAGCAACTCGCGTACGGCGCGGAAAACGCGGTCTGGCGCAACTTCTTCCTGTCGGGGGCAACCGAGTTGAGGGAAGGCAACTTCGGCACCCCGACGCAAACCGCGTCGCCGTCGATGATGGCGCAACTGACTCCCGAGCAGATCTTCGATGTCTTCGCGATCAATCTGAACGGGCCACGTGCCTGGAATCTCGACGTCGCGGTCGACATCAGTTTCCTGGACACGGCCACCAACTATCGCGTGACGGTGCGCAACGGCGTGCTGATCCATCGGCAGCGGGCCGCCGAGGAGTCGACCGCCCAGGCGACCATCACGTTCGCCGACAAGATGAGGCTGTTGGCATTCGCCGCGGGCGACGCGACGTCACCCGGCCTCGAGGTGATTGGCGACGCCACCGCGATGCCGTCGGTACTCGCAGCGGTGGATCAGCCCGATCCGGGCTTCAACATCGTCGAGCCGTAACTCGCCGAAACTGTATTCCAGCAGGTCGCTTCTCGAACTTTCTCTGCTGGAATACCGTTTCGGCGAAAAGCTACGGCATGCCGCCGTCGCACCGGATGATCGACCCGCTGGTGTAGCTCGACGCATCAGAAGCCAAAAACAAAGCAGCGCCGATGATTTCAGGCGGATTGCCGAGCCGTTTGAGCGCGAAGTGCTGCGCACCCTTCGTCGTCGCCGGGATGTCCCACGCCTTACTGATGTCCGTGAGGAACGGACCCGGCATCAGCGTGTTCACCCGCACCGTCGGCCCGAAAGCCAGTGCGAAGCCTTCCGTCAGCGCGTTCAGTCCCGCCTTGGCCGCCGAATAGGGCAGCTGTTCAGGCCGCGGCCGTCGCGACCCGCTCGAGCTGACGTTGATGATGGAACCGCCGCCGTCGGCCACCATCCGTTCACCGACCAGCGCCGACAACCGGAACGGCCCTTTGAGATTGAGGTTGACCACCGAATCGAAGAGTTTCTCGGTGACCGAGTCGAGCGACTCGTACAGCGGTGACATGCCCGCGTTGTTGATCAGGACGTCGACCTTGCCGAACCGCTCGTAGGAGGCCTCCACCAGCCCGTCGAGTTCGTCCCAGTGCCCGACGTGCACCTGATACGGCAGAACGGCACGCTTGGTCGCGGCCTCGATCTCCTTGGCCGTCTCGACACAGTTTTCGTATTTGCGGCTGGCGATGATCAGGTCGGCGCCGCACTGCGCGGCCGCGAAAGCCATCTCCCGGCCGAGGCCGCGGCTGCCACCGGTGACCAGGACAACCCGGTCGGTGAGGTCGAAGAGTTCGTCGGCGTAGCCCCGGGAAGTCACAGCCCTATGGTGGCACGGTGCAATTACTCCTCATCAGGCACGCGCTGCCATTGCGCAGTGAACCCGGGCAGGGCTCGGACCCTGACTTGTCCGCCGACGGGATCGAGCAGGCCAAACGGCTGCCGGATGCGCTGGCGCGGTTCCCGGTCAAGCGGCTGGTCAGCAGCCCTCAGCGGCGTTCGGTGCAGACCGCGCAACCCGTGGCCGACGCGCTCGGCCTGACCATCGAGGTCGACCACCGGCTCGCCGAGTACGACCGCGACATGGCCCACTACATCCCCGTCGAGCAGATCGCCGCCGAGTACCCGGAGCAACTGGCGCGGCTGGCGCAGGGCCACCTGCCCAGCGGTGTCGACGAAGACGCCTTCCTCGGCCGCATCAACGAGGGCATCCGCGCGATCGCCGACGCCGGCGACCACGAGGACACGGTGGCGGTGTTCACCCACGGTGGGGTGATCAACGGGCTGGTGCACACCATCTTGCGCACCGAGAAGATCCTGTGCGTCAACGTCGACTACGCCGGGATCACCCGGCTGCTGTCGTCACGCAAGGGCGACTTGTACGTAGCCTCGGTCAACGGCACCGAGCACGTATGGGATCTGCTGCCGAGAAACCAGCGGTGGTAGACAAGTCCGGTGAGTACATCGCTCGAAGGGCTTGACCTCGACGCCCTGGATCGCCACCTGCAGTCCATCGGCATTCCACGCAGCGGTGAGTTGCGCGCCGAGCTGATCTCCGGCGGCAGGTCCAACCTCACCTTCCTGGTACGCGATGACGCCTCCAAGTGGGTGTTGCGCAGGCCGCCGCTGCACGGCCTGACGCCGTCCGCCCACGACATGGCGCGTGAGTACAAGGTGGTGGCCGCGCTTGCCGACACCCCTGTGCCGGTCGCGCGCGCCGTCGCGATGCGCAACGACGATTCCGTCCTCGGTGCGCCGTTTCAGATGGTGGAGCACGTCGAGGGGCGAGTCGTGCGATACGACGATGAACTCGAAAAGCTCGGGGACAAGACGGTCATCAGCGATTGCGTCGACGCGCTGATCCAGGTGCTCGCCGATCTGCATGCCGTCGACTCCGAGGCGGTCGGGCTCGGCGATTTCGGCAAGCCCACCGGCTATTTGGAGCGGCAGGTGCGGCGCTGGGGCGGGCAGTGGGATCTGGTCCGGCGCGAGGACGATCCGTGCGATGCCGATGTCAGACGGTTGCATTCGGCTCTAGCGGAAGCGATTCCGCCGCAGAGTCGCAGTTCGATCGTGCACGGCGACTACCGGATCGACAACACGATTCTCGACAATTACGATGCCACCAAGGTGGCTGCGGTATTGGACTGGGAGATGTCCACACTGGGTGATCCGCTCAGCGACGCCGCGCTGATGTGCGTGTACCGCCACCCGATGTTCAACATGATCCACGCCGCGTCCGCGTGGGCGTCGCCGTTGATGCCGGAGGTCGACGAGCTAGCCAATCGGTATTCCCTTGCGGCGCAACAGCCTCTGGACAATTGGGACTTCTACATGGCGCTCGGCTACTTCAAAGTGGCGATCATCGCCGCAGGCATCGCGTTTCGGGCCAGGATGGGCGGCGGGGTCGCCGACGACGCCGACGCGGTCGACCAGGCGGTGGCGCCGCTCGTGGCCGAGGGACTGCGCGTGCTGGCCTGAGATGCGCATGTTCGTCCGTCTCGGCGTCTGGTCGATGGTGGTGCTGGTCGTGGTGTTGACGGTGCTCAACCTCACGATCGCGAAGTTACCCAGCATGCCGCAGCCCGACGGAACGTATACAAGCCTGCGCGGCAAGGACATTCATTACGTCGAACAGCCAGGTGAAGGTCCGGCCGTGGTGATGATCCACGGGTTGCCCGGCACGCATGAGGATTTCGACCCGGTTCTGCCGCACCTGCAGGGCAGGCATGTGATCACGTTCGACCGGCCAGGGTTCGGCTGGTCCAAAGGTGGCTGGTTGCCGTACCAGGAGCAGATCGATCTGGTGCACGAAATGCTGACGCAGCGCAAGGTCTCACCCGCGATTGTGGTCGGTCATTCGTTCGGCGGCACAGTGGCACTGGGTCAGGCCCGTCGCTATCCCCGCGATCTCATCAAGATGATTCTCGTTGCGCCGGGCGCAGGAGGCACCAGGTCGCAGCCCATGGACGAGTTCAATGCCCACTACGTCCGCTTCACACAACTCCCGCTGGTGCGCACGCTGGTCGACGTAGCCCCAGGCGACGTGATCAAGCGCGTGGTGGCAACCAGCGGCGCCAAACGCGCCTTCGAACCTGCGCCTGTGGATCCCGCCTACCAGCGGCGGCTGCTTTCGGTGACGATGACGCCGGGCAATATGGCGGCATTCGCATCGGACCAACTGGAGTTCGACGACACGTCACGCTGGTTGGACGACAACGTGCCCCAGATCCGGGTGCCATCGCTGATCATCGCCGCGATCGACGACAAGCTGATCAACATCGACCATCCTCGCCGGCTCGCCGACACGCTGCCGGGGACACGACTGCTCACCGTGGACGGCAACCACATGATCCCGTACACGCACCCCGATGTGATTGCGGCCCAGATCCTCGGCTAGAAGCCGGCCTTCAAATTCCGCTTGGCCGCGCGACGCAGCTGAATGATGCGCGCGGTTCCTGCCGCGACGGTCAACAGGCCGCCACACACCGCGGCAAGCAGAATCGCAACGCCCACGGGCAGATTCCACTCCCAAGCGAAGAAGTGGATGGTCGCCGAGTCGGTGTTCTGCAGGATGAACACCAACAAGAAAATCAGGATCAGGAAGCCGACGATGAGCGCCGACCACAGCGCCGCAGCGCGGGTGAACTTGACCGCGGATTGGGGCGACATCAGGTATTCACCGGGGGTGGCCGTCGGATCCGGTGGACTCCCTTTGGAGGAGGTCTCCGGCGCCTCGGCGGGCAGCGGTGGAACCTCGCCAAGTGGGCGATCGGACGAGGCAGACGGATCGCTGGTCATGGCTTCATCTTTGCCCCTTTGCGCATCGAAAGAAACCATATCGGTGCGCACGCTGACGCAAAGGGCGGCGTTCCGTCGCGCATCTCGCTAGTGTCCTCCAGGAGCCAATGCGCCGAGAGGACATCCGGTATGTCGAGCACACGTAGACCGATCCTGGCCATCCTAGCTGCCGTTCTTACGGTGATAACCGCAGGGTGTGGCAGCTCCAATCCGCTGGGCGGCGGCGAGATATCCGGCGATCTGAAGTCGATCAAGGTTGGTTCGGCCGACTTCACCGAATCCAAGATCATCGCCGAGATCTACGCCCAGGCGTTGGAAGCCAACGGCTTCACCGTCGGGCGCCAGTTCGGCATCGGCAGCCGCGAAACCTATATCCCCGCGGTGCAAGATCATTCCATCGATCTCATCCCGGAATACACCGGCAACCTGCTGCAGTACTTCGACAAAGAGACGCCTGCGACGACACCGGACGCGGTGCTGCTGGCACTGCTCAAGGCGCTGCCCGGCGATCTGTCGATTCTTTATCCGTCACCCGCGGAGGACAAGGACACCCTCGCGGTCACGGAGGCGACGGCGCAGAAATGGAACCTCAAGTCCATCGCCGACCTCGCGACGCACTCACCCGAGGTGAAGGTCGGCGGACCGTCGGAGTTCCAGACCCGCGTGACCGGGCTGGTGGGGTTGAAGGACAAGTACGGGTTGGACATCTCGCCGGCGAACTTCGTCGCGATCAGCGACGGCGGCGGCCCCGCGACCGTGCAAGCCCTGACAAGCGGCGCGATCACGGCCGCCGACATCTTCAGCACGTCACCGGCGATCGAGCAGCATCGGTTGGTGGTGCTCGAGGACCCGAAGAACGTTTTCCTGGCCGCCAACGTCGTGCCACTGGTGGCGTCGCAGAAGATGTCCAACGAACTGAAGACCGTACTGGACGCCGTGAGCGCCAAGCTGACCACCGAGGGGCTGATCCAATTGAATACGGCCGTCGAAGGCAACAAGGGAGTCGACCCCGACGAAGCGGCGGCGCAATGGATCAGGGACAACGGGTTCGACAAGCCGGTGCAGAAGTGATCACGTTCGAGCACGTCACCAAGACGTATCCCGACGGCACCGTCGCGGTCGACGATCTGACATTGGAAGTCCCGCAGGGAACGCTCACGGTGTTCGTCGGTCCTTCCGGCTGTGGCAAAACCACCTCGATGCGGATGATCAACCGGATGATCGATCCGACCTCGGGCACGCTCACCGTGGACGGAAAGGACGTCACCAATGTCGACCCGGTGAAGCTGCGATTGGGCATCGGCTACGTCATCCAGAGCGCCGGGTTGATGCCGCACCTGCGGGTGGTGGACAACGTCGCCACCGTGCCGGTGCTGCGCGGCGAATCACGGCGCAGCGCACGCAAATCCGCGCTGGAGGTAATGGAACGCGTCGGTCTGGACCCCAAACTCGGCAATCGGTACCCTGCGCAGCTGTCGGGCGGCCAGCAGCAGCGCGTCGGCGTGGCGCGCGCCCTGGCCGCAGATCCGCCGATTCTGTTGATGGACGAACCGTTCAGCGCGGTTGACCCTGTGGTTCGCGAGGAATTGCAGACCGAGATCCTGCGACTGCAGAGCGAATTGCGTAAGACCATCGTTTTCGTCACTCACGACATCGACGAGGCGGTCAAGCTCGGCGACAAGGTCGCGGTATTCGGGCGCGGTGGCACATTGCTGCAGTACGCCGAACCCGCGTTCGTCCTGTCCAACCCCGCCAACGAACTCGTCTCCGGATTCGTCGGCGCCGACCGCGGCTACCGAGGTTTGCAGTTCTTCCATTCGGCCGGCCTGCCGCTGCACGAGATCAAGACGGTGGTGGACCACGATGTCGACGGCCTGATGTTGGAAACCGGAGAGTGGCGCCTGGTCACCAGGCCCGACGGCACGCCGTTCGCCTGGATCAACGCCGACGGTGTCGAGGCGCACCGCAAAGGCAATTCGCTGTATGACAGCACCATCGGCGGCGGCTCGTTCTTCCGGTCGGACGGTAGCCTGCGGCAGGCTCTTGACGCGGCACTGTCCTCACCGTCCGGGTTGGGAGTGGCGGTCGGCGACGACGGTCAACTGATCGGCGGTGTGCGCGCCGACGACGTCCTCGACGCGCTCAACGAACAGCGCCGCGTGCCGGAACTGGGGTAGCCGATGCGCTATTTGCTCACTCACCTCGACAACCTCTGGGCGCTGACGCTGATCCATCTGCGGTTGTCCCTCGTCCCCATCGTCTTGGGGCTGATAATCGCCGTACCGCTCGGCGCAATGGTGCAGCGGACCACGGCGCTGCGCCGGCTTACGACGGTGACGGCGAGCATCATCTTCACCATCCCGTCGCTCGCGCTGTTCGTCGTGCTGCCGCTCGTCATCCCCACCCGCATCCTCGACGAGGCGAATGTCATTGTGGCATTGACGCTTTACACCGTCGCATTGTTGGTGCGCGCGGTCCCTGAGGCGCTGGACGCGGTATCGCCCGCTGTGCTCGATGCCGCCACTGCGGTGGGCTACAAGCCTGTCTCCCGAATGCTGAAAGTCGAACTGCCGCTTGCTATTCCGGTGCTCATCGCCAGCCTGCGGGTGGTCGCCGTCACGAACATCTCGATGGTGTCCGTCGGTTCAGTGATCGGAATCGGCGGCTTGGGCACCTGGTTCACCGAGGGCTATCAGGCCAACAAGAGTGACCAGATCATCGCAGGCATCATCGCGATCTTCGTGCTGGCCATCGTCATCGACACGCTGATCATGCTCGCCGGAAAAGCACTGACGCCGTGGACGAGGGCGACCAGAGCACCACGAGCGGCTCGCCAACAAGCCACCGCCGGAGCGACCGCATGAACTTCCTGCAGCAGGCGCTGTCGTTCATCTTCACCGCGGCCAACTGGGGCGGCCCCGCCGGCATGACGGCGCGCATTCTCGAGCACCTGCAATACACCGTCGTCGCCGTGGTCTTCTCGGCGTTGATCGCCGTGCCGATCGGCATGCTGATCGGGCACACCGGTCGCGGCACCTTCCTCGTGGTGACCGGGGTGAACGCGCTTCGTGCGTTACCGACGTTGGGCGTGCTGCTGCTTGGCGTGCTGCTGTGGGGCCTCGGCCTCGTGCCGCCGACGGTGGCGCTGATGCTGTTGGGCATCCCGCCCCTGTTGGCGGGGACCTACTCGGGCATCGCGAACGTAGACCCTGCGGTGGTGGACGCCGCCAGGTCGATGGGGATGACGGAATCGCGGGTGCTGCTGCGGGTCGAGGTGCCGAACGCGATGCCGCTGATCCTTGGCGGGCTGCGCACGGCGACACTGCAGATCGTCGCCACCGCGACCGTCGCCGCGTATGCGAGCCTGGGCGGGCTGGGGCGCTATCTGATCGACGGGATCAAGGTGCGGGAGTTCTATCTCGCCTTGGTCGGCGCGCTGATGGTCACCGCGCTGGCGTTGATCCTCGACGCCGTCCTGGCTTTCGCCGTCTGGGCCTCGGTACCCGGCACCGGCCGGCTGAAGGGCCGTCGGGCGATGCCCCAACCGTTGCTCGGCGACGAGGTCGCCCTCGAGTCGAAGTCGCGTGCCGAAAGCACTTCGGTAGCGGGCTACGAACGAGGCGATCCTTCGCCTACGGTAGAGGCATGAGTGAAGGTCGCTCTGATGAGAAGGACACCGGTGGCGCCAGCGAGGAGCAGAAGGAGTCGTGGCCGCGAACATTGACCTGGCGCGCGCATGACGTCCCGAGGATGGAGTCGGTCCGGGTTCAGCTGTCGGGCAACCGGATCAAGGCGCACGGCAGGATCGTTGCCGCCGCGACGCCGTCGCACCCCGCCTTCTCGGCTTCCTACGACTTGGTCACCGACGAAGCAGGCGCGACCAAGCGGTTGTCGCTGACCGTCACACTTGCCGAGCGCGAGCGTCAACTGTCGATCGCGCGCGACGAAGAAAACATGTGGCTGGTGCAGCAGCACACCGGTGAGACCAAACGCGCCGCGTACGACGGTGCGCTCGACGTCGACGTGATCTTCAGCCCGTTCTTCAACGCGCTGCCGATCCGGCGCACCGGCCTCTATCAACGCAGCGACTCGATCAGCTGTCCAGTGGTTTATGTGCGACTGCCCGACCTGTCGGTCGACCGCGCCAACATCAGCTACAGCAGCGCGGCCGACGGAATCAAACTGCATTCGCCGGTCGCCGAGACCACGATCAGGGTCGACGACGACGGCTTCATTCTCGACTACCCAGGGTTGGCAGAGCGGATCTGATCACGCCGCCCGCCCGCCCCGCGGCGGCGAGTTCCTGGCGCCAGTTCTCGTCGCCGACCACCACGGTCACGATCTCGGGTCGGCTGAAGCTGTCGTAACGGATCCGCGCCGCATGACCGGGTTCGACCAGATCGGTGAGCGGATTCTTGGCGGCCAGTGCATCGCGCGCGTGTCCGAGCAGGGCCAGCATGCGCTCCAGCACGGGCAGCAATTGATCGGCGTTGGCTTCGCACATGGCGCGCACGAGGTCGGGTGCGGTGGCGGCCACCCGGGTGCCGTCCCTGAACGAACCCGCGGCCAACGCGAACGCCAAAGGCACCTCGCCCGCGGTGATCGCGAGTGCCTCCGCGAGCAGGTGCGGCAGGTGCGAGATGGTGGCCGCGGCGGCGTCGTGCTCGTCGGAGCGGGCGGGGACGATCACCGATCCGCAGTCCAACGCCAGGTTCATCACCGTGGTCCAGATGTCGGGATCGACATGGTCGTCGACGGCGACCACCCATGGTGCACCCACGAACAGACGGGCGTTGCCCGCCGTCCAACCGGAGTGCGCCGTGCCGGTCATCGGATGGCCGCCGACAAAGCGGTCGAGCAGGCCGAAGGACTGCACTTCGTCCAGCACGCAACCTTTCACGCTGGTCACGTCGGTCAGCGCGCACTCGGGCGCGGTGTCGCGGACGCGGGCCAGCATCCTCGCTAACGCGGGCACGGGTACCGCGAGCACGATCAAGGCGTTGCTGTCGGCCGCGCGGCGCAAGGCTTCGTCGAGATTGTCGGTGGCGTCGAACCCGTCGAACTTGGCCGCCTGCACCCCGTCGATCGAGCGGTTGTAGCCGAAAACCTCGCGCCCGGCGGCCGCGGCGGCGCGCATCACCGAGCCGCCGATCAGCCCCAGTCCCACCACACAGATCGGTGTGTTCGTCATCCTCCAAGGTTGGCATACAAAGCACATCGCCCGACGTCAGCCCAAGTCGGGACTGCTGGTAAACCCCGGACCTCGGGACTACCGTTACCCCTCATGGGAGCACAGGGTGCGCCGGCGGCCGACATGCCAGACGGATTCGGCGTTGCCGTCGTGCGCGAGGACGGCAAGTGGCGCTGTTCGGCGATGCGCAAGGCCGCTTTGAACAGTTTGGCCGCCGCGGAAACCGAACTCCGTGAATTGCGTAGCGCCGGTGCGGTTTTCGGCTTACTTGACGTTGACGACGAGTTCTTCGTGATCGTGCGGCCTGCGCCTGCGGGCACCAGGTTGCTGCTGTCGGATGCCACGGCCGCGCTGGACTACGACATCGCCGCCGAGGTGTTGGAGAAGCTCGACAACGACATCTCTCCCGAGGAACTCGAAGAGGCCGACCCGTTCGAAGAGGGTGACCTCGGCGTGCTTTCCGACGTGGGCCTGCCTGAGGCGGTGCTGGGCGTCATCCTCGACGAATCCGACCTGTACGCCGACGAACAACTGGGCCGGATAGCGCGCGAAATGGGCTTCGCCGACGAGTTGTCCGCCGTTCTCGAGCGTCTGGGTCGGTGAACCGACAATCGGGCTGGGTCGGTGAACCGACAATCGGGCTGGGTCGGTGAACCGACAATCAGGTTGGGTCGGTGACGACTGACGAGGAGCTGATCCGGGTTGCCTTGGAGGCCGCGTATGCGGCGGGTCCTCGCGATGTGCCGATCGGGGCGGTGATCGTCGCGGCGGACGGCACCGAGTTGGCGCGGGCAGCCAACCGGCGGGAGGACCTCGGCGACCCGACAGCGCACGCGGAAATCCTGGCTCTACGCGCGGCGGCGTCCGCGCTCGGCGACGGCTGGCGGGTGGAGGGCGCCACGCTAGCGGTCACGGTCGAGCCGTGCACGATGTGCGCCGGCGCGTTGGTGATGGCGCGGGTGGCGCGGTTGGTGTTCGGCGCATGGGAACCGAAGACCGGCGCCGTCGGGTCGTTGTGGGACGTGGTGCGCGACAGGCGGCTGACGCATCGGCCAGAGGTGCGCGGCGGAGTGCTTGCCACCGAATGCGCGGCGCCGCTGGAGGCGTTCTTCGCGCGGCAGCGATCGGACTAGCTGTGATGTCCAGGGAGGTTGGTCAGTCGTGTGATCGGCGGCTGGCCTCCGATGGCGGAGTGGGCTCGGTGGTGATTGTAGAAGTGGAGCCAGCC
>NZ_JBICUE010000027.1:0-52774 GCF_043197955.1 Mycobacterium sp. NPDC048908 | reverse complement strand
CCCGGACCCATCCCGAACCCGGAAGCTAAGCCTGCCAGCGCCGATGATACTACCCAACACGGGTGGAAAAGTAGGACACCGCCGAACACAAATTAGGAATTGCCCCCCACACTTCGTGGGGGGCAATTCTATTTAGTATTCGCGAATGCGAATTGCGATTCCGCAAACGGCGGAATTGTCGCCGAATCGGTCGCGCCGTATCCTTTTGCGGGGCGGTTCGTGAAGGCAGGAAGGCAGCAGTGGGCGAGGACAGGCAGGGCCGAAGCGACGATCGGCGTCCCATTCGGTCCCCCAAGCGTGCCGCCGGCTCGAACGGTCCACGGCGCGGACAGCGGACCGACCGGCAGGCGCCGCGATCGTCCGGGCCCAATCGGGCGCGCAATGCTCAACCCGAACACGGCGAGGGCGAAGCGCCGCGACCGCAAGGGCCGCCGATTCCCGCGGAGATCGAAGCCAAGCAACTCTCACCCGAAATCCGGGGCGAGCTAACCACTTTGGATCGCTCGACCGCCGATGTGGTGGCCCGGCATCTGGTGGCGGCCGGCGAACTCCTCGAGGACGATCCACAAGCCGCGCTGGCGCATGCGCGCGCCGCGCGCGCTCGATCCGGGCGCATCGCCGCGGTGCGCGAGGCGGTTGGCATCGCCGCCTACCACTGCGGAGACTGGGCTCAAGCACTGGCGGAACTGCGCGCGGCACGCCGGATGGGCAGCAGGTCGCCGCTGCTGCCGTTGATCGCCGACTGCGAACGTGGCGTCGGGCGTCCCGAGCGCGCCATCGAGCTCGCCCGCGGTCCAGAAGCCGCACAACTCACCGGCGACGACGCCGACGAACTGCGCATCGTCGTGGCGGGCGCGCGCGCCGATCTGGGCCAGCACGAGCAAGCCCTCGCCATGTTGTCGACTCCGAAACTCGATCCGACCCGCACGGGCCAGACCGCCGCTCGGCTGTTCTACGCGTATGCCGAGACGCTGCTCGCGCTCGGCCGCAACCAGGACGCGCTGCAATGGTTCATCCATGCCGCGGCCGCCGACGTCGAGGGCGTCACCGATGCCGAAGAGCGCATCACGGAGCTTTCCTGATCGTGAGTACCCTTGCGCAGGACCATGATTGCTTACTTCTAGATCTCGACGGCACCGTCTTCCGCGGCCACGAAGCCACCCCAGGAGCCGTTGAGACGCTGAAGGTAGTCCGCTCCCGCATTCTGTTCGTCACCAATAATGCTTCGCGCGGACCCGCCGAAGTCGCACAGCACCTGTGCGCGATGGGCTTCACCGCCGGCCCGGACGACGTCGTCACCAGCGCCCAAGGTGCGGCGCATCTGCTGCAACAGCAGTTGCAGCCCGGCGCGGCGGTGTTGATCGTCGGCACCGAGTCACTTGCGGCCGAGGTGCGCAGGGTCGGCCTCACACCGGTCCGGCAATGGGCGGACGATCCTGTCGCCGTCGTCCAAGGACATTCGCCTCAGACTTCGTGGCCCGATCTCGCGGAGGCAGCGCTGGCCATCCGCGCCGGCGCTCTGTGGGTAGCCGCGAACGTCGACAAGACACTGCCCTCCGAGCGCGGGTTGCTGCCGGGAAACGGTGCGATGGTCGCCGCCCTGCGTGCGGCCACCGATACCAAGCCGCAGGTGGCCGGGAAGCCCGAGCCGACACTGTTGATGGATGCGTTGGCGCGCGGCAAGTTTCGCAGCCCGCTTGTCGTCGGCGACCGTCTCGACACCGATATCGCGGGTGCCAACGCCGCCGGGCTGCCCAGCCTGCACGTGCTGAGCGGCGTCAGCACGGCCGCCGACACCGTGCGTGCGGCGGTGGGACAGCGCGCCAACTACATCGCCGAGGACCTCCGCGCGCTCGACGCGCGCGCCGACTCACTTCGCATCGGACCGCATCCGGCGTGGTACGTCGACGTAGGCCCGACAGCGGTGACGGTGCAGTCCACGGGACGCGATCCCGGCGACCCGCTGTCGGTGGTTCGCGCCACCGCCAACGCGGTGTGGAGTGCTCAAGTCGACGGCAGCCGTGTCGTATTGACGGCGGGCGACGACATGGCGCGACAGGCCATGGACCGCTGGTCCCTGCTCGGTCCGCCGAATCGGCTAGCGTAAACACCGAAATGAGTACCGACCCCGACCAGATCCGCGCCCAGATCGCCGAGTTGCTGGCAGACGTGCCCGATCCCGCCCAGGAGGGCTCTGGCTTCGATCAGCTGGCCGATTCGGATATCGAGGCCGTCGCGGCGCGGCTCGAAGAGGCCCACGACCTGCTGGTGCATGCGTTGGAATCCGTCGAGAAGGGTTAACCGCTCGTGACGCGGCGCGCTCGTGTGGACGCCGAGCTGGTGAGGCGCGGCCTTGCGCGTTCCCGCCAGCAGGCCGCCGAGTTGATCGGCGCCGGGCGGGTCTCCATCGACGGCATGCCCGCGGCCAAACCAGCCACCGCGATCGCGGTCACGGCGTCCCTTCGGGTCGAGGGCGCTGACGAGCGGACCTGGGCATCGCGCGGCGCGCACAAGCTGATCGGTGCCTTGGATGCGTTCGCATTGCCGGTCGACAACCGGCGCTGTCTGGACGCGGGCGCGTCAACGGGAGGTTTCACCGAAGTGCTGCTTGACCGGGGTGCCCGGGAGGTGGTCGCCGCCGACGTCGGCTACGGCCAGTTGGCCTGGTCCTTGCGCAACGACCCGCGCGTGCACGTACTCGAACGCACCAACGTCCGTGACCTGACCTCCGAGGCGATCGGGGGGCCGGTCGACCTGGTGGTTGCCGATTTGTCGTTCATCTCGCTGTCCACCGTGCTGCCGGCGCTGACCGCCTGCGCCTCAGCAGAGGCGGATATCGTTCCTATGGTGAAGCCGCAGTTTGAGGTTGGTAAGGACCGGGTCGGAGCGGGCGGGGTGGTCTCAGACCCCGAACTGCGCGCGGAGGCGGTGCGCACCGTCGCGGACAAGGCCGCCCAGCTCCAATGGCATACCGTCGGCGTCACGGCCAGCCCACTGCCAGGGCCGTCCGGCAACGTCGAATACTTCCTGCACCTGCGCGCCATGGCCGACGCCCCGCTGCGGGGCGACGCGCTTGCGCACGCGATCCACCAAGCCGTCGCGGAGGGGCCGCAATGACCTGTGAACGCAACATCCTGCTGGTGGTGCACACGGGCCGCGACGAGGCCACCGATGTCGCGCGGCGTGTGGAAAAGGTGTTGGGCGACAACGGTATTGGGCTGCGACTACTTTCCGCGGAAGCTGTCGACCGCGGGCCGCTGCGTCTGGCGCCCGACGACATGCGTGCCCTCGGTGTCGACATCGAGGTGGTCGACGCCGACGAACGCGCCGCCGAGGGTTGTGAACTGGTGCTGGTGCTCGGCGGCGACGGCACGTTTCTGCGCGCCGCCGAACTCGCACGCAACGTCGAGATTCCGGTGTTGGGCGTGAACCTCGGCCGCATCGGTTTCCTGGCCGAGGCGGAGGCCGATCACATCGACACAGTGCTCGAGCACGTCGTCAAGCGCGACTACCGCGTCGAGGAGCGGATGACCCTCGACGTCGTGGTGCGCGCCCACGGTGAGATCGTCGAGCGCGGTTGGGCGCTCAACGAGGCCAGCCTGGAGAAGGGACCTCGGCTGGGCGTGCTTGGCGCGGTCCTCGAGGTCGACGGCAGGCCGGTGTCGTCGTTCGGCTGCGATGGCGTGTTGGTCGCAACGCCGACCGGGTCCACCGCATGGGCGTTCTCCGCCGGCGGACCGATCGTGTGGCCGGACCTGGACGCAATCATTGTGGTGCCCAACAACGCTCACGCACTGTTCGCCCGGCCGATGGTCACCAGTCCGGACGCCGCGATCGCCATCGAGGTGGAGGCGTCCGGCCACGACGCGCTGGTGTTCTGCGACGGTCGCCGCGAGATGACCGTCCCTGCCGGCGGCCGGTTGGAGGTGACGCGCTGCGGTACCCCACTGAAGTGGGTACGGCTGGACAGCGCGCCGTTCACCGACCGCCTGGTGCGCAAGTTCCGGTTACCAGTCAAAGGGTGGCGCGGGCAGTAGTGCTATCCGAAATCCGTATCGAGTCACTCGGTGCCATCAGCACCGCGACCGCCGAGTTCGATCGCGGGTTCACCGTGTTGACCGGTGAGACCGGTACGGGCAAGACGATGGTGGTCACCGGCCTGCATCTGCTTGGCGGCGCGCGCGCCGACGCCACCCGCGTACGCTCGGGCGCCGGTCGTGCGGTGGTCGAAGGCCGGTTCAGCACAACTGAACTCGGCGACGGCGTGGCGGCCAGGATCGACGACATCCTGGAGTCCTCGGGCGCAGAGCGCGACGATGACGGCAGTGTCATCGCCGCGCGATCCGTCAGCCGCGACGGTCCGTCAAGGGCCTACCTCGGTGGCCGCAGCGTGCCCGCCAAGTCGCTCAGCACGTTCACCAACGAACTGCTCGCCCTGCACGGTCAGAACGACCAACTGCGGTTGATGCGACCGGAAGAACAACGCGCGGCCCTCGACCGATCCGTCGACGTCGAATCGCAATTGAAACGCTATCGGCGGGTGCGCGGCGACTGGCTGGACGCCCGTCGCGACCTGGCCGACCGTAAGCAACGCGCCCGCGAGTTGGCGCAGGAAGCCGACCGGCTCAAGTTCGGGCTCAACGAAATCGACGCCGTCGCACCGGAACCCGGCGAGGACGAGGCCCTCGTCCTCGACATCAGGCGGCTGTCGGAACTCGACGCGCTGCGCGAGGCTGCGCAGTCGGCACGCGCCGCACTCTCGGGATTGGACGACGATCCGTCGGGCGCGTCGGCCGCCAACAGCGTGGGGCATGCGAAGTCGGTCCTCGAGGCCACCGATGATTCGACGCTGCGCGCGCTGTCCGAACAACTGGCCGGCGCGTTGGCCGTATTGAGTGACGTCTCGACCGAACTCGGCGACTATCTGGCCGGACTGCCCAGCGACGCAAGCACTCTGGAGACCAAGTTGGCCCGGCAGAGCGAGTTGCGCACCCTGACCCGCAAGTACGCGGCAGACATCGACGGTGTGTTGACGTGGGCGGCGGAGTCGCGAGAACGCCTCGAACTGCTTGACGTCTCCGAGGAGGCGCTCACCGAACTCGAGCGGCGTGTCGGTGAACTCGAAAGCAAAGTCGTCAGTGCGGCAACGGACCTCACCAAGTCGCGGGCCAAGGCCGCGAAGAGCCTCGCGAAGGCGGTCACCGCCGAACTGGCGGGCCTGGCGATGGCCGACGCGGAGTTCACCGTGACGGTCGCAGCCCTGCCAGCCCGCACCGACGATTCCGCGCCGCTGACTCTGCCGAACGGAGTCACCGTGCACGCCGGCCAGGACGGTGTCGACGCCGTCGAGTTCGGCTTCGCCGCACACCGCGGCACCGACGTGTTGCCGTTGAGCAAGAGCGCCTCCGGTGGCGAACTGTCGCGGGTCATGCTGGCCCTTGAGGTGGTGCTGGCGGCGTCGGCGGAAGGCACGACGATGGTGTTCGACGAGGTGGATGCCGGTGTGGGTGGACGCGCGGCGGTGCAGATCGGTCGTCGGCTGGCCAGATTGGCCCGCACGCATCAGGTCATCGTCGTGACGCATCTGCCTCAGGTCGCCGCCCACGCCGACGTTCACTTGATGATCGACAGTGCCGGCGGGCGCACCAAATCGAGCGGGGTGCGCCGCCTCGACGATGACGAGCGTGTCGCCGAACTCGCACGGATGCTCGCTGGGTTGGGGGAGTCTGACAGCGGCCGCGCGCACGCAAGGGAGTTGCTGGACGCGGCGCAGAACGACCGATCGGACTAGCGGCCGAGCACGGTGTCCATCAAGCGCGTGACGAACTCCGCGTCCGGCGCATCCACCGTGATCAACCGCCGGTAGAACATCGCGCCCGCCAGCGCAACGGAGGCCACGTCGGGGTCGATGCGGGACGGGAGTTCGCCGGCCTCGACGCCGGCCGCGATCGTGGCGGTCAACCTTTGCCGCCTGCGCCTCGAATAGCCGCGCAGGAAGTCCCGAACCGCGGGTTCCGTGTCGGCGGCGTGCACCAGCGCAGGCACACACGCCGACAACGGCGAATTGTGCAGGGCCTCGACCAAATGCTCGAGAATCAGCGCGACTCCTGCGCGCGCGTCGCCATCGGAGAACTCGGGCGCGGGGTCAGGCTGCACATTGAGCGTCTCGAGCGCGTCGGCGATCAACGCGGCCTTGTTCGGCCAGTGCCGGTACACCGTGCTTCGGCCGACGCCGGCGATGGCCGCTACCGACTCCATCCGGAAGCCGCGGTAGCCCGCCGTCGCGAACTCGTCGAGCGCAGCGCGCAGGATGACGCGACGCGACTCCTCGATGCGCGGGTCGAGGCGGTGCATCTTTTGGGACACTTCTGTATCATAACTTCTAGGAGGTGTAATGATGACCGAATTCAGCGTTCGCTACATCGTCGAGGATGTCGATGCGGCAGCGGACTTCTACACACGTCACCTTCACTTCGATGTGGTCATGAAACCCGGTCCGGGGTTTGCGATGCTGCGCAAAGATGACCTGCGCCTGCTGTTGAACACTCCGGGCGGCGGCGGTGGTGCCGGCCAGACGCTGTCCGACGGTTCGACGCCGCAACCGGGCGGGTGGAACCGCTTCCAAGTGCAGGTCGAGGACCTGGATGCCGCGGTGGCCGAACTCACGGAGGCGGGCGTCGCGTTCCGCGGTGACACGATCACTGGCCGGGGCGGGAAACAAGCCCTGGCAATGGATCCGTCGGGCAACCTCGTCGAGTTGTTCGAGGCGTATCAGGGCTGACACGACACTGTTGCACTTGTGACAAAAGGTGCTTCTGGGGCTGATGTTACGGCGCGCCTCCGACACCGCCGGATATCGGCCGAACAGAATGAGCCCCTATGAAGATGTCAGCGCTGCTCTCCCGTTCTGCCAACTCACGGCCGGGCATCACCGGCACCGCCCGAGTTGACCGCGACATCGATCGGCTGCTTCGGCGAGTCACCCCCGGCGACATCGTCGTCATCGACGCACTGGATCTCGACCGGATCACCGCCGACGCGCTCGTCGAGGCCAACGTCGCGGCGGTCATCAACGCGTCGCCGTCGATCTCCGGCCGATATCCGAACCTGGGCCCCGAGGTGCTCGTCGCCAACGGCGTCACGCTGATCGACGAGACCGGCCCCGAGGTCTTCAAGAAAGTGAAGGACGGTGCCCGCGTGCGACTGCACGAGGGCGGGGTGTACGCCGGAGATCGGCAACTGATTCTCGGTACCGAGCGCACCGACCTCGAGATCCACGAATTGATGCACGAGGCCAAGAGCGGCCTTGTCGCACACCTCGAGGCGTTCGCGGGCAACACGATCGAGTTCATCCGCAGTGAGTCTCCGTTGCTGATCGACGGCATCGGCATCCCCGACATCGATGTCGACGTCAACCGCCGACACGTGGTGATCGTCGCCGAGGACCTCAGCGCGGCGGCCGACTTGAAGGCGCTCAAGCCGTTCATCAAGGAGTACCAGCCGGTCCTGGTCGGGGTCGGCGTCGGCGCCGACGTCCTACGCAAGGCCGGCTACCGACCACAGCTGATCGTCGGTGACCCCGACAAGATCAGCGCCGAGACGTTGCGCTGCGGGGCGCAGGTGGTGCTGCCCGCCGACGCCGACGGCCACGCGGCAGGGCTGGAACGCATCCAGGATCTGGGCGTCGGCGCGATGACGTTCCCCGCCGCGGGGTCCGCTGCTGACCTGGCCCTGCTGTTGTGTGATCACCACGGCGCATCGCTGATCGTCACCGCAGGCCACTCAGCCAGCATCGAGGAGTTCTTCGACCGGTCACGCCAGCAGAGCAACCCGTCGACCTTTTTGACCCGGCTCAAGGTCGGCGAAAAGCTGGTGGACGCCAAGGCAGTTGCCACGCTGTACCGCAGCCGGGTGTCCGGCGGAGCGATCGCGCTTCTGGTACTCGCCATGCTGATCGCGGTGATCGCGGCGCTGTGGGTGTCGCGTGCCGACGCCGCGGTGCTCGACTGGGTCGCCGACTACTGGAATCGGTTCTCGCTCTGGGTCCAGGGCTTGGTTGCCTAGGGAGCTCTCATGATTTCCCTCCGCACGCATGCGATTTCCCTCGCTGCCGTGTTTCTGGCGCTGGCGGTCGGTGTGGCGCTCGGATCGGGTCTGCTGTCCAACACATTGCTGTCCGGGCTGCGTGACGACAAACATCAGCTGCAGAACCAGATCAACACGCTCACCGACGACAAGAACGCACTGAACGAAAAGCTCAACGCCGCAGGTGAGTTCGACGCTCAGATGTCGCCGAGGATTCTGCACGACGTGTTGCAGACCAAGTCGGTGGTGGTGTTTCGCACACCCGACGCCGACGACGATGATGTCGACGCACTGACCCGAATGGTCGGACAAGCCGGCGGCACGGTCACCGGCACCGTCGCGTTGACGCAGGAGTTCGTCGATGCGAACTCCGCAGAGAAGCTGCTGTCGGTGGTGAATTCGCCGATCGTGCCCGCCGGAACGCAATTGAGCACCAAGTCGGTGGATCAGGGATCGCAGGCCGGTGATTTGTTGGGCATCGCGCTGCTGGTCAACAGGGATCCGAAGGTGCAGGCGGTCGACGACGCTCAGCGCGACACCGTACTCACGGCGCTGCGCGACACCGGTTTCGTGACGTACGGCACTCAGCGCATCGGGGCCGCCAACACCGCGCTGATCGTCACCGGCGGGGGACTGGGCGACGGTGCGGGCAATCAGGGTGCCACGGTTGCGCGCTTCGCAGCGGGGCTTGCTCCCCATGGCTCGGGCACCGTGATCGCCGGCCGGGACGGGTCGGCGTCCGGCACCGCCGCCGTCGCGGTGACGAGGTCGGACGCCGGACTGAGCAGCGCGGTGAGCACAATCGACGACGTAAACGCCGAGCCCGGCCGGATCACCACCGTGCTTGCGCTGAGCGATCTGATCAGTGGCGGACGGCCCGGCCAGTACGGCGTCGGCCAGGGCGCCGCATCGGTGACCCTGCCCCAATAGCCCGCCTGCCCGCTCACCGAAGACGCGGGTCGCCCACTGGGCATATGGCCGTCAAAGGGGCTGCCCAGCGTCGAGGACTCGAAACCGCCTCTCAGACAGCACTATTCGTACTGTCGGGCCGCAAATCGACACAGTTTCTCGTGCGATCGCCTGAGGCCACGAGGTGACGTCATCGGGTCATCACATGCCCGTGCAATACTCGGTTGCGGGTCGGCCTCGCGGGGTATACCAGGCGTTTTCAGGAGGGGAATTCTGCAGTGATAATCGAACCCGCAAAGACGTTTTCTCGCACATTCAGGGGCTACGATGCGGCCGCGGTGGACGCCTACATCGAGGCATCGACCACCAAACAGCGGTTGCTGATGAACGATGTCGAAAGCTTGAGAGCGCGGCTGAAGGAACGCGACGACGAGGCCACCGCGTTGCGGAAGGAAGTCGCGACCCTCACGGATACCTCACCGGCACCCCAGGCAGTGCAACAGCGCATGGCAAAGATGCTGCGGCGGGCGGTCGACGAAATCGCCGAGATGCAGTCAGAAGCGCGCGCCGAGGCGGATGCGCTGATCACGGCGGCCAAGGACGAGGTCGATGCCGAGCGACGCACGCACGAGGAAGTGTTGGCGGATCTGGTCGCGAAGCGGACCGCCTTGACGGCAGAGAATGAGGCAACCAAGAAGGAGCTCGACGCCGAACTGGCCCGGATGCGTGCCGCAACCCGAACCGAGATCGAGGAGGCGTCGCAGGACGCCCAGCAGGAGCGCGAACAACTTCTCGCCGACGCGAAACAAGAAGCCGACTATTACCGTGAGCAGGCCTGGCGGGCGGTGAACGACGCACATGAGCAACGAATCAAGGTCCTGGAACAACTGATGGGCGTGTACCGCGACCTAGAAGCGGTTCCGGCGGCTCTTGAGTCGGCTTACCAGGAAGCAAAGAATGCCACGCAACCCAGCGTCGCGGCGCAACTGGACTGATCCGTTGCGGGCGAGCGACGATCGCACCGCCTGCGGCATCCTGCGAGCCAGAATGGGGTGATGCTTCGTCTCGACCCAGCTGTCGCCTGGTTACCGCTCGAGGTTCCGTCAACGTGACTTGCCCGTATTGCCAGGCACCTGTGGGCGAGGGCGGCGTGTGCGACAAGTGCGGACCGGCACAGAAAGACGTCACGCTGTCGGGTTGGCGGCCCGACCCGACCGGACGCCATGAAGGTCGGTATTACGTTGGGGGGCGGCCGACCAGCCGGGTCCGCAACGGGCGAGCACAAGCCAGCGACCCTACCGGCGGCGCCATGCTCCCGGACTACGTCGACCTTCCGGCACCCAACAAGCTCAGCATCCGATCAACCTGGCTAGGCACCGGGGCAGTCGTGGCGATCATCGTCATGCTGGCGCTGGTGTGGTGGGCGATGCGTGTATCGCATCGGCCTCAGTCGCCGCCTCCCGAGGAGCTCTATCTGTCAGTGCTGCACGATGCTGGGCTGGCGGGGCAATTCAACTCGGATGCCAACGCGGTCGCCCACGGCAAGCAGGTCTGCCGCGCGCTCGACGACGGCGGACCGCAACAAGGGTCGCCCGCCGACAAGATCGCAGTCGACGCCTTCTGTCCGCGATTCACCAGCGGTTTCCACATCTTCGAAACTGTCACCGCTACAGGGACATTCGTGCTGACCGCGGCTGGCCCCGACGCGCTGGTCAGCTCGATCGCCTCAGATGGGTCGTCCTGTCACGGAGTCAACGGGTACGCCGACATCAATGGCGACACTCAAGTCATCGTGCGCAACGGCCACGGCGACATCCTGAGCACGACCGCATTGGGCCAGGGCCATGGCGACGATCAGACCTGCACCTTCTCGTTCCGCTTTCCGGTCACGGAAGCCCAGGACCGCTATGTCGTCTCGGTCAGCCATCGTGGCGACTTCGTCTACACCTTCGATCAGCTAGCACATCAAGGCGTACACATTCGCCTTGGCGGCTAGTCACGTTGTGGAAAAGGGGCTTTCATGCGAATGCCGCGTACCGTCGCAAATTTCAACCGCCGTGTCACTAATCCAGCGGCTCGTTCGATCACACCGTGGCTTCCCGGTCTAGGGACACTTGAACATGTCGGACGTAAGTCCGGCAATCCATATCGAACACCTCTGTTGGTTTTCAAGACCCGAGACGGCTTCGTCATTCTCATCGGCTACGGGGTGAAGTCGGACTGGCTCAAGAACGTATTAGCGGGAGGCCCGACGGTACTGCACAAGCGGGGCCAGGTTGTCCATTTGGCCAGCCCGCGGCTCGTGAGTAAGGCTGAGGGTGCGAACCTCGTCACACCGGCATTCCGACTGTTCTATCGCCTGTTCCCTTACGACGAAGCAGCGTTGGTGTTGACGAAGACCGCGTAAACGCGGGTCTGCCCGGAACGGGCCTGGTCGCCGGCCGGGACGGCTGTGCGGCGGGTACCGCGGTCGTGGCGGTGGCCAGGTCGGACGCTGGGCCGAGCAGCGCCGTGAGCACCGGCCAGGGCGCGGCATCGGTAACCGGGCCGCAGTGAACGCGGATGGCGTGTCAGCACCGGCTTGTCGGCGTCGGTGTTAGGGTGGGGTTCCGTGGGTCGGCAGGCCCCAGCTAGTTCAGCGATCCCCTGCCCGTCGTCACGGAGGTTGCTCTTGCCAGCGTTACGCAAGCACCCGCAAACCGCCACCAAACACCTCTTCGTAACGGGCGGCGTGGTTTCTTCTCTCGGTAAGGGCCTGACGGCGTCCAGCCTCGGCCAGTTACTCACCGCGCGGGGCTTGCAGGTCACGATGCAGAAGCTGGACCCCTATCTCAACGTCGACCCCGGCACCATGAACCCGTTCCAGCACGGCGAGGTCTTCGTCACCGAGGACGGCGCCGAGACCGATCTCGATGTCGGGCACTACGAGCGCTTCCTGGATCGCAATCTTTCCGGCTCGGCCAATGTGACGACGGGACAGGTCTATTCGTCGGTGATCGCGAAGGAGCGCCGCGGCGAATACCTCGGCGACACCGTCCAGGTCATCCCACACATCACCGACGAGATCAAGAGCCGGATCCTGGCAATGGCCGCAGCGGACGCCGAGGGTCACCGGCCCGACGTCGTGATCACCGAGATCGGCGGCACCGTCGGCGACATCGAATCGCTGCCCTTCCTGGAAGCCGCCCGCCAGGTGCGCCACGAGGTCGGCCGGGAGAACTGCTTCTTCCTGCACTGCTCGCTGGTGCCCTATATGGCGCCGTCGGGTGAGCTGAAGACCAAACCGACGCAACACTCCGTGGCCGCCCTGCGCAGCATCGGTATCACGCCCGACGCGCTGATCCTGCGCTGCGACCGCGACGTGCCCGAACCGCTGAAGAACAAGATCGCGCTGATGTGCGACGTCGACATCGACGGCGTCATCTCCACTCCGGACGCACCGTCGATCTACGACATCCCCAAGGTGCTGCACCGCGAGGAGCTCGACGCCTATGTGGTGCGTCGGCTGAATCTGCCGTTCCGCGACGTCGACTGGACCCAGTGGAACGACCTGCTGCAGCGGGTACACGAACCGCACGAAACCGTGCGGATCGCGTTGGTGGGCAAATACATCGACCTGTCCGATGCCTATCTGTCGGTGGCAGAGGCACTGCGGGCAGGCGGCTTCAAGCATCGCGCCAAGGTCGAGATGCGCTGGGTGGCTTCAGACGACTGCGAAACCGAGAGCGGTGCCGCCGCCGCGCTCAACGATGTGCACGGCGTGCTGATCCCCGGCGGGTTCGGCATCCGCGGCATCGAGGGCAAGATCGGCGCCATCACCCACGCGCGTAAGCGGGGGTTGCCGGTACTGGGGCTGTGCCTTGGGCTGCAGTGCATTGTGATCGAGGCGGCCCGAACGGTTGGCCTCACCGAAGCCAACTCCGCCGAGTTCGACCCCAAGACACCGGATCCCGTCATCTCCACGATGGCCGACCAGCGCGACGCGGTGGCAGGCGAAGCCGATCTCGGCGGCACCATGCGACTGGGTGCCTATCCGGCCGTGCTCGAATCGGGATCGATTGTGGCGCAGGCCTATCAGGCCACCGAAGTGTCCGAGCGGCACCGCCACCGCTACGAGGTGAACAACGAGTACCGCGACCGTATCGCCGAAAGTGGGCTGAAGTTCTCCGGCACCTCACCGGACGGACATCTGGTGGAGTTCGTCGAGTACGCCGCCGACGTTCATCCGTTCATCGTCGGCACCCAAGCGCACCCGGAACTCAAGAGCAGGCCCACCCGGCCGCATCCGCTGTTCGTCGCGTTCATCGGTGCGTCGCTGAACTACAAAGCCGAGGAACGGTTGCCGGGCATGGATATTCCGGAGCAGCGTGCGAATGGCGTCGAGCATCACGACAACGGCACGCAACTGCTGCAAGAGCCTGCGGCCCGTGGCTGACCACGAGTTCGAGACAGTCACCAGCGAAACAATCTATGTCGGTCAGATTTTCGCGCTGCGCACCGACCAGGTGCGAATGCCGCAAGGCAACATCGCGCGACGGGAAGTCATAGAGCACTACGGTGCCGTGGCTGTTGTCGCGCTGGACGCGGGCAACAACGTCGTCATGGTCTACCAGTACCGGCATCCGGTCGGCCGCCGACTATGGGAACTGCCCGCCGGTCTGCTCGATCTCGGTGGTGAACCGCCGCACCTCTCCGCCGCCCGCGAACTCAGGGAAGAGGCCGGACTCGAGGCGGCCGAGTGGCGCGTTTTGGTCGACCTCGTCACGGCGCCCGGATTCAGCGACGAATGTGTACGCGTCTACCTCGCGACCGGCATCACCGACGTCGGCCGTCCAGAGGCTCATGACGAGGAGGCCGACCTGCAGGTGGATTGGGTCCCTCTGGAACAGGCCAGACGCATGGTGTTGAACGGCGAAATCGTCAATTCCATTGCGATAGCGGGCATCCTCGCTGCCCACGATGTCGAGGACCCGGCCACGCTTCGGCCCGTGGACGCGCCATGGATCGACAGGTCGAAGGCGTTCGCGGCGCGCCAGGCGGACAAATGACCGCGTTCCGCTGCGCGCTCGATGATCAACTGCAGGGCTATCTCGACCACCTCACCATCGAGCGCGGCGTCGCGGCCAACACCCTCAGTTCCTATCGCCGGGACTTGCGCCGGTACTCCGAGCACCTGACCGAGCGGGGCATAGACGATCTCGCGAAAGTCACCGAGGCCGATGTCAGCGACTTTCTGGTATCCCTTCGCCGCGGCGATCCGGAGACGAAAATCACGCCGCTGTCGGCGGTTTCAGCGGCGCGTGCGGTGGTGGCCGTGCGGGGCCTGCACCGCTTCGCCGCCTCCGAAGGGCTCACGGCGGTCGACGTGGCGCGGGAGGTCAAGCCACCGACCCCGAGCCGGCGACTGCCCAAGAGCCTGTCCATCGACGAGGTGCTTGCCCTGCTCGAAGGCGCGGGCGGCGACGGCGAGGCCGACGGGCCGCTGACGCTGCGCAACCGGGCCCTGCTCGAACTGCTGTACTCGACAGGCGCGCGCATATCAGAGGCGGTCGGTCTCGACATCGACGACATCGACACCCAAGCCCGCTCGGCGTTGTTGCGCGGTAAGGGTGGCAAGCAGCGACTGGTCCCGGTCGGCAGGCCAGCCGTCAGCGCGCTCGACGCCTACCTGGTGCGCGGCCGCCCCGACCTGGCCCGCCGCGGCCGCGGGACGCCCGCGATCTTCCTCAATGCCCGCGGCGGACGGTTGTCACGACAAAGTGCCTGGCAGGTGCTGCAGGACGCCGCCGAGCGGGCCGGAATCAAGGCCGCGGTCTCACCCCACGTGCTTCGGCACTCCTTCGCGACGCATCTGCTCGAGGGCGGCGCCGACGTCCGGGTGGTGCAGGAGTTGCTCGGACATGCTTCGGTCACGACGACGCAGATCTACACCATGGTCACCGTGCATGCGCTGCGTGAAGTGTGGGCGGGCGCCCACCCGCGGGCGACGTGATCCTGTCAGTCGACCAGGTACTCCGACTCCAGGACAAGATCGGGCATCAGCGATTGGTACTCGCCGTGCGTCTTGTGCTCGATGGTGTCGAAGAGGCTGCCCTGCTGCTGGTTCATGAATTCGCGGTACTTGGGTGAGCCTGGAAGCAGGATGTTGTCTGCGACGACGATCGAGCCCCGGTGCAGCCAGCTCCTCTCGAGGATGCTCTGCAGGTCCGGTAGGTAGGCGCTCTTGTCGTGATCGATGAACACCAGGTCCAGC
The DNA here is from genome assembly GCF_043197955.1 of Mycobacterium sp. NPDC048908. Taxonomy (NCBI): domain Bacteria; kingdom Bacillati; phylum Actinomycetota; class Actinomycetes; order Mycobacteriales; family Mycobacteriaceae; genus Mycobacterium; species Mycobacterium sp. NPDC048908. Next base: position 37,527 of record NZ_JBICUE010000027.1, on the reverse strand, counting down.
TTGCGAGCGGCGAAGCCGTGTTCGTTGGCCAGCGCGTCGAGGGTCACGCCGCCGTCGCCGATGGTGCCCACCACACATGTGACCCGGTCGGCGATGCCAGCGTGTGCCCAAATACGCTGCGCCACTTTGGCATTGGCCGCTGACAGCTCGACAGAGAACACCCTGGCGGACGGCGCCGCACGAGCGATTCGCAGCGAACCGTAGCCGCAGTAGGTGCCCAACTCCAGCGCCAGGCCGGGGTGGGCCCGGCGGACCGCGGCATCCAGCAACTCACCCTTCTCATCGCCGACGTTGATCAGGAACGACTTCTCGTAGGCGAACTGGTCGACCTTGGCGATCACGTCGTCGATGTCACCCCTGCGTGCGTTGGCGACGACGTAGTCAGCGGCGGCGGCTTCGCGTCCGTCACCGATCTGGCCGGTCTTGGTGATGTTGTGGGCGCCCATCGCGAGCCGCCAGAACGACCAGCGCAGGAACGGCAACCGCCGCTTGAGGCTCATAGCCGTCAGCGTATTCGGACGATTCGGCTGATTGGGCTCGACGTTGCCTGCGGGTCTGCCAGTCCAGGCAGTCACCGCCCGTTAAACTTGCCCGGATGTTCGGAATGCCTTCTGCGTGCCTGACCAGCGACGGTCCGGCATGACCGACGAAGCAGAAGGGTCCGAACTGGGCCTGACCGGTCGGCTACCGAGAACCATTCCAGAGCCGAAGCCGAAGAACGTGCACGGCCCGGCCAAGGTCATCGCGATGTGCAACCAGAAAGGCGGCGTCGGAAAGACGACGTCGACCATCAACCTCGGCGCGAGCCTCGCGGAATACGGTCGCCGGGTGCTGCTGGTCGACCTCGATCCGCAGGGAGCGTTGTCGGCCGGGCTGGGCGTGCCGCACTACGAACTCGAGAACACGGTGCACAACCTGCTGGTCGAGCCACGGGTGTCGATCGACAACGTGCTGATCCACACCCGGGTGCCGGGCATGGACCTGGTGCCCAGCAACATCGACCTGTCGGCCGCCGAGATCCAACTGGTCAACGAGGTCGGCCGCGAGCAGTCGCTGGCCCGTGCGCTGTATCCGGTGCTCGACCGCTACGACTACGTGCTGATTGACTGCCAACCGTCGCTGGGCCTGCTCACGGTGAACGGGCTGGCGTGCAGCGACGGCGTGATCATCCCGACCGAATGCGAGTACTTCTCGCTGCGTGGCCTAGCACTGCTGACCGACACCGTGGACAAGGTGCACGACCGGCTCAACCCGAAGTTGTCCATCAGCGGCATCCTGATCACCCGTTACGACCCTCGCACCGTCAATTCCCGCGAAGTGATGGCCCGCGTGTTGGAGCGGTTCGGCGATCTAGTGTTCGACACGGTCATCACCCGCACGGTGCGGTTCCCCGAAACCAGTGTGGCGGGTGAGCCGATCACCACCTGGGCACCGAAATCCGGTGGGGCCGAAGCGTACCGGTCGTTGGCGCGCGAGGTCATCGACCGGTTCGGCGCGTGAACGACGTCCAGTCAGCGCCGCAGGAGCAGACCGAGCAGAGCGGTTTCCAGGTCCGGCTGAGCAATTTCGAGGGTCCGTTCGACCTGCTGCTGCAACTGATCTTCGCGCACCGCCTGGACGTGACCGAGGTCGCGCTGCATCAAGTGACCGACGACTTCATCGCCTACACCAAGGCGATCGGTCCGCAGTTGGAGTTGGAGGAGACGACGGCGTTCCTCGTCGTCGCGGCCACGCTGTTGGACCTCAAAGCCGCGCGGTTGCTTCCCGCCGGTGAGGTGCACGACGAGGACGACCTGGCGCTGCTCGAGGTCCGTGATCTGCTGTTCGCGCGGTTGCTGCAGTACCGGGCGTTCAAACACGTCGCGGAGATGTTCGCCGAGCTCGAGGCCGCGGCGCTGCGCAGCTACCCGCGGGCGGTGGCGTTGGAGAAGCGCTACGAGCAACTGCTGCCCGAGGTCATGCTGGGCGTCGACGCCGAGAACTTCGCGCAGATAGCCGCCGCGGCGTTCACCCCGCGCCCGGTGCCGACTGTGGGCACCGACCACCTGCACCAGGTCGTCGTTTCGGTGCCCGAGCAGGTGAGCAATCTGATGAACCTGCTGGAAACCCGGGGCATCGGGCAATGGGCGTCGTTCGCCGAGCTGGTGGCCGACTGTGGCGCGCCGATCGAGATCGTTGGCCGATTCCTGGCGCTGCTCGAGCTCTACCGGGCGCGGGCGGTAGCATTCGAGCAACCAGAACCGCTTGGTGTGCTCCAGATTTCGTGGACCGGCGAACGGCCCACCAACGAACACCTGGCGGCGGAAGTAGACCAATATGACTGACGATTTGCCGGCCGAAGCCGCCGCGGACCCTCCGACCGATCTCGATTTGGGTATCGACGTCGCGACCGCACCCGAGCTGGACGTCTCCGAACTCGGCGCGGCGCTCGAGGCGCTGCTGTTGGTGGTGGACACCCCGGCGACGGTCGATCAGTTGGCCGCTGCGACAGACCAGCCGGCGTACCGGGTGGCGACCAGGCTGCAGACGATGGCCGAGGAGCTCGCGGCCAGAGACAGCGGCATCGATCTGCGGGAGGCCGGCGGTGGCTGGCGGATGTACACGCGGGCACGGTTCGCTCCGTACGTCGAGCGGCTGTTGCTCGACGGTGCCAGGTCCAAGCTGACCCGCGCGGCGCTGGAGACGTTGGCGGTGGTGGCCTACCGCCAACCGGTGACGCGCGCGCGGGTGAGCGCGGTGCGTGGCGTCAATGTCGACGCGGTGATGCGCACGCTGCTGGCGCGCGGACTGATCACCGAAGCCGGCGTGGATCCCGATAGCGGGGCGGTGACGTTCGCGACCACCGAACTGTTCCTGGAGCGGCTGGGATTGACGTCGCTGGCCGATTTGCCGGACATCGCGCCGCTGCTGCCCGATGTCGACGTGATCGACGATCTGAGCGAAACACTGGCCGAGGAGCCGCGTTTCATGAAGCTCAACGGCGCGGCGCCCGCCGGTGGCGAACCCATGTCATTCGACGTAGACCAGGAGTGAGATGGCTGACTCCGAAGGCGTGCGTCTGCAAAAAGTGTTGTCGCAGGCCGGAATTGCATCGCGCCGCGTCGCCGAGAAGATGATCCTCGACGGCCGGGTCGAGGTCGACGACAGGATCGTCACCGAGCTCGGCACGCGAGTGGATCCGGACGTGTCGGTGATCCGCGTCGACGGGGCCCGCGTTACGCTCGACGACACCTTGGTACATCTGGCGATCAACAAGCCGCGCGGTATGCATTCGACAATGAGCGACGATCGTGGCAGGCCGTGCATCGGTGACCTGGTCGAGCACCGAGTGCGCGGCAACAAGAAGCTGTTCCACGTCGGGCGGCTCGACGCCGACACCGAGGGGCTGATGCTGTTGACCAACGACGGCGAACTGGCGCACCGATTGATGCATCCCTCGTTCGAGGTACCCAAGACGTATGTGGCGACGGTCGACGGTGCGGTGCGGCGGGGACTGGGCCGCACGCTGCGCGACGGCATCGAACTCGACGACGGGGTCGCACGAGTCGATGATTTCGCGTTGGTCGACAAGGTGCCCGGTAAGACGTTGGTCCGCGTGACATTGCACGAAGGGCGCAAGCGGATCGTGCGCAGGATGCTGGCGGCGGTCGGCCATCCCGTGCTGGAACTGGTGCGCACTGACATCGGATCGGTGTCTCTCGGTGATCAGCGGCCAGGCAGTATCCGGGTGCTGAGCCGCAAGGAGGTAGGGGAGTTGTACAAGGCGGTGGGCCTGTGAGCTCCTCGCTGGTGGTCGCCGTCGACGGGCCCGCCGGAACTGGAAAGTCCTCTGTGTCAAGAGGTTTGGCTCGGTCACTGGACGCACGCTATCTGGACACCGGTGCCATGTACCGGATCGTGACGCTTGCGGTGTTGCGTGCCGGCGTCGATCTGGACGATGTCGATGCCATCGCCGCGGCGGCGGCCGACGTCGACCTCGCCGTCGGCTACGATCCGGACGCGGACCGCTCTTACCTTGCCGGAGAGGATGTTTCGACCGAGATCCGCGGCGACGAGGTGACGAAGGCGGTGTCGGCGGTGTCGGCGGTGCCCGCGGTGCGGGTGCGGCTGGTCGAGATGCAGCGTGAGTTGGCGGTCGGTCAGGGCAGCGTCGTGGTCGAGGGCCGCGACATCGGCACGGTGGTGCTGCCCGACGCCGACGTCAAGATCTTCCTCACCGCGTCGGCCGAAGAACGGGCGCGACGGCGCAACGAGCAGAACATCGCCTCTGGGCTGCCCGACGACTACGAGGCGGTGCTGGCCGACGTCAAACGGCGCGATCATCTGGACTCGACGCGGAAGGTATCACCGTTGCGGGCCGCCGAAGATGCGCTCATCGTCGACACCAGCGATATGACCGAATCTCAAGTGGTGGCCCATCTGCTCGACCTCGTCAAGCAGCGGGCCGGGGCGCCGCGATGAGTGACGACACGTGGAGCGACGAAACCGATTGGGAACTGGGCGCCGAAGAGGTCGCCGAGGCCATCGAGGAGGCCGCGGCGCCGCCGCCGGTGGTTGCTGTCGTCGGCCGCCCGAACGTCGGCAAATCGACACTGGTCAACCGCATCCTTGGCCGTCGCGAGGCGGTCGTTCAGGATGTGCCGGGGGTGACGCGCGACCGGGTTTCCTACGACGCGCTGTGGAGCGGCAGGCGTTTCGTCGTGCAGGACACCGGCGGGTGGGAGCCGGACGCAAAGGGCTTGCAGCAGTTGGTCGCCGAGCAGGCCTCGGTCGCCATGCGCACCGCGGACGCAATCATCTTCGTCGTCGATTCGACGGTCGGGGCCACGACGGCCGACGAGGCGGCGGCCCGGCTGCTGCAACGCTCGGGCAAGCCAGTCTTCTTGGCCGCCAACAAGGTTGACAGCGAACGCGGTGAAGCCGACGCGGCGGAGTTGTGGTCACTGGGACTCGGCGAGCCGCATCCCGTCAGTGCGATGCACGGTCGCGGGGTGGCCGACCTGCTCGACAAGGTGACCGAGTCGCTGCCCGCCGTCTCGGAGATGGCCTCGGGCGGAGGAGGTCCGCGCCGAGTCGCGTTGATCGGCAAGCCCAATGTGGGCAAGAGCTCGCTGCTGAACAGGCTGGCTGGTGACGAGCGGTCGGTGGTGCACGACGTGGCGGGCACGACGGTCGATCCGGTGGACTCGCTGATCGAGATGGACGGCAAGCTATGGCGTTTCGTCGACACAGCGGGATTGCGCCGCAAGGTCGGTCAAGCCAGCGGTCACGAGTTCTACGCCTCGGTGCGCACGCATGGCGCGATCGACGCCGCGGAGGTGGCGATCGTGTTGATCGATGCATCGCAGCCGTTGACCGAGCAGGACCAGCGGGTGTTGTCGATGGTGATCGAGGCGGGCCGGGCGTTGGTGCTGGCGTTCAACAAGTGGGACTTGGTCGACGAGGACCGGCGCTATCTGCTGGACCGCGAGGTCGACCTGCAGCTCTCCCAATTGCAGTGGGCGCCGCGGGTGAACATCTCGGCGAAGACGGGCCGCGCGGTGCAGAAGCTGGTGCCCGCGCTGGAGACGTCGCTGGCGTCGTGGGACACCCGCGTGCCCACCGGACGGCTGAACACTTTCTTCAAGGAGGTGGTGGCGGCCACACCGCCACCGGTCCGTGGAGGTAAGCAACCGCGAATTCTGTTCGCCACTCAGGCCACTGCGCGGCCACCCACGTTTGTGTTGTTCACCACAGGTTTTCTCGAGGCCGGCTATCGGCGCTTCCTTGAGCGGCGGTTACGCGAAACGTTTGGGTTCGAGGGCAGCCCGATCCGGATCAACGTCAGGGTGCGGGAAAAGAGAGGCGCTAAGTCTCGATAGGGTTGGGCAAATGCCCGTCTCCCACATGATCCTGATCGCCCTGGCGGGTGTCGGGGCGGGAGCGATCAACGCCGTCGTCGGTTCGGGCACGCTGATCACGTTTCCGACCTTGGTGGCGCTGGGCTTTCCGCCGGTGACGGCGACGATGTCGAATGCCGTCGGCCTGGTCGCCGGCGGGGTGTCCGGCACGTGGGGCTATCGCCGGGAGTTGCGCGGGCAATGGCATCGGCTGCGCTGGCAGATCCCGGCGTCGTTGGTCGGCGCCTTGTTGGGCTCGTGGCTGCTGCTGCATCTGCCGGAGAAGGTGTTCGAACAGGTGGTGCCGGTCCTGCTGGTGCTCGCGCTCGGCCTGGTCGTCGTCGGGCCGAAGATCCAGGAGTGGGCGCGGCGGCGCGCGGAGTTGTCGGGCCAGTCGCCAGAGCACGTCAGCGGTAGGCGGATGGCGGCGCTGGTGTTCGGCACTTTCGCGATCGGGATCTACGGTGGCTACTTCACGGCGGCGCAGGGCATCATGCTGATCGCGGCGATGAGTGCGCTGCTGCCGGAGGACATGCAGCGGATGAATGCAGCCAAGAATCTGCTGTCGCTGTTGGTGAACATCGTGGCGGCGGTGGCGTACACCCTCGTCGCATTCGACCGGATCAACTGGGCGGCGGCTGGATTGATCGCGGTGGGGTCACTGCTCGGCGGGTTCCTCGGTGCGCACTACGGACGACGGCTGTCGCCGGCGGCGTTGCGCACCGCGATCGTGATGGTCGGCGCAATCGGGCTGTATCGCCTGGTGACCGTTTAGAACCGGCGCCGGTTGGCCTCCTGTTCGAGGACGGCGTCGAGGTCGGACAACCGTTCCATCGACGACACCGCGCGCTGGGTGCGGTTGTTCTTCGACAGCCGATCTCGATGACGGTTCACGAACGCCCAGTAGCCTGCGGTGAACGGGCAGGCGTCCTCGCCGAGGCGCTTCTTCGGATCGAATGCGCACTCGGCACAGTGGTCGCTCATCTTGTTGATGTACGCGCCGCCCGCGGCGTAGGGCTTGGTGGCGAGTTTGCCGCCGTCCGCGTGCTGGCTCATCCCGATCACGTTGGTGGGCATCACCCACCGAAATCCGTCGACGTAGGCGGTGGCGAACCACTCGGCGAGGGCATCGGGCCGGTAGCCGCGCTGCAGGGCGTGATTGCCGAGCACCATCAGCCGCTGAATGTGGTGGGTCCACCCGCGGTCACGCACGCCGGCCAGTGCATGGCGCAGGCACTCGGCGGTGACGGCGTCGGCGTCGAGTTGTGTCCACCACTCGGGCAGCTTCGTTCGCGCCTGCAGTTCGTTGTTTCGGGTGTAGGCCGGGCCGAACTGCCAGTACAGGTGCCACATGTATTCGCGCCAGCCCAAAATCTGGCGGATGAAGCCTTCGACGGCAGCCAGCGGGGCCTTCTTGGTGCGGTAAGCCTGCTCGGCGGCGTACACCGCGTCGAGAGGATGCAGCACACCTAGATTCAGCGGCACAGACAGCAGCGAGTGCGACATCGCCCAGTCCTGTCCCATGATCGCGTCTTCGTACCGGCCGAACGAGGGGAGACGGTGCTCGATGAATCGGGCCAGCGCGCGCCGCGCCTCCGACGGCGTGACTGCGAACAGCCGAGGACCATCGACCCCGACTGTGTCGAGGTTCATCCGGTCGAGGTCACGGCGAACCTGTTCATCGATGTCGTCTTCTCGAGGTTTGTACGGCGGCGGCACACCAAGTGTGGACTGCTTTCGTGGCGGCGGCTCGCGGTTGTCCGCATCGTAATTCCATTGGCCACCAACGGGTTCCGAGCCATCCATCAGAACGTCGAAGCGGCGGCGTTGGTCGCGGTAGAAGTCTTCCATCCGGAAGCGGGTGCGGGTGCCCGCCCAATCCGCGAATTCGGCCCGTGGCAGAGCGAAGGTCGGGGTGGGCAGGACGTCGGCGACGAGTCCGCGTGCCGCGAGGCGGTGAACGAACCTTTCGGCGGCATGTGAGGTGGGCTGATGCACCAGGACCGGTCGCCCGAAGCGTTCGAGCGCATCGGTGTAGGTATCGGACTGGATCAGCGTGGCGCGATCGCCGAGGTCGCGGGCAGCGTGCCGCAGGGCGGACAGGACGAGGTGAAGCTTCTGGCGGTGATAACGGCGTCGACGTAGCGCGCTGGTGGCCTCGACGAGAAGGACCTCGCGATGGGCGTGTTCGCCGCCGTGAACCGCAGGACCGAGTTGGTCGGCGAAAAGCCAGAGCGGAATGTCGTCGTGTGCGCTCACCGTGTGGAAGTACCCACTGGTGGCGGTTGGGATTGTGACGTCACGCTGCGGTAGGCTTTCGACCTGCTGCCGGCGATCCCGGCAGCACCGCGGGCTGTGGCGCAGTTTGGTAGCGCACTTGACTGGGGGTCAAGTGGTCGCAGGTTCAAATCCTGTCAGCCCGACCGACATTGACGCAGGTGGGGAGCGGTTTTGGAGGTGGCCGGAGCCGCCTTTTTCATACCCGGTGGGGGTGTGGATAGCAACACGGATAGCGACGGCTACTTAGCCAAGGATGCCGAGGTGACTGGCCAGGGATTCGACTGCTGCCCGAGCAGTGTCATCGCTGGTATGCCCGTATGTCGCCGGTGATGGCGATCGAGCTGTGCCCGAACAGATCGGCCACCGCCTTGATGTGCACTCCTGACTCCAACCAGGCTACGGCGGCGCTGTGCCGAAGCGTGTGCACGCCGACGTCGGACATGCCCGCCTTCTGCGCCGAGATCTGGACGGTGCGCAGAATGTTGCTCGGGTCGACCGGCGTTCCGAGCTCGGTCGCGACCCAGCCCGTTTTCGGGCCTCTGGTTGCCAACCGCAAGTCGCTCGGCTGCCTGCGGTGCGGTTGGCGCAAGAGAAACGGTCAAACGCCTCCCCGATGCTGATTTGGTGACAGCATCCCCTGAGCTGCCGCTCCACAGGGGAAGCCAGCGGCGCTGTCCGCCCAGTGCTGAACCACAGGGATCAAGGAGGGTCGGTAGGCGACGACTGCGGCGGCGATGATCACGCCCATGTCGTGCTGGGAAAACCGCTCCTCGCCGGTGCTGACTATGGAGCCGACACTGGCGTCGCCCTGCGGAGAGGCGCTCAGTTCATCCAAGAGGTCATGAGCGAAAGCGACCATCGCCTGAGGATCGGGGTGAGACACCCCGTTCTCGTCGAGCAACCCCAGATAGGTCGCGTCGCCGTGGGAGTCGGGAATGGCTGAGGCCAACGCTGATGCACCGACCATCAGGCCCAGTATCGCCATCAGTAACGCTGCCGCCTGTATCGGAACTTTCATCCTGTTCTCCTTCACGCTCGCGACGTGGCCTGGCGGATGACCCCCGCATACAGCTGGGCCTCAAAGTTGTTGATCTGGAGGATGGTTCGGAACTACAGGACCTGGTTTTGTCGGTGCATCATGTCGGATAACGTTCTCAAACACCCCCATGACGAAGACCATTGAGAACAACAACGGCCACGCCTACATAGAACAGATGCAGCAGATTCGGGTACTCCAAGGTGGCCCGCCGGGCGACAACCCCCGGGCGTCGCCCGGCGGACAGTCGCCAAGTCCAAACCGCCCGCATTGTCGGCAGAACCAGACGAAGCACCGCTAACATATCGGCGGTTCTGTCATGGCGTGTGGACGGCGCAGTTTGCATCGTTGCACCGACCCCGTCAGATCGCCTCGAGGGTACCTATGGGGTACCTATTCCGGTGGGATGGATGAAATCGACGAGATAGACGCTCCGCTTCCGGACGCGTAGTCATACGCCGACTCGATCTCCGCCTGGGCGGATGCATTCTCGTCCGCCAGCCTTGTGCTGACTTCAGTTGAAACGACCATCGAATACGCCTCCGCGAGGTGAAGCAACTCTAAGTCGCTCGCCTTTCCCGCCTGTTCTCGTATCGCTACGAGCAATTCTTCGGCGGCTTGGTCGGCTAGCTCTTTGAGGTCAGCCATTTCTCCTCTATCGGGCTTGTTGCCGCGGAACGCCGCTGCTTAATCGCCTTTCAAGGCGTCTTTGACCTTTTCGCCAGCATCCTTCAGGCTCGATTTTGACTGGTCGACCTTGCCCTCGTTCTGGGTGTCCTTGTCGCCTGTCACCTTGCCGAGGCCCTCTTTCGCTTTGCCGCCTAGGTCCTCGATTTTGTTGCTGGCTTTGTCGTCGGCGCCCATGGTGGGCCTCCTTCGGTTCGTGGTGGCTTATGGCCCGGAGTGGGGCTGTGCGGTGGATACCTCTGGGACGCTCATTCCAAACCGCACCGCGGCCTAGATACCCAACCGGGCCGCCACCCTCGGGAGAGTTAATCGGCGGCGGGGGCGTGCAATCGACAGTGCTCGATTGCACCTGCTGTTTCACCATGTCGAGCTTGTTATCCCACTCCCCAAGGGCCTTCCGTGAACGCGGTTAGTCCTTCGGCGAGGAGCTTGGCCGTCGGGTTCTCGGTGGCTGGCGACTTCGCGGAACTTATTAGCGGCGGTCGAGGGCCCAGGCGCTGCCTAAGACGTTATCCAAGGGCACCGACGACCCATCGTGGATGTTTTCTGACGCAACGCAGGTTAGAGACGCGCGAGAAGTGGTTAATACCAGCTATTGACGGGTGAGAAAATATGTCTCCCGGACCCCTTTCCGGTCAGGCGCTCACCGGTCGGGCGCCCAGGGGCCCCGCCAGGCGCCTAATCCCCACGCGCCTGACGGGGCGGGACGGCGTTCGGCGGGCCAGGCTCGCTGCTGAACTTCCAGGGTCACCCCGTCGAACACCTCACGCCGACCCAAGACGTGACCAACCTCAGCGCCGACGCTGTTGAGCGCATTCCTCGTATGGGTCGCCGCTAAACGGGATTCGATCCGCCACCAAGGGAGCGCGGGTGGGGGCCGATCACTTAGATACGACGTGCGCTGTCGTTATCCGGCTCCCACTACGGACTGAATACGTCGGCGCCGACGTGCCGGGCGACCTTCTCGAGCCTCCGCATGATGGTCGATTCCTTCACGATGCCGTCGGGCTGTCCCCAGTGGCGATCAACTGCGCGGCGAGCTGACGCGCTTCGCCCGGGGTCAGCTAGCCCATGACTTCCAGGCCACCACTCTCCAATTCACGCGCTACCTCTCGGTGGGCATTGCTAGCGCCCTGATGGACTAGTTCACATGTAGTTCACGCTGTCCGATTTAGGCCTGGGAAAGTGGCTGTGAGCTCTATCGAAAGACCGTGTCGACGGATTGTGTCGTAACGCCGGATGCCATCAGGTTTGGCCCTCGGCTTTCCGCACCCGGGTACCCCCGCACCGGGTCCGACGAGGAGGCCGATCACCGGGTCGGACACCGTTGATCCGCCTGAACCGCTTCAGCATTGGCCTGCTGCGCCGTCAACATCGTTGCCTGCCTTGCGCTTTCGCCAGTGTGCGTTGCCGGACCCGAAACTTTGCTGACATTCACCCTGTCGGCCGCCAACGACGTTGCCGCCCTACAGGCTCGGTGTTGGCGCCCGCTGCTGTGCCGCCGGGATAGCTCTGCTGGCCGCCCGTGCATGGGATCGCCCTCGCCGTCCGAGCGGGAGCCTCGGGCGCGGTTTATCGTTACGCGGTCAGTGCGCAGCCGGGCGAGCCGATGACGGGTGTTCGTGAGCGGTGGGACGGGTTTCGCCGCCCCACCGCTTCGCGATATGTCGGGATCAGATGCTGAACGCGTTGCGCATGCTGGCCGCCTTTGTCGCTTCGCCGAGCGGCGGAAGGCCGAGCATGTCTTCGGTGGTGCGAAGCAGCGAGTAATGCGTGAAGGCATCGCTTGCCTTGGTGCCCGGAACCACCGTCGGGGCGATCACTTCGGTGAGGACCTGGTTGCTTCCGGCGCCACCCTCGTCCCAAGTCAGGACAATGGCGGTGTTACCCGACTGGTATTCGGTGCTGTTGATCAGCTGCGGAATCAGGGCCGACAGGTACTTGTCTCCGGTCTGCAGCTCCCCAGGCACGCCAGTGCCTGCGCAGTTGTCGTGCATGTCGTCGCACAGGTCGGGGGTGATGAAGGTGAACTTTCCGCTGAGGTCCGGTGTGGAGGCCGTGTTGTCAAACGGGATGTCCTTCTGCTGGCACAACGTCGAGAAGTTCTTCTCGACGTAGTACGCCGCAGGGTTGTGCTTCGGCGCGTACTTGCCGTCGGTGTGCTGCCCGCAGTTGGTCTTCATCGACTCGTTGAGTGCGCGCCAGTCACCGCCGAGTTGGGAGAAGATGCTATCGACGTTGAGCGGGTGTGCCGGCGGGTCCGCATCGTCGGTGACTCCCTGAGGGGAACCAGATGTCATGGCGATGTAGTTGGGCAGACTGGGATTGGTGATCGCGTTGTAGTTTGTTGCCTCTCCGCACAACCCGGCGAGCTTGTTGATGTAAGGAGCATCGGCAGAACCATTCACCTGCGCAAAGCTCTTGTTCTCCATCACGATCCACACCACATGCTCGTATTTGGTGTTGGCGGCTTTCTGAGCGACGCCGCAGGGCTTATCCGGGGTGGGCCGACTACTCGGGGTGTCCCCGTTCGCGACACCCGGCATGACAGCCAGTGCGCTCATCGCAGCTGCGGCTGCAACTACAGCCATCCGTGCCACGCGGCGGTGGCGGACATGAGATGCGTTCATTTCCAATTCCTTTCGAGGGGGGAGCCGGACGCCTCCTCGAGTCCGACCTTCGCAGTCTTGAAATGTTGTTTGTCCCAATCGTTTCCAGGGGCTGGACATCAGCTGTCACTTAACTTAACAACAGCCTCAATTCTCGCATCAGTATCTTTCGTCCCTTTTGCCACAGGCATGCTCAGGTGTCGACAGCCGAGGTCGGCCCGCTCGCACTCCGATTGCCTGGGGTTGCGAGGAGGGCCTGGCGACGCGCGCGACCGCCGTTCCTCGATGAGCGTCACCATGGAGCCCGAATCAGACTGGCGGTAACACCAAATAACCGGTCACCCAGTGCTGGGTGTTTCGCCGGTGGTCAGGCGTCAAGATGAACGCGACATCGCCAAGTTATTGAACCCCCAGGGTGACGCCACACGAAGGCCCACTCCTTCCCGCGGCTTGGGTGCCCTCGCCAGGAACGAGGCGGCCAAGTGCCCGGTCGATCTCGTGCAAACCGACGCGGCGGCACCCGCCATTTCCGACAACGCGTTCGAGCCCCGCCCACGTCGAGGCTGTTTTTGAGCCGCCAACCCGTGTAGTAGAAAGTCTCGCCTCGACGGCGGCGCGCATTACACGCAGTCCGTAAGACGGCGCTGCTAATTCATTCCAAAGCTGTCTCGGGCAACGTCTCGAAAACCTCGTCGAACAAGTCGAGCACCGCACGCCATGCCCGCGGAGTGTGCGTTGGGTGATAACCGACGCCGGGCACGGTGGCCGCGGGGTGAGTGATCCCCTCGGCGTGCGACCCATCGGGGTTTGTCGGCCGGGCCCAAAACGCGTGCTTGGCGCCGCCATAAACATTCACCCGCCAGTCGACTCCGGCGTCCTGGAGTGCGCGGCCAAACGTGAGGATCTGGTCAGGTGTGCAGATCGGATCTTCGGAGCCGGTACACAGAAGGAATGTGCCGCTTACCTCGTTCCAGTCCTCCGCGCTGACGTCCGACAGGCCGGGATGAACGACAGCAACGGCCTTGAACGCAACCCCCGCCCTGGCGAGTTCGAGCACGATACGGCCGCCGGCGCCGTAGCCGAGGGCGGCGAGCCGATCAGCGTCGACACCGGGCACCGCGAGAAGGACATCAAGCGCGGCACGACCAATAGCCTGCATCCGCTGAGCATCGCCCAACAGGGGCATGACCCTGGCCAGCATCGCTTCCGGCCTACCGAAGAACAACTGACCACCGTGATAATCCATCGCCAAGGCTGCGTAACCGTGCGCAGCCAGGTCGTCGGCGCGGCGCCGTTGATAGTCGTCGAGGCCGATCCCGTCGTGTCCGATAAGCACAGCCGGCCAAGGCCCCTCGCCGGGCGGGCACGCCAGGTGCGCGACCATCGTCAGGCCGTCTACGTCGTAGGTGAGTTCACGCGTTGCACCCATCAACCCAAGCTATCGAGCGGTTGCCATACGCGTCGTCATGGTTCGCTTTCGGCCGAAGTCGCAGGCACATGCAGTCAGCAATCGGGCTGACGAGCCGACTTTGTGGGCATGGTGCGCCCGTCGTGACGGATTGGCGCAGCCCGGAGGCGGTTTCGGAGCAATGCAGAGCCGCCTCTATGGCGCTCCACAAGGGCTGTGCAGGACGAGGGGCTATCGGGCTTTACGCTGGAGCCTAGGTAGACAACGCTTACATCGAGGCAAGCGATGGCCAACGAACGAACGGAGCGGGCAGCCCTTGCGGCTGACCTCGAACGGGCGCGCGCCGACTTCAAGCGGTTGTTGGTTATTGCAGCCGACGACGACTGGAACAAGCCGTTGTCGGGCACACGCTGGACCAACGCAACAAGGTGCCGATCTCGATGCCCTTGGAGAGGTTCACCAGTGTGGCGCGATCGTCGATGAACGGGGTCCGAGGTGGCCCGAATGGCAGCCGACAACTGCATGCCGGGCGCGAACCGGGTGTTGCGGTGACAGGCGTTGATCTCGTCGGCGACCTCGGGCTCTCTCGCCCACAGTGTCACCGAGTTCCCTGCATCCGCGAGCACGCCGCAAATCGCGCAGCCCCAGGCGCCCGCGCCCATCACTGTCACGTCTGCCACCGATTCACCCTAGCCGCGCCAAATTGCCCAGTTGGCAGAGTTCGGCCGGTTGCCGGGGGACGCCGCTGTTCCCGCTGTCTTGTTCAGCCCGTTATGGTTTCGGCGGGCCGGCCTCGATGGTTGTGGCTCGCTCGATCTCGGGGCGCTGGACAGTCGACGGTAGCGATCAGCAGCCCTTGGTGAAGCCGCAGGGCACGGTCGCCTTTTCGGCGGGAGTAGCGATCGCGACGGGGGCCACGGTAGGCGGGGTGGTTGTGGTTGCGGTGCCACCGAGTGTCATTTGGCCACTGGACACGACGGGCACAGTTTCGGGTCCGGCTGCCTTCTCTTCGCCCAGAGCAATTGCGAATGCGCCCGTCGCTATGAGCGCGGCGCCGACAACCAGGGTTCCTCGCATCTTCACCGACTGCTGCATGGCTGTCCCTCCTGGTCTCTGTGGTGTGCCTCCGTAGCAAGTGCGTGTGTCCTGAGAGTTGCTCGCTGAACTGGGTTACGGCTGGATAGATTCTGGCAATCCGCTACGAATCTGACGGGCGGGGAATCGACCGGGGCGCCGACGTCAGAGCGCTCGTAGGCCGGCCAGGGTCCTACTGATCAGTTCGCGTCGTTCGTCGATTGTCATGGCGCCGCCGAGGGGAGCGCGCACCCGCAGATAACCCTCCGACACCAGCTCGTCGACCAAGAACCGCGTCGCTCCGAGTGGCAACGACAACCTAGCGGCGATCTCCGCGACCGTGGTGCTGTGGGTGCACCATGTCAGGATCTGGCCCCGCACATCATTTCTCGGCCAACGCGGTGGCTTCGCGGCAGTGTTGACCGATTCGATCGGAGCCTCGAGCGGCAGTTCGACATCGGCGTCGATACGACCCGCGGCTACTGGTTCTGGGAACCAGTCCTGCTCTCGGGCACTGAGCGAATGTCGTGGTTCGTGATTCTCCAGAAACCACAGGGCCTGGTCGGCGTGCACCGACGCCCGCACTTCATTGGAAACGACCTTGAGTACGGTGCGGTCGGTGTCGATGACGAACGTTGTCCGTTTGACGGGCAGCAGCCGGGCCAGCAGGCCGCGACGCCGCGCGTGCCGACTGTGCCGGGCCGACTCACGCGCCAGCACGGATCCACGCAGCTTGGCGAACCTGCCTCGGCGCACGCCGAACAGCTCGGACACCACGCCGTCTTCGTCGGACAGCAGCGGATAGTCGAACGAGCGTTGTTGGGCGAAGTGGGCTTGCCTGTCGATGGTGTCGGTACTGATGCCAACACGCTGTGCGCCGACCGCGGCAAATTCGCTGCTCAAATCCCGAAAATGACAAGCCTGGGCTGAGCAGATGGGTGACGACGCCAGCGGGAAGAAGAACAGCACGACCGGCCTGTCGGAAAGGAGTGCGGACAGGGTCCGAGGCCGACCGGTGTGGTCATACAGAGTGAAGTCAGGCGCCTTCTCGCCCGCGATCATCGGCAAAGACTAGCGCGGGGACGCTCGGCGCGACGCCCGACTCAAACGAATTACGCAGGCGGTGGGGGCGGCGGTACCGCTCCGCCGCAGCCGCCAGGCGGCGCTGGCTGTGGAATCGGTCCGCCCCCGACGACGCATTGCAGCCCGGGTGACAGCAACCCGAAAGGATGGCCGATCATCGGCGCCCCGTACTGAATCGCATGCCAGAACGTGCCATCGGGATAGGGCACGCCGTCGCAGTACGCGAGAGAGATCTGCGAGCCCATACCGCCGCCAGGGCAATAGCCCGCCTGCATGTTGGGCATGTGGGGGTCGGGAGCAGGGTCGGCATACGCTGGTGCGGCGACTAACAGCGCAGCCGCAACGGCCAATCCTGTAATCAAGTTCCGCATACCCGCCCCCCTTGGACCGCATTTCCGCACTATCTCCTGCAATTGTGCCCCTCATGAACCGCCGACGTAGTTGATATAGCAAACATTTTCGAGCTCGGGTCAGGAGCCCCAACTCATCGGGGATTCGTGGATTTCAACCCGCGGCGCTACGGGCGCTCGGTAGCGTCAGCGGACCCGGACAAGGTCCCATCGAAACAGGATTCAGAGGGAGCAGGGTGGGAGTTCGACGACGCACTCGACGCTTGGTCGTATCCGGCGTGGTCTGCATGGGCCTGCTCGCGGTTGCGCCACTACAGCAGGCATCGGCAGCACCGGTCACGGAGTGTGACGGCGTGGCCTGCGAGGTGGCGGACAATGTCGGCACTGCCGTTCACGTAGTGATCCACAAGTTCTTCCAAGAGGTGGCCGACCCCGACCAATGCACCGGCGCATTGACTCTTGCGACCGTTCGCCGCGGATCGTCGGTGCTGCTTTCGCAAGGCTCCTTGTCTGACGACACCCCGAAGGTCGCGATCGGTCAGTTCTATCGCTCCCGAATGAAAGATGGCACTTGCGAAGCGCTTTACATAACGAGCGCACCTGTGCTACCGACGTTCAACGCCCAATTCGTCGGTCCCGACGGCCAACTGAGTTCGACGTTCGGACCGGTGACGTCGGAGTCCGTCACCGACCAGCCCGGCATCCAACAGGCCGTTCGGATCGATATGGAATTCCCACCTGAATCATGAAATCCGTTGCCGCAGAGCAGGTTCAATGAGTCACGGCGGATGCGTCGCCAGGTACTCGGCGACGGGAATCGCTGTCTCCTCGGCGTAGCCGATCGGCAGAACAACGTCACCGGCTGTCGTGGGATAGTAGACGTCCCACCGGTAATAACTCATGAACGCTGCCGGGTCCGCCATCAGTACCGCCGCATAGTCGTTGACCGCCCGCACGTACGCGTCGGAGTTGTTGTACCGATAGATGGCGTGATCACGGTCGGTGGCAAAACCGTTGGCCGCCAACATTCGACCCGCCGCCATGATGCTGTCATGCGGTGAGTGGATATCACCGCCGTCTCCGTAGGCCGCGAACGTCGACGGCAGGAACTGCATGGGTCCTTGTGCGCCGGCGGTGCTCACCCCGTTGATGCTCCCGAAGCGCGTCTCGACGAAATTGATCGCCGCCAGATAGTTCCAGCCAACCCCCGAGGCCGATTCCGCTTCGCGGTACTCACTCATCAGCTGCTCGGCGGGTGCCGGGGCTTCGATGCGCCAGGCCGGCAACGTGTCGTTGGCGTGCGCCAGCGTGACAAGATGGCGACGGGCGTCGATGTTGAGGTCATAGACCTCGACCATGGGCGCGGGGATCCGCGGCCGTGTGATCGCGTCCCACTCGGGATGATGCCCGATCGCGCGATACGCAGCCTGCTGACGGCGTGCCGCGGCCGCCAGCGTCGCCTCCGACGCTGACGGATCGTGCAGCGTCTGGTCATCAGCGACGAGATCATCAGCAAGTTGGGCCGGGTCCTGCGCCAACCCGGGCTGCGCTCCGGTGGGCGCCTCGGGCGCCGTCGTCTCGTCCAGCATGGTCGCGCTGGCCGCCGTCGTGGACGTCGCCGGGGGCGCAGCACTCGGCGGTTTGGCCTGCGAACACCCCACGGCCACAACCAAAGTGGTGCCGAACAGGACGGCAAGGCAGCACCGGCGCGCGGTCACGACCGCATCGAATCGAGGAAGTACGTCTCTTTGCCTGTCGGGTAGCCGCCACCGTCGGTGGCGATGTGCACGTGATCGAAATGGTTGGCGGTTTCGTTGCCGTAGTCCGCGGTCCAACTCGGAGCGGCCTGAGCCGGGTAGAAGCCCTGCCGCCAGATCACGTGCAGCACGCCCCACTTCTTCGCCATGGCCAATGCATATCCAGCGATCTGGTTGCCCAGCGCAATGCCCTCGTCGGAGTGATAGTTCGGGATCATCACGTCGATCGCCAACCCGTTGGGATGCCACTTCAGCGGATCCTGGCGGAACCCGCCGATCGTCTTGATCTCGGGGAACATCACGGCGATCGCACGCGCCACCCAGATGGTGTGGATCTGCAGGCCGTTTTCCGGCGCGATGCCGGCAGGCAACGCGAACCGGAAATCCTGGCCGGCGACGGGGGCGCTCGCGGCCAACAACTCCGCCTCGGTCGGGGCCGCAACTTTGGGCGCACCCGGCGGCGCGGGCACCTGCGTCGTCGGGGTGACCGCGGCATGCTCAGGACCGTGGCGCGGTTCGCCGCCCTGCGCGTAGAACATGCCGGCGGCCAGCACCACCGACGCTCCGAGTGCCAGCCAGCGGCCGCGGCCGTTGGCTAACAGGTTTCCGCCCACGGCCAGCACCTTACTGCTGTACCCGGCGCGAAGTGGCTACCTTCACCAAAGGTTGAGAGTTACGCGATCATCGGGTCGATCTGTGACCTCGGCACCAGAACCTGCAGAGCACCGGCCGCGTCCGGCAGCAGCACGCCCTGGTCGAAGAAGAAGATCACCCCGTCATTGACCACGGCGAAATTCTGGTAGTTGTTCGGGTTGTACAGCGCGGCGGGTGCGATCGGCAGCGGCGGCGGCGCCGTCGTAGTGGTCGTCGTCGGCGTCGTCGGGGCCTGTCCCGGCTGCGCGGGCGGTGCGGCCGGGGGCGCCGGGGGTGCCAGCTGCTTCTGAAGTTCTGCCTGAACAATCGGCGCGACGATCTTCAGCGGATCATCAACCCGCCACAACGGCGTGTTGTTCTTATCGTCGGGCGCGGCCGTCCAGATGATCGCCTTGCGATAGCTCTGGTCCCAGTTGAATGCCTTGTACATGGTCTGCGGATGCGCGCCGCCGACATTCTGATAGACCTTGAACACCACCGCTTGGGTGCCGCGCGGCGGTACCGCCGAGTTGTACTCGGTTGGGGTGATCTCCAGCTCATACGGCGTATCGCGGGGCGCGCCCGACTTGGCGACGTTGAGGAATCCGTCCCTGGCCTGCGCGATGTAGTCGGCCACCGACTTCTGGTCGGGATAGTCCAACGGAATGCTGATATTGACGGTATATCCGGGATCGCTGAGCTGGATTTCGCACGTCCGGCCGGTGTTGCCGCCCTTGAGTTCGGCGCAATAATCCTTCGGGGCGGCGGTGGCCACACCGGCCGAGCCGAAGACGGCGAGAGCCGCAACGAGGGCGGCCATATTGAACCTGCGCATGTCGAATCCCTCCGAGCAAACAGCGGCACCACGCCGCGCACGAGAGATTAGCGCGTAGTACTACTCATCCGCTAAGCGCCCTGGCCAGGCATGCTGGGACCATGACGCGCGCCAAGCCCACGCCCGGCTCACGTATGGTCGCCGGGAACACTCCGGTCAGCCGTGATCGCGCAGTCGACGTCGCCAGGCTCGCGGCCCTCGTCGTGGTCATGTTCGGGCACTGCGCGCTGCTGCTGGCCACCATCGACAGCAACGGGCTGCACATCGGCAACCTTCTTGGCGAGATCCCCGCGATCACCCCGATCACCTGGGTGGTCCAGGTCATGCCGCTGTTCTTCTTGGCGGGGGGCGCTGCGGGGGCCTACGGCTGGCGCGCCGGTACACCCTGGGGCACTTGGCTTTTCGCCAGAGCCCAGCGGTTGTGCCGACCGGTGTTCTGGTATCTCGCGGCATGGTCGGCCGGACTTGTCGCCGCTCGACTGACTCTCGGCGCGGAATCGGCGGAGGGATTGGGGCGCGAATCCGTCGCGCCGCTGTGGTTCCTTGGCGTATATCTCGTGGCACTCGGCTTCGTTCCCGCCTTCACCCGGTTGAAGACGGCCCGCGGCATCGCCATTCTCGTCGCGTCGCTGCTGGTTGCGGCGGCGGCAGGGGACTGGCTGCGCATCGCGGTCGGCGCCACTAGCGCAGGTGTCGCCAACTACCTCGTTGTCTGGCTGATCCCCGTTGCGATCGGTGTGGCATATGCGCGTCGGTTGATCGGCGTTCGCCCCGCATTGCTGGTCGCAGGCGCCGCGCTCGTCGCGCAGACGTTGCTCGCCGTGGTCGCCCCCTATGACGTCTCACTGGTCGTGACGGGCACCGAACACGTGTCGAACGTGTCACCGCCCACTCTGCTGCTGGGATTGCACTGCACCTGGATGTCCTGCGCGTTCGTCGCCTCGGCCGACGCCGTCCGCCGCTTCGCTGCCCGACCCCGCGTCTGGCATGTCGTGGTGGTTGGCAACAGGGGAGCGATGACCCTTTACCTTTGGCACATCCCCGCGATCGCAGTCGCTGCCTTCGCGCTGAACGCGGTGGGCCTCGACGCGTATGACGTTGATGCACCATGGTTTTGGGCCCGGCTCGCGCTGCGGGCGGTCGTCTTCGCGGGCGTCATGGCCGTCATATTTCGATTGCTGGCACCGCTGGAGCATCGCCGACTGCCGTGGTGGGATGCGCAGGCCTGTTCCAGCCGCACTGCCGCGACGATCGCCGGTGCTCTGACTTGCGTTGCCGGCGTTGCGCTTCTGCTGTTGGCCAAGGACGGCCTCGGCGACGCCGCGGGGTGGACGGAGTTGGGGTGCTTCGTCACCGCCGCGGCCGCCGCGCGGCTAGCCGCTACGCGCCGAGCGCCGGCCCGATAGTGGTGTTCCAGGATTCCTGCATCTCCGACCCGAACAAGCCCCACGTATGCGAGCCTTCCTGGCGCACCACGTAGTTGATCGGTATCCCCGCCGCCGCAGCCGAATCGGCGAACACCTTGGTGCTGTCGGCGATGATGCGCTCGATCAAGCCACCCGCGATGTTCGGCCCGAAGTCAGGCGGCAGTTGGTCGACCGCACCAACCCCGCCGGTGGCCGAGGCGGCGGCGTAGACCGCGACGCCTTTGAGCTTCGTGACGTTCTTCGACGGGTCGTGGGCGACCCAGAGCGGACCGCCCGCGGGGCCCCACATTGCATCGGCACTGGCGCCGCCACCGCCCAGCGCCAACGCCACCTGTTGGGGCTGATCGGACGGGTTGAGCAGACCGCTGTACGAGCCGACGGCGCGATAAAGTTCCGGCGCCTGGACTGCATAATCGACCGCTGTGCCGCCGGTGCTGGACAGTCCGCCGACGGCGTTGCGGCCATTGGCGTTGTACTGCTTGTTCATCAGCGGTGGCAGTTCCTTGGTCATGTACGTCTGGTACTGCTTGCTTCCGTCGTCGACCCAGTCGGTGTACCAGCTGAACGCGCCGCCGAGTGGGGAGACGACGTTGACGTTCTTGTTGGCGAAGAAGCCCTGGATGTCGGTCATGCCGAACCAGCTCTTGCCGCCGGGCGGAACGGTGCCGCCGGGATCGAGATCGTCGCCGCCGTCGATGCCGGGCAGCAGATAGAACGTCGGCGCCCCCGACTTCGGGGCTTTGAAGACGTCGTTCACCACGACCTTGTTCATCGCGGGGGAGTAGACCGAAACCTTGTCCCACCGATCCGTGACGTGCTGAACATCGGTGATGTGTGCGCCCTGCGGCACGCCACCGGGCGGGTAAGCCAAGGCGAGGGGTGTTGACAGAAACGAGAAAACCAGCATCAGCGCCGCGGCGAACGCGCAAAAACCACTCTTCAGTTGGGTCACCGGCTGATTATGGAGTTCAGCGAAGCGCCGGGCAACCTTTTCGACTTTTCACGTACCGACGCACCCGCCCAGCTTCGATACGGCGACTCGGCGATGGCGTTGCGCTGCAACGAAACTTGTGGTCGATTCGGAACTTGGCGGCGGTGAATCGCCCTGTCGCCCCGCGAATTTGGCTTCGATACCCGGCGGCGGTTTACAGCCCTGGCACAGCTGAGTAGATCCGGGCGCACTGTTGGATCGGTGGTCGCCAACCGCGTCTGCACTTCCGCGGGCGCCACGCTTGTTGATGTCAGATGATCGGTGCGTCAGGGGCGGGCGGCGCAGCAGGGGCCGAAGGCGGACCGGGCGGTACCGGGCCAGTGGGCAAATGTGGTGTGGGGTCGGGAATTCCGGCGCCGGCCAGCGGAGGTGTGACCGGAGCCGCGGGTGCAGACAGCGGTGAAGGCGCCGGCGTGGCCTCTGGGCCGGGAACCGGGCCCGTGACAGAAGGTTGCGCCGCCGCATCCGCAGCCCAACTCGCCTGCAATTGACTAGCGGCGAAAGTTGCGCCCTGGTCGACCATGCCGCCGTCGATGTACGTGTTGTGAGCCGAGAAGCTCCTCCCGCTGGTATCGCATACCAGGTCGTTGTCGACGCACAATTCGATGGTCTTGCCGACATACTGCGGTCCGACTGTCACGGCGGGGTCGTTGATGGCGCGCATGAAACGGGTGGAAGGCTTACCGAACAGAGCGACGGCGGAGATGTGGCTGGCCACCTCGGGTGGCATCGGTGCCGGCACATCCGCAGGCGAAACTCCTTCGGGTACAACGTTCGCGGTGACAAAGCCGATGACTGCGGCGCCTTGCGAAAAGCCACCCAACACCATCTTGGTCTTCGGACAGTTCGCCGCCGTCGCGAGGATGTGCGAGCGGGCATCGTTGATTCCGTCGACGGCGGTGGGGAAGTCGATGGTCGCGGGATAGTCGACCGCGTACACCCCCAGCGATTTTCCGACCGTCCTGGCGCGCAGTGCTTCGACGAAGGCCTCACCGGTGGGCCCCACTCCAGGTGCCTCGGTCGTGCCGCGGGCGAAAACGACCTCGGCATCCGGGCACGGTTGCGCCTCTGCGGGCGGCGCCTGGGTGATCTGCAAGACCGAAGTGGCCAGGGCCGCAACGCCGAACGAGATGGCGAAAAGGCGTGATGTCACCAACTCATGCTGACACACTCGAGCCCCTGATGCGCGTCGGGCGAAAGACAGCCCGTACCAATCTTGCAGCGCAGCGACAGCAGCGACTAAGCGTGGCCTCGCCATGGCCGACCTCCCGACTCAACGATGTCATCTATGTCGTGAGACAGCCGCCGAGCGTTACGACAACCCGGATGCTGCCCGCCTGGCTGAAACGGATTGCAGGCGATTGTACGTATCGACGCACCAATAGCACAGACTGTGAGAGGTTTCCTTAAGACTTGCTAACGCGGGTCTTTCGGCTCGCTAGATGCGACTCGCTACGAAAGTCGCTGCCTGGTTGACCATTCCCGTCTGGATGTACGCGGTGTGCGCACCCCAGTCCCAGCCGTCGGAGCAGATCGGGTCGTTCGGCACACACAAGTCGACGGTCTTGTCCGCATAGAGCGCGCCGATCCCCGGCAGTGGGCCTCGCGAGAGCGTGTCGGCAAACGCACTCCTGGGGGCCCCGAAAAGTGCTGCGGCCGCAACGTGATCGGCGACTTCCGGTGGCAACGTCTCGGTGGACAGATCGATCACCCCGGCGCCCTGGGAGTAACCGCCAAGCACCAGGCGAGTGCCAGGGCACGCCGCTGCCATCGACTGGATGTGGGCGCTCGCGTCGCGGGCGCCTGCGGGCGTACTCGTATCGAAGTCGCGACTGGCCGGGTAGTCAACCGCGTACGCCGCCACCGATCGACCGCTCAACTGCGTGCGAACCGAGTCGACAAACGCCTGTCCGATGCCACCCGCGCCCGGTGGCTCCGTCGTGCCGCGCGCGAACACGATCTCGACGTCTGGGCACGGCGCCGCACTCGCGGCTGGGACCGCGAGCGTGAACGCGGCGACCGCCACGAATCCAACTAGGCAGGTGATGCAGCGCGAACTGGTGTCCATGCTGATATGTCGCGTTACCCGCCGCGAATGTCACAGCCTGGGAACACACGGGCGCGCAGCTGCTTGTCGCTTTGCACAGAAACGACGCGCGAGACAGCGCACCGGCTGCCACATTTCTCGCATCAGGATCGACGAGAGACGGGTCAGGCGACTCGTTCCAGCAGAGGTACTGCGCGCGCGATTTCAGGTCGGTCGACCCGCGGTCCACGCGAGCGCCGGGGATGGAGCGACACAAGGGACCCGGTGCGGACGACGCCAAGGGGTCCTTGCCGTGCGAAGCGGGCGATCACACTGCTCCGCACTGCCAGGGCGGCTTTGGCCTGCCGATAGCCGACTCGTATGCCGGCCGCGCAGATGATCAGAAGCCCGCCGATGCCGGGAAGCGCGAAGGCGGCAAGCGCCGTCAGCGATGCGGGCGCCAGAACCGCCCTGACGGTGTGCTCCAGGAACGCCCTGACGGTGTGCTCCAGGAACGACAGCGGGCTCGTGGGAGCGGCGGCCTCGGTGGCCAACGGAGCCATCCCGGCTAGCGACAAATCGGTGCTCAGCCCGACCGTTGCGATTCCGCCGAGCGCCGTGGCCGTAGCGACATCGCCGCGCAGCGGCATCGAGCTGACTGGTGAGATCGGCAGAATAGGCGATGCCGCCGGAGGCGTCGGCGGTGTGGGGGCTGCGGGCCCCATCGCCGCCAATGTGGAAAGGCCGAGCCCTGATCCGACGTTCACCGGTTGCGCGAGGGGGGCGTTGATCCCAGGGAACACCAGGAGCGAGTACAAGTCGCCGGGCACCTCCACGAGGGGCGCTACCGCGTCGTTGACCGAAATGAGCATGTCTTGTACCGACGTGATCACGTCGGCGACCGGGGTTTCGGAGGTGGGCAACGCCGCGAGAACACCAGGAACCGACATCGCCACGCCCGCGACCTTCGCCATGGCGGTGGTGACGGGCTGCACGGCCTTCAGCGCAGGGGGCAACACGTTGTCAGGAGTGGCGCTGGGCGGGGCCGGGGTGGGCGCAACGGTGTTCGTTGTCGGCGGGGTCGGGTCCGATTCCGCGGCGAACGCCTTCGAGTCGCCCGCGACATCCACATCGTTGGCGGCCGGCACGACCTCGGTCTCCGGCGCCGGGGTGTCGGGAACTGGAGCGATGGGCGTCGGCGTGGCTTTCACGATGACCGGTTTCTGCACCGGCCTACTCACCGCGTGCAGCTTGTTGAGCACGTCTTGAATCGCGCGACCGATTGGCGACTTCGGGGTGGTAGCCGCGGTCGTGGTCGAGGCGCTGGCCGGCGCGACGCTGGGAGGGGCCGATTCGGCACCCTGGCTCTGGGTGGTTGTTCCGGCAGAATCGTCGGCCGAGGCGATCGCACCGCCGGCGCTTCCGACGAGGAGGCCGGTCGTGAGCACGCAGACACCCGCTGCGAGGCGCATTTGCGTCGAAATCTTGATCTCCTCCCACCAGCAAGCGATCTCGTCGGTAGGTAACGTGCGACATTCTCGCACAGTTTTCCTCCCCAATTCACACGATTGTGCAGGCAATCGGGCCAGATGAGAATAGGTAGCAAACTATTTCTGGGAAAGTTCTGAAATTAGGGTTTGTCAGCCGCCCTACACAGCGTATGAAAGGGGTTTGCTGATAACGGCGTGCGGTGCAGTTTCGGCCACAGATGCTGCCGCAGCGGCGGGCGGCCCGCCGCGCCGGCATAGCCCGGCGAACCGCTCTGACGAGCCATAATCTTCGCTAGCGTAAATAATCTTCTGACAATCGCGGCCGCGTTGCCGCATTCCACCGTGGTCTCGGGAATTCTGCCGGGTAAGTTTCGTTTGCAACGGCCGTAACCACGCAAACCGGCGTCAAGATCAAATCCAACTGGGACGACAATCTGCGAGCAAGTTTGCCAGCACGTCGCCGTCCAGCCAGCCCCGTCCTTCGCGATCATTGCGAGTGCAACCCTCGCCATCGTGTTCGTTCTGTTAAGCGGCGTGACATGCTGCGATCCCGGTCTCGTGTCGGGCATCGGCGATATCGACCCGCAACCGCACGACCGGTCAGCTGTCATGGACCGGGCGAGACGATCGGGGAAAGGGTGCCGAAGCGGCCGGCGGTGCGGCCCGGTCATGCGGAACTCATTGGCGATCGTGTGACGTCTCGCCCGTACCTCGAGGCTGCATCCGGCGCCGAACATCAGCCGATCACCAATGACCGTCTGCCGCGATCTCGGGTCAAACGCCTTCCCCAGAACGGGCAGCCGCTCGTTTTCCTCACCGTGGGGGTATCCGCCTGCACGGCTTGGGATTACGTGGGCTCGCGGATCCCAAAGACCGACCCCGCTCACCGAACACGCTATGGGACCTACGAGTAGCCGACTCACTGTGAGGGTCATGCCGTCACGCGAAGCCGAACGTCGAGGTGCCAACGTCGACGGTGCCGACCGACCCACGCTCCGCAAGATCTACCGATCACGACCGTGCCCTCCGAGGGGTGCGCACCGCGGTGGATCCGGTGGGACTGCCGCTCTCAGCAAACAGTGAACAACGGACTCACGCGGCCTGTCCTCGCGGTGAACAGGTCGGCGCGGTGCCCGACGGCGCGCCTGGCTGAGTTTCCATGTCTACCGTCAACATTCACAGTGCGAGGTGACGGGTAACGGCGTTGGACCGCATGCCGATAAACGCGGCAAGCCGTAGGTGCCCGCTGTCTGGATACGACGAGATGACGGGGACGGGTGAGCAAACTATGCTCACTTCGGGTGAGCGCTTGACCCGCGACGGCGACGTCGGTTTCGCGACGAGAGTGGGGCCATAGTGCAATCAGTGCTGGGACTGTCGGTGACGTCCACCAGCGTTGGCTGGGTGCTGCTGGACGGGCACGGCCGCGACGCCACCGTCCTCGACCACGACGCGTTCGATATCCAGCCCGGTGTGCATGGCGCCGACGTCGACGCATCACCGCACACCGCGGCGGCCCGCGGCGCACAAGCGATCGCGGCCGCGAGCGGTCACAAGGTGGGCTCTGTTCATGTGACGTGGACCGAGGGTGTCGAGGCAGGTGCGGCGGCCCTTCTGAAGTCGCTGGCGGACTTGGGCTTCGACAATGTGCAAGCGGTCCCGGTCAGGCGGGCGGCACAAAGCTGGGGTATCGAAACCGGACGGGAAAGCGAACACGCCAAGACCGGGCTGTGCATCTTGGAGCCCGACGTGGCGACAATCATGATCATCGCCACCGGCGCAGGCTCTGTGCGCACCGCGATCATGGACAACCGCGACTCTGCCGAAGATCTCGTTGAATTGCTGCGGACGGTGTTCCGCAGGGACGGTTGGCTGCCCGAGAGCCTGTACCTCGTCGGAGCGCATGCTGATCTGGACGAAGTCACACAGCCGATCACAGACGCGTTGCCCATCCCGGTATCTGATTCGGTCGACACCCAATTGGCGCTCGCGCGCGGCGCGGCGCTCGCCACCATAGACAATGTCGACAGCGATTCGGTACACGCAGCCGAGGAGCCGCTCGAAAAGCCTTGGCGCATAACGCGTCCGAAGAAACCGACCGCCCCGGAGACGCAACAGCCGGTCGTGGAGTCCGCGGTAACCCAGGTGATTGCGACACCGAGCGTCGATTCGCCAAAACGTGAGCGGCCATTGCTGCTCGCGCACGCCAAGAAGCTGACCCTCGGGGCTGCGGCTGTGGCGATCTTCGGTGCCGCACTGTCGCTCGCCGCGGGTTCGGCGCTCAACGTCGAAACGAACACCGCGCAAGCGGCAGACACCACGGACTCGGGCGCCTCGGAGACGTCGGCAAGTGTCCACCCCGTGCCGGTGGCGCCTGCACCGGTGCTTCAACCGTTGGCGGCCGCACCGCCTGCCGTACCACCACCGGCGCCGGAGACGCTCTCGAGTCCTGCCCAGCCGATAGCGGTCAGCACGCCCGAGCCTGCTGCCGTCCCCGTTCCGCACTTGACGGAGGCCACGGCGCCGACCACCTCGGTTCCGGTCGCCGCGCCGGTTGCCCCGTCACTCCCTGCGGCATCCCTCGATGCACCGGTAGCTACGTCCCCACCTGAGGCCGCCGCCCTCGCTGCGCCGGTTGCTCCGCCACCCGAGGCGACCCCTCTTGGTGTGCCGCCTGCCGTTGGCCCGCCCGCTGCAGTGGCCCCTGCGCCTGCCGTTGTCCCGCCCGCTGCAGTGGCCCCTGCGCCTGCCGTTGTCCCGCCCGCTGCAGTGGCCCCTGCGCCTGCCGCCCCCGTGGTGCCGCCGACTCCCGCCGACGGCAGTCAACCGCCACCCTCGGATCCCATTCAGCAGGCGTTGAGCCCGCTGTTCAGTGGGTTGCCCTGACCGCTACGGCTTGACGCCGATGGTGATCAAGTCTGACAGCACCTGGGTCCATACCGGACGGTGAACCCGGTGCTGATCATCGACTCGAAATGCTGCGTGCCCGAAAAGTCTCCGCATCTCGGCCGGCGTCGGGTTATGCGCGGGATTCAACCGATTCGCGGAAAGCCGGCGCCAGGAGAGCGGTTGCCGGGGGCTCAGCGTCGCCACGGCCACGAGACCGCTCGGCGCGAGTACGCGGTGAAACTCGCGCAGCGCGACCGGTTGGTCGAAGAAGTGATACGCCGAGGTGGTGACGACGGCGTCCAGAGTCCGTCGTCGAACGGCAGCTGCTCGGCGGCCGCTTTTCGCCAGTGCACGTTCGACGCGCGCGCCCTTGCCTGAGCGAGCATGCCTTCGGACATGTCGACGCCGTAGACCTCGTCGGGTCGCAACTCCTTCGCGATCCGATCAGCGAGAATACCTGTGCCGCAGGCGATGTCGGCTATCCGGCGGGCGCCGTGGTGGCTGAGCACCAAAATCACCTCGTCCTGGGCCGGGCGATACACCCACTGCTGCAGGACACGTAGGTCGTACAGCGGCGCAGCGAAACTCCAGAACCGCGTAACCGCTTCGTTGAGCGTTCGCCGAGGCGCTGAGGTCACCAAGTCCAGACTGTCGGATCGCTCGGCGGGTAGTTCATGCAGATGTCGGTGCCGTGCGCGGCGACGCCCTTGTTGTTGAAGAACAGCTTGGCCCAGTTGCCCCAGCGGGTGGCCATCTGCTCGTAGTAGACGTTGGTAGCCGTGTCTTCCGAGTACTGGCGTCGTGCGGCGTAGTCAAGCGAGAAGAACCAGTAGATGCGATCGCGGGCGCCGTCTTGAACGTCGACCGGCCGGTTCTTGTAGTCGGTCATATAGCGCTCGTAGTAGACCGGTTCAACGTCACGCACGGCCGCCATGTACTGGTCGACGGTGCACGTGGTCTTCAGGATTCGATTCGGAATCGGATAGTCGTCGCTGGCGTCGGCCGACGCGACGGCCGGAACGGTCACCGCCGCCACGCAGAGCGCGGCCGCCGCGATACTCGCTTTGATGAACATGTCTGACTCCTTATTGATGGGCGGCGGCGTCGAGTACTGGCAGCTTATCGGGGCAGTAAGTGCGAAGCGAAGCACCGAGGAACTGCCATGCCTGCTCCGTGGTGCTGCCCTTGGGCAGTTGCAGGAAGACGAACTTCGCCGACTTGTCGGCGTCCGCATCGAGCCCGTTGTAGAGCCGCTTACAGGTGATCTTGCCGATCCACGCGTTGTAATCCTTCGGGCCGTAGATGCCGTACGTGTGGAGTTCGTTGGCGAAGTCCGTGTCGGGGTCCGCGTGCGCCGGAGCGGCGAACACCAGGGCGGGCGCCACCGCGGCGGCGGCCAGCGTAGCGAGTCTCATTCCCTTCATCACACACCTATCTGATCGGACCCGTTGGGTTTTCGTCGTCGGCACCGCCGGCGCCGACGCGGACCGGGGAGTGGGCCGAATGCCGCGCCGGCTTCGGCCACGGTGCTGGTACGGGCCGCGTTCGGACATTCTGCGGCCACCAGAACCAGCGGCCCATCAGGGCCGCGATCGACGGCGTCATGAATGATCGGATCACCAGCGTGTCGAACAGCAGGCCGAGACCGATCGTAGTGCCCACTTGGCCAACCACGATCAGATCGCTGACCACCATCGACATCATGGTGAACGCGAACACCAGGCCCGCCGACGTGACCACCGCGCCGGTGCCGGCCATCGACCGGATGATGCCGGTCTTGATGCCAGCCGGTATCTCTTCCTTGAACCTGGACACCAACAGCAGGTTGTAGTCGGAGCCCACCGCCAGCAGGATGATCACCGACATCGCGAGGATCATCCAATGCAGCGGGATGCCGAGAACGTGTTCCCAGATCAGCACGGACAAGCCGAACGACGTACCCAAAGACAACAACACGGTGCCGACGATGACCGCGGAGGCGATCACCGCTCGGGTCAACAGCAGCATGATGATGAATATCAGGCAGAGCGACGAGATACCGGCGATCAGAAGGTCCCAGTTCGAACCTTCCTGCATGTCCTTGTAGGTCGAGGCGGTACCGGCCAGGTAGATCTTCGAGCCCTCGAGTGGCGTGCCCTTGATCGCCTCGAATGCCGCGTTCTTGATCTGCGGAATCAACTTGATGCCCTCGGGCGTTGCCGGGTCACTCTCGTGAGAGATGATGAACCGCACGGCTTTTCCGTCGGGAGAGACGAACATCTTCATGCCGCGTTTGAAGTCGGGGTTGTCGAAGACTTCCGGCGGCAGGTAGAAGGAGTCGTCGTTCTTTGATGCATCGAACGCCTGGCCCATCGCGCCCTGGTTCTCCTGCATCGCCTTCATCTGGTCCTGCTGGCTCTTCTGGCTCTGATACATGGTCAGCGTGATGTGCTGCATGCTCTTCATCGTCTCGATCATCGACGGCATCAGCGCCACCATCTGCGGCATCAACGTGTCGAGCTTCTCCATGTCGGGAAGCAGGTTCTTGATGTCGTCGGTCATCGTGTCGATGCCGTCGAGCGTGTCGAAGATGGACCTGATCGACCAGCAGACGGGGATGTCGAAGCAGTGCGGTTCCCAGTAGAAGTAATTGCGCAGCGGCCGGAAGAAGTCATCGAAATCCGCGATGTGATCCCGCAGCTCCTCGATGTCGACCGTCATGCCCTTCATCTTGGTGACCATGCTGTGCGTGGTGGCCGCCATCTCCACGGTGATGCTCTGCATTCGCTCCATCGTGTCGATGGAGGTTTGCATGTCATTGGCCTGCTTCAGCATGTTGGCCATGACCTTGTCCATGTAGTCCTGATTCATCTGCTGGCTGGTGCCCTGCATGCTGATCAGGAACGGGATCGAGGTGTGCTCGATCGGAGTGCCCTCGGGACGGGTGATGGACTGCACCCGGCCTACGCCGGGCACGTGGAAGATGCTCTTGGCGATTCGATCGATGACCAGCATGTCCGCCGAATTGCGGACATCGTGGTCGGTTTCGACCAGCAGCATTTCCGGGTTCATCCGGGCCTGCGGGAAGTGGCGGTCGGCGGCCGCGTAGCCGAGGTTCGCCGGAATGTCCTTGGGCAGATAGTCGCGGTCGTTGTAGCTCGGCTTGTAGGACGGCAGCGCCAACAACCCGATCAGCGCCAGCGCCACCGACGCGGCGAGAATCGGTCCTGGCCAACGCACGACGGCGGTGCCGACTCGCCGCCAGCCGCGGGTCTTCATCGCCCGCTTCGGGTCGAACAAACCGAACCGGCTGCAGACCGTCAGCAAGGCGGGCGCCATGGTCAGTGCCGCCGCGACCGCGACGAGCATGCCGATCGCCAACGGGATACCCAGCGTCTGGAAGTACGGCAGCCGCGTGAACGTCAGGCAGAACGTCGCACCGGCGATGGTCAGACCCGAGCCGAGGATCACGTGCGCGGTGCCGTGATACATGGTGTAGAACGCGGTTTCGCGATCCTCACCGTTCTCGCGGGCTTCGTGATACCGGCCGACGAGGAAGATCGCGTAGTCCGTGCCCGCGGCGATCGCCAGGGTGGTGAGCAGGTTGACCGCGAACGTCGACAGCCCGATCAGGTCGTAATAGCCAAGAGCGGCAACGATTCCCCTGGCGGCCGCCAGCTCGATGAACATCATCACCAGGACCAGGAGCACGGTCACGATGGATCGGTAAACGAACAACAGCATCACGAAGATCACCACGATCGTGAGAGCGGTGATCAGCTGGATGCTCTTGTCGCCGGCGTGGTGCTGGTCGGTCATCAGGGGCCCTGGCCCGGTGACGTAGGTCTTGATCCCCGGCGGCGGGGGCGTGTCGTCCACGATCTTGCGGACGGCTTCCACCGACTCATTCGACAGGCTCTCGCCCTGATTGCCGGCGAGATAGACCTGAACGTAGGCGGCCTTGCCGTCGGCGCTCTGCGCACCCGAGGCGGTCAACGGATCGCCCCAGAAGTCCTGAATGTGTTCGACGTGCTTCTTGTCGGTCTCGAGCTTGTCGATCAGCGTGTCGTAATACTTGTGCGCGGCGTCGCCGAGCGGCTGATCACCCTCCAGCACCACCATCGCTGAGCTGTTGGAGTCGAATTCCTGGAAGGTCTTGCCGACACGTTGCATCGCCTCGAGCGAGGGTGCGTCGTTGGGAGCCAGCGATACCGCGTGTGCCTCACCGACCTTTTCCAGCTGCGGGGCAACGACGTTCACGATCACCGTCAGTGCGATCCAGCCCAGCAGGATGGGCACGGAGAACAGCCGGATGAAGCGCGGGATGAACGGGTGCGCCCCGACATGGGTGTTACTCATGCGGATTTCACCAGGCAGAAGGTCTGGGCGTTCACGCCGTCGCTGGTCCTCTCGTCCTTGACCACACCGTCGACGGTGATCCGGCACGTGATACTGCTGCCGTCGCCCTGCGCGATGATGTTCGGGCTGGCTGCGGGCGCGGTGGTGGTCAGCGTCAGTTCCCACGGCAGGGGCGCGTTGAGCGCCTTCTGCGGTTGAGCGTCCAGATCGAGGTAGTTGATGGTGGCGATGTTGCCGTCGCCGAAGATCTCGTACTTGACGACCTTGGGATTGAACGGCTCGGGATCGTTGACCAGGCCCGCGCCCGGCTTGGTGAGCACGGTCTGGCCGAAGAAGCCGCGGAAGCGGTCCACGACGAACACCGCGATGACCACCACCAGCAGGATGACCAGCAGTACCCAGAAGCGCTTGGCGAAACGCAACATCAGACGATTCGCTCCCGACCCTCGCTACTCATTCACGCCCTCTTCTAATGCCTGTTCACGGCAGCCGCAGCTATAATTTAGCCGGTATAACTTCTCATCGCGAAACGATTACCTCAAGCGATTGTGTCGCTGGTCACCTCCCTGCCACTGGACAGTGCTGGGTCACTGTGCTGCGCGGTTGCCTGATCCCAGACCGGCATCTCGAAGCGGTCGAGGCAGCGCTCGATGAAGGCGGTGGCCTCCTCGTGGCCGTGCGTGATGCCGAGTCCCTGTTCGTGCATCACCATCCGGGCCAGGCCGCCCATGATCATCGACATGACCACGGGCGGGAATTGCTCGAGGTCCACGCCGCGGGCCTTCAGCGCCAGAGTCACCACACCCTCTTCGAGGTCGCGAAAGCGCATGGCGTACGCCGAGATCTCGCTGCGGATGGCCTTGCGGTGGTTGGCCATGGCCAGGAACTCGGTGAAAAGCTGGGCATCGGTCGCGCTGTTGAGCAGCCACAAAGCATGCAGGGGTTGCGCATCGGCGATCGCCTCGCGTTGGCGCTGCAGATTGTGCTCGGCCTTGTCGCGCAGGACGGCCACGAACAGGTCGTCCATGCTGGGGAAGTAGTAATGCACCAGCGCGGGTTTGACGCCCGCTTTGGCGGCCACCCGCCTGGAGGTCGCGGCGGCATAGCCCTCTTCGAGCATGATTTGGGCGGTCGCCTCGATCAGCGCTTCCCGAGTTGCCTCCCGGCCAATGCGGGGCTGCTCGTCAGCGGGCTTGCTCGGCATGAAGGCAGACTAATGGTTGGGCGACCGCCCAACAACCGCTACGCGCTAGGTCTGCGCGGGCGGCAGCAGCGAGCCGAGCCGCCTCACGGCGTCAGTGATCGTGTCCGCGCGGTCCGCCCCTGTTTCGAGCTTGCGTCCGACAGCGCACCCCAGCAGGAACGTGGACAGCGGGGTCATCTTGCGCTCCACTCGGTGCGCGACGTCGCCCGCCGTGCCGAGCAGTTGTGTCGTCTCCTCAGACGTCAGGGGCTGCTCACCGAGGGCGTGCGCGAGTTCGTCGATCCAGTTCTCCATGCCTGCAGTATCGGCGCCCCACCGAACTGAACTTGCTATTTTTACTAAGATACGTGTGGGCGCCAAAAGGGTGATGTCGTTGACCGAAGTGAACTGGACCCCGTTCGACGTGCCGTGGGCGGTGCAGGCTGTGGACCGGATCCCCAAACAGCGCTACTACGACGACGAGTTCTATGCGCTCGAGGCAGAACTGTTCTGGCCGCGCGTGTGGCAGATGGCATGCCGTCTCGAGGAGATTCCGTCGCGCGGCGACTTCGTGGAATACGAGATCCTCGACCAGTCGGTCATCGTGGTCCGTGTCGGTGCCGACGACGTCCGCGCCTTTTACAACGCGTGTCGCCATCGGGGGATGAAGATCGTCGAGGGCTGCGGCTCACGCCGGAACTTCGTCTGCCCGTTTCACGGTTGGTGCTGGAGTCTCGACGGGGCCAACACCTTTGTGTTGCGACCCGAGATCTTCGACGAGAAGAACCTCGCCGCAGACGATCTCGGTTTGGTTCCCGTCCGATGCGAATTGTGGGGCGGCTGTGCGTGGATCAACCTCGACAACGGCGCGCCGCCGTTGAGGGAATGCATCGAGCCATTCGCGTCCAGGCACGACGAGTGGAAGGTCGGCGCGCTGCGCACCGAGTGGTGGAAATCGTGTCTGCTACCGGTCAACTGGAAGCTGGCGACCGAGGCCTTCATGGAGGGCTATCACGTTCCCCAGACCCATCCGCAACTGCTGCCGTCGTCGCACCGCGTCGAGGCATCGCCGGTACATCCGATCATCGAGACCAGCCTGCACTTCATGCGCACACTGGGCTCGGGCATGGGAGGCATGACGCACGAGAACGATGTGCGGATCGCCGAAGGGCTGCAGAACATGTCGCTCCCCGACGATCCCGCCTCGGCGATGGCAATCTGGCGCGGCGCGGTCAATGACGCGGTCACCACGTGGCACCGAGCTCGCGGCTGCGACTTTCCGGATCTGAATGATCTGGACCGTCGTGGGGTGATCGACCCGATCGGGTTCTGCTTCCCGCATTACTTCATCCTTCCGCAATACAGCAGCGCCTCGTCGTATCGCATCCGTCCGCTCGGACCGGAGCAGACACTGTTCGAGATCTGGTCGCTCACCCGCTATCCGAACGATCGGTCCCAGGGACGGCCAACGCCGCCCGAACCGCTGGCGCCCGACGACCCGAGCTGGCCGACGATCCCGGCCCAGGACTTCTCCAACCTGCCGCGCCAGCAGAAAGGCCTGCACGTCAAGGGATTCGAATTCATGCGATTGTCGAAGGAGGTCGAAGGACTGATCTCGAACTTCGAGCGTGTCGTCGATGCGTTCCTCGCTGAGGTTCCCTACCACCAGCTTGTCGGCGCGATCCAGAAGACGAACACGACCATCGACGTGCCCATCGCCGACCTCGGAATTTCGCAGCAGGTTCGGGCATGGTGAACTGGGACGAGTCCGTCGACCTTCTCATCGCGGGTAGCGGCGGCGGCGGAATGGTCGCCGCGTTGGCCGCTCGGGACTCCGGTATCGAACCGCTGGTCGTCGAGAAGCAAGACCTCATCGGCGGCGCCACCGGGATGTCCGGCGGCATGGTGTGGCTGCCCAACAATCCGCTGATGATCGCGGATGGCATACCCGATTCACATGAAGACGGTCTGGCGTACTTCGACGCCGTCGTCGGTGACATCGGCGAGGCGTCATCGAGTGCCCGCCGCGAAATGTTCTTGACCGCGGGCTCCGAGATGATCGACTTCCTGATCGGCAAGGGCGTGCGCTTCGTGCGCTGTCCCGGCTACACCGATTACTACCCGAACCACAAGGGCGGCAACACAGCTGGACGTTCGATCGAGGGTGTCCCCTTCGATGCGGCAGCGCTGGGGGAGTGGAGCACCAAGATCCACCCTCCGTTGGCCAAAAACTACGGGCAGGGCTTCGTGGTGAAGACCAACGAGTTGCGGTCGGTGCAGTACTTCAACCGATCACCGAAGGCCTTCGCCGTGGCGATGCGCGTGTTCGCGCGGTCCAGGGCGGCGCGGTTACGGCGCCGCGAGATGCTCACCAACGGCGCCTCACTGGTTGGCCAGATGCTCACGGTGCTGATCGACCTGCCCGGTGAGCCGCCGATCTGGACGAACACTGCGTTGGACGATCTGATCGTGGAGGACGGTGGCGTCGTCGGCGCCCGGGTGATTCGAGATGGCGTCGCGCTGAACATCGAAGCGCGCAAGGGGGTCCTGCTCGCAGCGGGAGGATTCAGTCGCAATGCGGACATGCGCCGTCGGTACAGCGGTGACCAGCCCAACGAAGCAAAGTGGTCGATCGCGAACGCCGGCGACACCGGTGAAGTGCTACAGACGGCGATGCGGCTCGGTGCGAAGACCGATCTTCTGGATGAGGCGTGGTGGCTGCCTTCGGTTTTCGTCGCCGATCCTCGTGCCAGGGCAATCGGTCAGGCCCGGCAACGGCCGGGCGCCATCTACGTGGACGGCACCGGCAAGCGGTTCTGCAACGAGTCCAACTCCTATGTGGAAGTCGGCAAGGCGATGTACGCCAACCGGGCCGTGCCGTGCTGGCAGGTGTTCGATGAAGGGTACGTCGGTCGCTATGTATCCGGTGCCAACCCGCTCAAGAAGCGTCGGCTGCCGGAAGAGGTGATCGAGTCAGGAGTGATCGCGCGGGCTGACACCATCGCCGATCTAGCGCGCCAGATCGGCGTCCCGGCAGAGGGTTTGGAGCATACCGTCCAGCGCTTCAACACCTTCGCAGCTGACGGTCAAGACCCCGACTTCGGCCGCGGCCAGTCGGCCTACAACATCTGCCTTGGTGATCTAGGGTACAAACCCAATGCCGCACTCGGACCGATCGACCGCGCGCCGTTCTACGCCACCAGGGTGTTTCCCGCCGACGTCGGTACATGCGGAGGAGTCATCACCAACGAGCACTCACAGGTCCTCGATCAGAACGACCGGGTGATCAACGGCCTGTACGCGACCGGTAATATCACCGCCACCGTGATGGGCCGTACCTATCTCGGCGCGGGCGGCAGCATCGCGAACACGATGGTCTTCGGCTATGTCGCGGCCCGGCACGCGGCGAACAGGTAGCGTTCTTCTGCCGAGCAGACGCAAAACTGCCTATTTTCCGCCGGCGGTTTCTAGCGCTGGGTGCAACAGCTTCTTGTTGAGGGGTTGTCATGAGGGTTCCGCGTTATCCGTTTGTGGGTCGTCGGTTCTGGGAGT
>NZ_JBICUE010000026.1:0-68998 GCF_043197955.1 Mycobacterium sp. NPDC048908 | reverse complement strand
CGGGCATCACCCTCACCGGCCCCGCCGATCAGCTCATCGTCACCGACAGCGACGGCCACCCACAGACCTCCGCCTCACTGGCCCGTCCACCCACCCGATGTTCCGCCATGGACCGGGCCCATCGGTGAACGCGCCGACTGGTGGTGGTACGACCCCTACCAGCCCGAATCGCCACCCAATACCAACTGAGCCACCAAAACCCCTCAAGCCCACGGGTATTCAGCTGCCCACCTCGCAGCGACAAAGTCGCCGGCAGCGACACTGTCGCCCAGAGGTGGGCAATTCCAACAATGACTGGCAGCTGCGCTTAACGGATCAACTGCCTAGCGCACCGCCGCCGCACAACGCACGATGATGTGCCCGGCTCCCAGTGAAAGTGTCGCTCACTGGTGGGCAGACTGCCGATCCCCACGGGCCGGCTGGCCGGCCGCAAGCCGTTCCCGTTGCGGCACAACCACATACTTCGGGTCGCGGGTCGACTCAACGCCCGCCTCGAACACCCCGAATCGCTGTAATGCACTACCGGCCAGCAACGCCACTCCGGACGCGACCGCCATCGACCGGTTTCGGCTCACCACCGCGCCGAGCGCTCCTCCGACCGTCAGATACTCCGACCACTTTCGCAACCAGTGTGCCTTGCCGGTCGTGTACGCCTCGGCCGACAGTCCCAACCGCTTCTCGAGCAGCCGTGACGCCGCCACTTCCAGCCCGGCTCCCGCCACCGCCATTCGCCGCGCCGGGCCGGACTCGCCGTACGGCGCGACCACCATTCCCCAGCCGCCCCCGCTGGCCGCCGCCGAGCCAGTGAACACGAACGGCAGATACGGATGCGCCTCACGCCAAGCCGGAACCGCCGTCTGCGACAACAGAACTGCCGTATACGACGCCACCCCCGGCGCCGTCGCCGCCGCCCAAACGCCGGCAGGCCTGGCCAGCCACCACACCAACCGGCCCAGCCACGTACGCCGCAGCCGACTCGGCATCAACTCCGCGACGCCGGCCAATCCCGCTCCCGGACCGTACGCCGACAGGATCCACGTCCCCATGCTCATCGGCGAACTCGGCTTCGCCACCCGCAGCATGTGATGGAACCGCTCGGGCCGACCGAGATCGGCCACCAGGAAATACAAGCTCGCCAGGATGCTGATCAACGCGCCCACCCGCGAACCGCGCCGCAGCGCAGGCCGGCCCGACACGTCCGCCCCCGCTGCCAACAGTGCCGACCCCGCCGACAGCCCACCGAAGAACAAGTACGCCGCGATCATCCAGTTCCACACCGGAGGCTTCAATATCGGTCGCCCGTAGTACGACCGGAACTCCGCCTTCGGCACCGCCAATTGTTCCTTCATCGGGACCCCATGAACGCCGAAACCGCTAACCCTACCAACGCTGACGCGGCCATCCCGGCGTACTTCCACATCGCAGCGGCATCCCGCGTCGGCACCACCGGGTCCGGCGGAAGCCCGTACACCTCTGGCTCGTCCAACAACAAGAAGAACGCACCGTCGCCGCCGACGCCGTCGTTCGGGTCATGCCCGTACAGCCGCGCTTCCGTCACGCCGCGCGCGTGCAACTCCTCCACCCGCAACGCCGCACGCTCACGTAATTCGTCGAGCGGTCCGAATTGGATCGAATCCGTGGGACACGCCTTTGCGCACGCCGGCTCGAGACCGTCGTGCAGCCGGTCATAGCACAACGTGCACTTCCACGCCCGGCCGTCACCCTCGCGCCGTTCGATCACGCCGTACGGGCAGCCCGACACGCAATAACCGCAGCCGTTGCAGATATCTTGTTGCACAACGACTGTGCCGAATTCGGTCCGGAACAGCGCGCCCGTCGGGCACACATCCAAGCAACCCGCGTGCGTGCAGTGCTTGCAGACGTCGCTGCTCATCAACCAGCGGAAGTCGGTGCGCGTCTCCGCGCCCGACGCATCACCGGGTCGCGAGAAGTCCGGCATGCCGAGGTCCACCCGCTCGGGCTGTTCGACGAACGCCACATGTCGCCACGAGTTCGCGCCGAGCATCCCGGTGTTGTCGAACGACATGCCCAGCAGATCGAACCCGTCGTCGGGCACCCCGTTCCATTCCTTACACGCCACCTCGCATGCCTTGCACCCGATGCACACCGACGTGTCGGTGAAGAAACCGACCCGTTCGGGGTGCTCGGAATAGCCGGCGTTACCCGCGGGGTCTGCCAGCGGGCCATAGAAGCTGTTGTCGCTCATGGCGTTTCCTCGGTGTGTTCGGTGGAGAGTCCGGTGGTGTCCAGGTCGGTTCCCGTCTCAACCGTGATTCCGGCCCGCTCCCGGTACGACGCGATGTACTGCAGTAGCGCGGGACCACGCGGCCGCCGCCCCGGTCGGATATCACACGTCGCGACCTTGCTCTCCTGAATGAACACGTTCGGGTCGACGACGACGCCCAGCAGATCGTTGACAACGTCGCCGTCGATCAGACCGACGTTGCCCCAGTGGTACGGCATCCAAATCTGATGCACCACATGATCTTCAATGCGCAACGGTCGCATCCGGTCGGTCACGAACACGCGCGCGTCCACCGCGGTGCGGCTGGTGATCACGTGCGCCCAGTCCATGTGCGACAGCCCGCGCTCGGCCGCCAACTCCGGTGACACCTCGACGAACAGCGCAGGCTGCAACTCCGATAGGTACGGCAGTTGCCTGCTCATCCCGCCCGCGGTGTGGTGTTCGGTGAGCCTCGCCGCGGTGAACACGAACGGGAACACCTCGCCATGCGGCTCCGGTGGCGACGGGTTCGACGGATTGTCCGCCCGCCCGTACACCTTGCGCGCCGGGTTGCCCTGCTGCTTGTAAAGCGCATTGCGAACCGGTGATTCGTGCGGTTCGTAATGGGTCGGCAGCGGGCCGTCGAGCACGCCGGCCGGCGCGAACAGCCACGCCTTGCCGTCGGCCTGCATGATGAACGCGTCGTCGCCGCGCAGCGCCTCCACACCGACCGCATCCGGATCAGGCTGGTAGTCCGGTGGCTTGGTCGTCTCGAAGTCGGGCACGTCGTCGCCGGTCCACTCCCCCCTAGCAGCGTCCCACCAGATGAGTTTCTTGCGCTCGCTCCACGGCTTGCCCTGCGGATCGGCCGACGCGCGGTTGTACAGCACGCGGCGGTTCATCGGCCAGACCCAGCCCCACTCGGCGTCGTCGTTCGGTTTGCGCCGCGCCGACTGGTTCACGTCGTCCTTGTAAACCCCGCTGTAGATCCAACATCCGCACATCGTGGAGCCGTCGGCCTTCAGCGAACGGTAGTCATCGACGGCCCTTCCCGTGGTCAGGTCGACGCCGCTGATGCGCCGCAGCACGTCCTCACCCGACGGCTCGTCGCCCTCCATCTGGTAGTCCCAGGAGAGATCGAGCAGCGGACGGTCACGCTCGTCGGTCGAGTCGGCCAGCTTCTCCCTCAAGATCCGGCCGAGGTGATAGAAGAACCACAACTCCGAGCGCGCGTCGCCCGGCGGTTCGACGGCCTTCTCACGCCACTGCAGCTTGCGCTGTGTCTGCGTGAATGTGCCCGCCTTCTCGACGTGCGACGCCGCAGGGAACAGGAACACCTCGGTCCGACAGGTCTCCGGCGACATCTCCCCGGTCTCGACCTCCGGACCGTCCTTCCAGAACGTCGCGCTCTCGATCTCGACGAGGTCGCGCACGACGAGCCAGTCCAAGTTGGCCATGCCCATCCGTTGCAACCGGCCGTGCGCCGACCCGACAGCGGGGTTCTGGCCGAGCAGGAAGTAGCCGAACACCTTGCCGTCGACCATGTCCATCACAGTCCGATAGGTGCCGTGGTCGCCGTTGATCCGCGGAAGGTAGTCGAAGCAGTAGTCGTTGTCGGCGGTGGCGTGCTCCCCCCAATACTCCTTGAGCAGCGAGACCATGTAGGTATCTGCGTTGTGCCAGAAGCCTTTCTGGTTGCTGCCGATGATGTCGTCGAGGTAGCCCGCCAGCGTCTCCTGACCCGCGTGCGGCATCGCCAGATAGCCGGGCAGCAGGTTGAACAGGGTCGGCACGTCGGTCGAACCCTGGATGCTGGCGTGGCCGCGCAGCGCGAACACGCCGCCGCCCGGCCTGCCGATGTTGCCGAGCAGCAACTGGATGATCGCCCCCGCGCGGATGAACTGCACGCCCACCGAGTGCTGCGTCCAGCCGACGCTGTAGACCAGCGCCGCGGTCCGTTCGCGGCCGGAATTCGCCACCCACGCCTTCGCGATCTCCAGGAACTGTTCGGCAGGTATACCGGACACCCGCTCGACCATCTCCGGTGTGTAGCGCGCGTAGTGCCGCTTGAGGATCTGATAGACGCAGCGGGGGTGCTGCAAAGTCGGGTCCGACGGAATGCGTTGCGCCGCACCTTCTATCGGGGCTCCACCGGAGCCGTGTTGATCGGGTGCGGCGTGCTCCTTGGCACCCGATCCGCCGTATTCGGCGTCGGTCTGTTCGTACTGCCACGTGTCCGGGTCGTAGGCGGCCGACTCGTCGTCGTAGCCGGAGAACAACCCCTCGAGGTCTTCGGTGTCGCGGAACCGCTCGTCGACGAGGAACGACGCGTTCGTGTAGGCGGTGACGTACTCGCGGAAGTCCAGCTCGTTGGACAGGATGTAGTTGATCACCCCACCGAGGAACGCGATGTCACTGCCCACGCGCAGCGTCACATGGCGGTCGGCGACCGCGCTGGTGCGGGTGAACCTCGGGTCGATGTGCACCACCTGCGCGCCGCGCGCCTTGGCCTCCATCACCCACTGGAAACCGACCGGATGAGCCTCGGCCATGTTCGAGCCCATGATGACGATGAAGTCGGAGTTCGCGAGGTCTTGCTGATAGCCCGTCGCCCCGCCGCGACCGAAGGAGGCTCCCAGACCGGGAACCGTGGCGCTGTGTCAAATACGGGCTTGGTTCTCGATCTGTAGTGCGCCCAGCGCGGTGAACAGCTTCTTGATCAGATAGTTCTCTTCGTTGTCCAGCGTCGCGCCGCCCAGGCTCGCGATGCCCATGGTGCGGCGCAGTGTGTTGCGGTCCTTGTCGAACTGCTGCCAGCCCTTCTCGCGGGCGTCGAGCACTCGGTCGGCGACCATCTCCATCGCCCGGTCCAGGTCGATCTCTTGCCACTCGGTGGCGTACGGCGGGCGGTACCGCACCTTGGTCAGCCGCTGCGGGCCGGTGACGAGCTGCTTGCTTGCAGAACCCTTGGGACACAAGCGGCCCCGGGAGATCGGGCTGTCGGGGTTGCCCTCGATCTGGACGACCTTCAGGTCCTTGACGTACACCTTCTGCGCGCAGCCCACCGCACAGAACGGGCACACCGAGTGCGCCACGTGGTCCGCCTCGGCGGTGCGCGGCGTCAACGTGAGGGAGCGTTCGGATTGGGCGGCCTTGCCGCGGCCAAGCCGGTCGCCGCCGGTGATCTGCCGGTACACCGGCCACGACTCGAACAAACCCTTGAGGTCCATGACGTCCTTCCTTGCCCGCCTACCCCACGATCAAACCATCGTTCGTGTGCTGTTGTTGTTTCGCCTCGTGATCCGCCGCGCGTCAAGCTGTTCCAGCAACGGCACCGCGACCCGTCGGCTGGTGCTCAGCGCGCGTTTGGCTTCGGCGACGGTGAACGGTTGCGGCAACGACCTCAACGCGTCGGCCGCACGTTCCAGTGCGTCGCGGCCGAGCACGACGCCGTCCGCGATCCGGGTGAGCCGCCCGACGCGCACCGCCGCCGCCAACTCTTGCGGGCCCAGCTTCAGCTCCTTGAGTTCGTCAGCCTCCGGCGCGCGAAACGGTTCGGCGGCCAGCCACTCCTCGAGGGTGCGAAGCGCCTTGTCGACGCGCGGCGGCAGACCGGAATCCGGTGCCCGCACGCGGCCGTCGGCCACCACCAACCCGGTGCCGTCGAGAAGGTGCGCGATGAGTTCGCTCGACGGCAACTCGGCCTGCTGCCGGACCGTCTCCAGCGGCATGCCCGCCGCGACGTCGTGCTCGGCTACCCATCGTTTCACCGCCGTCG
The DNA here is from genome assembly GCF_043197955.1 of Mycobacterium sp. NPDC048908. Classification (NCBI taxonomy): domain Bacteria; kingdom Bacillati; phylum Actinomycetota; class Actinomycetes; order Mycobacteriales; family Mycobacteriaceae; genus Mycobacterium; species Mycobacterium sp. NPDC048908. Next base: position 62,975 of record NZ_JBICUE010000026.1, on the reverse strand, counting down.
TCGCCTGCTGACGACGCTCGGCCCACCACTGCGGGTCCACGATCCAATCGCCGACTTGCTGCCCGGACGCTTCAAAACCCATGGCGCGCAACTCGTCTGCTCGTGCGCATACCGGTGGCTTGGCGCGGCCGGCCGCCAATTCGGCGGCCCGGTCCCTGGCAGCGCCCCTGCGGCGCAGCGGCGGTGGACGCACGTCGAGCACCTCGATGCCCGCCGCGATGCGATGTTCGCCCGGGTCGCGCAGCAGCCCGATATCGCCAACACGCAACGGGAGCGGACGCGCCAACCGCAACCGCGCTGCCGCCTGCCCGAGCGGACGCACGATCGCAGGCACCGCCGCCGACCCGATGTGCAGCACCAGTTCCCGGTGCAGTTCGCCCGCCGCACGCAGCGCGACGTCCAGTTCGGCGGTGTCGACCCATGCGCCGGGCGTGCGTAACGTGTCGCCGCGGCCGATGTGGTGACGGTCCACCCCGCGGAGGTTCACCGCGACCCGCGCGACTGCACCCACCTCGGCCTCGTCGCGGCCCAACGACTGCAGCCCCCGCACGGTCACCCGTCGGCCCGAGTGCTCCAGCTCGTCGCCGACCCGGACGGTGCCCGCCGCGAGGGTCCCCGTGACGACCGTGCCGGCCCCTCGGATCGTGAACGATCGGTCCACCCACAGCCGCACATCTCCGCCGCGGTCGGGCACAGGAAGCCGGTCGATCAACGAAATCAATTGCGCCCGAACCTGATCCAGGTCGGTGCCGAGGACCACGGGTGCGTCGGGCAGCCGTTCCCGCACCTGCCCGACGGCGGGGCCGGGGTCGGCCAGATCGGCCTTACTGATCACCACCAGCACGTGCTGGACGCCCAACGCCCGCACCGCGGCGAGGTGTTCTTCGGACTGCGGCATCCATCCCTCGGTGGCAGCGACGACGAACATCACCGCAGGTACCGGACCGACGCCTGCCAGCATGTTGGCCACGAAGCGTTCGTGTCCCGGCACGTCGACGAACGCGATCGGTCTGCCGTCGATCGCGGTCCACGCGAAGCCAAGGTCGATGGTCAGGCCGCGGCGCTGTTCTTCCGCGAGCCGGTCAGGCCACATGCCGGTGAGCCGCTGCACCAGCGTCGACTTGCCGTGGTCGACGTGGCCCGCGGTCGCTATGACATACACGCCCGCACCGCCAGGATCAGTCGCTCGTCGTCGGCGGCGTCAACCGTGCGCAGGTCCAGCAGGCACCGCCCGGCTTCCAGGCGACCGACCACGGCGGGGCTGCCCGTGCGCAGCGGCGCGGCATACGTCTCCGGCAGGCTGACCGCGGCGCTGGGCAACTCGACATCGGGTGCGCCGCCGCCGCCGACCGCCGCGACGCAGTCGACGGCACTCGCGTCGGGAAGTTGGGCGGCAAGGCGGTCGGCGCGCCGACGCAATTCGGTCACGTCGGCGGCGAGGGCCTGCGCGACCGGCGGCGGCGGGCCGACAAGCGTCGCCTCGAGGGCCGCGAGCGTCAGCTTGTCGACGCGCAGCGCCCTGGCCGCCGGGTGCCGCCGAAGCCGCTCGATCAACTCGGCCGCGCCGAACAGCAGACCGGCTTGCGGGCCGCCGAGCAGTTTGTCGCCGCTGGCGGTGACGAGGTCGGCGCCGTCGCGCAGCGCTGTGGTGGCGTCGGGTTCGTCGGGTAGCAGCGGATGCGGGGTGAGCAGGCCCGAGCCGATGTCGACGACGAGCGGGGCGTCCAGCGGGGCGAGTTCGGCGATGCCGACGGTCGAGGTGAAGCCGCTGATGTGGTAGTTCGACGGGTGAACCTTGAGCACGAAACCGGTGTCGGGCCCGATGGCGTCGGTGTAGTCGCGCAGATGGGTGCGGTTGGTGGTGCCGACCTCGCGGATCCGCGACCCCGTGGAGGCCATCAGTTCGGGCAGCCGGAAACCGTCGCCGATCTCGATCAGCTCACCGCGGCTGACCACGATCTCCTTGCCCACGGCCAGCGTCATCGCGGTGAGCAGCAGCGCCGCGGCGTTGTTGTTGACGACGTGCACGCCGGCTGCGATCGGCACGGCCCGGGCCAAAGCGGCCAGTGCACCCCGGCCCCGGCGGGCCCGGCGCCCGGTTCCCAGGTCGAACTCGACGTCGGTGGCGCCGCTGGCGGTCACCACCGCATCGACCGCCGCTTGCGAAAGGGGCGCACGGCCGAGGTTGGTGTGCACCACGACACCCGTCGCGTTGATCACCGGCCGCAGGCTCGCCGCACCCGCGGGCAATGCGGCGACGGCGTGGTCGGCAACCTGCTCCGGTTCGATCTCACCGGCACGGGCTCGCTGTTGTGCTTGGGCGACAACAATTTTCACCAGTGCGCGGCCGAGCGTCCGTTCCGCCTCAACGAGCCGGGGATCGGCGAGCAACACATCGGTGCGCGGCACGCGCCGACGGCGGTCGTCCATCACACCGTTCTACTCGTCGCCGCCGCGGGGTATACCGATGGGGTGCTGACTTCGGTGGGGCACGGCGCTCTGGACAGAACCGCGCTGGTCAAGCTGCTGCGCGAGGCCGGCGTCGAGGTGCTGGTGGACATCCGCCGCTACCCGAACAGCAGACACAACCCCGACGTGGAAACGGGCGCGATTGCCGAGTGGGCCGCCGAAGCCGGGCTGACCTACCGCTGGGAGCCCAGGCTGGGTGGGCGGCGGACATTGCCCGCAGGCGCACAGCCCGAGGACACCTGGTGGCGGGTCCGCCAGTTCGCCGCCTATGCCGCATACACGCGGACCGCACCGTTCGCCGAGGCGTTGGCGGAGTTGGTGGCGCAGTCGCGGCGGCAGCACACCGCGATGATGTGCAGTGAAGCGGTGTGGTGGCGCTGTCATCGGCGCATCGTGGCCGACGTGGCGGTGCTGACGTGTGCGCTGCCGGTGTGTCACCTGATGCACGACGGCCGACTCGTCGCCCACACGGCGTCCGAAGGCGCAAGGAGGCGGGCCGACGGCGAGGTCGTCTGGTTGGCGTGATGGCGGAGGCGGACGGGAATCGAACCCGCCAGCGACAGGACCTGCCGCTCAGCGATTTTGAAGACCGTGCCGGTCACCAGACCGGATACGCCTCCCTGATCACCCCGACATCATTGCAGGCAGCACACTAAGGGCATGACTTACCGGTTGACTCAGTACGCGCACGGCGGTGGCTGCGCCTGCAAAATCCCACCAGGGGAACTCGAAGACGTGGTCAGCGGGCTGTCGAAGGCCCAGCCGCGGGAGCCGTTCGGCGAGCTGCTGGTCGGATTGGACGATGGCGACGACGCGGCCGCGGTGCGCATCGACGGCGACCGCGCGCTGATCGCAACGACCGATTTCTTCACCCCCGTCGTCGACGACGCCTACGACTGGGGACGGATCGCCGCGACCAACGCCCTGTCCGATGTGTATGCGATGGGTGGGCGCCCGGTGGTGGCGGTCAACCTGCTGGGCTGGCCGCGCGACGTGCTGCCGTTCGAACTCGCGGCCGAGGCACTGCGCGGGGGGCTCGACGTGTGCAACGAAGCAGGCTGTCATCTGGCGGGCGGGCACAGCGTCGACGACCCGGAACCCAAGTACGGGCTGGCGGTGACCGGCATCGCGGATCCGAATCGGCTGCTGCGCAACGACTCAGGCAAGCCGGGCACACCGCTTTCGCTGACCAAACCGCTTGGCGTCGGCGTGCTCAACAGCAGGCTCAAGGTAACCGGCGAGGTATGTGCGCAAGCCATCGCGGTGATGACCACGTTGAACGCCGAGGCATCGCGGGCGGCGTTGGCTGCCGGCGTCGAATGTGCCACAGATGTAACGGGTTTCGGGCTGCTGGGCCATCTGCACAAGCTGGCCCGCGCCAGCGGCGTCACTGCAGTGGTCGACTCGACCGCGGTGCCCTACATCGACGGTGCCCGAGAGGCCCTGAAGGAGGGCTACGTCAGCGGCGGCACTCGGCGCAACCTGGAATGGGTGCGCCCGCATGTGGACCTGTCGGATATCGGTGAGGACGAGGCGCTCCTATTGGCCGATGCGCAGACCTCCGGTGGATTGTTGGTCGCCGGTGAGATTCCCGGCGCGCCGGTGATCGGCGAACTCGTTCCCCGAGGTGAACACACGATCGTGGTGTGTTAGAGACGCGGGCCGTGTTGCGCCCAGATCTTCTAGATACGACGTGCCCAGCTCTCAGCGATTCTGTCGCTGGCGGCGACTCTGTCGCCCAGAGTCGGGCATTCCGAGAAGTGGTCCTCCGGGGTAGGCAAGTCGCTTGCGGTCGGGCGCCAACGGAATGGCCGCCAGGCCAACGACGAACGCGGTCAAGTGCCCGACCTCCGTGAACGTCGGTCTGAGCGCCGCATTGCCAGTCAGGGCGGCGACGGTAGTCGCCTGACACCGTAGCCGCCAAGGCGTCCGCAGGTACCCGGACAGCGCGCCCGCCACCCCGAACACGAAGTAGCTCACCCCGACGTCGCGGGCGGCGACCAACCGCCGCGGCGCCCGGCCGAGTCCGATCATCAGCCGCAGATAACCCTGGCCGGCGTAGGTGCCGACGGTATGTGCTGTCAGACCGACGAAAAGCCAACGCCACCAACCTAACCGGCGTTCGGAAGGCGCAACGATGCCGGCGAACACCGGCAGGTACGGCCACCACTTGCGGTCGTCGAGCCAAAACAGGCTGGTCGCCAGCACCCGACCCGGTTCGGTCCGCAGCCGGTGCAGGTTGGTGGAATGCTCGCGCTGCAGCCGACGGGACCCCCCGCGACCGGCCGACCGCTGCACGCGCGTGGTGATGAACAGCACGACGAGCCACGCCAACGTCAGCGGAGTCTTCATCGTGCGTCCCATTCTGCCGGTGAACGATGCAACCGACGAGCGTACGCAGCGGTCGCCCTGGTTGACCGCCCGCTGCAGTGGGTATCACCGGTTCATTCTGGTACGGCTGGCATCGAGGTGAAGTGATGGTCCGCTGGCTGGATCGCCTACAGCAGCACAGTCGCGCGGTCGGCTTCGCCATTGCCGTGCTCTACAAATATCTCGACGATCAGGGCGGCTACCTCGCCGCCCTGATCACCTACTACGCCTTCGTCTCGTTGTTCCCCCTACTGCTGCTGTCGACCACCACATTGGGCGTCATCCTCGTCGGCCACCCGGAGTTACAGCACCAGCTGCTCAGTTCGGCGCTGCGCCAGTTCCCCGTCATCGGCGACCAGTTACAGGAACCGGAGGCGCTCAGCGGCGGCGTCGGCGCCGTTGTCGTCGGCATCGCGGGAGCGCTGTACGGAGGGCTGGGGGTGGGCCAAGCGATCCAGAACGCGATGGACTCGGTGTGGGCCGTGCCGCGCCACAAACGGCCCGATCCGATCCGGTCGCGGCTGCGGAGTCTGCTGATGTTGGTGGTGCTCGGCTCGGCGGCGATTGCCGCAACCGCGATTTCGTCGATCGGCCATGTGACCGACTCCTTCGGCATAGTCGGCACCGCGGGGCTCGTCGTCATTGCGGTGGTCATCAACGCCGCAATTTGCATGGTGCTGTTCAAGGTCACCACGGCCCGCCGTCTCGGCTGGACGCAAGTGCTGCCCGGCGCACTGGCCGCCGCGGTGATCTGGCAGCTGCTGCAATGGTTCGGCGCAGGCTACGTCTCGCATACGGTGAAGACCGCGAGCGCGACCAACAGCGTGTTCGCATTGGTGCTCGGCATGCTCGCCTTCCTGTTCCTGGTGTCGGTGACGTTGGTGGTGTGCGCCGAAGTCAACGTGGTGCGGGTGGACCGGTTGCATCCGCGCGCCTTGCTGACACAATTCACGGACAACGTCGAGTTGACGCGCGCCGATCGCAAGACCTACGCGCGACGCGCAAAAGCCGAGCGCGCCAAGGAATCTCAGCACGTGCGGGTGACCTTCGACTAGTTCTCGGCGGCGACCCGCTCCTGCTCGAGGCGATCCTTACTCCGCAGCAGGCGCAGCAGCGTCACCAGTACCAGCCCGCCGACCATGTTTCCGACCACGGTGTAGCCGAACCATGCCAGCCAGTCCAGATAGCCGAACGGCGCGTCGCCGGTGACCAGCGCGCCGAAGATCAACAGCGAGTCGAGCACCGAGTGGAACAGCTGCAGCCCGGCCAGCAGGAAGGCCGCGGCGATGGCCGCCGCGATCTTGCCGATCACCGCGTCGGTGCCGTGTTGCATCCGGGTCATCAACGTGATGACCATCCCGCCCAGCACCGCCAGCACGACGTTCTGCACCGTCATCGGTGCGGTCGCGAAGTGCCCCGCTGACTCCACGACCTGCCCGTGCAACTGCGGGAACGCGATCATGATCAGCCACATCAGCACCCATCCGCCTGCGAGGTTCGCGAGCAGCGTGCCCGCCCACAGCTTGAGCATCTGCCGGAAGCTGGCGCGCTTGGCGACCACCGTGGTGACGGGCACCAGGAAGCCTTCGGTGAACAGCTCGCTACGGCCCAACATCAACGCCAGGAATCCGATCGAGAACGCGAGCCCGGCGAGCAACGGGTCGTGGGTGGCCCGCAGTACGGACAGATACGCCAACACCCCCATCGCCACCTCGGTGCCGCCGAAGAAGCCGGTCACCAACACCTCTCGCCACGTGCGGTGCAGGCGCTGCGTGCCTTCGTCGATCATGCGGCCGAATGCTTTTTCCAGCGCGTCTTCAATGGGGCTGTCCGACGTCCCTAGCTGGCGCTGGTTGGTGTCACTCACAACGAATTCCTGACGATCGACGATGATGGTCGCTGGTGTACCCGCACGTGCACCGGTCAAAGCGTTGCCCACCACCTGATATGCTGGTGTCAACGTCGGCTGTTCGACTAGATGGCTGATGCGTCGTGAAACGCTTCTTCTCCCCCGCGCTCGTTAGCGCGATTCGTAACGCGGCGATCGATTTTGCCCACCGGTAATCTCGCCACTTTGTGCTGACCGAAAGACTGAAAAATTAGTACTCACAACACCTTTGCCGAACTCGGCGTGCCCGAAGCACTGATCGGCGCGCTCGCTGAGCAAGGCATCACCGAACCATTCCCGATACAAATCCAGACGCTGCCCGACACTCTCGCCGGGCGTGACGTGCTTGGCAGGGGCAAGACCGGCAGCGGTAAGACGCTCGCCTTCTCGATTCCTTTGGTCAGCAGGCTTGCCGGCCAGAAGCGACGTTCGTCACAGCCGTCGGGCTTGGTTCTCGCACCGACCCGCGAACTGGCCAGCCAGATCACCGCGACACTCGAACCGCTGGCCGCGGCCCATCACCTGCGGGTGACCACCATTTTCGGCGGTGTGCCGCAGGGCAGGCAGGTAGCGGCGTTGAAGGCGGGCGTCGACATCGTGGTGGCCTGTCCCGGCCGGCTCGAGGACCTGATGAAGCAACGCTTGATCAGCCTCGAATCGGTCCAGATCACCGTCATCGACGAAGCCGACCACATGGCCGATCTCGGCTTCCTCCCCGGCGTGACGCGCATTCTGGCGGCGACGCCCCGCGGCGGCCAGCGACTGTTGTTCTCCGCCACCCTGGACAACGGTGTCGACAAACTCGTGAAGCGATTCCTGCGTGACGAGGTGTTGCATTCCGTCGACAGCGCTACCGCTGCGGTACCCGCGATGACGCACCACGTGTTCCATGTCGCCGGGGTGCAGGCGAAAAAGGAGTTGGTGCACCGGTTGGCCTCGGGTACCGAACGCCGAATCCTGTTCATGCGCACCAAACATCAGGCGCGCAAGCTCGCCAAGCAGCTCACCGATTCCGGCGTGCCCGCAGTTGACTTGCACGGCAACCTTTCTCAGCCGGCACGAGATCGCAACCTCGCCGCGTTCTCCACGGGTGACGTCCGCGTCCTGGTGGCCACGGACATCGCCGCGCGCGGCGTGCACGTCGACGGAATCGAATTGGTCGTGCACATCGACCCGCCCGCCGAGCACAAGGCTTATCTGCACCGGTCCGGCCGGACGGCGCGGGCAGGAAACTCCGGCGATGTCGTGACCGTCGTGCTGCCCGAGCAACGCCGCGAGACGCAGGCCCTACTGCGCCGTGCCGGCATCCGCGTCACCCCCCAAGAGGTGACCGCCGAATCGGCCGCCGTGGACGCCGTGGCCGGTGACCGCGCGCCCTACCGCGCCCCCGCGCCGCAGGCCGTGTCCGCCGCGCGCCCCGCGCAACCCCGCCAGTCGGGGCCGACGCGCCGCCGACGGGGCCGTGGCGCCCGAAGTTCACAACGCAGCGCCGTATGAGCGTGCCCTGCTACCGTGATGCGCGGATGTTTTAGGTACATCCGCATTGAAATGAGAGAAGTAAGTAAATGGCACAGGGAACTGTGAAGTGGTTCAACGGCGACAAGGGCTTCGGCTTCATCACGCCTGACGACGGCGCGAAGGATGTCTTCGTGCACTTTTCCGAGATCCAGGGCAGCGGCTTCCGCACCCTCGAGGAAAACCAGCGTGTCCAATTCGAGGTCGAGCAGGGAGCCAAAGGCCCCCAGGCGGTCCGCGTCTCCGCCGTGTGAGCGACCAAGACCTGACGGTGGGCTGGTACGGATAACCCCGTGCCAGCCCATTGCCGTTTCTAAACTTGTTGAGACGGAACGACGTCGGCGCGCATACGCGTTGTCCAGGAAGCGCTTTCGAGTTGCGCCGCATGCATGACGCACTCGGCGATCTGGAAAAGTTCGGTAGCACGTTCGGTGCTCGAGAACGGCTTCGCGGCCGCGCATCGCATCACCATGACGCCGAGCGGCTGCGATGTCATATGCGGCACCACAAGCAGATTCGCACAGCCACGCCGACCCTCGACCACCATCAGGCGTTGACGTCCCGGATGACCGACGCGGGCCGTCCGCGGACCGGAAACACTCTCGTAGAGTTCCCGCGGACCCTGCATGGCGGACCAGTTGACGCAGATGTCGACGATTTCGCCGAGCGGTTTGTGCAACGCACCGATGAGCGGGGGCAGTTCATCTGCCAGCGACGCCGTATACGGCCACCACGCCCCATCGATGTCAGCGCCCAACTGCTGCGCGAGCGCCAGCCTGATGGGACGGGCCAACCGTCGCGTCCCGGTCAAGCCGTTCATGCCGACGGCGGCGTATCAGCAGTCGAATCGTTTCGAGGTCGGTCCGAGAAAACGGGAACTTGCACCGGTTCGTCGGAACCGGAGGCATTCGAAATAGGTTCGGGTATATGGGGATGCGAGAACAAATCTGAGGATTCCATAGCCAGGTCCTTAACCAAAGTGGGTTCGGCCCGCAGGCTTTTCAGTGTCGGGCGAACAGCGGCCTGCCATCCAATCTACACGTGGGCGTCGGTCAGCGAACCGCCTCGTTGATCATCGGTGACGTGATCATGCCCTTCTCCACACCCCACATCGTTGCGATCGTCCGATACTCGCCCGTTTCGATCAGGTGCTGCAATGCCCGCTTCAGCGCTTCGGCGAGCCCTGAATCCTTGGCCACCGGCCAGCCGTACGGTGCGGTGTCGAAGATTTCACCCGCCGGCTCGAGCACGCCGCCCGACGTCTTGACCGCGAAGCCCGTCGCGGGCGAATCCGCCGACATCGCGTCGACTTCCCCGGCGATCAAGGCTGAATTCAAGTCGTCCTGGCTGACGTAGACCACCTTCTCGATCGCCGCGCTGCCCGCCTCCGTGCAAACCTGACTCTTCGACGGGATCTCCTCGGTCTCCTGGATCGTCGCGTATTGCACGCCGATCCGAAGGCCGCACGCATTGCTCGGGTCCACCCCGGCGCCGACCTTCTGCGCCCACAATGTGCCCGCCTGGAAGTAGGTGACGAAATCCGCGGATCTTTCGCGATCCTTCGTGTCGGTGAACGACGACATCCCGACGTTGAAATCGCCGGCGCGGATGGACGGAATGATGGCTTCGAAGCCCGTCTCGCGATAGTCGGGCGTCAACCCCAACGTCTTGGCGACCGCGTTCATCAGGTCCACGTCGAAGCCGACGATCTGACCCATCGAGTCCTTGAATTCATTTGGCGAGTAGGGGACGTTGACGCCGATCACCAACCGGCCTGTCGACTTGATCGCGTCGGGCACCATCGCCGCGATCTCCGGCACCGCACCGGATACCGGTGTCGGAGTCGCCGAACTCTCCGCAACGCCGGCGGGCCGGGCGTCACCGCCGCGCGAACCGGTCCACTGCCGCACCCCGAACGTGGCCAGCGCGGCGACCAACACCACCGCGGCGGCGATCACCAACACGCGTCGCGACATGCCTCCCGCCGACCGTTGTTTGGAATGCCTGCCCGAGCGTCCGGACGACCGCACCGGCGTCTCCAACGCGCGCCGCGTCGCCGCCGCCAACTCGCCCGCGGTCTGATACCGCTTCTCCGGCTTCTTGGCCATCCCCTTGGCGATCACGCCGTCGAACGCCGACAACGCGGGGTCGAGTGCCGACGGCTTCGGCGGCGGCGACACCATGTGACCCTTGATCTGCTGCTCGTAGCTCTCGGCGGGATACGGCCGCGCGCCGGTGATGCACTCGTACAGCACACACGTCAGCGCGTAGATGTCCGAGCGCGGATCGATCTGGGCGCCCTCGAACCGCTCCGGTGCCATGTAAGCCAGCGTGCCGAGCGTGTTGCCCGCCGTGGTCAGACCCTTCTCCCCCGCCGTGCGGGCCAGCCCGAAGTCGATCAGGTACACGAACTCGCGGTCGGTGATCAGGATGTTCGACGGTTTGACGTCGCGGTGGATCAGGCCGGCCCCGTGCGCGGCATCCAGCGCCGTCGCCACCTGCTCGACGACGTTGACCGCGAACGCCGCACCGAGCGGTTCACCCTCGGCGTCCTCGAGCATGGTCCCGAGGTTGCGGCCCTCGATCAGCCGCATGTCCAGATAGAGCCTGCCGTCGATCTCGCCGTAACCGTGGATCGGCACCACGTGCGGGTCGTTCAACCCTGCCGCGGCCTGCGATTCGCGGCGAAACCGCTGCTGAAACGTGGCGTCTTCGGCCAGGTGATGTGGGAGTACCTTGAGCGCGACAATCCGGTCGGTCTTGGTGTCATAGGCCCGGTAGACCTCTCCCATACCGCCCCGGCCGATCAGCTGTTGCAACTGATAGTGCCCGAATGGTGTCGCATCCACCGCTTACTCCTAGGCAGCGGCTGTCCCCGCTGTGCCGTTTGAAGCTACATCACGTTTGCCAGAAAGTCGTGGCGCTCGTCATATACAGGCCAATTCGAAGTTAGTCAACGCTAAGATCAAAACGTCCACGTCTCACAGGGGCGGCGCGGGTCGGGTTTGAGTTTCCCAGTCTGGTCTATCCACACCTCGGTGCGCGACTGACCGAGGAGGGTGTGTCATGCAGTGGCTGACAGTGGCATGGTGGCGGTGGCGCCTCGCTCAAGCTCGCGGCCGCAATCCTCTGGTTCGCTCCTCTGATCGCGTCGAGGTCGCTGTGCTGGCCGTGGCCGTGGTCGCGTTGCTGGCCGTCATTCCCTTCGCAGGCGCGGTCGGCACAGCCGTACACGATGAACACGCCAAGATGTACGCCGCGCAGAAGCTCGACCGGCACCGGGTCGCCGGCGCCGCGACCGCCGACAGCAAGCCCGACCCGCGCGGTGTCCCCGCGCGGGTGCACGCCCGCTGGCAGGCGGGAGATGTCGAGAACGCCGGTTTGGTCACCCACCGCACTCCCGTGAAAGACGGTTCGCCCGTTGACATCTGGGTCGACAACGACGGCCGACAGGTCAGCCCGCCCGCCCAGCCCTGGCAGGCAGGCGCCGACGCCATCGTGGCTGCGGTCGGACTCTGGTTGGCTGCGGCTGGCGCAGTCGCGCTGGCGGTCGCGCTGGTGCGCGGCGGCTTGCGGCACGCGCGCTACAACGCGTGGAATCGCGACATCGCCGTCCTCGTCCACGAGGACGGCAGGACCGGTCGCCAACGGTAATCGGGCCCAGTGGAGCGAAGTGTGCTCGGGGAGCCGCTCGAGCCGTGCGGCACAGAGCCGATGACCGGGTTCTACCGCGACGGCTGCTGCTCGACGGGTCCGGAGGACATCGGCAGGCACACGATCTGCGCCGTGGTGACGGCGGAGTTCCTGGAACACCAGCGGTCGATCGGCAACGACCTTTCGACGCCGCGACCCGAGTTCCGCTTTCCCGGCCTTCTGCCCGGTGACCGTTGGTGCGTCACCGCGGCCAATTGGCTGCGCGCATATCAGGCGGGATGCGCCGCTCCGGTGGTGCTCGCCTGCACCCACGAGCGCACGCTGGATGTGGTGCCGTTGGACGCCCTTCGGGAGCATGCCGTCGACGTGCCCGACGATCTCGGTGACCTCTGAGCCGTGAGGATGCGCGGGCCGGCGTCCGTGATCGCGATGGTGTGCTCGGAGTGCGCCGTGTTCGATCCGTCCGCCGAGCGCAGCGTCCACCCGTCGGCGTCCATCACCAAGCGATTGCTGCCCCGCGCCCACCACGGCTCGAGCGCGAGCGTCATGCCGGGCCGCAGCAGCAATCCACGACCCCGCCGCCCCGCATTGGGGACGTGGGGATCCTCGTGCATGGTGCGGCCCAGGCCATGCCCGCCGAATTCCGTGTTGACCCGATACCCCGCCTCGGCGGCGACTTCCCCGATCGCCGCGGAGATGTCACCGAGTCGACCGCCCGGCACCGCCGCCGCGACGGCTGCGTCCAAGGCTCGTTGCGTCGATTCGACCAGCGCTTCATCGGCTTCGTCGGCCGCCTCTCCGACGATGACCGTCACCGCGGAATCGGCCACCCAGCCGTCGATCGACACCGCGAAGTCCAGACTCAACACATCGCCGTCGCGCAACACGTGATCCCGCGGAAGGCCGTGCAGCACAGCATCATTGACCGACAAGCAGACGACGTTACGGAATGGCCCGCGACCGAACGACGGTGCGTAATCCCAGTAACACGACTGCGCACCGCGCGCAGCGACCAGGTCTCGCGCGTGATGCTCGAGCTGCAGCAGATTCACCCCGGGCTGCGCCTCGGCCGACAGCGTCTCCAGCGTCTGCGCGACGAATTCACCCGTCACCGCCATCTTGTCGATCTCTGCGGCGGTCTTGAGTTCGATCATGTTCCACGTCCGTCCGGCATCGGTATTTTTATACCGCTATGCTAACCGCATGGTGCGTGTTCCACTGAGCCCCGAGCAGGTGCGAGCCGGGCAACGCCTTGGCGCGCTGTTGCGGACGGCGCGGGCCGGTCGCGACCCCGAAACGGTCGCGCGCACCGCGGGCATCTCCCCCGAGACACTGCGCAAGATCGAGGTCGGACGGCTGCCGAGCCCGAGCTTCGGCACCGTGGTCGGACTGTGCACCGCCCTCGGCCTGCCCCTGCAGGATGCCGTCGACGCCTGGCACGGGACCTCCGACCGACGGATGGCCATCTAGCCGACGGCAGCCAGCAACCGCTGCAAAGTGGCGAGATGTGACTCGTAGTCCCCCTCGATCTTCGCCAGCAGCGTGGTGATCCCCGCTTCCCGGTACATGTCGAGTCGCTGCTCGATGCCGTTTTGGGTGCCGACGAGATTCGTCAGCCGACCCAGGTCGAGCGGCACCGCCCGCCGCGCCTCGTCCCGCTCGCCCTTCTGCCACAACTCGGCGACCCTGGCGATCTCGTGGCCATAGCCAAGCCGCGTGAACGCATCGTTGTAGAAGTTGCGGCCCTTGGCGCCCATCGCGCCGATCGTGAACGCGTAGCCCTCGGCATGCCTGCGCGCTGCGGCTTCGGCGGACCCCTCGTCGTCGTGGAACTCCACCGCCACCGGCGCCACCAGATCGAGGTCCGCCAATGTGCGGCCCGCCTCCTGCGCGCCCTCGCGCAGCGGACCGAGGAACACCTCCGCCGCTTCAGGGATGAACGCATTGCCCAGCCAGCCGTCGGCCATCTCGCCGGTCAGCCGCAGATTGCGCGGGCCCATCGCGGCCACGTACACCGGCACGTGCCTCGGCCGGATCTGCGGTCTCAGCGCGGCGCCGCTGCTGTCGGGCAGCGGCAGCGGGTAGATCTCGCCGGGATGCTCCAGCCGCTCACCCCGGCTGATGATCCGGACGATCTCGATGGTCTCCCTGGTGGTCTCGACCGGCTTGCGGAACCGAACGCCGTGCCAACCCTCCATCACCCGCGGCCCCGAGGTGCCGATGCCGAGCAAGAACCGGCCGTCCGACAACTCCTGCAGGCTCAGTGCCGACGTCGCGAGCATCGCGGGACTGCGTGAACCCAGTTGCACCACAAAGGTTCCCAGCTTGATCGTCGATGTCTTGGCGGCGACATACGCGAGCCCGGTCAGCGCGTCATAGCCCCACACCTCCGGCGTCCACAACGAGTCGACACCGAGCCGCTCCGCGGCCACCGCGAACTCCATTGCGCCCGGCAACCTGGGCTCGATCATCGCGCCGACCTTCACCGGGTGCCTCGCTTTCCGACCGTGGCATGCTGCATCCGTGCGTTACCGTGATCAACCCACCATAGAAGTGACGCAGCGCGTGCGGTGCGATCAAGCGACGGCGTGGAGACACGTCACCGACATCACGCTGTCGCAGCGGTGCTCGAACGAACTGCAGTCCACCGAATGGCTGGACGGCGCCGATCACGTCGAGGTCGGCGCCCGGTTCCGCGGCCGCAACCAGCACGACGCGTTCGGCGACTGGGAGACGGTGTGCGAGGTCATCGAGGTCGACGACCAAAGGCGCTGGGTCTGGAACGTCATCGGTCCCGAAGGTGTCAGCGCCACATGGGGTTTCGAGGTGGAACCCACCAGCGACGGCGTGCTGATCCGGCAGTGGGGCCGGATGGGCCCAGGACCGTCGGGGTTGACCCCGGGCATCGCCGCGCAACCGGACAAGGAAGCCAGAATCATCTCCAGGCGGCTCGCCGAATGGCAACACAACATGCAGGCCAATCTCGAGTGGATCCGGTCGCAAGTCGAGGAGCAGACCGGTCAGTAGGCACTCGGTGACCAACCTGTTGGCGCAGTGGCAGCTGCGCGATGACGGGGAACCGATCAGCGGGTTCGGCGCGGTGGTGCTGCCCGTGCGGACGTCCGAGGGAGTACCAGCGGTCCTGAAGATCACCGAACCCGGCGGGCAGTCCGAGCACGAACACCTGGTGCTGCGGCGATGGGGCGGCGCGGGCGCGGTCCGGCTGCTGCGGGCGGATCCGCGACGGCACGCGCTCCTGCTGGAGCGGCTGCGCCCGGACAGCCTCGCTACGCTGCCCGACGTCGACGCATGCGAGGTCGTGGCCGGCCTCTACCGTCGGCTTCATGTTGCGGCGCTCCCCCAACTACCTACCCTTACTTCGCTTCTCGACCTCTGGCGCGCCGAGTTCCAAGGCTTACCGCGCAACGCGCCCCTCCCGCACCGACTCGTCGAGCAGGCCGCCGCCCTAAGCCGCGACCTGGCCGAGCATCCGGCCGATACCGTCGTTCATGGCAACCTTCACTACGCCAACGTGCTCGCCGCCGACCGCGAACCGTGGCTGGCGATCGCGCCGCGGCCGGTCAACGGAGATCCGCACTACGAACTCGCGCCGATGCTGTGGCACCGTTGGGACGAGCTGGCGGGCGGCGTCCGCGACCGGGTGCGGCGGCGTTTCCACACCCTGGTCGACGCCGCCGGGTTCGACGAGGACAGGGCCCGCGCGTGGGTGATCGTGCGAGCCGTCCACCAGGCCGCACGCGAACTGGCCAACACCGGCGAGGTGACGAAATATGTTGCCCTGGCAAAAGCCGTACAGAACTAAGGACAGTTTGCTCGTCAACACGAATTTCGACCGACTTCGGTTGGGTGCCAACGATCTTGAAGAGCTGGCGTAATCTCGGCACAGGTGTTGAAGCAGCTGACACTGAATCAAACGCCCGCTTTGACCGCCGGACAGGATGCACAGTGGCAGATATTTCGAATGAAACCCAGGTCAGGACGGCCCCGAAGGCCGAGTCCAAGTGGCTGTCCAAGTCAGCGGGACAGACCCGCGGCTCGGACAAGGACGAAGTCCAGTTCCACTACGACATCTCCAACGACTTCTTCAAGCTGTGGCAGGACCCGACGCAGACCTATAGCTGTGCGTACTTCGAGCGCGACGACATGACGCTCGAACAGGCACAGATGGCCAAAGTCGATCTCGCGCTCGGCAAACTCGGCCTTCAGCCGGGAATGACGTTGCTCGACATCGGCTGCGGGTGGGGCTCGACGATCATGCGGGCGGTCGAGAAGTACGACGTCAACGTCATCGGCTTGACCCTGTCCGAAAACCAGAAAAGGCATATCGAGGACCATTGGTTCGCGAACTCCACGAGCAAACGCAAAATGGAGGTCCGGCTGCAGCCGTGGGAGGAATTCGACGGGCGGGTCGATCGGATCGTCTCGATCGGCGCCTTCGAGCACTTCGGCTTCAACAAGTACGACGACTATTTCAAGAACACGTATAGCTGGTTGCCCGATGACGGGGTGATGTTGCTACACACCATCATCATCCCGGAGGACGAGGAGATCAAAGCCAAGGGTCTTCCGCTGACTATGTCGAACGTGCGCTTCATCAAGTTCATCATGGACGAGATCTACCCGGGTGGTCGGCTGCCGCTGGCGTCGATGGTCAAGAGTCATGCGGTCAAGGCCGGATACACCGTGACACGTGAACAACACCTTCAGCCGCACTACGCGCGGACCCTCGACACGTGGGCGGCGAATCTCGAGTCGAAAAAGGACGAGGCCATCGCAATCACGTCCGAACAGATTTACGAGCGCTTCATGAAGTACCTGACCGGCTGCGCGGACCTGTTCCGCAATGGCTACACCGACGTTTGCCAGTTCACGTGCGAGAAGGGTTGATTAGGCCGTAAAACGAAACTTGGGGTAGAACAATGGGGTCGAGCCGTCAACGATCGCTGAGCGATCTATCCGGAGGAGATCGAGAACAGGTGGCCAACAGCAGCACGAGCTCAACGCCATTGCGTCCGCGTTTCGAGGATATCCAAGCACATTACGACCTGTCCGACGATTTCTTCGGAACCTTCCAGGACCCCTCGCGGACTTACAGTTGTGCGTATTTCGTGCGCGACGATATGTCGCTTGAAGAGGCGCAGTTGGCCAAGATCGATCTCGCGCTGGACAAACTCGATCTGCAACCCGGAATGACGCTTCTGGACGTCGGGTGCGGTTGGGGTTCGGTGATGAAACGCGCCGTCGAGAAGTACGACGTCAACGTGATCGGGTTGACGCTGAGCAAGAACCAATGCGTCTACTGCAAGCACCTTCTCGACGAGATGGCTTCGGAGCGCTCGCGGAACGTCTTCCTGCAGGGCTGGGAGGAGTTCAGTGGATCCGTCGACCGCATCGTGAGCATCGAGGCCTTCGAGGCCTTTCCCAAGGACAGGTACGCGGCCTTCTTCGAGACCTGTTTCCGCAGTCTGCCCTCCGGTGGCCGGATGGTGCTGCAGACCATCCTGGGGCATCCGCTGAAGCGCTGGCCCGACATGGGTATTCCGATCACGATGTCGGATCTGAAGTTCATGCGCTTCATCGCCAAGGAGATCTTCCCGGGCGGCGCCATCCCGTGTGACGAGGACATCGCCGAATACTCCAGCGCCGCAGGGTTTTCGCTGGAGGACACGCAGTACTTGAACGAGCACTACGTGCGGACGCTTGACACCTGGGCGGCCAACCTGCAAGCCGCGCACGACGATGCGGTCGCGGCCACCTCCGAAGAGGTCTTCCAGCGCTACATGCGCTACCTCACCGGATGCTCGGACTTCTTCAACCGTGGCATCAGCGAGTTGGGACAGTTCACGCTGACGAAGGCGTGACCTTCTCGGTGGTGCTACGCGGCGCCGAAGACCAATGCGACGTTGTTGCCGCCCATTCCGAATGAGTTGGCAACGGCGTAGCGGTAGTTCGCGCGGGCGGCTTGACCGCTGACGACATCCAGTTCGATGTCCGGATCGAGTTCTTTCAGGTTGAGGGTCGGCGGCACGATGCCGTCGCGCAGCGCCTGCACGGTCAGCACCGCCTCCACCGCCCCGGCCGCCCCAAGCGAATGGCCGAGCGCGGCTTTGGGCGCGTACACCGCGGGCTTGTGCTCGCCGAACGCGCGGGCGATGGCCCTTGCCTCGGCCAGGTCGCCGTGCGTCGTTCCGGTCGCGTGGGCGTTGATGTGGTCGATGTCGGAGGCGGTGAGCCCGGCCAGTTCGATAGCGCGCGTGATCGCCGCAGCGGCTTGCTCACCGGTGGGATCCGGGTCGACGGCGTCGTAGCTGTCCGACGTGATGGCTGCGCCCATCACCCGAGCCAGTATGGGGGCGCCGCGCGCTTTCGCGTGTTCCTCGGTCTCGATCAGCAGCAGTGCGCCACCCTCCGCGAGCACCATGCCGTCGCGGTCCTTGTCGAACGGCCTGCAGGCTCCCTCGGGGTTGTCA
The DNA here is from genome assembly GCF_043197955.1 of Mycobacterium sp. NPDC048908. Taxonomy (NCBI): domain Bacteria; kingdom Bacillati; phylum Actinomycetota; class Actinomycetes; order Mycobacteriales; family Mycobacteriaceae; genus Mycobacterium; species Mycobacterium sp. NPDC048908. The sequence continues at coordinate 44,588 of NZ_JBICUE010000026.1, read as the reverse complement.
TTTCTCGTGGACAACAGGCCCGTCTGCCAGAACGACGCGACGGGGACCGCTTCGATATGAGTTTCCACCCCACCGCAGATCGCGATGTCAGCCTCCCCGAGCACGATCTGCCGCCACGCCTCCGCGACGGCCGCGGCGCCCGAGGCGTCGGCCATCACCGGTGAGATGATCCCGGCCTTGGCCTCGCGATCCAGTCCGACCGCGGCGGCGGGCGCGTTGGGCATGTACATCTGCACCGAGAGCGGCGACACCGCGCGCAGCCCCTTTTCCTTCCACGTGTCGTACTGCTCGGCGATCTCCTGGGTGCTGCCCAGCGCAAGGCCGATGGAGACCATCAGCCGCTTGGTGTCCACGTCGGGTGTGCCCGCGTTCTCCCACAGCCGCCGACCAAGGACCAGCGACATCTTCTGCATGAACGCCAGCCTGCGCAGCTCGACACGGCTGAGGTGTTCGTCGAAACTCTCCTGAAGCGAACCGCCGATGCGCACCGGCGATTCGAACTCCGGCACGAATGGCTTATCCAATTCGCGAATGCCGCTCTGGCGGTCGAGCAGGGACTGCCACGTCTTTTCCGCATCTGGTGCAAGCGATGTCGTCGATGCGACCGCGGTGACGACAACATCGGCGAATCCGTCGCCGGTACTCAACGGTGCCATGCCTGCTGGATTCCTTCGCTGCTCGCCGACCGTCTTGAGGTGCTCGACACCAGATTAAAGTCTTCGGGAGACGCCGACAGCCCTTCCCGTCATCTGTTCGTCGGGCGACATTGCGGGTTGTGTTTGCTCCGATACCCGCCGCCGTACCTGGCAAAACCGCTTGTCGCGCCACTTGGACAAGGGTGAGAACTGCTCCTACCGTTGCCGATGAGGACTTCGACAGGCGGGAAGGGCCGAATAACCATGACTGCAACGGTGCCCAGCACCTCACGGCTGACCGGTCAGATGCTGATCGCCGGCACGTCGGTGCGCGGATCTGGCACGCCGGTCCGCGGCTTCAACCCCTCGACCGGGCAGTCGATGGAGCCCGCCTACCTCTACGGAGACAGGTCCCATGTCGAGGCCGCCTGCGCCGCGGCAGCAGCGGCGTTCGCCGCGTACCGCTCGACACCATCGGAGCCGCGCGCTCGCTTCCTCGAGGCCATCGCGGCGAACATCGAAGCCATCGGCGGCGACGTCATCGCCCGCGCGGTCGCGGAGTCCGGCCTGCCCGAAGCCCGTATCACCGGCGAGGTCGGCCGCACCACCGGTCAGCTTCGGCTGTTCGCCGACGTGCTGCGCGACGGCGGGTGGAACGATGCCCGCATCGACCCGGCGCTTCCCGACCGGAAGCCGCTGCCACGCGCCGATATTCGGCAGCGCAGCATCCCGCTTGGGCCGGTCGCGGTCTTCGGAGCCAGCAATTTTCCGCTGGCCTTCTCCGTCGCCGGTGGCGACACCGCGTCGGCGCTTGCCGCCGGTTGCCCGGTCGTCGTGAAGGGCCACGATGCGCACCCGGGGACGTCGGAACTGATCGGCCACGCGATCACCGACGCCGTCGCCGCCGCCGGCCTACCCGCAGGGACGTTCTCCCTGCTGTTCGGCTCGGGACCCGAACTCGGCATCGCGCTAGTGACCGACCCGCGGATCAAGGCGGTCGGGTTCACCGGATCACGCACTGCCGGAACGACTCTTGTCGCAGCGGCGGCGGGCCGCCCGGAGCCGATCCCGGTATACGCCGAGATGAGTTCGATCAACCCGGTTTTCCTGCTCGACGGCGCCCTCACATCGCGCGGCGCGGATCTCGGCCGGTCGTTCGTCGGTTCGCTGACACTGGGCAGCGGCCAGTTCTGCACCAACCCCGGCCTGGTGATCGCCGTCGACGGTCCCGGCCTTGACGCCTTCCTCGGTGCCGCCCGCGACGCAGTCGCGCAGTCACCTGCGACGCCGATGCTGACACCCGGTATCGCATCGAACTACGCCACCGGCGTTGACACGCTGAGCACCGAAGCCGATCTGGTCGTGCGCGGTCGCACCGGCGACAACGAAACCTCCTGCCGTGCCGCCCTGTTCGCGACGGACGCCACGACATTCCAGTCATCCGAGGCGCTGCAGGCCGAAGTCTTCGGGGCTTCCAGCCTGATCGTGCGTTGCGCCGACGCCGCGGAGATGCGGGCGGTCGCAGAGCAACTCGAGGGCCAACTGACCGCCACCGTGCACGCGGACGAAACGGACTACGACGACGCCCGCAGGTTGGTGTCCCTGCTCGAGCTCAAGGCAGGCCGAATCCTGTTCAACGGTTGGCCGACCGGTGTCGAAGTCGGCCACGCCATGGTGCACGGTGGCCCCTACCCGGCCACGTCGGATCCCCGCACGACTTCTGTCGGTTCCCGCGCTATCGAGCGTTTTCTGCGTCCGGTGGCCTACCAGAACGTGCCGAAGACGTTGCTGCCCAGCGCAATTGCCGACGACAACCCTGATCACCTGTGGCGGCGCGTCGACGGCAGGCTCACACACGACTGACACCTCGCGGCGTGACGTCGAAAAATGTTGCTGTCTATCCACTTTCCCCAGGTAGTCGCTTTCCTTATCATTTGCTTGAATCGTCAATAACCGACATTTTGGCCCTGCTCGCGAGAGCTGTTCTGGCTCAACGAGAATCGACGATCTACGCGGTGGCCGCGGGCATGCTAGCGTGACTGCATGGTGTGGAGGGCGAAAGCGGTTGTCACCGCGGTCGGTCTGGCGTTTGCCGTCAGCGCAGGCGCCGGTGTCGCGTCCGCGCAGCCCGATGTGAGCCCGGTCGTGAACACCACGTGCACCTACGACCAACTGATCTCGGCGCTCAATGCCCACTCGCCGGCAGATGCCGCGCAATTCACCGGCAGCCCCGTGGCGGTCGGGTGGTTGAATTCATTCCTCGGGGCGCCACGCGACCAGCGTGAGCAGATGATCCAGCAAGTGCAGAACATTCCGGCCGCGGGGCAGTACACGTCGCTCGTCCTTCAGGTCGTCAACACCTGCAACAACTACTAGGCCCCGTCGCGGCTAGCCCGAGCCCGACGAGTACTCCAACGCCGGCTCGTTGGAATCAACGTGGCCGTTGCTGCGGATGGTCAGGTGATCGGGCCGCACCTCATAGCTCGCCCCGTCCTCCGGGTTGGTCACGTCGAAGCCGCCGCCGTTGGGCACGGCGTTGGACAGCCGGACGTTGGCGCCGTCGCGCAGTCGCTCGCCGTGGTAGTAGTAACTGCCCGAGGTCATCTGGCAGATGACAGCCAGCGATTGCGCGGTCCTGATCGCCGCCGCGGGCGTGCTTCCGGCGTCGCAGCGCGCCGCATGCCCGACGAATCCCTGTCCGTCCGTACCCGACACCCCAGGCAGCGGCGTCCCGCTGGTTGTCGGCGTCGTCGTGGTCGCGGTGGTCGCGGTCGGCGTTGTCGTTGTCGACGGCGAGACCGTCTCGGTCTGCGTGGTCACCGACGGCGGCGGCCCCGCCATGGTGGTCGGTGGCGGTGTCGCGGTTTCCTGGCGACCGTTGAACAGTTGCATCGCCAGCACCACCGCGACAGCGAACAGCAGGATTGTCGCCACCACCAGCGCCACCTGGCTGGTCTTGTACCGCGACCTGCGCGCCACTGGTTCAGCCGTTGGAATCGCAGGTGGCGGGTACGGGGTGTACCCGGTGCCCGCCGGATCGGCATACATCGCCGAGAACTGCATGGTCGAGACGGGCGAACTGGGCAACGGCGCGGGCGCGGCCGGCACCGGGCCGCCGGACAGCGCGGCCGTCGCCGCCTTCGCCATCTCACCCGCGGACGCGAACCGCTCGCCGGGCTTCTTGGCCATCCCCTTGGCGATCACGTCGTCGAACGCCCGCGGAATGCCGCGCCGCATGATGCTGGGCCGCGGCGGTACAGAGAACATGTGCGCGGTCATCAGCTGTCGCAGGTCGCCGGTCTCAAACGGCGGCCTGCCCGTCAGCATCTCGTAGAGCAGGCAGGTCAGCGAGTACACGTCGGCGGACGGCCCGACCTGTCCACCGCTGAACCGCTCCGCCGACATGTACGCGCACGAGCCGATGATCAGACCCGTCATCGTCATGCTGGCATCGCCGCCGCCGTGCGCGATGCCGAAGTCCACCAGATAGGCGAAATCGTCCGGCGTGAGTAGCACGTTTTCCGGCTTGATATCGCGGTGGACCAGGCCATCCGCATGCGCGGCATCCAGCGCGGCAGCGACCTGCGAGATGATGCGCGTGGCGCGGCCAGGATCGAGCGGCCCGTTCGCCCGCAGTTCGTCCTTCAGGCTGCCGCCCTCAACCAGCCGCATGTCGATGTACAGGACGCCGTCGATGTCCCCGAAATCGTGCACCGGGATGACGTGTGGCTCCTGCAGCCGGGCCGCCACGCGCGACTCTCGCCGGAAGCGTTCCTGATAGTTCGGGTCCGCGGCCATCTCTGCGCGCAGCACCTTGACCGCCACCGTGCGCTCCTTCACGGTGTCGTAGGCGCGGTACACCTCGCCCATCCCGCCGACACCGATCAGTGCGTTGAGCTCATAGGGCCCGAACCGGGTGCCCAGACGCGAGCCACCGTGTGCGGAGGTCATGCTCATCCTTTCGGTCCTAACCATTTCGAGCCCCGACGCGCAGTTTTACACCGTGTTCCCACATTGGATGCACGCATAACGTTGCCGAAAACGAAGCGCAGCAAAGCAACTGGCTTCGGCGCCACGTAGGTACCACAGTACGGACACCTGACCAGTGCCGCATGTCGCGGTGCAGTGAACGCTCGAGCGACGTCTTTCGTGTTAAGTACTACAGGACTGAGCGGAGGACGACGCTGCTGCACCGGATGGCCGTATTGGCCGTCGCCGCACCGCGACGGGTGATCGTGTTTGCGGTGCTGTTGACCGTCGCGCTCGGCGTCTTCGGGGTACCGGTTGCTAAAAGCCTGTCCGCCAGCGGATTCCAAGACCCGGCGTCGGAATCGGCCCGCGCGACCCGCGTCCTGACCGACAAGTTCCATCAGGGCGACGTGCGATTGCTGATCGTCGTCTCCACACCCGAGGGTATTGACAGCGCACCAGCTCACGCGGCGGGCAACGACATCGAAGACCGACTTCGTAGTTCGCCGCACGTCGCGCAGGTGACCTCGCCGTGGTCCGCACCGCCTGCTGTCGCGGCCGACCTTGTCAGCAGCGACCGCACCTCGGGGCTGATCGTTGCGGGCATCACCGGCGACGAGGGCCACCAGCAGCGCTATGCCAAGGAATTGTCCGATCAGGTGGCTACCGACCACTCCGCCCTCCCTGGCGTCACCGTCCTGGCGGGCGGCACCGCGATGGTGAACGGTCAGATCACCGAACAGTCACAGCGCGACCTGCTGGTGATGGAGTCGCTGGCGATCCCGCTGAGCTTTGTTGTCCTGGTCTGGGCGTTCGGCGGGCTGGTCGCGGCCGCGCTGCCGGTGGCCGTCGGGGTGATGTCGATCCTCGGCGCCCTTGCCGTGCTGAGGCTGATCTCGTTTGCCACCGACGTGTCGATCTTCGCGCTGAACCTCACCACCGCGATGGGGCTGGCGCTGGCGATCGATTACACGCTGTTGATGATCAGCCGGTTCCGCGACGAACTGGCCGACGGCGCAAGTCGCGACGACGCTGTGGTGCGCACGATGGTGTCGGCGGGCCGCACCGTTGTGTTCTCCGCGACGACCGTCGCGCTGTCGATGGCCGTCCTGGTCATCTTTCCCATGCACTTTCTGAAGTCGTTCGCCTACGCGGGCGTCGCGACGGTGACATTCGCCGCGCTGGCCGCGATCGTCGTCACACCCGCCGCGCTCGTGCTACTCGGTGATCGCCTGCGCGGTCGCATCAAGGCGCAACGGGTGCCGGTCGAGAAAAGATTCTGGTACCGGTCGGCGAGTTGCGTTATGCACAAAGCGATCCCGCTCGGGTTGGCGGGGGTGGCGCTACTGCTGTTGCTGGGCGCGCCATTCCTGAACGTGCGGTGGGGATTTCCCGACGACCGCGTGCTGCCAGCCTCTGCGTCGTCGCATCAAGTCGGTGACCGATTGCGACAGGACTTCGTGCACAACTCCGACGCCGCGGTCACCGTCGTCATCGACGACACCACCGGCGTCGGCCCCTCCGAGATCGGCCGTTACGCCGCCGACCTGTCCCGCGTGCCGGACGTCTCCGCGGTGTCGGCGCCGACAGGAACGTTCGTCGAAGGCAAGTGGGTTGGCCCGCCGTCCTCGCCGACCGGTCTGAATGCCGACAGCGCTTTCCTGACCGTCGACAGCTCGGCCGCGCTGTTCTCCGACGACTTCCAGACCCAGCTCGACCGGCTGCATGCCGTGCCGGGGCCCGCGGGTAACGCCGTCGACATGACCGGCCTGGCGCAGACCAACCGCGACAGCGTCGACGCGATCACCTCTCGACTGCCGCTGGTGCTCGGTCTCATCGCGGTCATCATGTTCGTGCTGCTTTTCCTACTGACCGGCAGCGTGGTCATGCCGCTGAAAGCCTTGGTACTCAACGTGCTTTCGCTGACCGCAGCGTTCGGCGCCATGGTGTGGATATTTCAGGACGGCCATTTCGGCGCGCTCGGCACCACACCCACCGGCACGCTGGTGGCCAACATTCCCGTGCTGTTGTTTTGCATCGCGTTCGGCCTGTCGATGGACTACGAGGTATTCCTGGTCTCGAGAATTCGGGAATTCTGGCTGGCGTCGGGGCGCACGCGCGCCGACAACGACGAAAGCGTGGCGCGCGGTATCGCTCACACCGGCCGAATCATCACCGCCGCAGCGCTGATCATGTCGATTTCCTTCGCGGCGTTGATCGCCGCCGAAGTCGCGGTGATGAAATTGTTCGGTCTCGGGCTGACTTTGGCGATTCTCGTCGATGCCACCCTGGTCCGGATGGTGTTGGTGCCCGCGTTCATGCACGTTATGGGCCAATGGAATTGGTGGGCGCCGAGATGGCTGGTCGCGGCGCACCGGCGACTTGGATTCAGCCAAGCCCACACACATGCCCAGCAACCACACAGAGGCGAGATCGAACCCACCGGGTCCGGGCCCCGTGTCTAGGTAATGAGTGTTATCGCAGCCGTACACGGCGTTGTCCCCCCGAACCGGTACAGCCAGGACGAGATCACCGACGCATTCGTCGCAAATCCCGCCTTCGCCGGGCATGAGAAGGTGGTGCGCGGCCTGCACCACAGCGCGAAGGTCAAGGGCCGACATCTCGTCCTTCCACTCGAGCGGTACCCGACGCTGACCGACTTCGGTGAGAGCAACGACTTGTTCATCGAGCACGCGGTCGAACTGGGCTGCGCTGCGTTATCGGGTGCACTCGAGGACGCTGGACTGCGGCCCAGCGACGTCGACTTGATCGTGACGACAACCGTGACCGGTATCGCGGTGCCGTCGCTGGACGCCAGGATCGCCGCACGCGTCGGACTGCGACCCGATGTGCGCCGGGTGCCGATCTTCGGCCTCGGCTGCGTGGCCGGCGCCGCGGGTATCGCCCGGTTGCACGACTATCTGCGCGGCGCCCCCGACGACGTCGCCGTGCTGGTGTCGGTCGAGTTGTGTTCGTTGATGTATGCGGCAGCCGAGCCGACGATGGCCACCCTTGTCGGCAGTGCATTGTTCGCTGACGGAGCGGCGGCGGTGGTCGCGGTCGGTGAGCGTCGCGGCCTTTTCGACGGCGCCGCCGGACCGGACGTGGTGGCGACACGGAGCCGGATGTACCCCGACTCGCTGGGGATAATGGGTTGGAACGTCGACGCTTCGGGTTTCCAGTTGGTGCTGTCGCCTGATCTGCCCGATCTGATCGAACGCTACTTCGCCGACGACGTCAGCGGCTTCCTGGCAGAACACGATCTGACCGTCGACGACATCGGGTCATGGGTGTCGCACCCAGGAGGCCCAAAGGTTCTCGAGTCGATCACCACCGCGCTCGGCCTCGACGACGACGTGCTGGAGTTGTCGTGGCGCTCGCTCGGCGAGATCGGCAACATCTCGTCGGCGTCTGTGTTGCATATCCTGCGCGACGCGCGCGCCAAACCTCCTGCACCGGGCACGCCCGGGCTGCTGATGGCGATGGGCCCGGGGTTCTGCGCGGAACTCGTGTTGCTGCGCTGGCACTGATCATGACATGGTACGCACTGCTGGTCACGGTGGTGGCGGTCGAACGAATCGCCGAATTGGTTGTCGCGCAACGTAATCTGGCGTGGAGTCGCGATCGCGGTGGCGTCGAGTTCGGTGCGCGGCACTATCCGGCGATGGTTACGTTGCACAGCGCACTGCTGGTGGGCTGTCTGGTGGAAGCGATGCACCGCCCGTTTGTACCCGGCCTGGGCTGGCCGATGCTGGCGTTGGTGCTCGCCGCGCAGAGCCTGCGCTGGTGGTGCATCAGAGCGTTGGGGCACCAGTGGAACACCCGGGTCGTCGTGATTCCCGACGCGCCGCGGGTGACGGGCGGGCCGTACCGGTACTTCGCACACCCGAACTACGTCGCGGTCGTCGTCGAAGGCATCGCGTTGCCATTGGTGCACACGGCGTGGCTGACCGCCGTGGTGTTCACGGCACTCAATGCGGTGGTGTTGCGCACCCGAATCGGTGTGGAGAACACCGCGCTTGCGAGCCTGCGATGATCGACCTGCTCGTCGCGGGCGGCGGGCCGGCAGGACTGGCCACCGCAATCTTCGGGGCGCGGGCAGGTCTCGAGGTCGTCGTCATCGAGCGGCGCGTCGGGTCGGTCGACAAGGCCTGCGGGGAGGGACTGATGCCGCACACCGTTGCGCTGCTGGACAGCCTGGGTGTGGAGCCGCCAGGGTCACCGTTTCACGGCATCACCTACATCGACGGCAGACACCGCGTCACCGGACTATTCCGCGGGAGTCCTGGCCGCGGCGTGCGTCGCACGGCGCTGCACACCGGGCTGCGGGAGGCGGCGACGGCGGCCGGTGTGCGGATCGAACACCGCGAGATCGGACCGGTGAGCCAAACCGCTAACTCGGTGCGTTGCAGCGGGTTTGAGTCACGATACCTGGCTGCCGCCGACGGTCTGCACTCGCCGATCCGCACCGCGTTGGGGTTGGCGCAGCCGTCGCGCGCGCGGCGCCGGTGGGGGATCCGCCGCCACCATGTGATGGCGCCGTGGAGCGACTGCGTCGAGGTGTACTGGGCGGACGATGCGGAGGCATACGTGACGCCGGTGGCCGGCGACTGCGTCGGGATTGCGGTGCTCACATCGCGCAAGGGCGGTTTCGATGCGCATCTGTCGGCGTTTCCTGCGCTGCAACAGCGAGTGAGCGGGCGGTCGCACGGGCCGGACCGTGCGGCGGGTCCGCTGCGGCAGCGGGTGCGAAGCAGGACGGCGGGGCGGGTGATGCTGGTCGGCGACGCGGCGGGATACGTCGACGCCTTGACCGGCGAGGGGCTCGGCATCGCGTTCGGAGCGGCGCAGCTACTGGTGGAATGTGTTGTGGCGGGGCAGATCGGAGAGTACGACCGACGTTGGCGCCACATGTCGCGGCGTTACCGGATGCTCACGGCAGCGGCGCTTCATGCGACTGGTTCACCGCTTCGGTCCCGGATTGTGCCTGCGGCAGAACGGTTTCCGAGGACGTTCGCGGGTTTGGTCAACGCGTTGGCTGAGTAGCCGAATTGCCCAGCTCTTGGCGACTTAGTCGTTGGGAGCGACATTGTCGCTACGAGGCGGGCACTGCGGCCTGCGCGGAGCGCAACGCCCGGACCCGGATGCGGGCGCCGTCGCGCGGGATCATGATCACGTGCTTGACCTTCTGCGCCTCGCCGGGCGCCGTCGTCGTGGTCAGCTCGACCCGACGGAGGATCTCCCGCAGCACGACACGTAACTCGACCATCGCGAACGTCGCGCCCAGACAGCGGCGGTTGCCGCCACCGAACGGAAACCACGTCGCCGGACTCAACGTCGCACCGACCATCCGGTCGGGATCGAATCGGTCGGCGTCCGGGTACACCTCGGAATCGCTGTGCACCAAGCCAATTCCGGGAACCACCATCACCCCGGCGGGCAACCGGTAGCCCGCGATCTCGACCGGTTCCTTCAGCACCCGGCCCACGTCGTACACGACCGGACGGATCCGTAACGTCTCCTTGGCTATTGCATCGAGGTACTCGTCGTCTCCGGAATCGGCGGCGCGCACCGCCTTCTCAAGGATGACGGGGTGGCGGGTCAACCGTTCCAGCGCCCACGACAGCGCGGTCGCGGTCGTGTCGTGACCTGCGACCAGCAGAGTCATCAACTGGTCACGGAGTTCCCGGTCGGTGAGCGTGCACCCGTCCTCGTCGGTGGCACGCACCAACATCACCAACACGTCGGTGCGCTCCTCGAGGTGGGGGTCCGCGCGACGGTCGGCGATCTCGGCATAGAGCAATCGATCCGCTTCCTGGATGCGCTCCCACAGCGTGCGCCACGGGCGTCGGGCCTGAAGTTGCGGGCGCGCGATCGCCAGCGACGCCCACTGTCCGACGGTGAGCAACTTCGGCATCACCGCCCTCAACGCGGCTAGTCGGGACGCGTCGCTGGCGCCGATGACGGTCCGCAGGATCACCTCGAGCGTGATCTCGGACATCTTCGGCGCCACCGCGAACGGTCGGCCCACCGGCCATCCGGCGATGTTGGCCGCCGCGATCCGCGCCATCTGCTCGGATTGCCGGGCTACCGCGTCGCGGTGGAACGGAGGCAACATCAGGCGGCGCCGGTCGCGGTGAACGTCGTCGTCGATCACCAATATCGAGGTCTCACCGAGCAGTCCGCTGAGCATCGCGTTGGCTTCACCGGCGTGAAACACACTCGGGTCGCCCGCGAACACCTTCTTGATCTCGGCGGGATCGGCCAGATACACCATCGGCGGCACGGTCAGCGCGCGAATCGTGAACACCTTGCCGTAACGACGACCGCACGCCTTGACGAACCGCGGCCAGTACCGGAGGAACACGATTGTCTGAAGCCACTTCGGGAGCCGCGGCCCCGGCGGCAACGCTGCCGCTATTTGACTCATGCCTAACAGGCTACGCTTGAGGGCGGCGGATGGGAACCGTTCGCTGTGCGCCGTCGTCACGAGCGGATTTTGCACACAGGGTTGTGAGCAACGTCGAGACCACGGCCATGAGCGCAATCTCGCCGAGCCAGCGCGCCATTCATTAACGCGGCGTTTGCCTTTCGTTTGATTCTCGGCAGGCCGCTGTCGCCGCGGTATGTCAGCATTGCTCGGTGCCGTCGCGCTATATCGCCGTTCTCATTGGTGCCGCGGCAGCAGCATGGCTGTCGCCGCTGACCGCACCACCACAGGCCTCCGCACTACCCTGTCCCGACGTCGAGGTCGTCTTCGCCCGCGGCACGACCGAGGACCCCGGTGTCGGTCCGACAGGACAGGCTTTCGTGGACGCGCTGCGACCGCGGCTAGGCCCACGGACGATGACGGTCTATCCGGTCGACTATCCCGCCACCATCGACTTTCCCACCGCGATCGATGGTGTCAGGGATGCCAGCGCACATGTCGAGGCGACGGCGGCGAACTGTCCCAATACCAAGATCGTGCTCGGCGGGTTCTCGCAAGGCGCCGCCGTCGCCGGTTTCGTCACGGCGAACGTGATACCGGACGGCGCGCCCGATGGGGTACCGAACCCCATGCCGTCCGACGTGGCCAACCACGTCGCGGCGGTCGCCTTGTTCGGAAAGCCGAACGCCCGCTTCATGCGTGCGATCAACGAACCGCAGATCGATGTCGGCCCGGCGTACGCGGCCAAGACGATCGACTTGTGCGTCCCCGACGATTTCGTCTGCTCGAACGGGCGCGACTTCAACGCGCACACACAGTACGTCGAGAGCGGAATGGTCGACCAGGCAGCTACTTTCACCGCCAATCACGTATTGGCCGCGTTGCCCCCCGCGCCACCGCAGGCACCGGCGCCAACCGCGCCACCGCAGGCGTCGACTCCTCCTCCACCCCCAGCGGACCCGGCGGCTCCTGCGCCGCCGCCGTACAACGCGCTTCGGCCGCTTCCGCCAGGAACATTGATGCGGTGTGACTCCAATTGCCACATCATCGGGCCCGCCTGACCGATAATTCTCAGATGACTGAGAACCGCATCGGCGCGGGCTCCGACTACGAGTACGACGAAGCACATGATGCGCTGACCCAACAGGAGGCCGCGGCGCCGCCGCACCATCGTGTTGACGCGCCGCGAGTGATACTGGATCCGGGCGGCGACTACGGATACGACGAGGCCCACGATTTCGGCGGCTGACGACATCGAAGAGATGCTCGTCAGCGTCCCACCCGAGGGCCTGACGGGCGTGCTGATGCCCGCGTTCATCGAAGACCGGATCGCTCCACCACGGTCAGTCTGATCCCGGCAGCTCGCTTCGCAGCACCTTGCCCGCGGGATTGCGCGGAATCGCCGCCACAATCCGGATATCGCGTGGCTGTTCGAAGCGGGATACCTTGTCCCTCAGATAGTCTCGAAGGTCGGCTTCCTCGATCGTGTTCTGCGGCACCACATATGCGGCCAGTCGCTCCCCGTAATCCGGGTCGGCGACACCGATCACCGCGCTGTCGGCGACGTCGGGATGCTCGGCGAGCGCATTCTCGACGGCACGCGGATAGACGTTCTCGCCGCCGGAGACGATCATGTCGTCCTGGCGCCCGACGATGAACAGTCGGCCGGCGTCGTCGAGGTAGCCCATGTCGCCGGTGTCCATCATGTCGCCGACGACGTCCTTCTTCCCGCCCCCGATGTAGGAGTCGAAGGTGAGGTCGCCGCCGACGAAAATACGGCCGGTGATGCCGGGACCGACGGGTCCGCCGTCGCCGTCGAGGATGGCCACCGGGCAACCCGCAACCGGCCTGCCGACCGTCTCCGGCGCCTGCCGCAGATCGGCTGGGGTGGCGAGCGCACCGATGCCGACCTCCGATGAGCCATAACCGTTGTAGATGACGTCGCCGTAAGCGGCCGAGAAGCGCTGCGCCAACGTCGGATCCAGCCGCGCACCACTTGATATCACCACTCGCAGCGACGGCAACGGGTTTCGCCGCCGCACCTCGTCGGGCAGGTCAAGTATGCGCGCGAGCATCACAGGCACCGCGGTCAACCCGTCGGCCCGCCAGGCAGCGGCCTGCTCGAGCACCCGTTCGGCGTCGAACCGACGCAGCGTCAACGCTGTGCCGCCCAGTCCGATCGTCAGTATCAGCACGCCGAACCCAAGGCCGTGAAACATCGGCACAGCGACAGCCATTCGTGATCCGATGCGCAAGCCGGTGCGGTCCAAGATGGTGGCGCCGACCCCCAACGCCGAGCCGATCTTCGGCTTGCGGGGCACACCTTTCGGGATGCCCGTCGTGCCGGACGTCAAGAGCACGATGCGGCCACCTGCCGCCACCTTGGGTCGTGAACCGCTTTGGCCTGGTTCGCACTTCGCGGCGTCCACCACGGTGACACCTTCGGTTGCTGCGATTTCGGAGAATTCCTCGTCGCACACGACGGCCGCGATCTTATGCGTGTCGATGGCCGAAGCGAGGGCTTCTGCGCGAAAGTCGGTATTGAGCAGCACGACGTCGGCGCCGACCATGGCCGCCGCGAACACCGCCGTCACGAAGCCGCGGCCATTGCGGCACAAGATGCCCACCGCCCGGCCCGCCTGGACGCCTCGTGCGCCGAGCTCACCGGCGAGTGATTCTGTCCGCGAGAGCAATTCGCGATAGCTCATCGCGCCGTCGTCGTCGACCAACGCGGTCCGGTTCGGCCACCGCGCCGCCGAGACCGCCAACAAGGTAAACGGATTCGTGCCGCCCCGACCGGCCGCAAGAACGACACCGAGCAACCCACGCGGACGCGGCGGCGTCAGCAATCGAGACTTCAGCAGCGCCCGAGCCGCAGTGGTCACCACGCGGTCGGTCATCTGCCGTCCGACTCTCGGGTGCGCCGGTACCAGACCTGCGTGGCCCGCTCCACCGGGCCGCGCAGCAGGACCGTGGTGGCCTCGGCGGGCCACACCCACCACGGCGCGATGGTCCTCGGCCGCTTGATGATCGCCCGTGCGACGATGTCGGCGGCCTGATCGGGATAGAGGCCGGGGACGTTGCGCAGACTCGGCGTCGGTTCGGTCATTCGAGTGTGGATCAACGCCATGTAGATCGACGTGACGTCCACCCCGTCGGCATGCAGTTCCGGCGCGACGCTGCGCAGCCACATGTCGAATGCGCCCTTGGACGCCTGGTATGCGCCCCACCGCGGCCCCGGTGGCACGCGCACACCGACGCTGGAGATGTTCACGATGTGACCGCTGCCGCGTTCGCGCATCGCGGGAAGTAGGCCGAGCAGCAAGTGAATCGGCCCCAAGTAGTTGATCCCGATGGTGCGGTCGAAGTCGCGGAGGCGGTCGTACTGCTGGTGCAACGGTCGTCGAATCGACTTGCCCGCGTTGCTGACCACGATGTCCGGCGCGCCGTGCCGATCGAGGATGTCGTCTACGAGTGCGAGGACGGCGGATTCGTTGGTCAGGTCCGCGGGTAACGCGACTGCGTGCTCGCCGCGCGCGGTGATCCACGCCGCAAGCGCGTAGAGCTCGGAGGCTGACCGTGCCACGGCCAGAACCGTCGCTCCGGCCGCGGCGAGCTTGACCGCGGTGGCGTTGCCCAAACCGTATGAAGCGCCGGTCACCAAAACGGTCTTGCCCGACACCGCGTCGCGGAGGCGACCCACATCTGACATCCGCGGTGGGTTGACCAGCCTGTCGACGACCTTGGTCGCCACGTTCATCGGCGTTGAATACCGCACGGGGACCCGCGTCAAACGACTGTCATCACGTACAGCAGTTGGGATCCAACACGCTGCACAGCGCGCCAAGGGCGTCACGGTGCGGGCGGTGGTAGACGTTCATGCCACGCCGATCCGATTCCACGAGCCCGGCCCGCCGAAGCTGGTTCACGTGGTGGCTGATCGTCGACTCCGTCAAGCCGAGCGCCTTCGCGAGATCGCCGCTGTTCTCTTCACCCGACGCGGAGCCGAACAGATAGGACATGATCTTCACGCGCGCGGGATCGGCGAGGGCTTTCAGGCGAAGCGCCACCTGCAGCGCGTCTTCATCGCTCATCGGGCCGGCGGCGACGGGCGCGCAACAGACCGGCGCGGACATATCGATGATCGGCAGCGCCTTCGGCATGCAGCCATGATGCCAGGACTATTGACATATATCAAAAAGGTGGGACGCTAGGACCAGCGCGCTAATTCGATATATGTCTCACAAGTGGGAAGGACTCCATCATGTCCCGTGTTCAGCTTGCGCTCAATGTCGACGACCTCGGCCAAGCGATCGCCTTCTACTCGAAGTTGTTCAACACCGCGCCGGCCAAGGTGAAGGAGGGCTACGCCAACTTCGCCGTGGCCGAACCGCCCCTGAAACTGGTGCTGATCGAAAACGCAGGCCAGGGCGGCACCATCAACCACCTCGGCGTGGAGGTGGAATCGAGCGATACCGTCCATGCGGAGATCGCTCGGCTCAGCGATGCGGGCCTGTTCACCGACGAAGAGATCGGTACCACATGTTGCTTCGCCCTGCAGGACAAGGTCTGGGTGACCGGCCCGGCAGGTGAGAAGTGGGAGGTCTACACGGTGCTCGCCGACTCCGACACGTTCGGCACCAGTCCGCAGCATGTCGAGGGGGACGGCAGCGGGACCGCCTGTTGCGGCGACCAGGCCTCCGACCCGACGGAGGCCGGCGCGTCCTGCTGCTGATTGCCGGACCTCTTGTCTACTGATTCGATGGCTGTCAATATCGATGGATGTCGAAGTCGCGGATTGCCATGAGCGTTGTTCCTGGCTGCGACGTCGCACCCCTGGTGTCCGAACCGCTGACAGCCGAGGCGGCCGTCGACCTGGCGGCGATGCTCAAGGCGCTGTCCGATCCCGTACGGCTTCGGCTACTCAGCGTGATCGCCAGTCATTCCGGCGGTGAGGCGTGCGTATGTGACGTCTCTGTCGGTATCGACCTGAGCCAACCGACGATCTCCCACCACCTCAAGGTCTTGCGAACGGCGGGGCTGCTGGACAGTGAACGGCGCGGCTCGTGGGTCTACTACCGCGCGATTCCCGAAGCGTTGCACAAGCTTTCACGCATATTCGGCGTCGGCAGTCTGGTCAGGGGCAGGTAATTGGACACCGCAGGGCTGTGGCGTCGACTGCTGGCCGAGTTCGTTGGCACCGCGCTGCTGGTGACCGTGGTGGTCGGCTCCGGCATCGCCGCCGCCTCGTTGTCTGCCAACGATGTCGGGTTGCAACTACTGGAGAACTCGACTGCGACGGTGTTCGGCTTGGCGGTGCTGATTTTGATGTTCGGTCCCGTCTCGGGGGCGCACTTCAATCCGGTCGTGACGGCGGCTGATTGGTTACTCGGCCATCGTTCGGGCGGTGGCATCTCGGCCGGCGACGCAACCGCCTACTGCGTCGTCCAAGTGATCGGCGCGGTGGTAGGGGCGTGGTTGGCCAACATCATGTTCGACCGCCGAGTGTTCGAACTGTCGGTCAAGGAGCGGATCAGCACCGGTCACCTTGTCGGCGAAATCGTCGCGACGGCCGGTCTGATCGCCCTGATCTTCACGCTGGCCCGCACCGGTCGGGTCGGGCTGTCGGCGGCGGCGGTCGGCGCCTACATCGGGGCCGCCTATTGGTTCACCAGCTCAACGTCTTTCGCCAATCCAGCAGTGACCGTTGGTCGCATGTTCTCCGACACGTTCGCAGGCATCGCGCCGAGCTCCGCGCCCGGGTTCGTCATCGCCCAGATCGTCGGGGCGCTTGTCGGCCTGGGATTGGTCGTCGCGCTCCACCCGGATGCTGTGCGGCTAGCCGACGATGCCGTCGTACCCCATCACCGCGCCGATTCAGCCACCGATCTGGGCGCCGACCGCAGGAGTTCGTCATGACCGACACCAAACCCACCGTCCTGTTCTTGTGCACTCACAACGCGGGCCGATCGCAGATGGCTCTCGGGTTCTTCTGCCACCTCGCCGGAGAAGACGCCGTCGCTTGGTCTGGCGGGTCAGCACCAGCCGACGAGATCAATCCGTCAGCCGTCAGGGCGATGGCCGAGGTGGGCATCGACATCACGGGCGAATTCCCGAAACCGTGGAACGACGAAATCGTGCAAGCTGCCGATGTGGTCATCACCATGGGCTGCGGCGACACCTGTCCGATCTATCCCGGAAAGCGTTACCAGAACTGGGATCTGCCTGACCCCGCCGGCCGCCCCATCGATGCCGTCCGGCCCATCCGCGATGACATCGAAGCTCGTGTCCGCCGCCTGCTCACCGAGCTCGGGGTCAGCGCGCGCCACTAGGCCCACCAGATCTCGCTGAAACACATTCGGCCACCCCGGGCCGGTGGGTCTGCAACACTCGGGCCATGACCCGACGTGGTCTGAGCGGTCTTATCTGCTTGGGTGTGGCGTCGCTGGCGCTCGCCATGCTGGGGTCGGCTCCGGCCTCCGCGGACACCGCAACCTGGAACGGCGAGTACGCGATCACCTTCATCGTCGGCCCGAAGTCCGGGACGAGCGTCGCGGCCGGTCAGCCCGAAGGGCAGTACACCGACACCTACGGGTTCAGCTCGAGCTGCTCGGGCGGCACGTGCACCGCGACGATCGTCAGCGGCCCTGCACCGAGAAACCCCACGGTGCCTCAACCCGTCCGATTCACTTGGGATGGGTCATCGTGGGCACAGAGCAGCGACTACCAGTGGGACTGCATGATGCCCGACACCACCATCGAATGGAATCCGGCACACACCGAGGTTCGGTACACGCCCCAGCCGGACGGGACACTTGCAGGCACCATGCACACCGAGATCTTGAGCGGTGCCTGCCAAGGCACACTCGACATCAACATGACCGCCGAGCGCGTGTAAGTCGCAGCCGAATCGGCGGCCTATCCCGGCGGATAGAAAACCCTTGCCGCCGAACCGTGAAATCTGGCTGTCCGGCGATTACGAACGCACCACCCGGTGATGACCATTGAGCTACGCCCGAAGCCGGCCTCGAAGGAATGGAGCTCACCAATGTCTGAGATTGCGACTCACGCGGCCCACAGCGATACCGTCGACTGGCGCCAACTGGCGGACGAAGTTTTCCCGGCAGACGCGCTACGGACAACGCGCCAGCGGACAATCCAGTGGCAGTGGTCGAACCAGGCCTCTGACGCGAGCGTGTGACGGTCAGGCGCTTTCCAATAGTTCCGATCGCACATTCCTAGCCGCACCGCCCACCTACAGTCGGGAAGTTGTCGGGTGGGAGGAGCGCAGCTTTGAGCCGTTGGTTAGTGAGCAATCTGCCCTCGTGGCTTCTCCTGCTGGGAACCGTCGTCGTCATCGCCGGCGCAGCGATGCTGGTCCAGCGTTTTGTTCGTCGCCGCTTTCCCAACCTTCGAGGCGAGGAGCACAACGACGTCACGCGGTTCGCGTTCGGGGTCGTCGGTTTCGTGTTCGCGTTCTTCATCGGATGCGTGGTGTCGGCGATGTGGGGGCAGATCAATGACGCGGACGGTCGCGCGCGGACCGAGGGAACGGCCAGTGTGCAACTCGCCAAGGACGCGATGGCATTCGAAACCGCGGACAGGGACCGGGTCCGGAAAAGCCTGTTGGAATTCGAACAGGCGGCCGTGGCCGAATGGGTGGAGGTCGCGAACGGCGGGTCCTATCCGCAGGCCGACGACGCACTGGCGCGTCTGAACGCTGCGTACGACCAAGTTCAGGCACGCACCGACGCCCAAAAGGCCCGCCTCGCCGCGTCCTATTCCAACCTCGACGCACTCAGTAAGGCACGCGCAGAACGAGTGTTGCAGGCGCGCACGGACATTGGACCGCCATGGTCGTTGTGGGCAGTGATCATTCTGACCAGTGGGCTGTTGCTCGGCGGCGCGATCGTCTACGCGTCGAGAACCCCGCCACGCACTCCGCGATGGTCGCAATCCTCGGCGTGCTCGTCGGTGTACAACTGTTCCTCGTAGTGGAGTTGTCGCACCCTTTCATCGGGGAGATCGCGACCTCACCGGAACCGCTGCGCGAAGTCGTCCACATTCTGACGACAAACCCAGCCTGAGCCGGTCATGACCACGTAGTGGTTCCGCTGACATGTTCGCGATAATCAGCGAATGTTTGTCACGCGCCGATCCATGCGGGCAGCGCCGTCGCGGCCAGGTTGTTGAATGGCGGCGCCGCGGAAAGCCAAGGCCGATGACGGAGGTACTCGGCGCCGACTCATCGAGGCCACCGCCCAGATCATGCACGACGAGGGTTACGCCGCAGCCACGTCACGGCGGGTGGCGGCGAAGGCAGGCGTCCGGCAGCCTCTCGTCCACTACTACTTCCCGACGATGGATGACCTCTTCCTTGCCGTGCTGCGCGAGGGCGCGGACGCCGCGCTGGAGCAGATGCGTGCCGCGCTGACCAACGACGACCCGTTGCGTGCGCTGTGGGCAGTCAACAGCGATCACCGTCGGACCGTTCTGAACACCGAATTCATGGCACTTGCCAACCACCGCAAGGCAATTGGCGTCGAGCTACACGCCTATGCCGAACGCGTGCGAGACATCGAGACCGCGGCCGCCACGGTCGCGTTGCGCGGCCATGGCATCGACTTGCACACCTACCCGCCGATCGTGGTCTCGATGCTGATCGCACAGATCGCGCGAAGCCTCTGCAACGAGGAAGCTGTCGGCGTCACGCTGGGGCACGACGAGATGCGCCGCTTCGTCGAACGCCAGATCGACGCACTTGGCACGGCATCCACCGCCTCAGACAGCTGAGTTCGATCACCCCTGCGTCCTGCGCATCCGTCGGTGCTTCCTGTCGATCCCCAACCGGTACCACCGGCGCCCCCGGACTTCATCGATGGAGCCGGCATGACGTGGCTCCAATGCGCTGATCCCATCGAGACCAAGCCGCTGGTCTACGACTTCCCCGCGAGGAGGATGCCCAGCGGCGGGCAGGGCAACTGCCGATGTCTGTTCGGATAGGAGACATGTGCCGTTGCTACGAGTCGGGCTTCGTCGCCTGGGTCCAAGCCGCCTGCAACTGGCGACGCGGTTTTATGTGCCCGTTCTGTCGACGCTGGCTTGCACCGGGCAGACCGCCGAACTGTGCGCCGTGCCCCTCGCGGTATAGGATGCACGGGTGCCTGGCAAACGGGTGCAGCGGGTCCGTAGTGCGATCGCTTGGCGGATGCGAGCACTGTTCCAGAGTCTTATCGCCCGCACACCGTCCGGGGGTACCGAGTTTTTCGAGCCCGATGAGTTTCCGTGGATCGCGGACGTGGAAGCTCGTGCCGACGAGATCAGGGAGGAACTCGACGGCCTGCTCGCCCGCGTCGATCAGCTCCCCAACTACCAGGACATCCAAGAGGAGCAGCGCAAACTTACCCAGGATGACCGCTGGAAGATCTTCGGCTTCTACGCGTACGGGACCCGCGACGACGGCAACTGCCGGCGATGCCCACGTACCGCTGAGATCGTCGAATCGATCCCCGGCATGATCACGGCGTTCTTCTCCGTGCTGCTCCCCCACAAGCACATCCCGCCTCACACCGGACTATGGAAGGGAGTGCTGCGCTATCACCTCGCGCTACGCACGCCGGCCGACGAGACCGCGGCTCGTATCCGGGTCGGTAGCCGCATCGAGCACTGGCGTGACGGTCGCAGCCTGATCTTCGACGACACGTTCGAGCACGAAGTCTGGAACGACAGCGACGAGATCCGCGTCGTGCTCTTCATCGACGTCATTCGCAAACTACCGTGGTACCTAGCGGCACCGAACCGCGCGTTCATCGGCGCCATTCGAAGATCACCGTTCATCACGCGTGCGGTCGCTAACAACGCGAAGTGGCAGGAGACGTTCGAGGCGACAATGAGCCGGCCAAGCCCGACTGTTGATCCGTCGCGTCCGGAAGTAGGCGTGCGAGTAGCAGCCGGCCAGTGTGAGCCAATTCGGCATGCCGGTACTGCACGGCGGCAATATCGCGTGACCTGACTGCACAGACATGCTTGGCGTGGTCGGCTGTCTCGCGACATAGTCGACACCTCGGTCTGTCGAGAGGTCACCGCCTAAACCGTCCGTGCCAACCGATCTGCTACCAGCTCTGCGAACCGTGCGGGATCTTCTAGTACGCCGCCTTCAGCCAAAAGCGCTGTGCCGTATAACAATTCGGCTGTCTCGGCGACCGAAGGATCATCACTGCGGCTTTGGTGGGCTTGCCGCAATCCGGTGACCAGCGGATGATTCGGGTTGACTTCGAGAATCCTCTTGCTCATGGGAAGGTTCTGTCCCGAGGCCCGATAAATGCGCGCGAGTGCCGGTGTGATGTCCAAGGCATCGGTGATCAGGCAGGCCGGCGAGTCGGTCAAGCGGGTGGAAAGCCGCACCTCCTTGACGTGCTCGCTCAGGGTCTCCTTCAACCAGCTGAGCAGGTCGGCGAATTCCTTCTCCTGCTCTCCCCGTTCGGCCTCGTGCGCGCTTTTTTCCGCTTCAGAATCAAGGTCGACCTCTCCCCTGGCTACCGACTGCAGCGGCTTGCCGTCGAACTCGGCGACGCTTCGTACCCAGACCTCGTCGACCGGATCGGTGAGCAGTAAGACCTCATAGCCCTTGGCCTGAAACGCCTCGAGGTGCGGTGATTTCAGGATCTGTTGACGCGTCTCTCCGGTGGCGTAGAAGATCTGCGTCTGGCCGTCCTTCATGCGCTCGACGTACTCGACGAGCGTGGTGGGTTCGTCGTCGCTGCGCGTCGAGGCGAACGAGGAAACTCGCAGCAGGGTGTCCTGGTTGTCGAAGTCCGATACCAAGCCCTCTTTCAGGACGGCGCCGAACTGCGTCCAGAAGGTGCGGTAGTCGTCCGGTCGCTCCGACTGCACATCCTTGATCGTCGACAGGATTTTCTTGGTCAGGCGACGACGAATCGCCTTGATCTGCCGATCCTGCTGCAAAAGTTCGCGGGAAATGTTGAGGGACATGTCTTGCGCATCGACGACGCCCTTCACAAAGCGCATGTATTCGGGAAGGAGTTGATCGCAGTCGCCCATGATGAACACGCGCTTGACGTACAGCTGTATGCCGATGTGGGCGTCGCGGTTGAAGAGATCGAATGGGGCGTGCGAAGGGATGAACAGCAGGGCTTGGTACTCAAAGTTACCCTCGGCCTTCATCGCGATGACTTCGAGCGGGTCGTCCCAGGCGTGCGCGATGTGCTTGTAGAACTCGTTGTACTCCTCTTCGGAGACTTCATCCTTAGGCCGAGCCCACAGCGCCTTCATCGAGTTGAGGGTCTCGGTTTCGACTGTGACCGTGTCTTCGCCACCCTCATCGCCGGCCGGAGTCCGATGCTCGATTTGCATCCGAATGGGCCAGGCAATGAAATCGGAGTACTTCTTGACCAGATCGCGAAGCTTCCACTCCGAGGTGTAGTCATGCAGCTCGTTTTCGACGTCCTCGCGCTTCAGGTGCAGGGTCACCGACGTTCCGGGTCGAGCGTCGTCGACGGATTCGATGGTGTACGTGCCGTCACCGCTCGATTCCCACTTGGTGGCCTCACTCTCGCCGGCTTTGCGGGTCAGCAACTCCACCCTGTCGGCCACCATGAAAACCGAATAAAAGCCGATACCGAACTGGCCGATCAACTCTGCTGAAGCGGCCGCGTTCGTCGCCTCGCGCAACTGCTGGCGAAGCTCGGCGGTACCCGACTTCGCCAGAGTGCCGATCAGATCCACGACCTCCTCACGCGTCATCCCGATGCCGTTGTCCCGAATGGTCAGGGTGCGGGCATTCTTGTCCGCCTCGATGTCGATGTGCAGATCGGAGACATCGACGTTCAGGTCCTTGTTCCGGAACGCTTCTAGCCGCAACTTGTCCAGTGCGTCGGAAGCATTCGAGATTAGCTCGCGCAGGAATGAGTCCTTATTGGAGTAGACCGAGTGGACCATGAGATCCAGCAGTTGTCGCGCCTCAGCTTGAAACTCCAACTGCTCGACACCGCCGTTCATGGGACTCCCTTCTCGACATCCGATTTCAATCTAGCGAGAGGGCGGACACGCGACGCAGAAGTCGTTGATTGGCGGTCTCTTGCTCCGACAAACATGGACATGAACCGGTCGGGTGTTTGGCGGGTGCGACCGGAGGCAGATAACTCGCGTCATGAACAACCAGTCGCCTCATAAACAATCGGACCAGTGTGCGCCAACCCGTCGTTACCGTCCGGCTCGACGGTGAGGGGGTCGATTGAGTGGCCGAAGTTTTTTCGGGCGAACTCAATTCGTGGGTAGATGTCGCCAGCTCATCTTGTGTCCTCATGAATATGGTTACGACGAAAGTTACTGCCGGGTGCGAACCGCTGGCCCCTGCTGTTCGTGGTTGTGAGTAGGGCGGTCACCGCGGGCGACACGAGCGGGTCTCGCGGTGACAGCGGGTCGGTGTGCGCCTCGGCGCCCCGACGCCGGAGCTATTGCACCCGGCCCGCGCCCGCCCGCACATTCGGGGGGCAAGGTTGAAACGGTCCCTCCCGTCCTATGCATTGCGGGCTAACGGGTCGGACAGGTACCCGGCGTATCTCGCGGGATCTCCAGCGCATCGCGTTCGACGTGAATAGCCCTGCCATCGCGCAGTTTCGGCCGCCTCGACCAGCGAGGAATCGTCGCCGCGGCCCCTCTGGGTTGCTGGCCTGGTTGGCGCGTAGACGCGGACATATTCGAACGCTCACCCAGCGCTGGCGTGGCTGGGTCTATGTCGTGCCAGGTCAAACATGTGACGTGGCGCAGTTGCTTTGCGAACAGGGCAACATCGTGATGGCGGTTCAAATTTGCTTGCGCAACGTTAATATCCGAGTCGGGCGACCTAGGCTAGCTTGCCTTATCGCCGGTAGCCCGTCAGGGCCAACCGCACGGTCGGTCAAGGCTTTGTCCTCGTGGCGTGGGTTGCTGCCCGGCGGCCCAGCGCCCATCGCTTTCTTGATTGCGTAACCAAGCGTCTCGGTAAGAGGGATTTCTGCGAGTGACCTGTGGACGTTGTTGACATACTCACACGGCCAACCGCAAGCGCCCTGCCCAGCAACCGAGGCGCGCGCCGTGCAACAACCGAAGAACAACTGAAGCAGCCTGGGGTCGGCTGCCGAGACAGCTTGTGCCCGTGGCGTCTCCACCGGCGTCACCACTAGGGACGCTCCACTCCTCAGCAGCGCCACCGCACCACACTACGAGGACCCAGCAACGAACAACGTTCTCAGCGAAGAGGGCACCATGACGGCATACGGACGTTGGGGTGCCGCAGCGTATGTGCGGCGCACCACCACGCGGATGACGATGTCCATCGGCCTCGCCGTGCTGGTGGTGATGGCCCCGGTCATGCCATTGTCGACAGCGTCGGCGTCATCCTCGGACAGACCGCCGCCCGACAGAACCGCCTTGATCCTGGGCACCAGCGGCGTCCCGACGCCCGACGACTTCTACGTCGAGACGGTCAAGCACCAGTTCATCGCGCCGACTCATCCAGGCCAGGACATCAACTACGTCAAAGTGACAACGCCCGAGGAGTTGTAGCCTCTCGGGGGGATTGGTCGTCTCGTGCCGCTGCTCGGGATCGGGGCCCCAGAGCTTTTCGGGTTTGGCGGTCCGGCCTGGGACGTGCCGTGGTGGAAACTTCCGGGGCTCTTCGACCTCACCCTCAATCAATCAATCCTGCAAGGGGTCAGCGACCTTCAGCAGGCGATAGCCGCACAACCCGACGACGATCTCGTGATCTACGGCTACTCGCAGAGCGCGCTCATTGCGAACCGGGTGAAGCGCAAGCTCGCCGAGCAGTACCCGGCGGGAACCAAGGCCCCCGACATCGACTTCGTGCTCGGCGGTGACGAGAATCTGCCCAACGGCGGCCTTTTTGCCCGGTTCCCGGGCCTCTACATCCCGATCCTTGATTGGTCGCTCAAACGGCCCCGCACCGACCGACACCCAGTTCGACACCGTGGAAATCAACCGGCAGTACGACTTCATGGGCGACTTCCCGCTGTATCCGCTCAACGTCGTCGCCGACCTGAACGCGTTTCTGGGCTTCCTCTATGTGCACTCGTACCCGTTTGACGTCAGCCTGGCTTCCGATGCGTCGACGTCGCCGACTTTCCAAGGCACCCATGGCGACACCAGCTACTACTTTTTTGAAACCGAGGACCTGCCGTTGTTCGGCCCGCTGCGGAGCCTGGGGGTCCCAGAGTCGATGATCGATGTGGTCGAGCCGTTCTTCCGGGTGCTCGTGGACCTCGGCTATGACCGCAGCATCCCGCCGTGGGAGCCCACGCCGGCGCGGCTGATCCCGCCGCTCGACCCAATAAAAGTGGGCACCGATCTGGCCAACGCGATCGGCGAGGGCTTCAACAACGCCATCGCTCTGGTCGGCTTGCCGCCGCTGCTGAGCATTCCGGCGCCACCGGACACCCCGAAGTGCAAAAGCGGATGTAGGTGCCGACCTCGACGGGACCGTCGAACCGAACCGAGCAGACGACCTCGACCGGACCGCGGCACATGACGTCGAGGGCAATATCGAGCGGAACCTAGTAGACGACCTCGACGGGACCGTCGAGCGGAACCGAGGAGGCGATGTCGATGGGAACCAGCAGACGACCCCTGCGAGAACCACCCAGCAGACGACATCGACCGCAACGCGGCACACGACTTCGACGGCACCGTCGAACGGAAGCCGGCAGACGGTGCGCGGGGATGCGGCCCTGCCGTCGACCCATACCGCTAAAGGCGGCGCGCAGGTGCCGCACGCGGCACCGAGCACCGATCGGCGGCGCGTACACCGTGGCGCGGCCGACGCACGCGATCGCGAAGCACGACTGCACACAACCGATACGGCGTAATCGGTCTGATCTACTACCTGGCCCTGCACGGTTCCCCCCGGCGGGCCGAATCAGGTTTTAACCAGAGCTGCTGCGACTACTGTGGACGCGCTGCGGACGATTCGGCCCGACATCACAGGGTGGCAGGTGCAGGATTCGAACCTGCGTAGGCGTTAGCCGACGGATTTACAGTCCGCTCCCATTGGCCGCTCGGGCAACCTGCCTGGGTGCTGCACCGCCCCAGCTGATCCGCTCGTCGCGTCCGCGGGTGACCCGGTTTGGTGCGACTAGCAGGGTACAACGAGGATGGGTCTAAGACGAAAACGCACCATAGAGGCGAGGAGGAACGGTCCATGGCGGATTCATCGTTCGACGTCGTGAGCAAGGTTGACCGCCAGGAGGTCGACAATGCGCTGAACCAGGCCGCCAAGGAGCTGGCCACCCGCTTCGACTTCCGCGGCACCGACACCGCCATCGCCTGGAAGGGCGAGGAAGTCATCGAGATCGTCAGCTCCACCGAGGAACGCGTGAAGGCCGCTGTCGACGTGTTCAAGGAAAAGCTGATTCGCCGCGACATCTCCATGAAGGCGTTCGACGCAGGCGACCCGCAGGCCTCCGGCAAGACCTACAAGGTCAGCGGCACCATCAAACAAGGCATCAGCAGCGAGAGCGCCAAGAAGATCACCAAGCTGATCCGCGACGAGGGCCCCAAGGGGGTCAAGGCGCAGATCCAGGGTGACGAGATCCGGGTCAGCTCGAAAAAGCGGGACGACCTGCAGGCCGTGATCGCGATGCTCAAGGGAGCCGACCTCGACGTCGCGCTGCAGTTCGTCAACTACCGGTAGTCGTTCGCCGATTTCTGCGTGAGGGTCGCGATTCTTCGCCGGGCGCAACCGTGGTGCAGAAATCGACGAACGTATCGGGTTGGCAAACGGACCCTCGACAGCAGGCCTCGGCAATACGCTGAGCGGCATGGCTGCGCAACGTGAACCGAATGTCGTCGTCCTCGGCGGAGGATCCTGGGGCACCACCGTGGCGTCCATCTGCGCCAGGCGCGGCCCGACGCTGCAGTGGGTGCGCTCGCAAGAGACGGCCGACGACGTCAACGACAACCACCGCAATTCGAAATATCTGGGCGACGAGACGCAGCTCCCCGAGAGCCTGCGGGCCACCACCGACTTCGCCGAAGCCGCGCAATGCGCCGACGTCATCGTCATGGGAGTGCCGTCGCACGGTTTCCGCGCGGTGCTCACCGAGCTGGCCAAGGAACTGCGGCCGTGGGTGCCGGTGGTGTCGCTGGTCAAGGGTCTCGAGCAGGGCACCAACTACCGGATGAGCCAGATCGTCGACGAGGTGCTGCCAGGGCATCCAGCCGGCATCCTCGCCGGACCGAACATCGCCCGCGAGGTGGCCGACGGCTACGCCGCCGCCGCGGTACTAGCGATGCCCGACCAGCATCTGGCCGCCCGATTGGCAGAGTTGTTCCGCACCAAGCGCTTTCGCACGTACACCACCGACGACGTGACCGGCGTGGAGATGGCGGGCGCGCTGAAGAACGTCTACGCAATCGCTGTCGGCATGGGTTACTCGCTCGGCATCGGCGAGAACACCAGGGCCATGGTCATCACCCGCGCGGTGCGCGAGATGTCGAAGCTCGGCGAGGCGGTCGGTGGCCACCGCGACACGTTCGCCGGCCTGGCAGGCACTGGCGACCTGATCGTCACCTGCACCAGTCAGCGCAGCCGCAACCGTCACGTCGGCGAGCAACTGGGCGCGGGCAAGCCGATCGACGAGATCATCGCGTCGATGAATCAAGTCGCCGAGGGTGTCAAAGCGTCAAGCGTCATCATGGAATTCGCAGACAAGTACGGCATCAACATGCCGATCGCACGCGAGGTCGACGGCGTCATCAACCACGGCTCCACCGTCGAGCAGGCCTATCGCGGACTCGTCGCCGAGACGCCGGGCCACGAGGTGCACGGCTCGGGCTTCTGAGAGTCGCTGAAAACCGCTGGCTTTTAACGGGCCTGTGCGTTCATACTGTTTCACCGTGTCTGGAAAGGAGGAGTGGTCTTCGTCGCTGGCGTCCGTGCTCGCCGGTGAGCCCCACGACGTGCGGCGCGCGCTCGAGCTGCTCGGTCGAATCCTCACCGACAACGTAAGCACGCGAACCACGTTCGACGGTTTCCTGTACTCCTCACTCGGGCGATTCGACTCCGACGTGGTGTGCGAGGCGCGCTCGCTGTCGTCGATCGGCCACATCACAGCTGGTTTGGCGCTCGCCGCGCTGATCGACAAGTTCGACCCGCCCATCGGTCCCGGTGACGACCACGAACCGCCTACCTGGGCTTCGGTTGAGATCGGCGACGAGAAGATCGCGCCGCCCGCCACACTCGCCGTCTTCTTCGACGCAGGCCAACTCGCACCTGTGCCCGTCGTCGTCCGGATCGTTTCGAATGATTTCGGCGAGTACCGCCGCATCCAGGTTTACGCAGCGCCCGCCGACCGCGAGCACGCTACCCGCGTCCTCGACGCCATCCTGGAAGATGCCAGCGGCCGGATGAGTCTGTTTCGTGGTCGTGCCCTGACGGCGTCCGTCGAGCAGGGCCTCGTCCTCGAGCCCGTTGACCTGCCCGACATCACGCGCGCCAGTGTTGTTCTGCCCGAGCAGGTCTGGGCCGAGATCGATCTCAACGTCGCCGCCGTGACCGTCCACCGAGACCTGATGGAGCGACTGGGCCTCGGCGTCCGTCGCGGCATCTTGCTCGCCGGTCCGCCAGGCGTCGGCAAGTCCTTGGTGTCCCGCGTGCTCGCTCGCGAACTGCTCGGTCAGTTCACTGTGGTGATGGTCGACGCTCGTGCAGGCCATTCTGCGTTGTCCGACATCTATCGGGAGGCCCGCAATTTCGGACCGACCCTCGTCATCATCGAGGACATCGACCTCATCGTTGGCAATCGCAAAAGCCGTGGCGTGAACTCGGTGCTGTCCGAATTCCTGGCGGTCATGGATGCCGATCCGATGGCGTCCTTGCTGACCATTGCGTCCACCAACGACGTCAAAACCCTTGATGCGGCCGCGGTCCGATCGGCTCGCTTCGATTCCATCATCGAAATCGGCTACCCCACCCGCCAAGCGGCGGCCAGGATCCTGTCAACCTACTTGCAGGGTGTGCCCGGCGCCGACGAGGTGGAAAGGGACACCGTCGCCGCGCAATTCACGCCCGATATCAGCGGAGCCGACATCCGCGAGATCGTCCGCCGCACCGTGCTGTCCGGTTCCGGCCGGGTATCCACCGCCGACCTGATCACGACCGTCAACTCCGGCCGGTTCAGGCCGCAGATGCCGCGCGGCAACTACCTGTGATCGACTAGCTCGACTTCTTGTGGCTGTTCTTGCCGCCCTTCTTCGAAGCGTTGGGCGTGTTGGCGATTTTGGCGGCCCGCTGTTTGCTCATACCCTTCTTGCGCAGACCCTCATACTGCTTGTCGTTCTTGACGCTGGGCCCATGATCCTTGGCCATCGTGCCTCCTCGTACTCGTCGAAATCGAGTACCCGGTTCGCGGCACGAACACTCAGTTGGCGAACGGTCCCCGGTTGTCGGGTCGATACAGCAGCGGGTTCTCGGCATTGATGATGAAGCTGCCCGCCGGGCTCAGCACGAACCCCGATTGACTTCGGCTGTCGACACACGTCGTGGTCGTACCGTCATTGCCGCAGCTGACCGTCTGGTAGCTGATCCGTGAACCGGCAGGCAACGGCTTGGCGGCGGAGGCCGCCTCGAACACGTTGCGCGGCGCAATCGAGAAGCCCGCCGGGCCGCCGTAGCCGGCGCTGACCAGATTCGCGCCCTCAGGCGCGGCGGGGATCGGACCACTGCAGCCGTAGCCGTTGCCTTTCTGCAGCGCGCAGATCACGCCGTCCGGTGTGGTGAAAGCGAACCAGTTGCCGTCCATCACCGCGTAGTCGGACAGCTTGACCGGCGCCAGCGCGTTGACGTTCGGCGGCGGGGGCGGCTGCGGCGGTGGATCGGGCGGCGGCTCGGCCGTGGCGAAACCCGGCGCGCCGGCGATGGCCGCCGCGCCAAGGACCCCAGCGAAAACTCTGCTCAGCACGGTCAACACCCTAGATCGCCGGCTTCTGGCTCGCACCATACTCAGCACATCGACCCTCGACTTGTGCGCGTTACCGCAGGAAATCTTGGGATCGGTAGCTCGGCCGGGTCTGTAGTACTGAACCCATGGGAACCAATATGAACCGAATCTCGCGCCTGGCGACAGCGGTCGCCGCGGGCGCCGTCACCACCGCCGCGCTAGCGGTGGGTGCAGGCACGGCACAGGCCGACACGTTCTCCGCGCAGCCGCACAGCTGGTGCCCGGGAGAAGCGTTGCCGTTCAACAACCTCCAGTGGGACATGACGATGTGCCACACCTGGTACACGGTGCCGTTCGGGCAAGGCAACGTGCGGATGGTCGACCTGAAGGGCAATCCGCTGGACAGCTTCATCTCGGCGGACATCCCCGCACCGGTGTTCGAGGCGCCGCCTCCGCCACCGGCGCTGCCGCCGGGTACACCGTTCTGCAGCCCGCGCGGCGCGCTGATCATCATCCCGCCGATCTGCGACGAGATCGGCGTGGATCTACCGCCCGGCTCGGTGAAGCACTAGTTCCCTAGTACAGGCCGGGGCCGCGGCCCGCCATCGCTTCCAGCCTGCGGATCCGGTCCTCGATCGGCGGGTGGGTCGAGAACAGCTTGCCGATGCGCTCGCCGGACCGGAACGGGTTGGCGATCATCAGGTGGGCCTGATCGGCCAGCTGCGGCTCCGGCGGCAACGGTGCCTGCTGCACGCCCGCGCTGATCTTCCGTAACGCTGAAGCCAACGCCAGCGGGTCGCCCGTCAGCTCGGCGCCCGATTGGTCGGCCTGATACTCCCGCGACCGCGATACGGCCAGCCGGATCACCGTCGCGGCGATCGGACCGAGCAGCGAAACCAGCAGAATGGCAAAGGGATTCGTGCCGCCCTCGCGGTTACCGCCGAACATGCTCGCGAAGAAGGCAAGGTTGGCCAGCGCCGTGATCACTGCGGCCATCGCACCGGCGACACAAGAGATCAGGATGTCGCGGTTGTAGACATGGGACAGCTCATGGCCGAGCACGGCGCGCAGTTCGCGTTCGTTGAGGATCTGCAGAATGCCCGTCGTGCAGCACACCGCGGCGTTGCGCGGGTTGCGGCCGGTGGCGAACGCGTTCGGCGCAGAGGTGTCGCTGATGTACAGCCGCGGCATCGGCTGGCGCGCCGTGGTGGCCAGCTCGCGCACGATCTTGTACATCACCGGGGCCTGCATCTCGTTGACCGGGACGGCGTGCATGGCCCGCAGGGCCAGCTTGTCGCTGTTGAAATAGACGTAGACGTTCATGCCGACGGCGAACAGAACGGCCAGGAACATGATGTTGCGGCCGAACAGCGCGCCAATGAACACGATCAGCGCCGAGAAGCCCGCCAGCAGCAGGAACGTCTTCGCGGTGTTGGCGTGCGGATGCCAGGTCATTCAGCTTCCTCCTACGAACTACCCGCTGACTCAACGCCCGGCCCGGCCACGCAAGTTCCAGGTCAGCCGTGCCGGTTCACCGTGTAGTCCACCAGAGTCGCCAACGCTTGGCGACCGGGCCCGTCAGGCAGGACGGCCAACTCGTCGCGGGCTTGCTTGGCGTACCGGGCCACGGTGTCCTTGGCCTGCGCCATGCCCGGTGACCGTCGCAGCAACTGCAGCGCCTCGGCCAGATCGTCGTCGTTCTCGACCGGTCCCTTCAACAATTGGCGCAGCCGGTCGCCGTCCGGGCCGGGGTCCCGCAATGCGCACAGCACCGGCAGGGTGTGCACGCCCTCGCGCAGGTCGGTGCCGGGCACCTTGCCCGACTCGTCAGGGTCGCTGTCGATGTCGATGATGTCGTCGGAGATCTGGAACGCCGTGCCGACGATGCCGCCGAGCCTGCTCAGCCGTTCGATCTGCTCCTCGTCGGCGCCGGAGAAGGTGGCGCCGAACCGGCCCGACGCCGCGATCAGGCACGCGGTCTTCTCGTACACCACCTTCAGGTAGTGCTCGACTTCGTCGACACCGTCTGCGGCTCCCCTGGTCTCGCGCATCTGGCCGGTGACCAGCTGCGCGAACGTATCGGCGATGACTCGAACGGCCTCAGGGCCGAGCCTGCTGACCAGGCGCGAAGCAGTCGCGAACAAGTAGTCGCCCGCCAGGATCGCGATGTTGTTGCTCCACCTGGCGTTGGCGCTCGGTGCGCCGCGACGCACCTGGGCCTCGTCCATCACGTCGTCGTGGTACAGCGTCGCCAGGTGCACCAGTTCGATGACGGCGCCTGCGACGGTGACCTGCCACGCATCGGGTTCGGGACCCAGCTGCGCCGACAGCACGGTGAACAGCGGGCGGAACCGTTTTCCGCCTGCCTGGAACAGGTGCTGGACGGCCTCGGACATCAGTTCGTCGGCTTTGCCCAGCTCAGTGGCCATCAGGTCCTCGATACGCGCTACGCCGTCGCGGACGTCCTGCGCGAAGAGTGGATCGCCGAAATCCACCCCCGCCACCACGCTCGCTGGTGTCCTCACCCTGCCAACATACTGGGAGGCGTGAGTATGCGAGCCGACGTGGTCGTCGTGGGCGCCGGGCCTGCGGGCTCGGCGGCCGCCGCGTGGGCCTGTCGCGCCGGACGCGACGTGCTTGTCATCGACTCGGCGCAGTTCCCGCGGGACAAGGCCTGCGGTGACGGGCTGACCCCGCGCGCGGTGCTGGAGCTGCAGCGGCTGGGGTTGGGGCCATGGCTTGGGGGTCGCGTGCAGCACCGCGGGCTGCGGCTCATCGGGTTCGGCGGTGACGTCGAAGTCGAGTGGCCCGGTCCGTCGTTCCCGGCGGTCAGCAGCGCGGTACCGCGCACGGAACTCGACGACCGCATCCGGATGGTGGCCGCCGACGACGGCGCCAAGATGCTGCTCGGCGCGAAAGCCGTTGATGTGCGCCATGATTCGGCTGGACGCGTGTCGTCGTTGGTGCTGGACTCCGGCGCCGAGATCGGTTGCCGGTCGCTGATCGTGGCCGACGGGGCACGGTCGACGTTGGGCCGATTGCTCGGCAGGCGGTGGCATCGAGAGACCGTCTACGGCGTGGCGATCCGCGGGTACATCGCCACGCCAAGGGCCGACGAGCCGTGGATCACCTCGCACCTGGAGTTGCGTTCCCCGGACGGCCGTGTGCTGCCCGGCTACGGATGGATCTTCCCGCTGGGCAACGGCGAGGTGAACATCGGCGTCGGGGCGCTGGCGACGTCGAAACGGCCCGCCGATGCCGCCTTGCGGCCGCTGATGTCGTACTACACCTCGCTGCGGCGCGACGAATGGGGCTTCACGGGTGAGCCGCGCCTTCCGTTGTCCGCGCTGTTGCCCATGGGCGGCGCGGTATCCGGGGTGGCGGGGCCGAACTGGATGTTGATCGGCGACGCCGCGGCGTGCGTCAACCCGCTCAACGGTGAAGGCATCGACTACGGCCTGGAGACCGGCAGGCTGGCCGCCGAGATGCTGGACACCGGCGACCTGTCGTCGGCATGGCCTGCGGTGCTCTCGTCGCACTACGCGCGGGCCTTCTCGGCAGCGCGACGGCTCGGGCTGCTGCTGACCATCCCGCGGTTTCTGCCGACGACGGGACCGCTGGCGATGCGGTCAACGGCTCTGATGAACGTCGCGGTGCGGGTGATGGGAAACCTGGTGACCGATGAGGATGTCGACTGGATCGCGCGGGTATGGCGGTCGGCGGGCTTGGCCTCACGACGAATGGACCGGCGGCCGCCGTTCAGCTGACCGCTAGAGTGCCACGCTGTGTCAATTCTGACCCGCCAGCCGGTGGCCGACGCTGCGGCGCGGTTGTTCGCCGCCGTCGTCAACCCCACGCCCAAGCCCGGAGTTCTGTTCAAGGAGATCGCCGGTTCGACCACCGAGACCCGTATCGAGACGCGCCACGGCCCTGTCGCGGCGACAATGTATCACCCGCGGCCGCACACTGGCGGGCCCGCGGTGTATGTCAACGTGCACGGCGGCGGGTTCGTGGTTGGCCATCGCGAACAAGACGATCCGTGGTGCCGCTACCTCGCCGCCAACGCCAATGTTGTTGTCGTCAATACCGATTACGTGTTGGCCCCGCACAAGCGGTTCCCGGCACCGGTGGAACAGGTCTACGACGTACTGCGTTGGGCGTCTGCGCGAGAACGTGACTGGGACGGCCGACGGCTGTGCGTCGGAGGACAAAGCGCAGGGGGCAACTTGTCGGCAGCGGTTTCGCGGATGGCCCTCGAGGACGGCGGCCCACCGATCGTGCTGCAGACGTTGCATTACGCCCCACTGGATTTGGTGACACAGGCCGCTGACAAGCCGTCTCCGCGTGGCTGCAAGGCGGTCCTGAAGCCATGGATGAGCGCGGTGTTCGACACCGCCTACATCCCCGACCGCGCGCAACGCCGCCACCGGCTGGCCTCCCCCGCGTGGGGACCGAACGCCGATGACATCACCGGTATCGCACCAGCAGTGGTCGTCACGGCGGAGTTCGACCGGCTCCGCGACGAAGCCAAACGGTACGCGGACAAGCTGGACGCGGTCGGCTCCCTGGTGGAATACGTCGAGGTGAGCGGCGTGGACCACGGCTACAACATCATGAGCGACGCGACCGAGGTCACGCGTCAGATGTACGACTTGATCGCCGGTCACGTCCGACGAGCGACCAGCTGAAAGGCACACGCGCAATGATCACTCGACGCGACTTCGCGCGAGCCGCCGGCCTTGCCGTCGCAGCGACCTCAGTGGCCAGTTCTGCACTTGCGGGGGCATCGCCGACGCGCACGTCGTTCGGTTCGCTCAAACAAATCGATGCCGGGCTTCTCAACGTCGGGTACGCGGAGGACGGACCAGCGGACGGCCCTCCCGTGATCCTGCTGCACGGTTGGCCGTACGACATCCACAGCTACGTCGACGTCGCGCCGATTCTGGCCGCACGTGGATATCGCGTGCTGATCCCGTACCTGCGCGGTTACGGAAGCACACGGTTCCTCTCGTCTGACGCCGTGCGCAACGGGCAGCAGGCCGCACTGGCGCACGACGTCGTCGCATTCATGGATGCATTGAACATCGACCGTGCGGTGCTCGGCGGGTTCGACTGGGGCGCACGCAATGCCGACATAGTCGCTGCGGTCTGGCCGGAACGGGTCAAGGCACTCGTTTCGGTGAGCGGTTATCTGATCGTGAATCTCGTTGCCAATCAACAGCCTTTGTCACCGCAGGCGGAGCACGGCTGGTGGTATCAGTACTATTTCGCGACCGATCGCGGCGTTCTGGGTTACCGGCAGAACACCCACGACTTCAACAAATTGATATGGCGCGAAGCCTCGCCGACATGGCAGTTCGACGACGCCACCTACGACCGCAGCGCCGCGGCGTTCGTGAACCCGGATCACGTCGACATCGTCATCCACAACTACCGCTGGCGCTTGGGCTTGGCCCCCGGGGAACCGCGGTACGACGAACTCGACGACAAACTGGCCGCAAGCCCGCCGATCACCGTGCCCACCATCACGATCGGCAGCGACTTCGACGGCCCCAACAAAGACGGCGCCGCCTACCGCAAGATGTTCACCGGTCCCTACGCGCACCGGGTTCTGGACGGCATCGGGCACAACGTCCCGCAGGAAGCGCCGCAGGCGTTCGCCGATGCCGTTGTCGCGGCCGACAGGATGTAGTCAGTCGCTCGACGAGGACGAACTGCCGGAGTCGCTCGACGAGGATCCGGAATCAGTGGACGAGTAGTCGGTCCCCGAGGAGTAATCGCTGGACGTCGAATAGTCCGACGACGACGTTGAGCCGGAGTCAGTCGACGCAAACGACAGGGCGGTCGACGAGAACGGGTCGTACGTGCTCGCCGAACCCTCGCTGATGTGCACGCTGCCGCCCTGCAGGCGCTGCGCCACCTTCACCGCGAGCCGAACATCGGCAGGCGCCTTGTCGGGGTCGCTGGCCTTGGTCAGCGCGATCGCGATCAGCACGTCGGCCGCGGTGATGAACAGCCCGGCCCAGTACGCCCACTTCATGGTCGGATCGGGTTGCGTGGCAAAGAAGATGATCAAGAAGATCGGTCCGACGATGCCGAAGACGAACATCATCAACTGAATCTTGACGTAGCGCCAGAACGTGGCCACGCGCCGCAGCATATCGCGCAGGATGTGCGGTATGCCCGACGTCTACCGCGCGCCGATCCGCTCTCGCAGCGACGACGTCGATACGGAGGCGACGATCGAGCGTGCGCGCCGGATGGGTCTGTGTGGGTTCGGCGAACGCGTGCGCGATCACGGCGAGCAGGTCCGGCTGACCCGTCGGGTCCGGCGGTTCAAGGACATTGCCGACGGTTCGGTTGAGGCTGTCAGCTCAGTGACTTCGCGAATCCGCTGACGTCACGCATGCTGGCCTCGAACACCTCGGGCATGGCCGCAGGAAACATCAAGTCACCGCCGTGACAGGTGCCCAGCACCATGCGGCCTACGGTGGGGACCCCAGCTCCCAGCAGGCGGCGGTAGTAGGCCAACCCTTCATCGCGCAGCGGGTCCAGTTCGTTGACCGAGATGACGTGCGGCGGTAGCCCGCTCAACTCCTCATCGCTGGCCGCCAGCGCCCAACAGGTGGCGTCTGCGGCATGCGCATTCGTCGGATCGTAGAGCGATGCCAGTACCGCAAGCTGTTGCAGGCTGATGAAATACCCGTCGTTTTCCTTCATCGACGGCAGATCATCGCAGTCTTCCGACCAGCGATTCGAAATGTAGGGGCATTGCGCGTAGAACCCGGCGATCTCGTTCTGCCACCCTTCGCGTTTCGCCTTGTGCGCGACGGTGAGCGTCAAGTTCCCCCCGCCGGACTCGCCCGACACGATCAGATGACTGACGCCCAACTCAGCGCGGTTCGCCGATACCCACCTGGTGGCGGCCGCGCAGTCGTTGAGCCCCGCCGGGAACGGATACGGACCGAACGCGCCGCCGGAGTTGCGGAACTCGACACCCACCACGACCACGCCTGTGCTGGCGAGGTATTCCCGCAACATCATGTAGGCGACGTCGGCGGCGCGACTGATCGCCATGCCGCCGCCGTGCAGGTGCACCACGGCCGGCAGCGCGCCGGACGCACCGTCGGGGCGACTGATGTACAGCGTCACCTCGTTCCCATCGCCGGGGATCGTGGTGGTCGTGGTCGTCACCCCATGCACTGCGGGTGCTTCCTGCGCCAGCGACGCGAAGACGGCAGCCATGCCCTGCTCGCCGAGCTTGCTGAACTCGAGCCGCTCCTCGAGCGGCGAATCGACCGTCACCGGTAACGGCGGCAACCGATTGTCGAGACCAAATTGCGCGAGCGCCTTGACCATTCGCGGGTCGGAGCGGGGATCGGTGCCGAGGGTGCTGTCAGGATCCGCGAGACGACCGTAAGCCATGACTCGACGCTACCTTCGGAACTCGCGCGGCGCGAAGTCACTCAGCGCAGCGGCCTCAGGCGTCTTCGATCGCCTCGCCGATCTCCTTCGCGACCCGGCTGTGATGTTGTTCGGTCAATGCATGCCCGGCCGCAATCGCCAGGGCGATAGGCCAGTCGAGAATCTCGACGGCGGCCAGCACGCCCAAGGCACCGTAGTACGCGAGGTGCTCCGGACGCGGTATCCGCATTCGGCCCACCACGGGCAGGTTCACGCTGAAGGCCTCCGCCTCGGTGATCCGCTTGACGGCGTCACGGTGGCTCGAGCCGTGTGATTTTTCGGCCATTCGTTGCCCTCCCGTCATGGCGTGTTCGACGTTTGTATGCCTGGCTTCCTCACCGTGGCAGGCGTGGCAGGTCTATCCGTGTCCATCGGCCCCGACCCGTTGACCGATGTCGTCGCCGGAGTGCTGGCGGTGCCGTTGCGTGAGCTGTACGCGGTGCTCTGGCGTGCCGGCCTGGTCGACATCGACGACTGATTTCCGGCCTCGCGCGCAGCCAACATCCGCGGCGCGACTGCGGCCACTGAGGTCGCCACGGTCGCTGTGCCCAAGGCCTGCGCCCAGCCGAGAGGACCCAACGGTGTACTGCCGAGCAGTTGACTGACCACCGGTGTGCTGATCAGTCCGCCGAGTGCCATCAGTGACCCCACGGCGGTGCTCACCACAAGCGGATCGCGCGAATCGATCAACGTCTGCCCCAGCTGAGCCGAAACCAGGGCCACCAACGCCACCGTCGACGCGCGCCGCTGAGTTCCCGTGACGCTCGCCAACGCCCACGCCGCCGTCGCAGCGCCGGCCGTCGTCGCGCCGCGCACGGCGACGGTGCGCCACAACTCCGCTTCGTCGAGGCCGCGGTGTCCGTTCGCCGGCTCACCCGTAGGCTCGCTGACCGCGAGTGCCGCCGCCGGAAGCGCGTCGGTGAGCATGTTGACCAGCAGCAGTTGCCTGGTGTTCAGCGGCGAGCGGCCCGTCAGCGCCGTGCCGAGGAGAGCAAAGCCCACCTCACCTGCATTGCCGCCAAGCAGGATCGCCACCGCCGCCTGGACTCGGCGCCACAATCGGTTGCCCTCGTCGAGCGCATCGATGAGCGACCCGATCCTGCCCTCCAGCAGCATCACGTCGGCGGCCGTGCGGGCCGGGTCGCTGCCGTGCGAGGCCACGCCGATTCCGACAGTCGCCGCGCGTATCGCTGCGGCGTCGTTGGCCCCGTCACCGACCATCGCACAGACTCGGCCAGTTCGCTCGAGCGTCTCCACGATCTGCACTTTGTGTTCCGGTGACATCCTGGCGAACACGACGCGGTCCTGCACCGCGCGCTCCTGCTCACGCCGCGCCAGTGCTTCCCACTCGGCGCCACTCATCACTTGGTCTGCGGTGACCGCCATGCCGAGTTCGTCCGCGATCGCGGTGGCAGTCACCGGATGGTCGCCTGTGATCAGACGCACGGCGACACCGGCGCCCGTCAGACGCGTGAGCACCTCAGCGGCGTCGGGCCGCGGCGTGTCCGAAAGACCAAGGAGACCGACGAATTGCAATTGCCGCGTGCATAGTTCGGCGAAGGCATCGGGATCTGCTGCAGCGGAATGTACTTCGCGTTCGGTCAGTTGACGCCGCGCCACCGCCAACACGCGCAGTCCCTTCTCGGCCAGTTTCGCCACCAACCGTTGCACCGGCTTTTGCGAACCGGAGCACGCGGGCACCACGACCTCAGGCGCACCCTTGATCGACAACTCGCGATCGCGGATGGATGCCGAAAACGGTCGGCCAGACCTGAACGGCAGATGTACATCTGCCGTGACGAACGAGTGATCAACCGCCTCAACGGCTTTCGCCACAGCACTGTCGGTGGCATGTTCGTGCCGATCGCCGTTGGCCGGCGGTGTGGCGCGGCCCGCGTGTGCGAGTACATCGTCATCGCTCATGCCCTCGGCTGCCTCGATCCGGGTGACCCGCAGTCGGTTTTCACTGAGAGTGCCCGTCTTGTCGAAGCAGACCACGTCGACGCGGCCCAGTGCCTCGACCGACCGCGGGCTGCGCACCAGCACACCGGATCGCGTCAGTCGACGCGCCGACGCCTGCTGGGCGAGGGTGGCAACCAGCGGCAGGCCTTCCGGAACGGCGGCGACGCTGACAGCGACGCCGCTGCTGACTGCCCGCCGTAACCCGGTGCGGCGGAGCAGGCCCAGCATCGTGACGAGTCCCCCACCGGCAATGCTGACCGGCCACGCCCGATCAGTGAGGTCACGCAGTTGCGCCTGTAGACCGACTGAGGAACCACCTGCGCCAGGGGCCTGCATCGCACGCCTGGCTTGGGTCTGACCGCCGACAGCGGTGACGATGCCGACAGCGGTGCCTGCCACCACTGTGGTGGTTGCGTGCAGCACGCACGCGCGCTCAGCCACCGGGACGGCCGGCGTGGCATCGACTTGCTTTGGTACAGGAAGGGATTCGCCGGTGAGAGACGACTCGTCGACCTCGACATCGGTGGCGCGAACCAGCCTGGCATCCGCGGGAACCACCTCACCCGGCCGCACCTCGATCAGATCGCCCGGCCGCAAGTGTGCGGTGTCGACAGTGGCATAGCCTTGGCCGTCGAGCACGCAGCGGGCGGGCGGATCCTGCACAGCCAGCAGTCGGCGCAGCAGGCGTTCGGCACGAAGCTTTTGGGTGGCTGCCAGCGCCGCGTTTCCGGTCAGAACTGAGCCGACAAGCACGGCGTCCGACGGGGAGCCGAGCACGGCGCTGGCCGCCGAACCTATGGCGAGCACGGGCGTCAGCGGATCGGACAGCTCATCACGCATCGCATCGACGAAGTCGCTGACGCTGCGGCGCAGAGGAGTAGCCACTGATCGGGCCATCGACATCCGCGACTTGGCCTGTCGTCCAGCATGTTTCGGCGGCGGCGGTAACAGCCGGCGGACCTGTTCGACCGAAAGCGCATGCCACTCACGCGTGGTGTCCGCGACCGGCGGGGCCGCGTTCAACACCCCGCGGGCGAGCCGGTATCCCGTCCAGGCACCCGCACCCGCTCCGGCAGTGACAGGCCCCGGGCCTCGGCCGCGAACGCCGGGGATCATCAACAGAGCGCCGAGAAGTGATGCGCCAGTGGCTATTTCGACGCCGCGCTCGCTTGCGCGACGCGCTGCGGGAAGTGCCCGCATGATTCGCCAGACGCCATCCACATCGTCGACGAGCAGATCGGCGTGCCAGACCGCGGGCCCGCTTCCGATGCAGATACCCACGTCGGCGTCGGCGGCCGCCTGAGAAGCGGCGCGCGTCACAGCCATAACCGTGCGTCCGTCTTCCTGTAAGCGGGTGACCAGTTGTGCGAGGGCCTGGTCGACGGAGCCATGGTAGGGATAGAGGTCGTCGAAACCCGACCGCAGCTCGTCGAGCGAGTCGAGGTCGAGTGACACCACATCGGCTCCACCGCTTCGCGCTTCGCGCAACACGGCCGACGCCAGCGGATGATTCGTGTAGCGGACCAGGGCTTCACCCGCGGGCCGATGACCGTTGGTGCCCGGAATCCTGTGCCAGCCCGCCGCGATCGCACCGCGGTCAATCTCTTTGTCCGCCCACTGCCAGATCGCCGCGCGTTCGGCACCGGTCGCATTGCGGATGCGCCCGACCCGCAGCTGGTCGGTGCACAAGGCGCGGGGGTCGATGACGACGGTGTCGATCCGATCCAGTCTGCGAAACGCCGCGGACGCCAGTGGCAGCACACCGTGGTGATTCGCCAGCCCACGACCGATCGTTGCGGCGAACGCCTCCCGGCTGGTGCGGGCCGCCTTCGGCGCGGCGACGAGTGCGGCGGTGGCGGCAGCATCAAGACTGCCCGTGGCGAATCCGACCGTCGCGGCACCGATGCCCTGCACGACGCCGCAGCGATCGCCGTGTCGCTCGACCGGCCCCGG
Source organism: Mycobacterium sp. NPDC048908 (assembly GCF_043197955.1). Lineage (NCBI taxonomy): Bacteria > Bacillati > Actinomycetota > Actinomycetes > Mycobacteriales > Mycobacteriaceae > Mycobacterium > Mycobacterium sp. NPDC048908. Next base: position 3,222 of record NZ_JBICUE010000026.1, on the reverse strand, counting down.
CGGCATTGGCCGCGGCCGCTGCGACGGCCGAATCCCATCACTGCAGTCCGCCCGATTGGCCAGCCCCGGCTCCCGCCGCCGCCAGGCCTGGGCCGCCGACTGCGCCTCTGCGGCCCGGATGATGTGCAAGGCGAAGTCGACCGCGAGGGAGGCCGGCGCCTGAGTAAACGTGTACATGGCACTCGTTGCGAAGGCGAGCGCGGTGTCGGCCCCGTCGGCTCCGAGTCGGTCTTCCACCAACCGCCGTAGCCGCGGCTGATAGTCGACGAGCGTGACCGTTGCCGCCAGCGCCGCAGGCAGGCGTGGCCACAACAACGCCCGACCGGCGAGCGTTACCGACAGGCCGACCGCGCTGGTCGCGGCCGCGGTGACAGCTGCCGCGAGCGCCATGGTGTCACCGGGCAATTCGACGGCCAGCGGCGAGGCCTGTGACGCGCCGGGGTCAGCCTCTTGGTCGGCTTCCTTTTCCGCGACATCGACCACGCCGCACAGATCCGAGAGCGTCGGGGCGTCCTCATCAAGCTGCACTACGACCCGTGACAGCGGTTGGTTCAGCTTGACCCACCGCACCCCCGGACGGGCCCGCAGCTTCGCCGCGACGAGCTGACCGACTCGATCGTTGCGACCCGCGTCGGTGAGCCCGCGTACTTCGATCCAGCAGCGGCCGTCTCCCTCCCAACAGCGGCGCGAGCGCGCGCCTCTCGCCAATTCCGACACGACATCGGTCATGGCAGTCGTCACCTGACCGACGCCTCCGGCCGTCACGGCAGACGCGGTTTTCACGCCGGAGTCGAGCACGCGAAAAGGCAGCGATGCGGAGGACCGCATCAGTTTGACGAAATCCACGGCGATCAGCGCTTGGCGGCAGAGCGGCGAGTCCCCGCCGCGGACCTTCGTGACGTCGACTTGGCCGAGGTCGCGGTCTTGCGGGCGGCAGCACGCTTTGGCGCAGGCTTCACCCTCGCCGATTCCGCGTCGGGTACGGCCATCAGAGTCGGTGGCGCCTGGCCACCGGACCGTTGGTTGAGTTGGTGCACCACAAGTGCCGTGCCGCCGATACCCAGCAGGACGGGCCAGTCGACCAACCCCGCCGTGCCGATCGCGGCGAGAGTGAGGGCCGCCGCGGGCATCGAATGGCTACCGCTCCTGATTCCGTTTTTGGCGCCGGCGAAGGTGCCCTGTACGCCGCCGATCACGCCGTTGACCGCCGCGCCACCGACAGCGCCCGCGGCCGCCGTCGTGGCTTCCGCGGCCCGGGTGATGACGCCTACCGCGCCGTTGATGATGTTCATTGTTCAACCGCTCCGTGCTAACGCCTTGGAGATCTCCAATTCACGGCGAGTACCCGCGCATACGGGCGTTCAACCTGCGGACTACCTGTGATCCGAAGCGATGCGGAACACTTCGGGGTACGCCTGCGTTCGCAGCTCAATCCGCTTGTGCCACAGGCAATGTAACGCCGGGCGGTGTTTCTAGAGCTTGGTCGCGGCGTGCAGCGCGACGATGCCGCCCGTCAGGTTGCGCCACCGCACGGCCGACCAACCGGCGTCGGCGATGCGGCGCGCCAGCTCCGGTTGATCCGGCCACGCGCGAATCGACTCGGCCAGATAGACATAGGCATCGGGATTCGACGACACCGCGCGGGCGATGCGCGGTAGCGCCTGCATCAAATACTCCTTGTACGCGGTGGCGAACGCGCGGTTGGTCGGGGTGGAGAACTCGCACACCACCAGCCGCCCGCCCGGGCGCGTCACCCTGGCCATTTCACGCAGCCCCGCCGCGAAGTCGACGACGTTGCGCAGTCCGAAGCTGATCGTCACCGCGTCGAAGACGCCGTCGGCGAACGGCAGCCGCGTCGCGTCGGCCCCTACCTTCGGCACATCGCGCTCCGCGCCCGCTGCCAACATGCCGACCGAGAAGTCGGCCGCCACACACCACGCCCCGGACGCCTCGAGTTCGACCGTCGAGACCGCGGTGCCCGCAGCGAGGTCGAGCACCTTGTCGCCCGGCCCGATGCGCAGCGCCGAGCGGGTGGCCCGCCGCCAGAACCGGTCCTGTCCGAGGGACAGCACGGTGTTGGTCAGGTCGTAGCGGCGCGCCACGGCATCGAACATCGACGCCACCTCATGCGGGTCTTTGGCCAGCGTCGCGCGGTTCACGCAGCCAAAACTACCTGTGAAGATGCTTCATCCGGGAATGGGGACGGCCGCAGTGGGCATTACCCCCAGCATGAGCAACAAGGTTTGGTTCATCACCGGGACATCACGCGGGTTCGGCAGAGAGTGGGCGATCGCCGCGCTCGAGCGGGGCGACAAGGTCGCTGCCACCGCACGCGACACCGCGACGCTGGACGACCTGGTCGCCAAATACGGCGACGCGCTTCTGCCTCTGCAACTCGACGTCACCGACCGCGACGCTGACTTCGCCGCGGTCAAACAGGCGCACGACCACTTCGGTCGGCTGGACATCGTCGTCAACAATGCTGGCTACGGCCACTTCGGCTTCATCGAGGAGCTGACCGAGGCCGAGGCGCGGGCCCAGATCGAGACGAACGTGTTCGGCGCGCTGTGGGTGACACAAGCCGCGCTACCGTTCCTGCGGGCGCAGCGCAGCGGTCACATCCTGCAGGTGTCGTCGATCGGCGGCATCACCGCTTTTCAAAACGTCGGCATCTACCACGCGTCGAAGTGGGCGCTGGAGGGCTTCTCACAGGCGTTGGCGCAAGAGGTCGCGCCGTTCGGAATCCATGTGACGCTGATCGAGCCGGGCGGGTTCGCTACCGATTGGGCCGGATCGTCGTCGAAACGCTCTGCGCCGCTGCCCGATTACAAAGAGGTGCACGAGGCAGCCGAGCGGGCGCGCAGCCAGCGCGTGTCCAAGCCGGGCGATCCGCAGGCGTCGGCCCGCGCGGTGCTCAAGATCGTCGACGCGGCCGAGCCGCCGCTGCGGGTGTTCTTCGGTGAGCTGCCGCTGTCACTGGCCAAAGCCGACTACGAAAACCGGCTCAAGACGTGGGAAGAGTGGCAGCCGGTCGCGGTCGAAGCCCAGGGCTAATCCCGCGCGAGCAGGGCATCCCGCGCGAGCAGGGCATCCCGCGCGAGCAGACGCAAAACTGCCCAAAATTGGCGGGCGGTTTCTAGCGCTCTATGCAACAGCGGTCGGTGTGGACGGGTTGGAGAGTAGTTCGTCGAGGGCTTCGGCGGGTGTTTTCCAGTCCAGTGT
>NZ_JBICUE010000025.1:0-73746 GCF_043197955.1 Mycobacterium sp. NPDC048908 | reverse complement strand
GGGCTGGCTCCACTTCTACAATCACCACCGAGCCCACTCCGCCATCGGAGGCCAGCCGCCGATCACACGACTGACCAACCTCCCTGGACATCACACCTAGCCCGTTTGCGCGAGTGTGCGTGTCTGCCCGCCGACACGCCGCGAAATCCGTACAAACGTGCACGGTCGCGGTTGATAAATCGTTAGACGCGTTCACTATTGACGGCCATTCTTGGTGCTGTGGAAGTCCGCCTACACTCGTCACTCGACGAGTTCCGCGCGATCGCGGAAGCGCTGTATCGTCGCGACCCGGTCCGACACACCATCGAGTTGACCTTGCTGGCGAGCGCCGAATTGCCCGCCGACACCTTCCTGATGACGGTGTGGGATCACGGCAGCGCAATCGGCGCCGCTCTGCAGACGCCGCCATATCCCTTGGCGTGCAACGGCATTCCGGCCGAGGCGGTGCACCCAGTGGTCGCCCAGCTTGCTGACGTGCGTCCGGTTCTCGGCGGCGTGCGGGGTGACCGCTGCTCGGCCTCGGCGTTTGCCGATGCATGGCACGCGCTGACAAGCCAACAGATGTCGATCGGCACCGAGGAACGGCTGTACCGGATGGGGACGTTGAAGGCGCCCGCCGGTGTCCCCGGTTCGCCGAGGGCGGCGACAGGCAGCGACCGCGACCGGATCGTCCAATGGGTGGAGTGGTTTTTCGAGGACGCGTTCGGCCAGGCAGACGACCGTGCCGAACAGTTCGTCGACGGCTCCGAGCGCGCGGGCCACCGGTTCGTGATGTGGGACGTCGACGGCACGCCGGTGAGCATGGCGATGCTGCGCGTCCCCGCATGCGGTGTGTCGCGGATCGGGCCGGTGTTCACACCGCGCGACGAGCGCGGGCACGGATACGGCTCGGCCGTCACCGCCGCTGCGGTCAGGTTGGCCCACCGCAGCGGCACCCCGGACGTCGTACTATTCGCCGACCTCGCGAACCCGACGTCGAACGCGATCTACCAACGGATCGGCTTCCAACCGGTCGCCGACAGCGTGCGGATCGACTTCGTCACGCTCGACTGACGCGACGGTGCGCAGACTGCCCGCGGATCGCGGCGTGTCGCCCGGCAGACACGCACGTGCCCTACTCACGTGGGGGCCCACGCGGTAGTTGACGCGCAGGTACCGTAATTGTGTGGCGAAGACCAAAAACCGCACCTCAGGTCGTGTCAGCAACCGATTCTGGAGGCTGCTCGGCGCCAGCACCGACCGCGACCAGGCGCAGTCGATGTCGCTGGTGGGCAAGTCGGCGGAGTTCGATGAGAAGGCCGCCGACCTCGACGACGAGCAGTTGACCAAGGCGGCCGCGCTGCTGAACCTCGACGACCTCGCGGAGTCCACGGACATCCCGCAGTTCCTCGCGATCGCCCGCGAAGCCTCCGAGCGGACCACGACGCTCAAACCGTTCGACGTCCAGTTGCAGGGCGCGCTGCGAATGCTGGCCGGCGACGTGGTCGAGATGGCCACCGGTGAGGGCAAGACGCTGTCGGGTGCGATCGCCGCGGCTGGCTACGCGCTCGGTGGGCGCCACGTCCACGTGATCACCATCAACGACTACCTGGCGCGCCGCGACGCCGAGTGGATGGGCCCGCTGCTCGAGGCGCTGGGGCTGACGGTCGGCTGGATCACCGCCGACTCGACGGCCGACGAGCGGCGTGAGGCCTACAAGTGCAACGTCACTTATGCCTCGGTCAACGAGATCGGCTTCGACGTGCTGCGCGACCAACTGGTCACCGACGTCGACGACCTGGTCTCGCCGAACCCCGACGTCGCGCTCATCGACGAGGCCGACTCGGTGCTCGTCGACGAAGCACTGGTGCCGTTGGTGCTCGCGGGCACCTCTCACCGGGAGACGCCGAAGGTGGACATCATCCGGATGGTCGGCGAGCTGATCGCAGGCAAGGATTACGACACCGACGCCGACAACCGCAACGTCCACCTCACCGAGACCGGCGCCCAGAAACTCGAGGCCAAACTCGGCGGAATCGACCTGTACTCAGAGGAACACGTCGGCACCACGCTGACCGAGGTGAACGTCGCCCTGCACGCCCATGTGCTGCTGCAGCGCGACGTGCACTACATCGTCCGCGACGACGCCGTGCATCTGATCAACTCTTCGCGCGGCCGCATCGCGCAGTTGCAGCGCTGGCCCGACGGTTTGCAGGCCGCCGTCGAGGCCAAAGAGGGCATCGAGACCACCGAGACCGGCGAGGTGCTCGACACCATCACGGTGCAGGCGTTGATCAACAGGTACCCGACGGTGTGCGGGATGACGGGCACCGCGCTGGCCGCCGGTGAGCAGCTGCGCCAGTTCTACAAGCTCGGGGTGTCGCCAATTGCGCCGAATACCCCCAACATTCGCGAGGACGACACCGACAGGGTGTACATCACCGCGGCCGCCAAGATCGACGCGGTCGTCGACCACATCAGGGACGTGCACGAAACCGGGCAACCCGTCCTGGTCGGCACCCACGATGTCGCCGAATCCGAGGAACTGCACGAGCGGCTGGTCAAGGCCGGCGTCCCGGCGGTGGTGCTGAACGCCAAGAACGACGCCGAGGAAGCCGCGGTGATCGCCGAGGCGGGCAAGCTCGGCAGCGTCACCGTGTCCACCCAGATGGCCGGACGCGGCACCGACATCAGGCTGGGTGGCTCGGACGAAGCCGATCATGATCAGGTCGCCGAACTCGGCGGTCTGCACGTCATCGGCACCGGCCGCCACCACACCGAGCGGCTGGACAACCAGTTGCGCGGCCGCGCAGGACGCCAGGGCGATCCCGGCTCATCGGTGTTCTTCGCCAGCTGGGAAGACGACGTGGTGGTCGCCCATCTCGACCCGAACAAGCTGCCCATGCAGTACGACGAGAACGGTCGCATCGTCAGCAACAAGGCGGCGGCGCTGCTGGACCATGCGCAGCGTGTCGCGGAGGGCCGGATGCTCGACATCCACGCCAACAACTGGCGTTACAACCAGTTGATCGCCCAGCAGCGCGCGATCATCGTCGAGCGCCGCGAGACCCTGTTGCGCACCGCGACCGCGCGGGAGGAACTCGCCGAGCGCGCGCCGAAGCGCTACGAGGAGATCGTCGAGAAGATCGGCGAGGAGAAGCTGGAGAAGATCTGCCGGCTGATCATGCTCTATCACCTGGACCGCGGATGGGCCGACCACCTGGCGTACCTTGCTGACATCCGCGAGAGCATTCACCTTCGGGCACTGGGCAATCAGACACCGATCGACGAGTTCCACCGGATGGCGGTCGACGCATTCGCTTCGCTGGCCGCCGACGCGATCGAGGCTGCCCAGCAGACGTTCGAGACCGCGCCGTCGATCGAGGACGAGCCAGGCGTCGACCTGTCGAAGCTGGCCAGACCCACCTCGACGTGGACGTACATGGTGCATGACAACCCGCTGGCAGACGAGTCCATGTCGGCACTGAGTCTGCCGGGAGTGTTCCGCTAGGTTTAGCCCATGGCGGGCGCAGCGGCGGGCAGAAGCGCGGCGACCGGGGATTCGACCGGGCCGGACGTGCGCGACCGGGTGCTGACGGTGCCCAACGCGTTGTCGGTGCTGCGCTTGCTGCTGGTGCCCGTTTTCCTCTATCTGCTGCTGGTGGCCGACCACAGGGGCTGGGCCGTCGGCGTGCTGATGTTCAGTGGGTTCTCCGACTGGGCCGACGGCAAGATCGCCCGCCTGGTCGACAACCAGTCATCACGGCTGGGGGAGTTGCTCGACCCCGCCGTCGACCGCATCTACATGGTGACCGTGCCTGTCGCACTTGCGATTTACGGCGCGGTGCCGTGGTGGATCGTGCTGACGCTGATCGGGCGTGACGTGATCCTGGCCGCGACGTTGCCGGTGCTGCGCGGCCGAGGACTGACCGCGCTGCCGGTCACCTACATCGGCAAAGCCGCCACCTTCGCACTCATGTCGGGCTTCCCGCTGATCCTGCTCGGTCAGTGGGACGCGTTGTGGAGCCGCGTCGTCCTCGCCTGCGGATGGGCGTTCCTGATCTGGGGCATGGCCATGTACCTGTGGTCGGGCGTGCTGTATCTGATCCAGGTCACCATGGTGGTGCGCCGACTGCCGAGGGTGTCGGACCCGTGACCACGCTCGGCGGCTACGACCCGCAAGCCGGGCGCAACGCCCACGAAGCCAACCGGCCGACGCCGATTCCGGTGCCGTCGCTGCTGCGCTCGCTGCTGACCGACCATCTCGATCCCGGCTACGCCGCGGCCGCGCAGGCGAAGGCCGATGGCGGCACCCCGCGCGCGTGGTGGCAGGCGTGGATCTGGCAGCTGATGGGCGCGCTGTTGATCGCCGCGGTGTTCGCCGCCGCGGTCGCCCAGGCGCGCACCACGGCGCCGGGTGTTCGCGAGACCCAGCGGGTGTTGGTCGGAAGCGTCAAGTCTGCGGAGGCCGAGACCGGCGATGCCACCGCCCGCCGCAACGCTTTGGCGACCCAGGTGGACGCCGAGCGGCGAACCCGACTCGAAGGCGACGAACGCGGCCAGCAACTTCTGGCCGGCCTCGACAAGGCCGACTTCGCCGCGGCCGCAACGCCGGTGATCGGACCGGGCCTGACGATCACCGTCACCGATCCCGGCATGTCCAAGGACCTCACCGACGTCTCGAAGGAGCGGCTACCCGGCAGCCAGCAGGTAATTCTCGACCGCGATCTGCAGTTGGTCGTCAACTCGCTGTGGGCCAGCGGCGCGGAGGCCGTGTCGGTGGGCGGGGTGCGTATCGGTCCGAACGTGACGATCCGGCAGGCGGGCGGCGGCATCTTGGTCGACAATCAGCCGATCAGCAGTCCATACGAGATTCTCGCGATCGGCCCGCCGCACGCCATGCAGGACGTGTTCGAACGCAGCCCGGGCTTGCAGCGACTTCGGTTGCTGGAGGCCAGCTATGGCGTCGGGGTCAACGTCAGCGCAGGCGACGACCTGACGCTGCCCGCCGGTTCGGTCCGAGATGTCAACTTCGCCAAGCAGATTGGGCCCTAATGACGGGACGGGGTTAATCGGATAATGATCGGAATCGCCGCACTGGTTGTAGGGATCGTGCTGGGTCTGGTGTTTCACCCCAGCGTCCCCGAAGTCATCCAGCCGTATCTGCCGATCGCGGTGGTGGCCGCGCTCGACGCGGTATTCGGCGGGTTGCGGGCCTATCTCGAGCGCATCTTCGACTCGAAGGTGTTCGTGATCTCGTTCGTCTTCAACGTATTGGTCGCCGCGCTGATCGTCTATGTCGGCGACCAACTCGGCGTGGGCACACAGCTGTCCACGGCGATCATCGTGGTGCTCGGCATCCGCATCTTCGGGAACGCGGCCGCGTTGCGGCGCAGATTGTTCGGCGCATGAGTTCATGAGCGACCACTCCGCATCTGACCACCACGGCCGCCACGAGCTGCCTGCCGATGAACCCGCGCCGGAGATCGGCGAGCTGCACGCGGGCGGGATCAGAGGCGTGGTGCGCAGGGGCCGCTCGCAGCTGATGTTCGGGGCGCTCGCCGTGGTGCTGTGCGTGCTGCTCGGCGTGGCGATCGTCACCCAAGCCCGGCAGACGGAGTCCGGTGACTCGCTGGAGACGGCGCGGCCCGCAGACCTGCTGGTGCTGCTCGATTCGCTGCAGCAGCGAGAGGCGGCACTGAACACCGAAGTCGCTGACCTCCAGCGCAACCTGGCGGAGTTGCAGGCGTCGGGCAGCAATGACCAGGCCGCGATCGAGAATGCTCAGGCCCGGCTAGGCGCGTTGTCGATCCTGATCGGCACCGTTGCGGCCACGGGTCCGGGCGTGACGCTCACCATCGAGGACACCGCCCCCGGCGTGCCCGCGGAAACGGTTCTCGACGTCATCAACGAACTGCGGGCCGCGGGCGCCGAGGCGATGGAGATCCGCGGTCGCGGCCAGACCGGTCCTGCGGCGGTTCGCGTCGGGGTCGACACCTGGGTGGTCGGCAACCCCGGTGCGCTCGTCGTCGACACCACCACCCTCAGCCCGCCGTATTCGGTTCTGGCCATTGGTGATCCACCAACATTGGCCGCCGCGATGAACATCCCTGGCGGCGCGACGGACAGCGTGGAGCGTGTGGGCGGCAAGATGGCGGTACAACAGTCCGACCGCGTCGACGTGACCGCCTTGCGGCAACCGAAACCACGCCAATACGCTCAGCCAGTCAAATGAAGGCACTTGCCTTCCGCCGATAACGAGGAGCGCCGTGAGCGAAATCCCAGCCGATCTGTCCTACACCGAGGAACACGAGTGGGTGCAGCGCACCGGCGACGACACCGTGCGGGTCGGGATCACCGACTACGCCCAGTCGGCGCTCGGTGACGTGGTGTTCGTGCAGTTGCCCGACGTGGGCGCCGACGTGACTGCGGGGGAATCGTTCGGCGAGGTCGAGTCGACGAAGTCGGTTTCCGACCTTTACGCGCCGGTCAGCGCGAAAGTCGTTGCCGTCAACGGTGATCTGGAAGCAAACCCGCAACTGGTCAATTCCGACCCGTACGGCGAAGGATGGCTCGTCGATCTTCAGATCGAGGGCTCGTCGCTCGACGACGCTCTCACGGGATTGCTGGACGCGGACGGCTACCGCGCCACCGTCACCGAATGACGGGTTGTTAGGGTTTTCGCGACCAAAGTCCAACACAGGCCGATCCGGCGGTGGTGGACCCAATCATGTCTACTGCGCGGTACGGTCAACACCAGACGAGTAATGACGGCTGGGGGGCCCGGCCTGATATCGCCACGGCAGCCAGTGAGGAGCAGCGGGTGACGGAAAAGGACCACAACTCTAGGGCTGACCAGTCCGAGGATGTCACCGTGGAGACGACATCGGTCTTCCGCGCCGACTTCCTCAACGAACTGGACGCTCCGGCCGCGGCCGGCACCGAGGGTGCGGTCTCGGGTGTCGAGGGGCTGCCTGCGGGCTCGGCCCTGCTGGTCGTCAAGCGCGGTCCCAACGCCGGATCGCGTTTCCTGCTCGACCAGCCGACCACGTCGGCCGGTCGGCATCCCGACAGCGACATCTTCCTCGACGACGTCACGGTGAGCCGCAGGCACGCCGAGTTCCGGCTGGAAAGCGGCGAGTTCCAGGTCGTCGACGTCGGCAGCCTCAACGGCACCTACGTCAACCGCGAGCCCGTCGACTCGGCGGTGCTGGCCAACGGTGACGAGGTGCAGATCGGCAAGTTCCGCCTGGTCTTCCTGACCGGGCCGAAGGGCGACGACGACAGCGGGCCGGGAAGCTAGCCGATGACCGCCCCCGACACACCTGCTCTGGCTGGGATGTCGATCGGAGCGGTCCTCGATCTGCTGCGACCGGACTTCCCGGACGTGACCATCTCCAAGATTCGCTTCCTGGAGGCAGAAGGATTGGTCACGCCTGAGCGCACCCCGTCGGGATATCGGCGTTTCACCGCCTATGACTGTGCTCGGCTGCGGTTCATCCTGACCGCCCAGCGCGACCAGTATCTGCCGTTGAAGGTCATCAAGGCGCAACTGGACGCGCAGCCGGACGGCGAACTGCCGGCCAGCGGATCTGCTTACGCCGTACCGCGTTTGGTCTCCGTCGACGGCGACGGTCGCGACGGGCTTTCCGGCGTCGCTGCCCCCCAGGTGCGGTTGCGTCGCGAGGATCTGCTCAGCCGTTCGGGCATCGACGAGGCCCTGCTGAGCGAGCTGGTCAAGGCGGGCGTGATCAAGCCAGGGCAGGCGGGTTTCTTCGACGAGAATTCTGTGGTGACCGCGCAGTGTGCTAGGGCTCTGGCGGAGTACGGGGTCGAACCCAGACACCTGCGCGCGTTCCGCTCTGCGGCCGATCGGCAGTCCGACCTGATCGCACAGATCGCCGGCCCCGTGGTCAAGGCGGGCAAGGCGGGCGCTCGCGACCGGGCCGACGACCTGGCCCGGGAGGTGGCTGCGTTGGCGATCACATTGCACACGTCGCTCATCAAGTCCGCCGTGCGCGACGTTCTGGATCGCTGAGGATTAGACTCGGCTCAAGGCTTCTTGGCGGGCTTCTTTTCGTGCGGAGGGCAGACACAGATGGGTGAAGTTCGTGTGGTCGGCATTCGCGTGGAGCAGCCCCAGAACCAGCCGGTGCTGTTGCTTCGGGAAGCCAACGGTGACCGCTACCTGCCGATCTGGATCGGCCAACCAGAGGCCGCCGCAATCGCACTGGAACAGCAGGGCCACGAGCCTGCCCGGCCGCTGACCCACGACCTGATCAAAGATGTCATTGCGGCGCTTGGGCATTCGCTCAAGGAGGTCCGCATTGTCGACCTCCAGGAAGGCACGTTCTACGCCGACCTGATCTTTGACCGCGACATCAAGGTGTCGGCGCGGCCATCGGATAGCGTGGCGATCGCGCTGCGCGTCGGCGTGCCGATCTACGTGGAGGAAGCCGTGCTGGCCGAGGCCGGCCTGCTCATCCCCGACGAGAACGACGAGGAAGCCGCTGGGGCGGTCCGCGAGGACGAGGTGGAAAAGTTCAAGGAGTTCCTCGACAGCGTGTCGCCCGACGACTTCAAGGCGACGTAAAGCGGTTTGTCACGGATGTGTCTCGCCGCCCGACACGCGGCGCGGGTTTCTCTCAACCGTGAATCGGGCAGCCATACTTGATCGCGACGAGCAGTAATGGCTCGACGGAAAGCGTATGCTCGACACATTCGAGCTTCGGCAAACGTGCACCCATGCAGGTCACAGACGCGAGTTCGATCGGCGAGAGGATTCGAGAGTGGGAGACAAGCCACGTCAAGAACAGCTTGACCTGTCCACCAGCAGCGGGCCCGCCGAATCGACGGCCGATGTGCCCAGCGAACCCGTGCAGGCCGGTCTGTTCCCCGACAATTCGGTGCCTGACGAACTCGTCGGCTATCGCGGACCCAGTGCCTGCCAGATCGCCGGAATCACCTACCGCCAGCTGGATTACTGGGCACGCACCTCGCTCGTCGTCCCATCGATCCGCGGCGCAGCCGGGTCGGGCAGCCAGCGGCTGTACTCTTTCAAGGACATCCTGGTTCTCAAGATCGTCAAGCGGCTGCTGGACACCGGCATTTCGCTGCACAACATCCGCGTCGCGGTCGATCATCTCCGCCAGCGCGGTGTTCGCGATCTGGCCAACATCACGCTGTTCTCCGACGGCACCACGGTTTACGAGTGCACCTCCGCCGAAGAAGTGGTCGACCTGCTGCAGGGCGGGCAGGGCGTGTTCGGCATCGCCGTGTCCGGCGCGATGCGCGAGTTGACCGGCGCCATCGCGGACTTCCCCGGTGAGCGCGCCGACGGCGGCGAGTCCATCGCCGCGCCCGAGGACGAATTGGCCTCCCGGCGTAAGCACCGCGACCGCAAGATCGGCTGACGCCTGCGTTCCGCTCGCCGAGCGGCCGGTCATGACACGTTCTCTGCTTGTGACCGTGCAATAAGTGGCCACTGGGCGGTCACGGTAAACTAGTTAGCGCATCGCCCTTGTGTGGGAGAGTCCCGTGACCGCCAGCCACGGGCGCCGAAGGAGCAACACCTCTCCGTCAACCTCTCAGGCACCCAGGACCGCACAAGGCCCCGATGCCTCTGGAGCCGTCCTTACGGGTCGACGACTGAGGGGGAGGGCCTAACCGGTTCTTCAGCCGCAGACGCGTCGGGAGTACACGTCAGTGTTCGATCATCACCAGCCCAGCTTCGCCGATCGCCACATCGGACCGGATGCCGATGCCGTGGCGACCATGCTCAAGACCATCGGTGTGGGGTCGCTCGACGAACTGGCCGACAAGGCGCTGCCCGCGGGCATCCTCGACGCGCTGTCCGCCGACGGTGTCGCGCCGGGCCTCGATCAGCTGCTGCCTGCCGCCAGCGAGCAGGAGGCATTGGCCGAACTGCGCGCCATGGCCGAGTCCAACACCGTCACGGTGTCGATGATCGGGCAGGGCTACTTCGATACGCTGACGCCACCGGTGTTGCGCCGCAACATACTCGAGAATCCCGCCTGGTATACGGCCTACACCCCCTACCAGCCCGAGATCAGCCAGGGTCGCCTCGAAGCGCTGCTGAACTTCCAGACCATGGTCGCCGACCTGACCGGTCTGGAAGTCGCCAACGCGTCCATGCTCGACGAGGGCACCGCCGCGGCGGAGGCGATGACGCTGATGCACCGCGCCGTCAAGGGCCCGTCGAATCGGCTGGCCGTCGACGCCGACGTGTACCGCCAGACCGCCGCGATCCTGGCCACCCGCGCCGAACCGCTCGGCATCGAGATCGTCACGGCCGACCTCCGCGCGGGACTGCCCGACGGTGACTTCTTCGGAGTGATCACCCAGTTGCCAGGGGCCAGCGGCCAGGTGGTCGACTGGACCGAACTGGTGGCGGCCGCGCACGAGCGTAAGGCGCTCGTCGCAGTGGGCGCCGACCTTCTGGCGCTGACGCTGATCGCCCCACCGGGCGAGATCGGCGCCGACGTCGCGTTCGGCAGCACCCAACGATTCGGTGTGCCAATGGGATTCGGCGGTCCGCACGCCGGGTACCTGGCGGTTCACGCCAAAAATGCCCGGCAGCTGCCCGGCCGTCTGGTCGGCGTTTCGCAAGATGCGGACGGTGCACCGGCCTACCGGCTGGCCCTGCAGACGCGCGAGCAGCACATCCGCCGGGACAAGGCCACCAGCAACATCTGCACCGCTCAGGTGCTCCTCGCAGTGATCGCCGCGATGTACGCCAGCTATCACGGCGCCGACGGGTTGACAGGTATCGCGCGCCGGGTCCATGCCCGCGCCGAGGCCATCGCAGGTGCGTTGGGTGAGGCGCTCGTGCACGCCAAGTTCTTCGACACCGTGCTGGCGCGGGTACCTGGCCGGGCCCACGAGGTGATCGCCGCCGCGAAGGCCAACGACATCAACCTGTGGCGCGTCGACGCCGACCACGTTTCGGTGTCGTGCGACGAAACCACCACCGAGGCGCATGTCGCGACGGTGATCGAAGCCTTGGGGTTGGCTTCCGCGCAACCGGCGCGCGTCGACATCGCGACCAGGACGTCGGATTTCCTCACCCACCCGGCTTTCACGCAGTACCGCACGGAAACCGAGATGATGCGCTACCTGCGGTCGCTGGCCGACAAGGATATTGCGTTGGACCGCAGCATGATTCCGCTCGGTTCGTGCACCATGAAACTCAACGCCGCAGCCGAGATGGAGCCGATCACCTGGCCGGAGTTCTCTCGCCAGCACCCGTTCGCACCCGCCTCGGACAACCCTGGGCTGCGTAAGCTGATCTCCGACCTGGAAGCCTGGCTGACCGCGATCACCGGTTATGACGCCGTGTCGCTGCAACCGAATGCGGGTTCACAGGGGGAGTACGCCGGGCTGCTGGCGATCCAGGCGTACCACGCCGAGCGTGGCCAACCCGATCGCAACGTGTGTCTGATCCCATCCAGCGCCCACGGCACCAACGCCGCGTCGGCGGCGCTGGCGGGCATGCGCGTCGTGGTGGTGGCGTGCCGCGCCAACGGTGACGTCGACCTCGACGATCTGCGCGCGAAGGTCACAGAGCACGCGGATCGGTTATCGGCCTTGATGATCACCTACCCGTCGACACATGGCGTGTACGAGCATGACATCGCGGAGATCTGCGCAGCGGTGCACGACGTCGGCGGCCAGGTGTACGTCGACGGGGCCAACTTGAACGCGCTCGTCGGGCTGGCCAGGCCGGGCCGGTTCGGCGGCGATGTCAGCCACCTCAACCTGCACAAGACGTTCTGCATCCCGCACGGCGGCGGCGGTCCCGGTGTCGGGCCGGTCGCGGTGCGTGAGCATCTGGTCAAGTACCTGCCGGGCCACCCACTGGCAGAGGAACTCCCGGACAAGCACGCTGTGTCGTCCGCGCCGTACGGTTCGGCGTCGATCCTTCCGATCACCTGGGCCTACATCCGGATGATGGGTGCGGCAGGGCTGCGCGCGGCGTCGTTGACCGCGATCGCGTCAGCCAACTACATCGCCCGCCGACTCGACGAGTACTACCCGGTGCTGTACACCGGCGAGAACGGCATGGTGGCCCACGAGTGCATCCTCGATCTGCGCGGTATCACCAAGGACACCGGTGTCACCGTCGACGACGTGGCAAAGCGCTTGGCGGACTACGGTTTCCACGCCCCGACCATGAGCTTTCCCGTCGCGGGCACGCTCATGGTCGAACCGACGGAAAGCGAAAGCCTGGCCGAGGTCGATGCGTTCTGCGATGCGATGATCGCGATCCGTGCCGAAATCGACAAGGTCGGAGCCGGCGAATGGTCGGTCGACGACAACCCACTGCGCGGCGCGCCGCACACCGCTGAGTGCCTGCTGGTAGCCGACTGGGATCACCCGTACAGCCGCGAACAGGCGGCCTACCCGCTCGGTAAGGGCTTCCGCCCCAAGGTGTGGCCTCCGGTGCGCCGCATCGACGGTGCCTACGGCGACCGCAACCTGGTCTGCTCGTGCCCGCCGGTCGAAGCGTTCGCCTAGCGGCCGAGTTGAAACGACGGGAAGTGGATGACCTGCCCGACCGTGATGACGTCGGGAGCGTCGATGAAGTCGGCCGCGGCGACCAGGGTCAGTGTGCGATCGGCACCGCCGTCGCCATAGTTGTCCTCGGCCAGCTTCCACCGCGTGTCGCCCGCGGCCACGGTGTGCTTGCCGTTCAGCTGCGGCTGGATCAGCACGGTTGCACCTGATAGCGGAACATGACGTACGAAATCTCCAGCTCCTGTCCCACAACGATGTTGTCGGGATCGGAGTTGTCATTGACCACTGAGATCACGGTGCACAGCCGCCCGTCGCCGTAGTACCGCTGCGCCAGCCCCGACAGTGTGTCGCCGCTCTGGACTTGGTATTTCGCCCCCATTGTTGGCCCCCTGTTTTCTGTCGCCCCACTCGGGACGATGGCCACAGTGTTCGTGGCGGGGCGCCGGTGGGTCACGAGAAGTGCACAACCCACTTTTCTCGGCCGCGGTGCTGATACCGTCCCTGCAATGTTGCCCGCGAGCGTGGCCGAGTGGCGCGACGGCGGCGCGTCGTTGACGACACCCGCAGGCAGGGTGTTCGTACGGTCGGGCAAGGGGAAGGGCCCGACGATCCTGCTGCTGCACGGCTATCCGTCGAGTTCCTACGATTACCGAAACGTGGTGCCGCATCTGGCGGGGCGGGCGTGGTTGACGCTGGACTTCCTCGGCTTCGGCCTCTCGGACAAGCCGAGGCCACACCGATACAGCCTGCTCGAGCAGGCCGACATCGTGCAGGCCGTCGTCGCGTCCGAGACGTCCGGACCCGTCGACCTGATCGCCCACGACATGGGGACGTCGGTGACGACGGAGCTGTTGGTGCGAGACATCCACGGCCAGTTGCCTTTTGATTTGCAGCGCGCGGTCATCAGCAACGGCAGTGTGATTTTGCACCGCGCCAGTTTGCGGCCCATTCAGAAGCTGCTGCGCAGTCCGCTCGGCCCGATCGCCTCGCGGCTGTCCAGCAAGGGCAGATTCACACACGAATTCGGCCGGTTGTTCGGTGCCGGGCACCCGCTGGCCGCAGACGAAGCCGATGCGCAGTGGGCGCTGATCGTCAACAACGACGGCCACCGCATCGCACACCTGTTGATCTCGTATCTCGACGAACGCGAGCGCTACGCCGACCGCTGGCACGGCGCGGTTCGCGACTGGCCGAAGCCGCTGAGTTTTCTGTGGGCGCTCGACGATCCGGTGGCCACCACCAACGTGCTCGACGGTTTGCGTGAATTGCGGCCCAGCGCAGATGTTGTCGAGCTACCCGGGATCGGGCACTACCCGCAGGTGGAGGTGCCGGAGGTGTTCACCCGCGCCGCGCTGAGCCTGCTCGCGACGGCGTCACGCTAGCCGAGGAACTGCGTGATCGCGGTGGTCAGATCGGGCGACGCCGAGTTCGCCACGTTCTGGTAGCTGCCGCCACTGGCCTGCGCGACGGCCTCCCAGGTGGCGCGGTCGGAGTCGTTGCCGAAGTCGATGACATTGACCGCGACGGGGCGGCCCTGGTCGAATGCCCCGCGGATGTACTGCTGCAAACCCGAACCGTCCAAGGACTGGTCGGTGTGCGGACCTTCGGTGATCACCAGAATCGAGTTGTCCTGGCCCTGGCGGAAATTCGACTTGGCTTGGTCGTAGATCAGCCGCAACGTGGTGAACGACACCGCCCCACCACCGGAGGCGGTTTGCGAGTTCAACGCGCTGGTCAACGCCGCCGAGCGTGGCTGCCCGTTGACCTGATCGGACAACGGTCCGGTGCTGACTTCGGATCTGCCTTCGACACCGTCGAACGTCCACAACCCCACTGCCGCGTTGCCCGGCAGTGCCTGCAACCGGGAGTTGAGCGCCGCCACCACGTTGGCCACCCGAGACTTGCCGCCTTCTTCGGTCGGCATGGACTGGTCGAGCATGATCGTCACGGCCGGGCTCGCGGCGGGCGCCGTCAGCGCGTTGGCCAGCGTCGCCCGCGTCGACGTGTCGCCCACCGACACCGGCGCGGACAGCGGCGCGAAATTCGTCACGTCGCTCTTCGGCGGCGTGTGGCCCTCGCTGCGGAACCCTGCCTTGGCGAAGTCGGCCAGCTGCTCAGACTTGCGCATGAACCGGGCGAATTCGCTTGCCGCACTGGCCTGCTCCTGCGACAGCCATTGGCCGCTGAGCAGCACCGTCGGGTAATCCGCGACGGCGGCAGGCCCAGCGGGCAGCCATGAGGTCACCTTGCCTTTGACGTCAGGCGTCGAGGCGGCCATCTGAAACAGCTGCTGTTCGGTGGTCACCACGGCGTGCACCTGCGCGCTGGCTGGATCGGCGGCGCTCAGCAACGCGTCCATGGCCGTTGACAGCTTGTTGTCGGCCAGCTTGGGCTGACCGCCCACCAACGTGTTGACCGCGCCGGTGCCTGCGGTGGCCGGCTGACCCTGGGGCGCCGATGCAGCGGCCACCGCCTCGGCGGCCAGATAGGAGGCATCACCGTTACCTAGCAGCGGCAGCGCCAGCCGCAGTGGACCCCAGCCGGGCAGATTGAGCGCGTCCAGCGCCGTCTGGTTGGTCTGCAGCCCCGGCAGGTCGCTCCACTTTTGTTGTGCCAAGGCATCTTTGAGCTGTGGGCGGACCGCCAGCACGACGGGCGAGGTGACAAGCGACCGGCTGTCGCTGACCGTCTGCTGACCTGCCGCAGCCTCGAGCCTGGCTTCGGAGATCGAACTGGCCGGGATCCACAGCGCGGGCTGCGCACCGAGTTCGGCGGGCCATTTCCCGATGAAGCCGTCGACGACCTGATCGGAATCGGCTGGCCGGACGCCCACTTTCACGCATTTGTCGGCAACCGGCGCGGCGCTGCCGTTGAAAGTGTCCGCAAGCTTGTGCACTTCGTCGGCGATCGACGGATCGGCGACCACGGCAACCGCGAGTTCACCGTTCACACACCGTGCGGCCAGCGCATCCGTGCGGTGTGACAGCGCGTCGCCGAAGAATCGCCACAGGATGAAAGCGCCGACCAGCACCACGACCGC
This sequence comes from Mycobacterium sp. NPDC048908, assembly GCF_043197955.1. NCBI lineage: Bacteria > Bacillati > Actinomycetota > Actinomycetes > Mycobacteriales > Mycobacteriaceae > Mycobacterium > Mycobacterium sp. NPDC048908. Next base: position 58,190 of record NZ_JBICUE010000025.1, on the reverse strand, counting down.
GACCAGTGCGACGATCACGCCGACGCTGACACCGCGCCGCTTGGTGGTCACCGCGCGGTGGCTACCGGTCCATTCGCCGCCTTCCCATTCACCGCTGTGCTGCGGGCCCGTCCTCGAGTCAGACTCGGCCAAGTGCGCCGCGGGTTCCGGTCGGGTGTACTCGTCGTCGTCTTGGTCGTAGTCGTCTTGGTCATAGTCAGCGTCGGCGTAGACACCGTCGTCGTAATCGGCGTCCCGGTAGCGGGAATCGTCGTATTCGGAGTCGAAGCCCCGCTCGTCGTCGTCGTCGGGATACGGGGGTGGCGGATAGGACGGTTCGCTGTAGCCCGGCAGGTCGAACCCGCCGTCGGGACGCCGGTGACCGGAACCGTAGTCGCCTTCGGCGGGCTCCTGCCGACCGAACCGCTGAGTCGGCGGTTCGTCCGGCACGCCTTCGTCGGCCGAATCCTCGGGATCGGGAGCGCTGTGCCTGCCCACTTAGTCCCTTGCGCTCACTGCGTTGCTGCCTTGTATTCGCGTCGGCGCCGGTGCAGGATCGGCTCGGTGTAGCCGTTGGGTTGCGTGCCACCGGACAGGATCAGCTCCTGCGCGGCCTGGAATGCGATGCTGCCCTCGGGATCCGGTGCCATCGGCCGGAATTCGGGATCCTTCGCGTTCTGCTCGTCGACCACCGCGGCCATCCTGCGCAGGCTTGCCTTGACGTCGTCTTCGGTGATCACGCCGTGCCGCAACCAGTTCGCCAGCAGCTGACTCGAAATCCGCAGCGTCGCACGGTCTTCCATCAGCGCCACATCGTGGATGTCGGGCACCTTCGAGCAGCCGACGCCCGCATCGATCCACCGCACCACATAGCCCAGGATGGACTGGCAGTTGTTGTCCACCTCTTCGCGGATCTCCTCGGGCGCCCACGCCAGTTCTTTGGCCAGCGGAACCGTCAGCAGCTGGTCGACGTTGGTGCGAAGCTTGCCTTCCAGCTCCTTGTGCACCGCGTACACGTCGACTTCGTGGTAGTGCATGGCGTGCAGGGTGGCCGCCGTCGGCGACGGCACCCACGCGGTGGTGGCGCCGGCCTTCGGCTGACCGATCTTCTGCTTGACCATGTCGGCCATCAGGTCGGTCATCGCCCACATACCCTTGCCGATCTGCGCCTTGCCGGAGAAACCGGTGGCAAGGCCGATGTCGACGTTCTGGTCCTCGTAGGCGGCGATCCATTGGGTGCTCTTCATCGCGCCCTTGCGGATCATCGGCCCGGCCTCCATCGAGGTGTGGATCTCGTCGCCGGTGCGGTCGAGGAAGCCGGTGTTGATGAACACCACCCGATCGACGGCCGCCTTGATGCAGGCCTTGAGGTTGACGGTGGTGCGCCGCTCCTCGTCCATGATGCCGACCTTGAGCGTGTTCTGCGGCAGCCCGAGGACGTCCTCGACGCGGCTGAACAGCTCGCAGGTGTAGGCCACCTCGTCGGGGCCGTGCATCTTGGGCTTCACGATGTACACCGACCCGGTGCGGCTGTTGACCAGCGGTCCGTTGGCCTCGGAGGCCTTCAGGCCGTGGATCGCGATGAGACTGGTGAACAGGGCGTCCTGGATGCCCTCGTACACCTCGGTTTCCTCGCCGTTGGCCTCGGTTCTCACGATCGCGTCGTTGGTCATCAGGTGCCCGACGTTGCGCACGAACAGCAGGCTGCGTCCTGGCAGCGTGAGCTCGCCCTCGCCGTCGGGTGTGGTGTAGACGCGGTCCTGGTTGAGGACACGCGTGAATGTCTTGCCGTCTTTGGTGACGTCCTCGGCGAGGTCGCCCCTGTTGAGGCCGAGCCAGTTGCGGTAGCCCAGCACCTTGTCGTCGGCGTCAACGGCGGCCACCGAGTCCTCGAAGTCCATGATCGTGGTGATCGCGGACTCCAACACGACATCCTTGATGCCTGCCGCGTCGGTCGAGCCGACAGGGGATTCGGGGTCCACCAGGACCTCGATGTGCAGGCCGTTGTTGCGCAGCAGCACCGACCACTGTGGGGAGCCGAGTTCGCCGGTGTAGCCGACGAACTGCTCGGGCGTCGCGAGGCCGGTGGATCCGTCGCCCGTCTCGATGACCAGCTGTCCGTCGTCGATCTTGAGGCCGGTCGCGTCGCTCCACGACCCGGACGCAAGCGGAGCGGCCGTGTCGAGGAAGTTGCGGGCATACGCGATGACCTTGTCGCCGCGCACTTGGTTATATCCGCCGTCGGTACCTGGTCGCACCTTCTCGGCGCCGTCGTCCTCGGAGATGACGTCGGTGCCGTAGAGCGCGTCGTACAGCGAACCCCAGCGCGCATTGGCCGCGTTCAGCGCGAACCGTGCGTTGAGGATCGGCACGACCAGCTGCGGGCCCGCCGTGGTGGTGATCTCGTCGTCCACTCCGGCGGTGGCGATGGTGAAGTCGTCCGGCTCCGGCTGCAGATAGCCGATGTCGGTGAGGAACTGCTTGTAGCCGTCGGGATCCAGCGGCTCGATCACGTGCTGGCGGTGATACTTGTCTAGCTGCGCCTGCAGGTCGTCGCGGCGGGTGAGCAGGTCCTGGTTCTGCGGACTGAGGTCGGTGACCACCTTGTCGACACCGGCCCAGAAGCTGTCCGGGTCGATGTCGGTGCCCGGCAGCGCCTCGTTGTTGATGAAGTCGTAGAGCACCTGGGCGACACGCAAGTTACCCACTGTCACGCGATTGGTCATGCGCGATCCGCCTTCATTCCTTGCTCGCTGGCCATATTTCCTCCTAAGCCGTCGATCCAGCTTACCCAGCTGTAACTGGGGTTATTCGCCAGCAGCGGCGGTCAGCAGCAGGTCACACCACGAGGCCAAGGTGGCCCGCAGCGGCGCGGCCTGCTCAGCAATGCTCTGCTGGGCTCGGACATACTCGGCGCGACCAGCTGGCGTCTCAACGGGGATCGCGTCGAATCCGTAGTCGCGGAGATCATAGGGGCTGGCGCGCATATCCAGCGAACGGGCACGCGCTGCGAGTTCCAGGCAGTCCATCACCAACTCCGATGGCACCAGCGGACCGAGCTTGAACGCCCACTTGTACAGATCCATGTTCGCGTGCACGCACGCGGGTTGCTCCGCGGCCACCTGGCCGTCGCGGGTGAGCCGCTCGACGTTGCGTCCCACTGCGGGCTCTGTGAAGAAGCGGTACGCGTCAAAATGGCTGCAGCGCAACGGCATCGACTCGACGACGGTGTCGGTACCCGCTTGCCCGAGCCGCAGTGGCACGTGCGCGTGCCGCACGGCGGGCGCTCGGTACACCATTGCCCACTCGTGCATCCCGAAGCAGTTGAGTCGCCCCGGACGCGACGCGGTCGCGTGCAGCAGCAGGGCGATGAACCGCACCGTGTCCGCTCGCGCCCGCAGGTGATCGCTTGTCACCGCCACCCCGCGGGGTGAGCGCCCGTATCCGGCCCGGCTCAGATGGCGCTCGGCCGCCGCGCCGGTCAGCGTCGCGCCGAAACCGGGATGCCAGATCCGCAGTTGCCGTGGCCGCAGGCTGTAGTACGTCCACAGGAAGTCCCACACCGGATGGGCCTCGCCGACCCGGGCCCGGTGGCGATGAGGCTCACAGAATTCGTCGACCCGAGCCTGGTGCCGTCGTTCGCGTGCGGTCCAGTCGGGTTCGGTGAGCACGACATCAGGCACCGTCGGGCGGTGCCCGACATCAGGCACCGTCGGGCACCGCCCGACATCAGGCACCGTCGGGCACCGCCCGACATCAGGCATGGTGTGTCCTGTCGCGGACGGCGCCCACCACGTCCTCGACAAGGTCTTCCAGCGTCACCATCGCCGACACTGCGCCATCGGCGCCGGTCACCGACGCCAGGTGGCTGTTGTTGCGCCGCAGCAGCGAAAGGGCGTCCGGCAGCGAGGTCGTCTCGGCGACCTCCGGCAGCGGCCGCACCGTGTCGGGGCCGACCACCGCGTCCGGGTTGTCGACCAGCGCCAGCACGTCTTTGATGTGCACATAGCCGATGAACCGGTCGCGGGAATCGACGACCGGGAACCGCGAGTAGCCGGTCTCGGCCAGCGCGCTCTGGATCGCGGCGACCGTCGGCCCCGACCCGTCACCGGCCACCGGCACCGTGCGCACGTCGCTCAGCGGCATCGCGACATCGCGAACAACCCGATTGCGGATCCTCAGCGCCCGCGACAACCGGTTGTGCTCCTCGGGATCCAGCAGCCCCTCCGACAGCGACTCGGCGATCATCTCCGAGAGCTCGACGCTTGAAACCGTGTTCTCCAGTTCGGTTTTCGCCTGCACTCCGAACATGCGCAGGGTCACGTGGGCACACCAGTCGTAGACCGCGATGACGGGTCGCGCGACGCGCACCCACAACAGGTACGGCGGCACCAGCAGCATGGCCGCCGACTCCGGACCGGCGATCGCGATGTTCTTCGGCACCATCTCACCGAGAAGCACGTGCAGCACCACGACGATGGTGATGGCGATGACGAAGGACACCGTGTGCAGCACGGTGTCGGGGATGCCGAGCAGGTGAAACGGCCGCTCGAGCAGGTGGGCGACCGCAGGCTCCCCGGCGCGGCCGAGCAGGATCGAGCAGATCGTGATGCCCAGTTGGGCGCCCGCCAGCATCAGCGGCAGATTCTCGCCGGCCCGGATCACGGTCACCGCGCTGCGCTTGCCCTGCTCGGCCAGGGTCTCGAGGCGGTCGCGGCGCGCCGAGATCAGCGCGAACTCCGCACCGACGAAAAACGCGTTGGCCGCCAACAACGCGATGGTCAGGATGACGCCGAGGAAGTCACCCATCGGTATCGCCCTGTCCGTCGTCGTCGCCTCGACCGAGCTGGGTGAGTTCGAGTTGGTCGATGCGTCTGCCGTCCATCCGGACCACGGTCGCAAGCCAGCGCATCGGGTCGTCGATGGGCCCGTCCGGGTCGAACGCCGTCAACTCGACCGACTCGCCCTCCTCGGGGATGTGCCCGAGCAGTTGCAGCACCAGCCCGCCGATCGTCTCGTATTCGCCCTCCGAAGCCCGGAATCCGGTGGCGCCGGCGACCTCGTCGATGCGCAGCAGACCCGAGACATGCCAGCCCTGGCCGGCCTGCACCACGTCTGCGGTCGGCTCGTCGTGTTCGTCGCGGATGTCGCCGACGATCTCCTCGATGACGTCCTCGACCGTCACCATGCCCGCAGTGCCGCCGTACTCGTCGACCACCAACGCGGTCTGCAGGCCGTTGGCGCGCAGCTGGGCCATCACGTCGTCACCGTCCAGTGTCGATGGCACCCGCGCGACCGGCTGCGCCAGCGCAGTCAGCCGTGTCCTCTTGTGCAGCTCCGGGGGTACTTCGAAGACCTGTTTGACGTGCACGATTCCGGTGGTCTCGTCGAGATCGCCGTCGACGATCGGGAATCGCGAATAACCGCTCTGGATCGCCGCCTCGACCAGGTCGGCGACCGTGTCGTCGACCTCCAGCATGACGATCTCGGTTCGGGGCGTCATCAGTTCCTCTGCCGTCCGCGAGCCGAACTGCAGCGAGCGATCCACCAAGGTGGCGGTGACCGGGTCCAGCGACCCGTGCCGGGCCGAGTTGCGCACCAGCGACCCGAGCTCCTGCGGCGACCGCGCCGAGCGCAATTCCTCTGCAGGCTCGATGCCGAGACGACGCAGTATCCAGTTCGCGGAGCCATTGGTCAGGTGAATCAGCGGAGCGACCACCATCGAGAACAACACCTGCGGGCCCGCGACCACCCTCGCGACCGCCAGCGGCTTGGCGACGGCGAGATATTGGGCGACCAGCTCACCGAACACCATCGAGACCGACGTGGCGATCAGCAGCGCCAGCACCAGCGCCAGCCCACTGGCCACCTCTTTGGACAACGCGGTCGCCGCGAACACCGGCTCGAGTAGGTGAGCCACCAACGGCTCGGCGAGATAACCGGTGATCAACGTGGTGATCGAGATGCCGACCTGGGCCCCGGACAGCTGAAACGACAGGGTGCGATGCGCGCGCTGTACGAGTTGGTCGCGGCGGCCGCCGCTGCGGGCGTTCGCGTCGACGGTGCTGCGTTCCAGCGCGGTCAGCGAGAACTCCGCCGAGACGAACAGCGCGGTTCCCGCGGTCAGCACCAGGAACGCCAGCACCGCGAGCACGGTGTACACGACGCTCATCGCGTCCTCGCCAAGAACTCGCCGGGCCGCGTGCCCGGCCGACTAGGGGACGGCTCGGCGTCGGAAGGCTCGGGCCACTCAGCAGGCCCGACGGCCTCGACGGGTGCCTGCGGCACAGGGTCCCTTTCGAGTAGGCGTCAAGAAAAATCTATGGTAGCCGCCTCGACCGCCTGGCCTCACCATCCGGTGGGCAGCGGGTGACCCTCGGCAAACCCGGCGGCGGATTGCACCCCGAGGACGACCTTGTCGTGCAACTCCGCAATGGTCGCGGCGCCGACGTAGGTGCACGTGCTGCGTACACCGGAGGTGATGTGGTCGAGCAGGTCCTCGACCCCGCCGCGGGTCGGGTCGAGGCCCATCCGCGACGTCGAAATGCCCTCCTCGAACAACGCCTTTCGGGCGCGGTCGAACGCACTGTCTCCCGCGGTGCGCGCGGCGACGGCGCGTTTGGACGCCATCCCGTAGCTTTCCTTGAACGGCTGGTCCTCGCGGTCGCGCATCAGATCACCAGGCGATTCGTAGGTGCCCGCGAACCACGACCCGATCATCACGTTCGACGCGCCCGCTGCCAGCGCCAGTGCCACATCGCGGGGGTGACGAACCCCGCCGTCGGCCCACACATGACCGCCGAGTTGCCTTGCCGCCGTGGCGCATTCGACCACAGCGGAGAACTGCGGCCGCCCGACGCCGGTCATCATCCTGGTGGTGCACATCGCGCCGGGCCCGACCCCGACCTTGACGATCGACGCGCCTGCGGTGATCAGGTCGTGCGTGCCTTCCGCCGACACCACGTTGCCTGCGGCGATGGGCACCCCGAGGTCTAACGACGACACCGACTTGATCGCCTCGAGCATCCTGACCTGGTGGCCGTGCGCGGTGTCGATCACCAGCAGGTCCACTCCCGCCTCGACCAGCGCGCGGGCCTTGCCGCCGACGTCGCCGTTGATGCCGACCGCGGCGGCGATGCGTAACCGGCCCTTGTCGTCGACGGCGGGGGTGTAGATGCCCGCCCGGACCGAGCCGGTCCTGGTCAGCACGCCGGCCAGCGTGCCGTCGGGTTGGGTCAGCACGGCCAAATCAACAGGGGCGTGCTCGAGCAGATCGAAGACCTTGCGCGGGTCAGTGCCCGTGGGCGCGCTGACGAAATCGGCGATCGCGACGTCGCGGACCCGGGTGAACCGGTCGACGCCGACGCAGCCGGACTCGGTGACCAGCCCGATCGGCCTGCCCTCGAACGCCACCACCGCGGCGCCGTGGGCCCGCTTGTGGATCAGCGCCATCGCATCGGACACGGAATCGTCGGGCGAGAGCACCACCGGTGTGTCGGCGACCAGATCGCGGCTCTTGACGAAGTCGACGGTCTGCTTGACCGCCGAGATCGGCAGATCCTGGGGCAGCACCACGAGGCCACCGCGGCGTGCCACCGTTTCGGCCATCCGCCGGCCTGCCACCGCCGTCATGTTCGCCACCACGACGGGGATGGTGGTGCCCGACCCATCGCCGGTCGACAGGTCGACGTCGAACCGCGATTGCACGTCCGATCGTCCGGGCAGGATGAAGACGTCGTTGTAGGTCAGGTCGTAGGCCGGCCGGTGGCCGTCAAGAAATCGCATCACCTGCGAGTCTAGTCGGCCCCGCAGCCCCGCCGAGCAGACGCAAAATCGCACCAAACGGGCCGAAACGATGCGGGTTCGCGTCTGCTCGCGGCCGGAAAACTAGGCCTCGACTTCGCTGCGGTCGCCGCTCCACAGCGTGTGGAACTTCTTGTCGTGATCGCTGTCGATGCGCGAGTAGGTGTGCGCGCCGAAGAAGTCGCGCAGCCCCTGGGTCAGCGCCGCCGGCAGTCGCTCGGTGCGAAGCGCGTCGTAGTACGACAGCGCCGAGGAGAAGCCCGGAATCGGGATGCCCAGTTGGGTGGCGGTGACGACCACGCGCCGCCAACTGTCGATCGCCGACTCGAGCGCGCTGCGGAAGAAGGGCGCGCCGATCAGCGTCGGGAGGTTCGGGTCCTCGTCGAAGGCTTCCTTGATCGGGTTGAGCAGCTTCGCGCGGATGATGCAGCCGCCGCGCCAGATGGTGGCGACACCGCCGAGATCGATGCCCCAGTCGTATTCGGCGCTACCGGCCTGCAGTTGGTTGAAGCCCTGCGCGTAAGCAATGATCTTCGAGGCGTACAGCGCTTGGTGCACATCCTCGATGAATTTGTCTGCGTCACTTGGCTTTTCGCCGAGGCCGCCGGCCGCCAGGCCGGTGGTGGCGCGCCGTTGGGGCACGGAACCCGACAGTGCACGGGCGAACACCGCCTCGGCGATGCCGGTGACCGGTATGCCGAGGTCGAGCGCGGACTTCACCGTCCAGCGGCCGGTGCCCTTCTGCTCGGCCTCGTCGACGATGACGTCGACGAGCGGCTTACCCGTCTTGGCATCGGTCTGCCGCAGCACCTCCGCGGTGATCTCGATGAGAAAGCTGTCGAGGTCGCCCTTGTTCCACTCGGCGAAGACGTCGGCCATCTCGGATGCGGTCTTGCCGAGGCCGTCGCGCATCAGCTGATAGGCCTCGCCGATGAGTTGCATATCGGAGTACTCGATGCCGTTGTGCACCATCTTCACGAAGTGCCCAGCACCGTCGGGGCCGATGTGGGTGCAGCAGGGCACGCCGTCGACGTGCGCGGAGATCTCCTCCAGCAGTGGGCCGAGCGATTTGTACGACTCGGCCGGCCCGCCGGGCATGATCGACGGTCCGTTCAACGCGCCCTCCTCGCCGCCGGAGATGCCTGCGCCCACAAAGTGCAGACCGCGGTCGCGCATCGCCTTCTCGCGGCGAATCGTGTCGGTGTAGAGGGCGTTGCCGCCGTCGATGATGATGTCGCCTTCTTCCATCGCGTCGGCGAGTTCGTTGATGACGGCGTCGGTCGGATCGCCCGCCTTGACCATGATCAGTACCCGCCGCGGCTTCTCCAGGGCGGCAAGAAACTCCGGGATGGTCTCGCTGCGGACGAACTTGCCTTCCGAACCGTGTGCGGCCAGCAGTGCGTCTGTCTTGGCCACCGACCGGTTGTGCAGCGCGACGGTGTAGCCGTGCCTGGCGAAGTTACGCGCGATGTTGGAGCCCATGACGGCCAAGCCGGTGACCCCGATCTGAGCGGTGCCGGTGGTGTCGGAGGTTTCAGACGAGCTCATGCGGGCGGCCTTTCGTTGTTTTGTTGTGGGTGAGTTATCGGCTACTTATCACTACGCGGTGAACAGCCGATGCAATTCCGTCAGCCACGGCACCGCCAGCGCCAGGGTGGGCACCACCAGCACGGCGGCTGCGGCGATGTAAGCGGTAGCGGCGACGATGCGGCTGTTGGGTTCTCCACCGAGGCGGCGCACTCGCAGCAGGGTGGTGGGGCCGCTTGCGGCAAGCGCACCCGAGGGGGTGCGCCCGGCTGCGCAGGCAACCAGGGCACGCGCAAGGGGAGTAGGGCCCGCGACGCGGACGGCGGCGTCGTCGGCGAGCATCTCGATGAGCATGCGGACCGCGTCGAGCGCGTTGCCGCTTCGAACGAACCGCGGGAATGCGGCGTGCACCGCGGTGAACATCTCCAGCACCAGGTCGTGACGGGCCCGCAGGTGCGCGTTCTCATGGCTGAGAATCGCGTCGATCTCGTTGTCCGACAAGGACTTCAGTGTGCCCTCGCTGACCACCACGCGACTGCGCACACCCGGCAGGCAGTAGGCCAGCGGCTGCTTGACATCGAGGATCCGTAGGCCGCTGGCCTTGGTACAGACGTGGGGCGGGGTCGACTCATGTGACATGTCGAGCAGGTCGACCATCATCCGGTGGTGCGCGCGCCTGCGCCTGGTGGCGATCGCCACCTGCACCACGGCGAAGGTCAGCCGCGCGCCGATCACCAGCGTGAGCGCGAAAACGGTGACGAGTGCGCCCCAGAGCGGCCAGCCGAGTGCGTCGATCTCACTGGTGACCGTCGCGGTGGGGCGACCGTCGGGTCCAGGGACGAAGAGCCTACTGGCGATCGCGATGCCCGCAGAAAACGCCGACAACACCGCGGCGAGTGCGATCGACTGCCACAGCACGATCGCCGCTCGTGGAGCGCGCAGCGGCCACGACGCCCGCGCCAGCACTGCCGGGACCGGTCCCGACAGCACCAGCGCGACAATGGTGAAGGCCAGCGCGGACACGCTGTCAGTATTTCTCAGGCGGTGCCCGGATTACCAGCGGGCGGGGCCTGGCCGTGCTTACTTTCCAACTCGGCCAGTGCGCGACGCAGTGCCGCGGCCTCGTCGGCGCCGACTCGCTCGACGAAATGCACCAGCGCGGCTTCACGACTGCCGGAGTCAGCGGCCTGGTCTAGCGCGTCGACCATCAGGCCGGCGACCAGTTCGTCCCGGCCATGCATCGGGGCGTACCGGTGCGCGCGATCGTCGCGATGCTGGACGACAAGGTTCTTTTTCGCCAGCCGCTGCAGCACGGTCATGATCGTCGTGTAGGCCAGATCGCGGTGGGCCGACAGTTCCTCGTGGACCTGGCGCACGGTTTGGGGCTCGCGGGAGGACCACAGGTGGTCCATCACAGCGCGTTCGAGTTCCCCAAGACGCGTCAACTTTGCCATGTTCCGTTCATCTCCTACGGGCAGTAGATCCAGGGTACTACGGCGTTACTACGGTGCGTCGTATCGAACGCGTCAGAACAACGGTCGGAGTGCCGCACACGGTTCCGGCCGTGGTCATCGGACCCTCCATCTCCCTTGTGAGTCGAGTCACAGGGGGTAGCCCCTGATCATCCCGTGACTATAGTAAGGCTAACCTAACTGCAGATCGGGAGGTTCAGTGACGGTTCTGATCGAGGATCCGCTCATCGCGAGCATGGCGATCCGGCGGCCGCTGCCATTACATGAGTCGAGTCGCAGGCTGCGCGAGCTGTATCCCGGATGTCCGCGGGTCTACGGCGTCGCGGTGATGGCCGACCTTTCGCGGCGCCGGTGGTGGCCACTGGCGGAGGCCGTCACGGGTGACCGCCTGCAGACGATGTTCGACATCGCCGCCGCGGAGACCGACAGCCGCGCTGCAATCGCTCAGCAACTCGCGGCCACCCTGGCCCACGTGGTCGTCGGCCGCGTGCTGCCACTGCTCGTCCTCGAAGGCCGCGCCTGGGACACCGGCCTTGAGAACCTCTGGGTGCATGTTGACTCCGAGGGCGCCATCGACTGGGTCGGCGTCGTCGATCCCCAATTGCGGGCCCTGCCCGATGATCCCGCGGCCAGTGACGACGGCATCGTCACACTGCCCAGCGAGGCCGCGTTGACGACCTGGGTCGCGCATCGCAGCCACCGTGCGCTGGCGCCGCTCTTCGCGCGGCTGACCGACATCTGCGGTGACGCCATGCCGATGGCGTCGATGTGGCACATCGTGGGCGGCGCGGTGGTCAGCGCGGCCACCCAAGTTCCACTGCTGGCCGGGTCCAGCGAGCTGACGAGCATGCGGCGCGCGCAGGCCGTCCTCGACGCGTTCCTCGGATTCGGGCTTGCGGTGCGGGGCACCAGCAGACCGAGCGCACGCAAGGCCTTGCTCAATTAGGGAAGCCTTGCCTATTCTCTTCCTGTTCGAAGCGAATCACCGGACCGCGCCGGAGTCCTGAGGGCTGCAGAGACTCCCGGTCCACTCGAGGGCAGGCCCCGCGCCATCGGCGTGGGGCCTGCCCGCTTTTCGCCTACTTCTCGACCGGTCCCGCCGCAGTCTGCCCATTCCGTGAACGAGCCCATGTTGTAGACCTCGGTGTAGCCGACGCCCGGGGCCCTCGCCGAGGCGGCGTCGTCGCCGTGTAGACACAACCTCGTGACCACGGACGTAGCCGGCCAACTCGGCAAGGGATTCGACAACGAACTCGGGCTCGAGTACCTCGAGCTCACCCCGGACGGCGGCCGGGCGCGGTTGGAGATCAAGGACAAGCTGCTGCAGCCATGGGGCATCGTGCACGGCGGTGTGTACTGCTCGATCGTCGAAGGCCTGGCCAGTGTCTCCGGACAGGTGTGGCTGCTCGAAAACGGGGGCGGGCACGTCGTCGGCGTCAACAACAACACCGACTTCCTGCGCGCGATCTCCGCGGGTGCGGTGACCGCGGTTTCGACGCCGATCCACCGCGGTCGCCGCCAGCAGCTGTGGTTGATCACGATCACCGACGACGACGATCGTGTCGTCGCACGCGGTCAGGTCCGGCTGCAGAACATTTCGCCCGAGTAACAGCCGTATTTCGTGGACTGCTGAGTCCGCCGCAGCGTGGCAGTATGCCTCGCTATGCGTTTGACACCGCATGAACAGGACCGGCTGCTCATCTCCTATGCCGCGGAACTCGCGCGCCGGCGCCAGGGTCGTGGGCTGCGACTGAACCACCCCGAGGCCGTCGCGTTGATAACCGATCACCTGCTCGAGGGCGCGCGCGACGGTCGCACCGTCGCCGAGTTGATGGTCAGCGGCCGCGACGTGCTGTCGCGCGACGACGTCATGGAGGGCGTGCCCGAGATGCTCGACGACGTTGCGGTGGAGGCCACGTTTCCGGATGGCACCAAACTCGTCACCGTGCACCAGCCGATCGCATGACCAGCGAGAAGCCGAAGGCGGATCGCGCATCAATGAAGCCCGGTGAAATCGTCTACGGCGACAAAGACATCGAGATCAACACCGGTGCGAAGCGGTTGACCCTCGACGTCGTCAACACCGGCGATCGACCCGTCCAGGTGGGAAGCCATGTGCACCTGCCGCAGGCCAATTCCGCGCTGCGGTTCGACCGCGACGCCGCGCACGGCCACCGCCTCGACATCCCGGCAGGGACCGCGGTGCGCTTCGAACCCGGTGTTGCCCAGCAGGTTTCGCTGGTTCCGCTGAGCGGTTCGCGTGAGGTGCACGGGCTGACGTTGACACCGCCCGGCCGGTTGGACGCCCGGTGACGGCATTGTCGCGGGCCCGCTACGCGGCGCTGTTCGGGCCGACGACGGGTGACCGGATTCGACTCGCCGACACCGACCTGTTCATCGAGATCACCGAGGACCGCAGCGGCGGTCCCGGACTGGCAGGCGACGAAGCGGTGTTCGGCGGCGGCAAGGTGCTGCGCGAGTCGATGGGTCAGGGTCGTGCCACCCGCGCCGACGGTGCACCCGACACCGTCATCACCGGCGCGGTGATCCTGGACCATTGGGGAATCATCAAGGCCGACATCGGTATCCGCGACGGCCGCGTGGTCGCGATCGGCAAGGCAGGCAACCCGGACATCATGCCCGGCGTCCATCCCGATCTGGTGGTCGGCCCGTCCACCGAAATCATCGCCGGCAACGGGCGCATCGTCACCGCGGGCGCCATCGACTGTCACGTGCATCTGATCTGTCCGCAGATCATGGCGGAGGCGCTCGGCGGCGGCATCACCACGATCGTCGCGGGCGGCACCGGCCCCGCGGAGGGCAGCAAGGCAACCACGGTCACCCCTGGCGCCTGGCACCTGGCCCGCATGCTCGAGTCACTCGACTCGTGGCCGCTCAACATCGCGCTGCTCGGCAAGGGCAACACCATCAGCGCGGAGGCGATGTGGGAGCAATTGCGCGGTGGGGCAGCCGGGTTCAAGCTGCACGAGGACTGGGGAACCACCCCGGCGGCGATCGATGCCTGCCTGACGGTCGCCGATTCCGCGGGTGTGCAGGTCAACATCCACACCGACACGCTCAATGAGGCAGGCTTCGTCGAGGACACGCTGGCCGCGATCAAGGGCCGGTCGATCCACGCCTACCACACCGAGGGCGCGGGCGGCGGCCACGCACCCGACATCATCACGGTGGTCTCGCACCCCAACGTGTTGCCGAGTTCGACCAACCCGACCCGACCGCACACCGTCAACACCCTCGACGAGCACCTCGACATGCTGATGGTGTGTCACCACCTGAATCCCAGCGTCCCCGAGGATCTGGCGTTCGCGGAGAGCCGCATTCGGCCGTCCACCATCGCCGCCGAGGACCTGCTTCACGACATGGGCGCGATCTCCATGATGGGCAGCGATGCGCAGGCGATGGGCCGCATCGGAGAGGTCGTCATCCGGACCTGGCAGACCGCGCACGTGATGAAGCGCCGCCGCGGCGCGCTGGAAGGTGACGGGCCTGCCGACAACAACAGGGCGCGGCGCTATGTCGCGAAGTACACCATCTGCCCGGCCGTCGCCCACGGCATCGACCATGAGGTCGGTTCGGTCGAGGTGGGCAAGCTGGCCGATCTCGTGCTGTGGGAGCCCGCATTTTTCGGGGTGCGTCCGCATGCGGTGCTCAAGGGCGGCATGATCGCGTGGGCGGCAATGGGCGACGCCAACGCGTCGATCCCGACCCCGCAACCGGTGCTGCCGCGAGCGATGTTCGGTGCCGCCCCGGCTGCGGCGGCGGCCACCTCGCTGCATTTCGTCGCACCGCAGGCCCTCGACGATGGACTGGCCGATCGACTTTCGGTGGATCGAAAGTTGGTACCGGTCAACGATGTTCGGCACCTCGGCAAGGCGCAGATGCCCCTCAACGACGCGATGCCGAACATCGAGGTCGATCCGGACACCTTCACCGTACGTATCGATGGCGAGGTCTGGCAGGAGCAGCCCGCCACCGAACTGCCCATGGCCCAACGCTTTTTCCTGTTCTGATGACCAACCTGTCGACACTGCTGACGCTCGCCGACTCGCGGTTGCCCACCGGCGGGCATGTGCACTCCGGCGGTGTCGAGGAAGCGGTCACCTCGGGTTTGGTGGTCGATTTGGCGACGCTGCGGGCATACCTGCGGCGCAGGATCCGCACGCACGGTCTTGTGACGGCGTCGCTGGCCGTGGCCGTCCACGCGGCAAGTCTGAGCGTCGAACACGCCGACCGCGAAACCGACGCCCGCACACCGGCTCCCGCGGCGCGGCAGGCGTCGCGGGCTCAGGGTCGTGGGCTGGCACGACTTGCGCGCCGGGTGTGGCCCGATGATGACTGGCGGCCCCTCGGGACCACACCCCACCTGGCCGTCGCGGCCGGCGCGGTCGGCAGGGCCAGCGGCCTGAACCCCGATCAGACCGCGATATCCGTCGTCTACACCACGATGACCGGATCAGCGACTGCAGCACAGCGATTGCTGGCGCTGGACCCCGGCGACGTCGCGGCCGTGACCTTCGACCTGGCATCACTGTGCGAGGCGACCGCCACCGAGGCCGCCAAGGGGCTGGCCGACCTGTCCGATCCGCTGCTCGACACGCTGGCCCAACGGCACAGCCAACGCGAGCGCCCGTTGTTCGTCTCGTGAAAGGCTCGTCATGCCACCGCATTACCTCGACGGCGACACCCATGCACACACCCAGCGGCCGCGACGCCGACGGGAACCGGGAGAGCCGCTGCGCATTGGCGTCGGCGGCCCTGTCGGCTCCGGCAAGACCGCACTGGTCGCCGCGTTGTGCAGGCAGTTGCGCGACGAGTTGTCGCTTGCCGTGCTGACCAACGACATCTACACCACCGAGGACGCCGACTTCCTCCGCCGCCACGCCGTGCTGCCGGACGAACGCATCGCCGCGGTGCAGACCGGCGGTTGCCCGCATACCGCGATCCGTGACGACATCACCGCGAACCTGAACGCGGTCGAAGACCTGATTGCGCGCAACGACCGCCTCGACCTCATTCTCGTCGAGTCAGGCGGCGACAACCTGACGGCGACGTTCTCGTCGGGGCTTGTCGACGTGCAGGTCTTTGTCATCGATGTCGCGGGCGGTGACAAGGTGCCGCGCAAAGGCGGGCCGGGCGTCACGTATTCAGATCTGTTGGTGGTCAACAAAACCGACCTCGCACCGCTGGTGGGCGCCGATCTCGAGGTGATGCGTCGCGATGCCGCCAAGGTGCGCGGGGACAGCCCGACGGCGCTGATCTCGCTGACCGAGGATCCCTCGGCGTCCGCGGTGCTGGTCTGGGTGCGGGAACAGCTGTGCGTTCCCACGTCCTGATCGTCGCCGCGCCCGGTCGGCATCCGCGCATCGAATGCGGGGGAGCGGTCGCGGGTCGCCGCACCGAACCCGACACCGTGCACCTGGTGTCGGCGGCCGCCACCCCGCTCGGCGGGGACGCGGTCCACGTCCACGTGGTGGTGGAGGCAGGCGCACGACTGCGGGTGCGCACCGCAGCGGCGACGGTGACGCTTCCTGGAGCCGCGACGCGGGAGTCGCACGCGATCTGGACGCTGGAGGTGGCGGGCGACCTCGACGTCGATCCGCAGCCGACCGTCGTGGCCGCCGACTCGCGGCACTTCACGTCCACCCGAGTCAAATTGGTCCCTGCAGGTCGAATCCGGCTGCGCGAACGCATCCAGATCGGCAGAACCGATGAGCGCCAAGGGTTTTGGTCGGGTTCACTGCGCGCCGACGTCAACGGCTCACCGCTGCTGCGGCACCGCATCGAACTGGGCAGGAAAGGCGTGGCCGACGACGCACTCGGCACCCCGATGGCATGCATCAGCGAGTTGCACTATCCCGACAACGACGTACCCACCGCAGGCATCGCGCTGGCAATGGCTGGCGGCGGCTGCCTTTCGACCTGGCAGGGCGAGCGGCTCTAGCTCGCCGCCCGTTCGCCGTCCTGCACCCCGGCCGCGATTTCCTGAAGCTCTTCGATCCTGGTGCGCGCGTACGCCTGCTGCTCGGTGATGGTGAGGTTGCCGCGAGCAGTGGACAGGAACGTGACCGTCCACGACAGCAGCGTGGTGATCTTCGTCTTGAAGCCGACGAGGTACACCAAGTGCAGCACCAGCCAGGCCAGCCAGGCGATGAAGCCGCCGAATTCGACGGGCCCGACCTTGGCGACCGCGGAGAACCGCGACACCGTCGCCATCGAGCCCTTGTCGAAATACTGGAACGGCTCACGCTGGGCGGGGTCGGCGCCCCGCAGTTCGGCCTTGATCGCCTTGGCCGCGTACTTGGCCCCCTGGATGGCGCCCTGCGCCATGCCGGGCACGCCTTCGACGGCCGCCATGTCGCCGACCACGAAGACATTCGGGTGGCCGGGGATCGTCAGATCCGGCAGCACCTTGACCCGGCCCGCCCGGTCCAGCTCCACATCGGACTGTTCGGCGAGGTCGCGGCCGAGCGGGCTGGCCGACACACCGGCCGACCACACCTTGGTCGCCGACTCGATACGCCGGATGGTGCCGTCGGAATCCTTGACCGTGATGCCGTTGCGGTCCACGTCGGTGACCATCGCGCCGAGTTGGATCTCGACGCCCATCTTCTCCAGTCGGGCCTGTGCCTTCTTGCCGAGCTTCTCGCCCATCGGCGGCAGCACCGCGGGTGCCGCGTCCAGCAGGATCACCTTGGCCTGTGTCGAATCGATATGGCGGAACGCACCTTTGAGCGTGTGGTCGGCCAGTTCGGCGATCTGCCCGGCCATCTCGACACCCGTGGGCCCGGCGCCCACCACCGTAAACGTCAACAGCTTCTCGCGGCGCGCGGGATCACTTGAGCGCTCGGCCTGTTCGAACGCGCCGAGGATGCGGCCACGCAACTCGAGTGCATCGTCGACCGTCTTCATGCCCGGCGCCCATTCGGCGAAGTGATCGTTGCCGAAGTAGGACTGGCCTGCGCCCGCCGCGATGACCAGGCTGTCGTACGGCGTGACGTAGGTGTGGCCGAGCAACTCCGACTTGACCGTCTTGCTGGCGAGGTCGATGCGTGTCACGTTGCCCAACAACACCTGCACGTTCTTCTGCCTGCGCAGGATGATGCGTGTCGGCGGGGCAATCTCGCCCGACGAGATGATGCCGGTGGCCACCTGGTACAGCAGCGGCTGGAACAGATGATGCGTGGTCCGCGCGATCATCTTGATGTCAACGTCGGCATGCTTGAGTGCCTTCGCGGCGTTCAAACCGCCGAAACCCGAACCGATGATCACCACCTTGTGGCGGTCAGTTGCAGTGGCTCCGGGATGGCTCATTTTGGGCTCCTCGACGGACTACACGTGCAGTTATACAGACACTACGGTAGTCGCCCGGAATCCCCGCAGCGCGGTGAGATTTGCCACGCCGACACGCGTTTAAACGCCGGCTATCCGGCGAGCATCGGCTTCAACTTCTCGGCCACCGCGGTGATGTTCCCGGGCTGGTAGCCGTTGATGCTGGTGACCGGGCTGAGGATGACACCGTCGACACCGGCGTCGAGCACCTTCTCCCTGACCTGGTCGGCTACCTGCTCGGGGCCACCGACCACGGCCTGCTGCCGGAAGTCCTCGGGCACCTGGTCGGGGCTGAAGTTCTCGTCGATTATCGCGATGACCAGCACGCTGGTCTCCAGCGTCGCCGGGTCACGGTCGATCTCCTCGCAGCGCTGCTTGACCACCGCCACCTTGCGGGGCAGCTCATCGAAGCCGGCGATGATGTTGAGGTGGTCAAAGTATTTGGCGGCCAACGGAATTGTCTTCTTCTCGCCGCTGCCGCCGATCATCAGCGGGATGTGGTCGCGGAACCGAGGGTTGGCCATCGCCTCCTTGGCCCGGTAGTACTTGCCCTCGAAGGTGGGCCGCTCGCCGCGCAGCATCGGCAGGATGATCTGCAGCGCCTCGTCGAGCTTGTTGAAGCGGTCGGTGAAGGTGCCGAACTCGTAGCCGAGCTGGTCGTGTTCGAGTTCGAACCAGCCGGTGCCGATGCCGAGCACGGCACGGCCCTGGCTCATCACGTCGAGCGTGGTGATCTCCTTGGCCAGCAGCGTCGGATTGCGGTAGCTGTTGCCGGTCACCAGCGTGCCGAGCTGCACGTTCTCGGTCGCGGTCGCGAGCCCGCCGAGCGCGGTGTACGCCTCGAGCATCGGCTGGTCCGGGGTGCCGAGGCCGGGCAGCTGATAGAAGTGGTCCATGACGAAGACCGAGTCGAAGCCTGCCGCATCGGCTTCCTGCGCCTGCGCGATCACGGTCGGGAAGAGCGCCTCGACGCCGGTGCCGTAACTGAAGTTGGGGATCTGGAGTCCGAGTTTGATGGTCACGGGGCTCACGTAACCACAGTTAAGCGGGGCGGTCACCCCGTTTAGCTCCCCGCGAACGCGGGAATATTTCAGCCGAAGTTTGCGAGCGCTCCGTGGCTGACGTGCAACGTCTGTCCGGTGATGTGCCGGGCGGCGGGCGTGGTCAAAAACAAGGCCAGGCGCGCGATCTCGGCGGCCACCGGAGCGGGTGTACGCGATAGGCCGTCGTAGCCGGGTTCGGCATTGCGACCAGAGGCCACCGCGTTGACCGTGATGCCGCGGGTGCCGAAGTGCGTCGCCTGCCCGGCGGTCCAGTCGGCGATCGCGGCCTTCACCGCAGACTCGGCGCTGCCCTCGCGAGGCTGCTCGGGAATGACGTTGACGATCGACCCGCCGGAGCGCAGATGATCGCCGAGGATCTGCACGGTCAACACCGCGGAGAGCGCCGTCGAGTCGAGCGCGTTGCGCCAGGCCGCGGCCAGGTCGGTCAGCGAATAGGTGCGCGGATCGCCCGGGTCCCAGCGGGGCGCGGGCACATTGACGATGGTGTCCAGATGGTGCGGGAATTGGCTACGCGCCTCTTCGAGACTGGCCGGGTCGGTGTTGTCGAACACGATCGCGTCGACGTCGAGTTCCTTGGCAGCGACCTCGAGATCGTCGCGGCGCGCACCTGCGATCACGACTCGGTGTCCCGCGTCGCTGAAGCTCTCGGCGACTGTGCGGCCCAGATCCGTATCGCCGCCGGTGACCAGCACCTCCATCACAAGGACCTCCTGCCTTCGTTCAACGCTGAACCCCAGCGAGTACCCGGGTCATGTTACTGGACAGTAGCTAGACGGTGGAAATCGACACGACAACACTTCGGTGTCTGTGCCATAGGGTCGTGATTTGTGCTGCCCCGCTGGATCTACCTGCCTGCGGCCATCGGAGCGCTGTTCGTCGTCCTGCCGCTGGTCGCGGTGGCGGTCAAGGTCGACTGGCCACACTTCTGGACACTGATCAGCAGCCAGTCGTCGACCACCGCGTTGATGCTGAGCCTGAAGACCGCGGCGGCGAGTACCGCGCTGTGCCTGCTGCTCGGCGTTCCGATGGCGCTGGTGTTGGCCCGCAGCGATGCCCGCCTGGTCCGGATCGCTCGTCCGGTGATTCTGTTGCCGCTGGTCTTGCCGCCCGTGGTCGGGGGCATCGCACTGCTGTACGCGTTCGGCCGACTCGGCTTTATCGGCGGATATCTCGACGCCGCGGGCGTCGAGATCGCGTTCACCACGACGGCGGTCGTGCTGGCGCAGACATTCGTCTCGCTGCCGTTCCTCGTCATTGCGCTCGAAGGTGCGGCCCGCACCGCGGGCGCCGACTACGAAGTGGTCGCCGCCACGCTCGGCGCCAGGCCCACGGCGGTGTGGTGGCGCGTGTCGCTGCCACTGTTGGCGCCGGGGCTGATCTCCGGTGCGGTGCTGGCGTTCGCGCGCTCGTTGGGGGAGTTCGGCGCGACGCTGACGTTCGCCGGATCCCGTCAGGGCGTCACCCGAACGTTGCCACTGGAGATCTATCTGCAACGCGAAAGCGACGCCGACGCCGCGGTCGCGTTGTCGCTGCTTCTTGTCGCGGTGGCAGCAGTCGTGGTCGTCGGGTTGGGCAGCCGTCGGCTGCGGAGCACCAATGCCTGGTGACCCGAAATGACCGGCGTGCAACTGCGGGCGGTCGTCGACAGTCGCGACGTCGACCTCGAATTGAATGCCGCGGCAGGTGAGGTGCTGGCCGTGCTCGGCCCCAACGGCGCAGGAAAGTCGACGGCGCTGCACGTGATCGCGGGTCTGGTGCGGCCTGATCGGGGAGTAGTGCGTGTCGGACAACGGACCCTGACAGACACCGCTGCGGGCCTTCACGTCGCGACCCACGATCGGCGGGTCGGGCTGCTGCTGCAGGACCCGCTGTTGTTCCCGCATTTGAGCGTCACCCGCAACGTGGCGTTCGCCCCGCGCAGTTCGCGTGCTGCGGCGGCCCGCTGGCTCACCGAGGTCGATGCGGCAGAACTCGCTGACCGGCTGCCCCGGCACCTGTCCGGCGGGCAGGCCCAGCGGGTGGCGCTGGCCAGGGCCCTTGCCGCGGAGCCGGATGTGCTGTTGCTCGACGAACCCCTGACCGGTCTTGACGTCGGCGCGGCCACCGCGATGCGAAAAGTGCTGCGCCGGGTGCTGGCCCGCGACGGCCGCAGCGCGGTGATGATCACCCACGACCTGCTCGACGTGCTCACCCTCGCCGACCGGGTGGTGGTGCTCGAGAATGGCCGAGTCGTCGAATCCGGCACGGCTGCAATGGTTTTGACGACTCCTCGCAGTCGCTTCGGTGCGCGGTTCGCGGGGGTGAACCTGGTCGGGGGCACAGCGGACGCGGACGGGGCGCTGACCACGCGGTGGGGGACGGTATGGCACGGCAACCCGGCGCCCGACGTGGCGCCGGGCGAGCCGGTCGTCGCGCTTTTCAATCCCGCCGCCGTCGCGGTCTACCGCGACAAGCCGCACGGGAGTCCCCGCAATACGGTCGAGGTGACGGTCGCCGAACTCGACAGCCGCGGCGCGGTGATCCGGGTGCGCGCGGACGAACAGCCGGACGGCGCACCGGGGCTGGCCGCCGACATCACCGCCGAATCCGCCGCCGAACTGCGCCTGGTGCCCGGCGATCGCGTGTACTTGTCCGTGAAGGCCCAAGAAGTCGCGGTGCATCCGAGCGCGTAACGACGTCGTCCGCCCGCCCGAAATAAAGGTTGCGAATCGGCCACAAATACGGGGGCGCAAGTGGGTTCAACCGCCCGCGCGACGCGCGGGGGCCTCGCCATGCCAGCAATCCCGCCAAAAGCCGTTTGTCAGTAACTTTTTGATATACAGCAATCTTTCAGCTGAACACTTTTTGAGCAACACGCACTTGCGTCACGGCCGTAACACGGTAGTTTCTTCCACATGCTTGAGCCGGAACACCGCAAAGGCCTCCCGAAGACACTGGCGATCGCGGCGCTCACCGGCGCCTCGGTGGTGGTGCTGACACTGCCTTCGGTGGCCAGCGCCGACCCGACGCCGCCACCTCCGCCACCCCCCGCGGGCAACACGTTCCTCAACGGTCCGCCGCCTCCGGGTGCACCCGCGCCGCCACCCCCTGCGGATCCCAACGCGCCACCGCCTCCGCCTGCGGATCCCAACGCGCCGCCGGCACCGCCCCCGGACCCGAACGCGGCGCCGCCTCCGCCTGCGGACCCGAACGCCCCGCCCGCACCTGCGGCCGCGCCCGCCGCGGAACCGGGTCGGGTTGACAACGCCGCGGGCGGCTTCAGCTACGTCGTACCTGCGGGCTGGAAGGTCGCGGACGCCACCCAGTTGTCCTACGGGCAGGCGCTGCTGAACAAGATCCCCGCGGAGGCCACCCAACCCAACGGGCAACCGGCCCAGCCGCCGAGCGACACCAGCGTGCTGCTCGGCAGGCTCGACCTGAAGTTGTTCGCGGGCGCGGAAACCGACAACACCAAAGCGGCGCAGCGGCTTGCGTCGGACATGGGTGAGTTCTTCATGCCGTTCCCCGGCACCCGCGTCAACCAGCAGACCGTGCCGCTCAATGCGGGCGGCATGGACGGCGTCGCTTCCTACTACGAGGTGAAGTTCACCGACACCAACAAGCCGACCGGTCAGATCTGGGCTGGTGTGGTCGGTGCGCCCACCACGCCAGGCACGCCGCGCGGCCAACGCGCGCCCGAACGCTGGTTCGTCGTGTGGTTGGGCACTGCCAACAACCCGGTGCCCAAACCCGAGGCGGTCACGCTGGCTCAGTCGATTCGGCCCTACACGCCGCCGGCCCCGCCCCCGCCGGACCCGAACGCGCCGCCGCCACCCGCGGGCGGATTGACCGCACCGGCGCCGGGCCAGAACCCGAACGTCGGGGTGCCCGTTCAGGTCGACCCGAACACGGCTCCCGGGATGTTGCCGCCGGGCTGACGGCTCGCGCTGGGTCGGCTCCTAGGGGCCGACCCACGGCGGCTGGCCGTTCAGATTGTTGACGTTGAGGATGACGCAGGGAACACTCCCGCCGAATCCGACGACGCCAACACTCTGGCAGCGCTGGAAGGTGCCGTCAGGTGCGATGGGTCCGTGGCAGATCTCCCCGCCGCCTCACGGCGTCCAACCGCTCTGACACCCGGCGTTGGCGGGCGCGGCCAGGGCGATGCCGCTTGCTACCAGTCCGCTGACCGCCAGTGCGACAAGTGCTTTCATTGTTCACCCCTTGTTGAGCTGTACCGGCGCGCGCGCCGGAACCCCGTCCCTGACCCGTTATACCCAGGCGATGACTCCATGACCGGTTTGGAACGGCGGCTTTTTCGCTCTGGGCGTAGAGGCGTAATTGACGTTCGTGGCCAATTCGCGCCTCGAATCGTTACTTGCGTCCGGTACACCTACAGATGTGGCCCAGCGGCCCACTGGCCACGGCCGGTGACAGGCAGGAGAGTTGCGATGGACGTGCTAGCGGCAACCGAATTTCTCGCCCGCTCCACCACGCTGACAAGCGTCGGCTGGATCGGCTACATCATCATCGGCGCGATCGCGGGATGGATCGCCGGAAAAATCGTCAAAGGCAGCGGTTCCGGCATCCTGATGAACATCGTCATCGGTATCATCGGTGCACTGATCGGCGGCTTCCTGCTCA
The DNA here is from genome assembly GCF_043197955.1 of Mycobacterium sp. NPDC048908. Classification (NCBI taxonomy): domain Bacteria; kingdom Bacillati; phylum Actinomycetota; class Actinomycetes; order Mycobacteriales; family Mycobacteriaceae; genus Mycobacterium; species Mycobacterium sp. NPDC048908. The sequence goes on along the minus strand of NZ_JBICUE010000025.1, from coordinate 34,372 downwards.
GCTTCTTCCTGAACACGGCCGGTGGCGGCTGGTGGTTCACGCTGTTCACCGCAATCCTCGGCTCCGTGATCCTGCTGTGGATCGTCGGGATGGTGCAGCGAAAGACATAGCGGGCGCATAACTCTCGACGGGCGAGCACCATGGGGGCATGGCCGCCCCAACCATGAGTGCGTGGCGGGTCCGAAGCCCGGGCCCGATTTCCACCAGTCCGCTGGACCGCGTCACCGTCGAGGTGCCGCGGCCTGGTCCGGGCGAGCTGCTCGTCGCCGTACACACCTGTGGCGTGTGCCGCACCGACCTGCACGTCACCGAGGGCGACCTGCCCGTGCACCGCCCTCACGTGATACCCGGACACGAGGTGGTCGGGGAGGTCGCGGGGGTAGGCCCCGACATGGGCGAGGAGTTCTCGATCGGCGACCGTGTCGGCATCGCATGGCTGCGACACACGTGCGGGCACTGCAAGTTCTGCCTGCGCGGTCAGGAGAACCTCTGCCCGCAATCCCGTTACACCGGTTGGGACGCCGACGGCGGGTATGCCGAATTCGCCACCGTCCCAGCGACTTTCGCGTACCACCTGCCGTCCGGCTACTCCGACACCGAACTCGCCCCGCTGTTGTGTGCGGGCATCATCGGCTACCGCTCGCTTCTGCGGGCGGACCTGCCCGCGGGCGGCAGGCTGGGCATCTACGGATTCGGCGGCAGCGCCCATCTCACCGCGCAGGTGGCTCTCGCTCAGGGCGCGGAGGTGCACGTGATGACCCGAGGGGAGCGTGCCCGCGAATTGGCGCTGTCGCTGGGAGCGGCGTCCGCGCAGGGTGCTGCGGATCGGCCACCCGTGCCTCTGGATGCCGCGATCCTGTTCGCGCCGGTCGGGGATCTGGTGCTGCCTGCACTAGAGGCACTAGACCGCGGCGGCACGCTCGCGATCGCTGGCATCTACCTGAGCGACATCCCGACCATGAACTATGAACACCACCTTTTTCAGGAGCGCCAGGTGCGGTCGGTGACATCCAACACCCGCGAGGATGCCCGCGAATTCTTGGCGTTCGCCGGTCAGCATCACATCGAGGTGACCACCCCGGAGTACCCGCTCGGGCGTGCCTCCCACGCACTGTCGGATCTCAGCGGGGGCCGCATCGCAGGGGCGGCAGTGTTACTGGTCTAGAACGGCCTTCCCTCGGCAGTTTTCGGCCCCGCCAATTTTCTGGAAACGATCTTGTCCAGGTCATATGATCCTGACCAAGCCGAGGTCGGGATGTCCGAGGGAGGCCGGATGATGCAGGGGAAAATTCTTCATCTGACAATCGGCGCGGCACTTCTGGTGCCACTCGCATCATTGACGTTGGTGATGCCGGGCAGAGCCGCGGCGGCCGAATGCGGCTGGGGGACTGTGTATGACGGGCCCTCGAACAGTTGCGTGGCCGCACCGCTTCCGCCACCGCCTCCGCCGCCACCACCCGCGCCTGCATGGAATGGTGACCTGACGCCGTACTTCTCAGTAGGCATCTGCGCGCCGATTCCATTCGTGTCGTTGTGTGCCGGAATCTGAGCCGACGCTGATCTAAAGCGCCGCCAGCGCAGCGCCGAGCCGGCCTGCCAAATCGCCCTTGCCGTACCAGTAGAAGGGTCCGGTGCCGTCCGAGAGCACCCGGCGCAACCGCGCCATTCCCCGTGCGCTGACCGGCTTGGGCGAGTGCAACCGCAAGGTGATCGCGTCGATCAGCTCCTCAGCGGCCGAGATGTTCCTGGAATGCAACGGAATCCGGGACGAGAACACCGCGCCCGAGCGAGCATCGCAAACGGCCTGTCGCAGCGATCGTGCGATCGCATGGCGTTCCTCCACCGAGGTCAGCCGTCCCTGATGGGCCGCGAGCGCGCTGCCCGGCTCGGGGACGACCCCGACGGCAAGCTGATGGTCGAACTTGTCCGCGTACAACCGAGCGGTCACCCGGGCGACGAGTGACGGTCGCCGTCCAGCGCTGCACCGCAGCGCGTCATTCGTGGTGGACAGGAGATCCGGCGAAATCCTGTTGTTCGACATCCTCATCTACCTCTAACCGTTCCGTGGCCGGTAAAACTCCGTGACTATCAAACACCCTATACCGGTCATTCATGACCAGTCAAATTGATTTACTGGTCATGTGAGCGTAATCTCCCCATATGACTCCTGGGCCCAAGCAATGGCTCGGCGACGACGAGACAAAACCCGCGCCGGAGCCGCTGGTGTTGGTCCAGTCGCTGATCAACACGCTCGAACTGCCCGAAGGGGCGGACCGGCTCGCGGATCCAGCCGACGCGCGGCCGTGGTTGATCGATCACCGCCTGCTGGCGGCACACGCCGAGCTTGCCGTGGCCGATCTGGAAACTCTCCGCTCGGTCCGCGAGGCGCTACGTGCCATGTTGGTGTACAACGCCGGCGGACCGCCACCGAATAAAACCTCGCTGAGTGTGCTGCGCTCGGTTGCCGAAACGGGCACCGCCCGTGCCGATCTCGGCGACGACGGCCACATCCGGCTGACCGCATTCGGCGATTCGTTGAACGATCGACTGGTCAACGTGCTTCTGATCATTCGCGACGCCCAGCGCGACGGCACCTGGGCCCGCCTCAAGGCATGCGCGAACGACGAGTGCAGGTGGGCGTTCTACGACCGGGCCCGCAACCACGGCGGCACCTGGTGCGATATGGCGGCGTGCGGCAACAAATTGAAGAACCGCGCCTTCCGCGCGCGAAGCAGGTCGCACTGAGAGCTACGTCGACAGGTGCCACACCAGCGCCGCGGCCAGCGCGCCGAGCCCGTTCAACGACCAGTGCAGCGCGATGGGCGCGATCAAGCTGCCGCTGCGCTTGCGCAGCCAGGTGAACACGAAGCCCGCGACCGCCGTCGCGGCCACCGCCATCACCACGCCTGCCACCGTGCCGAGCAGGCCGCCGCCGAACAACCGGGTGAAGCCGACGTTGCTGCTGGTCAACCCGAGCGAGGTGGCGATATGCCACAGGCCGAACAACAGTGAACCCGCCGCGGCGACACCGCGGAAACCCCACGCGCGGTTCAGTGCGCCGTGCAGCACGCCCCGAAACGCCAGCTCTTCAGGGATGACGGTCTGCAACGGGATGATGAGCATCGACGCGATCAGCGCGCCGGACACCGTCGCGTAGTTGTTGTTCAAGAACATCGGCCGGGTCCATGGCAGCAGCATGCCGATCGCGATCACCGTCAGCACCACCGCCACGGCCGCGAGGGCGTAGCCCGCGCCGGCTTTCCAGTGCTCGCGACTCAGCCCCAACTCCGCCCAACCGAGCCCCCGGGATCGAACCAGGATCAGAAGGCCGACCGCTGCGGCGGGCACCGTCGCGATGCTGGCCCACGGCGTGGTGAAGTGGGCGATCACGTTCGTCAACGCCAACACCACCACGACAACGCCGATGTCGACGTAGGTGCGGAAGTAGTGCAGCGCCGCCAGTTGCCCCACGACGGGATGGGGATGGGGGGACAGCGCGTGCTCGGACATTGCAGGCCAGTTTACCGGCGGATTCAGTTGCTCTCGCTGAGCGTGTCCTGTGACAACGACATCGACCGGTAGCCGGAGTCCCACGTCCAGCCGGAGATCGCGGGGTCGTCTTCGCCGTGCTCGCGGGTGTAGCGACGCGCGGAGAGCCGGGCGTCGAGCATTCGCTGGCGCAGCACCGCTGCCCGGTTGGCGAGCCCGGGCACCCGGTCGATGACGTCGATCACCAGGTGGAATCGGTCCAAGTCGTTGAGCATCACCATGTCGAACGGCGTGGTCGTGGTGCCGCGCTCCTTGAACCCCCGCACGTGCAGTTGCCCGTGATTGGTCCGGCTGTAGGTCAACCGGTGGATCAGCCACGGATAGCCGTGGTAGGCGAAGATCACCGGCTTGTCGGTGGTGAACAAGGCGTCGAACTCGTGGTCCGACAGCCCGTGCGGGTGCTCGGACTCCGGTTGCAGCCGCATGATGTCGACGACGTTGATCACCCGCACCGCCAGCTGGGGCAGCTCACGGCGGAGGATGTCCGCGGCGGCCACCGTCTCCAGCGTCGGGATGTCGCCGGCGCAGGCCAGCACCACGTCGGGCTCCCCGGTGGCGCTGCCCGCCCAGTCCCAGATCCCAAGACCGCGGGTGCAATGCGCGATCGCGGACTCCATGTCCAGGTACGTCAGCGCGGGCTGCTTACCGGCGACGATCACGTTGACGTAGTCGCGGCTGCGCAGACAGTGATCGGCCACCGAGAGCAGCGTGTTGGCGTCCGGCGGCAGATACACCCGCACCACCTCGGGCCGCTTGTTCGCGACGTGGTCGATGAAGCCGGGATCCTGATGCGACGCCCCATTGTGATCCTGACGCCAAACATGCGATGTCAGAAGGTAATTGAGCGACGCGATGGGCCGCCGCCAGCTCAGCTCGCGGTTGCGGGTCAGCCATTTGGCGTGCTGGTTGAGCATGGAATCGACGATGTGCACGAACGCCTCGTAGCAGTTGAACAACCCGTGTCTGCCTGTCAGCAGATAGCCCTCCAGCCAGCCCTGGCACAGATGTTCGGAGAGCACCTCCATCACGCGGCCCTCGGGCCCGAGGTTCTCGTCGTTGTCGTCGACCTCGGCCAGCCACGCCTTGTCGGTGGACTCGAACACCGCCGAGAGCCGATTCGACGCGGTCTCGTCGGGACCCATCAGCCGGAACCGGTCGGAGTTGCGGGCGATCACGTCGCGCAGGAAGGTGCCGAGCACGCGCGTGGCCTCGACCGACTGGGATGCTGGATCATCAACCGGCACAGCGTAGTTCGCGAAGTCGGGGAGATCGAGATCGCGTAGCAGCAGGCCGCCGTTGACGTGCGGATTGGCGCTCATCCTGCGCTGTCCCGTCGGCGCGAGCGCACGCAGCTCCCGGCGCAGCACACCGTGCTCGTCGAACAACTCCTCGGGCCGGTAGCTGCGCAACCACTCCTCGAGCTGCGCCATGTGTTCGGGGTTGGTGTGGGTCTCGGACAGCGGCACCTGGTGCGACCGCCAGGTGCCTTCCACTTGTTTGCCGTCCACCTCCCGCGGCCCCGTCCAGCCCTTCGGGATACGCAGGACGATCACCGGCCACAGCGGCCTGCCCTTCTCACCGTCCAGCCGGGCCGCCTGCTGGATCGCGCCGATCTGGTCGAATGCCTCATCCAACGCGGTGGCCAACTGTTGGTGCACATTGGCCGGATCGTCACCGGCGACCGTGATCGGCCGGTAGCCGTAGCCGTAGAGCAGCGATTCGAGTTCCTCCTGCGGAATGCGGGACAGCACCGTCGGGTTGGCGATCTTGTAGCCGTTGAGGTGCAGGATCGGCAGCACAGCGCCGTCGGTGACCGGGTTGAGGAATTTGTTCGAGTGCCAGCTTGCGGCCAGCGGCCCCGTCTCGGCTTCGCCATCGCCGATCACACAGGCGACCACCAGATCCGGATTGTCGAACGCGGCACCGTAGGCATGCACGAGCGCGTAGCCCAACTCTCCGCCCTCGTGGATCGATCCTGGTGTCTCGGCTGCCACATGGCTCGGGATCCCACCGGGAAAAGAGAACTGGCGGAACAACTTCCGCATGCCTTCGACGTCTTCCTCGATGCCCGAGTACACCTCGCTGTAGGTGCCCTCCAGATAGGCGTTGGCCACCAAGCCGGGTCCGCCGTGACCAGGCCCCGTGATGTAGATGACGTTGAGGTCGCGGTGCCGGATGATGCGGTTGAGGTGCGCGTAGACGAGGTTCAGCCCGGGGGTGGTGCCCCAGTGTCCGAGTAGCCGCGGCTTGATGTGCTCAGGCGCAAGGGGCTCGCGCAGCAGAGGGTTGTCCAGGAGGTAGATCTGACCCACCGACAAGTAGTTGGCGGCGCGCCAATAGGCGTTGATCAATTCCTGTTCGGCGTTGGAAAGCGTGGGGGACAAGGCCTGGGCGGTCATCTGACTCATCATCGTCTCGGCAGGTGAACAACAGGTAGAGCCCTAGTACCCGAATCACAGGAACCTACGCACTAGCCTGGCGGGCGTGCTGGGATTCGCGGTGCCGCAATTCGGTGAGTCCGCCTGCGACGGTCTGGCGCGCTTCGCAACCACGGCCGAGCAACTCGGAGTGGACAGCCTGTGGGTCGGCGACCGGTTGCTCACCGCGGTGCATCCGACGGTCGGCTACGCCGGGAGCGACACGCTTCCCCGGCAGTTCCGCACCAGCCTGGACCCGTTCGTGGCGCTCACGGTCGCCGCGGCCGCCACCACTCGGGTGCAGCTAGGCGCCAGTGTGTTGGTTGCGCCGTGGTATCCGCCCGCGCACCTGGCGCGGCAACTGACCAGCATCGACGTAGTCAGCCGCGGGCGCCTGCTGCCCGGGTTCGGCATCGGGTGGTCGCCGGAGGAGTATCAGGCCGCCGGTGCTCCGTTCAGCCGGCGCGGCGAGCAACTCGACGAGGTGCTGGACGCCCTCGAAGCGCTGTGGACCACGAATCCCGTTGAATTCTCGGGTGATCGTTGGGCCATACCGCAGTCATGGGTTGCGTTGAAGCCGGTGCAACAGCCGCGTCCGCCGATTTATCTGGGCGCCTTCCGGCGGCAAGGACTCCGCCGCGTCGGCGCACGCGCCGATGGCTGGATGGCAGTCGTCGGGGTGCCGGGCCTCACCGCCGACCTGATCGTGACGACGCTCAACGCGCAACGACAGACCATCGACGATGCCGCGCGTGCGGCGGCCCGCGATCCGGCAGCCATCCACACCTATGTGCGGGTGAATGTCGCAACACACACCCCGGTCGATAAGGTCGCCGACGTGCTTGCGCTGTTGTCTGACAATGGTTATCCCGATGCGTTCGTCGACCTGATGTACGTAGCCACCGGGATCGACGCTCACCTGGAGTGGGTGGAACGGTTGTTGGCGCGGTGAGGGCCGGGTTGCTCGCAGCGCTTCGGGTGCTCGATTGCGGCGGTGCCGAATCCGACGCCGTCGGGCGGATGTTCGCCGACCTCGGCGCGGATGTGTTGAAGATCGAACCCCCAGCCGGAAGCCCGGCACGCGGTGGGCTGCCGAGCGTCGGCGGCGCCAGCGTGTCATTCGCTCTGCAGAACGCCAATAAGCGCAGTGCCGTGCTGGACCCCGACAACGCCGGCGACCGCGACCGTCTGCTCGACCTGGCGGCCACCGCCGACATCGTGGTGGACGGCGGCAATCGCCTGACGGCATTCGGCACCTCGTGTGCAGCACTGGCCGGACGCTTCAGCCATCTGGTCGCCTTGTCGATGACCGACTTCGGAACAGCAGGTCCCTACGCCTCGTGGCGGGCGACGGACGCGGTGTTCTACGCCATGTCGACCGCGTTGTCGCGCACCGGGCCGACCTCTGGCACCCCGGTGCTGCCCCCGCTCGGCATCGCGTCGGCAACCGCGGCGATGCAGGCCTGCTGGGCTGCACTGGCCGCTTATTATCGCCGATTACGTTGTGGCACAGGCGAATACATCGACTTCTCGCGCCTGGAGGGCGTACTGCAGTCACTCGATCCGCCGTTCGGGTCCGAGGGCCAGGCCGCCGTCGGAATGAAGAAGTCCAGCGAGCTGTGGCGTGGGCGGCCCCGCAACCAGCAGATCTACCCGATCTTCCCGTGCCGCGACGGGTACGTGAGAATCTGCTTGCTGTCGCCGCGGCAGTGGCGAGGAATGCGCGGATGGCTCGGCGAACCCGCGCAATTCGCCGACCCGAAATTCGACACCATCGCGGCGCGCTATGCGTCGTCGCGGGAACTCAACGAGGCGATCGCCGCGTTGTTCGCCACCCAGACGATGTCGGATCTGGTGGCCGAAGGGCAGCGGCGCGGCGTGCCGATCGCCGCGGTGCTGCGCCCCGCGCAGGCGTTGGCATCGGAGCATTTCCGCGCCGTCGCAGCGCTGACCGATGTTGAACTCGCACCGGGCGCCGCCGTGTCGGTACCCGTCGGCGCGGTGGTGGTGGACGGTGCACACGCCGGCTACACCACACCTGCCGCTGCGCTTGGCGCTGACCAACCCGCTTGGGCCACAGAAGCTTTCGCCGCTCCCGTGGCAGACGGTGCCACCGAGCGACCGTTTGACGGGTTACGCATCCTCGACCTCGGCGTGATCGTCGCGGGCGGGGAACTGGGCCGGCTGTTCGCCGACCTCGGAGCCGAGGTCATCAAGATCGAGAGCGCCGCCTATCCCGACGGCCTGCGGCAGACGCCGCCGGGCCAGGTGATGAGCAGGTCGTGGGCGCTGACCCACCGCAACGAGTACAGCCTCGGTGTGGATCTGCGGCATCCGTCGGGGGCCGAGGTGTTCCGGAAGCTGGTGGCTGACGCCGATGCGGTGTTCGCCAACTTCAAACCGGGAACCCTTTCTTCCCTTGGCTTTTCGTATGAGCGCCTGCGCGAGCTCAACCCGCGCATCGTGTTGGCGGAGAGCAGCGCGTTCGGGGCCAGCGGCCCGTGGAGCGAGCGGATGGGATACGGTCCGCTGGTGCGGGCCACCACCGGGGTGACGTGGCTGTGGACGTCGCCGGACGCCCCGCAGGGCAGCTTCTATGACGCCACCACCGTCTTCCCCGATCACGTATCGGCCAGAATCACCGCGACCGCCGCGCTGGCGGCGCTGATCGGCCGCGAGCGAACCGGAACCGGTGCGCACGTTCATGTTTCGCAGGCCGAGGTTGCGGTCAATCAGCTCGCCACCACCTTCGTCGCCGAGGGCGCATCGCCGCTGCCGGTGACCCCCGACCCCTCAGCGCACGCGGTGTATCGATGCGCGGGCGACGACGAGTGGTGCGTGATCTCGTTGCGCGGCGACGCCGACCGCGCGGCGCTGGCCGCCGTCACGCGCGGCACCGAGGTGTCCGAGTGGACACGTACCCGCGACAAATCGGACGTCGCGCACGCTTTACAGGCGGCAGGTGTGCCCGCCGCGCCGATGAACCGCGCTGCCGACGTGCTGACCGATCCGCAGGTGGAATTCCGAAACCTCTACCGCGATATGACGCATCCGCTCTTCGACGCGCCGATGCCCAGCGAGACGGGGCCGGCACCGTATACGCGCATCCCGCCCGCGGAACTTCGGCCCGCACCGATGCCAGGCGAGCACACCCGCGAGATCTGCCAGAAGCTGCTGGTCATGGACGCCGAGGAGATCGATCGACTGATCGACGAGGGCGCCCTGTTCCAGACCCTCAGGTGAGACCATCAGGCTGGCCCGTCAAACTAGACACCATGCCCATCGACCCGCGGACCCCGGTACTCATCGGCTACGGCCAGGTCAACCAGCATGACGACAATCCCGGCGTGGAACCCGTGGACCTGATGGTGGCGGCGGCCCGCGCCGCGGCCGATCCGCGGGTGCTCGAGGCGGTCGACTCGGTCCGCGTCGTCAACGTGCTGTCCTGGCGTTACCGCGACCCGGGCCTGCTGCTGGCTCAGCGGATCCGCGCGAAGAACGCCGCAACCCGCTATACCGGGGTCGGCGGTAACATCCCGCAGACCCTGGTCAACCAGGCGTGCCTGGACATTCAGGCGGGGCGCACCGGGACCGTGCTGATCGCGGGCGCCGAAACCTGGCGCACCCGAACCCGATTGCGGGCCAGCGGCGCCAAGCCGCGATGGACGAGTCAGGACGACACCGTCCCGCCTGCTGAGCGCGTCGACGAGGACATGCAGATGGCGGGGGACGCCGACATCCGGATCAAACTGGACCGGCCTGCGTATGTGTATCCGATGTTCGAGCAGGCGCTTCGCGTCGCCAACGGTGAGCCCGCCGACGAGCACCTGCGCCGCATCGGGGCGCTGTGGTCACAGTTCAGCGGGGTGGCGGCGAAGAATCCGCATGCCTGGAGCCGCGAGCCGCTGGCGCCGCATCAGATCTGGCAGCCCAGTCCGCGCAACCGGATGATCAGCTGGCCGTACACCAAGCTGATGAACTCCAACAACATGGTCGATCAGGGCGCGGCGCTGGTCCTGACGTCTGTCGACAACGCGCGTTTTCTGCAGATCCCTTCGGAGCGTTGGGTTTTCTCGTACGCTGGGACGGATGCACACGACACCTACGCGATCGGTGAGCGGGCCGAGTTCCATCGCTCGCCCGCGATCCGGATCGCGGGACGGCGGGCGCTGCAGCTGGCGGGCACCGGAGCCGATGACATCGAGCTGATTGATGTCTATTCCTGCTTTCCGTCCGCCGTGCAGGTGGCGGCGAACGAACTGGGGCTGCCGCTCGGTGATCCGGCCAGGCCGCTCACGGTGACCGGTGGGCTGACGTTCGCCGGTGGGCCGTGGAACAACTACGTCACCCACGCGATCGCCACCATGGCCGAGCGCCTGATCGCCAACCCCGGCCAGCGCGGGTTCGTCACAGCCAACGGCGGTTACCTGACCAAGCACAGCTTCGGTGTGTACGGCACCCAACCGCCGAGTCACGAATTCCGTTGGGAAGACACGCAGTCCGAGGTCGATCGGGAGCCGACCCGGCATGGGTTGGTGGAGTGGACGGGTGTCGGCACGGTGGAGACGTGGACCACGCCGTTCAACCGCACCGGCACCGCGGAGAAAGCCTTCCTTGCCGTCCGCACCCCCGACGACGCACGCGCGCTCGCGGTGATTCCCGACGCCACCGAGGCCGAGGCGACCATCCGCGACGACATCGCGGGCGCCAAGGTTTCGGTCAACGCCGACGGCACCGCCAGCCTGCTCTAGCGCCGTCTGGGTTCACGGCGCGCCCGTCGGCACGTCGGTGTATTGCGGCACGTATCCGTCAGAAGAGAACGTGAACCCCTTGCCGCTCGACTCGCTCAGGCACGACACCCCGGATTCCTGGACGTTGCAGCGGAATCCGGCGGCCGCCAGAATCTTGTTGAACTGCAACACCTTGGCCGACTCCGACGGGAGCGCGAACTGCGGTTGGTCCAGTTCGACGAACTGGGGGTCGCCCTCCTTCGCGACGACGATGGCGTTGGTCGAATCCGGTTCGCCGTCGACGCCGAGCCCCGACTGCCAACTGCTCGCGGCCTGGCAGCCCGCTTTGGTGTGGGTCAGTATCGCGCACTTCCACTTGCCGCTCGGCGTGGTGAAGTAGTACCCGGTGGTGTCGCCATCGTGTCCGACGTAGTCGAAGGCGTTGACGAGGTGCGCGTTGCTCGGCGCAGGTGACGGCGCCGCGCTGGGCGCGGCGGTGGGCTGGCTAGGGGTGTCCGAGGTGTTGACCACGGTCGCGCCCGAGCACCCGGCGGCGAGCACGGCGATCGCGCACAGCGTGGTCAGACGGTGGCGGATCAAGCGTCTCCCCATGGTTCACGGGACCGGATCTGCGTCTTGATGTCGTCGAGTCCTTCCCAGATGTTGACGTTCATCCCGGCCAGCACGCGATTCTCGCCGTCCAGCCAGTACGCGGTGAATTCACGCTTCGTGACGTCGCCGCGGAACACGACCTTCTCATAGTGGGGCGCGTGGCCGACGTACTCCATGCCGAGGTCGTACTGGTCGGTGAAGAAATACGGCAGTTCGTCGTACTCGGCGTGTTTGCCGAGCATCCCGGACACGGCGACGGCGGGCTGTTTGAGCGCGTTGGCCCAGTGTTCCGTGCGGATCCGGGTGCCGTACAGCGGGTGCTCGGCAGCGGCGATGTCGCCGACGGCGAAGATGTCGGGGTCGCTGGTGCGCAGCGACGAATCCACCAGCACCCCGCCGTCGCCGGTGGCCAGCCCGGCCTGCTCGGCGAGTGCGATGCTGGGGGCGGCCCCGACGGCGACCAGGACGGCGTCCGCGTCGACGGTGGCGCCGTCACCGAGCCTGAGCCCGGTCGCTTTGCCGCTTGCGGTGGCGATCTCCTTGACCGAGGTGCCGAGCCGCAGGTCGACGCCGTGTTCGCGATGCAGTGCGGCGAACACCTCGCCGAGTTCGCGGCCGAGGGCGGCCATCAGCGGAAGCTCGGCCATCTCGACGACGGTGACGTTGACTCCGCGTTCGCGGGCGCCCGCGGCGATTTCGAGTCCGATCCACCCGCCGCCGATGATCGCCAGCGAAGAGCCTTCGACCAGTGCGGAATTCAGCGCGTCGGCATCGTCGAGGGTGCGCAGGTAGTGGACGCCGGCGGCGTCGGCACCGGGAATCGGCGGCCGCCGGGATTGAGAGCCGGTGGCGAGGAGCAGCTTGTCGTAGCGCACGGTGCTGCCGTCGGGCAGGGAAACGGTATGGGCTGACGGGTCGATCGCCGAGACCTCCGTGCCGAGTTGCAGCTCGACGTGGTGGTCGCGATACCAGGCCGACGGGTTCGCGGTGAAGTCGGCGACCTGTTTTTTGCCTGCCAGGTATTCCTTCGAAAGCGGCGGACGCTCGTAGGGCAGGTGATCCTCGGCGGCAAACATCACGATATGGCCGTCGAAATCTTTGTCGCGCAATGCTTCTGCAGCCTTGGCACCCGCGAGGCCGCCGCCGACGATGGCGAATGTGGACGACGTTGTCATGTCAGATGAGCCTACTCGCCGCCAACATCTCCTTGAGGGTCCTGGCATTGCGAATCGCATGGCCGCCGAGGTCGTTGTTGAAGTAGACGAGTACCCGCCTGCCCTGTGCGTGCCATTCGGCGATCTGGTCGGCCCACTGCCGCAGTTCCGTTTCCGGGTAGGCGCCCGCGTACAGGGAATCCTGTGGCGGTCCGTGCAGCCTGACGTACACGAGGTCGCTCGTGGCGATGGGGATGCACCGCAGCCCCGCCCCGCTCATCACCACATACGCGGCGCCGTGCCGTTGCAGGATCTCGTAGACCGCGGGATCGTCCCACGTCGGATTGCGCAGTTCCATCGCGACGGGAATCCAGTCGGGCATCAGGCGCAGAAACTGGTCAAGCCGCGCGTCGTCGCGTTCCATCCCCGGATGCAGCTGAACCAACAACGCCTCGCGCCGGTCGCCGAGTGCGGTCCAACACCGCTCGAACCGCTCGATCCACGGCTCAGGGCTGCCCAGCCGCCGGTAGTGCGTCAGCCCGCGGTGCGCCTTGACCGACATCGTGAAGCCTGCAGGCAACCGCTCACGCCACCCGGCGAACGTGGCGTCCTTCGGCCACCGGTAGAAGCTGGCGTTGAGCTCGACGGTGTCGAACTCCTCGACGTAGCGGGCCAGCCGCTTGGCCACCGGCAACCCAGGCCGGTACAACACATCGGCCCAGTGGTCGTAGGACCACCCAGACGTGCCGACGCGAATCATGGTTGGGGCTGCACCGCGGTGCGCAGCTGGTCGTCCAATGAGACGCGGACTAACGCGGCCGACAACGCCGCGTTGGCACCTCTCGCGAGCGCACCGAGCTCGTCGGGATCGCTTGGCAGCCCGAGTTGACGGGCGGCGGCCACGGCCCGCTTGTCGAAGTACGGCCTGGCCCACGGCCACACGTCCTGCGCCTCCCGCAAGAAAATGTCCGCGCCGGTGTCCCCAATTCCCTTGAACCGCTTGAGCAGACGGGCCGTGCCCGAGACATCACCGGTGGCGAGGTTCCGCAGATCGCCGCCGTAGTCGTCGCGCACGGCCGCCGCGATGTCGGCCAGCCGGGTCGCCGAACTCTCGTCGTAGCGGACGTAGTGTGCGCGGCCGAAGGCGTTGATCATGTCTGCCCGGTCGGCGGCGAGCACCGTTTGCGGAGTGCGCAGCCCCGCCCGGAACAATTCGCGCGCGGCCCGCACCGCGATGGTCGCGTCGATCGGCTTGCTCGCCAACATGGCCAGCGTCAACAGCTGGAACAGTGGCATGGGTTGGTCCTTCAGCCGGATACCGGCCTCGTCAGCGTACGTGGTGCCCGCATGCTTCAGAAGATTGCGAACCACCTGCTTGGTGTCCACCTCGGCTGGCGTACCCGCGCTATTTCGGCGGCAAACTCTTGGCGTAGTCGACACCGCGCGTCACCCAGGACCGCAGTTGGCGTTTGGTCGTCACACCGTCGGTGGACGCCCGAACCCAGCCGCGGGTTTCGCGTCCCGCCATCACCATGGGTTCGACGTGTTCGCGGCCCAGCAGCTTCTCGGTCTCCTCCGGTGGCACACGCACCATCAGACCGCCACGGCCGCTGGCGCACACCGACATGTTGCCGTTGATGAGAAAAGCCAGCCCACCGAACATCCGCTTTTCGTCGACACCGCGCTCGGTCGCGATCAGTTCGCGGATACGGTCGGCCAGGTCCTCGTCGAAGGCCATGGGAGGGACGTTAGCGCCCGGCGCCGACATTCACTCGGCGTCGGCGCGGACCGTCCATGACCCGACCCTGTTGTACGCCGAGTCGTAGATGTCTTGTTTGTCACCTGGTTCCAGTGCATCGAAGTCGTCCATGGCCCCACCCCAGTACCTCAGAATCCTTCCCAGCTCAGCGCGGGCATCCGCATCGTCGGGCAGGTTCACGTCAAGCACGAATCTCACGGCTGTGAGGTACCCGATTTCGGCGTCCAGCCCAACTTCGGCCCGAGCTTTTCGGCCATGTCCGTGACGATCTGGGCGTAGTCCTGCTCGTCGAAGGTGAACGGCAGCGCGAACGCGACCTCGTCGGCCCGCTGGAAGCCGGCGTGGCCGGACAACATCTCAGCCAGTTCGTCGGAGGTGCCGACGTAGTCGGGAGAGAACAACATGCCGCGAGGACCCTGCGGCGGCTTGGTGCGCTCGAGGCGGGCCGAAGCGTAGGCGCGGTACTTCTCGATCTGCCCGCGAGACGCCGAATCGGTCGGAATCACCACCAGCCCTTGTGACACCCGGCCCTGCGGGTGATGCGCCAGGAACGCGTCGATGTGCTCGGCCTGAATGGTGGCGAAATCCCGCGATTCGGTGCCTTCGATGCTCACCACGGAACTGGTCATGTAGTTGATGCCCTGCTGGCCTGCCCAGATCGCCGACGACAGGCCGCCGCCGTACCACGCCCGCGACGCCAAACCCGGCGAATGTGGCTGCACCCGCCTGGTGAAGTCCTCGATGCCGACCTTGCCCTCGAAATCGCTCACCGGATCGCCGCGCAGACACTCCAGCAGCCGCGACACGCGGTCCTTCGAAAAGTTCTCCAGCGCATGGGTTTCCGGGTAGAGCTTGGTTTTGTAATGCTCGTAGAGCATCGGTGTGCCGACGGACACGCCAGGGTTGACCCGGCCGCCGGACAGGATGTCGACCGTCGCGAGGTCTTCGGCCAAGCGCAGCGGATTCTCGAGGGCGAGTGGGATCACCGCCGTGCCCAACTCGATCCGGTTGGTGCGCTGGCTGGCGGCGGCCATGATCGCGACGGGGGAGGAGATTCCCGGCTGCAGGTGCCTGCAACGCAGCCAGACGCTGTCGAAGCCGAGCGCCTCGGCGCGCTCGATCATCGACAGCGTCTGCTCGTGCCCGGGGCCCGGGTCGGCTTCGTCGAATCGGCCGATGGTCAGGAACCCGAGCTTGCGCAACGGCTTTCCGACCACGGGTCAGGCCGCGGCGGTAGCGGCCTCGGCCGCGGGCTCGAGCGCCTGCGCGACGATCTCCGCGACGTCGGTCATCGGCTTGACCTCCAGTGCGTCGAGCACATCAGCAGGCACATCGTCCAGGTCGGGCTCGTTGCGCTGCGGGATGAAAACCGTTGACAGGCCTGCCCGTTGGGCGGCAAGCAGCTTCTGCTTGACCCCACCGATGGGCAGCACGCGGCCGTTCAGCGTCACTTCGCCGGTCATGCCGACGTCCGAACGGACCTGCCTGCCGGTGGCCATCGACACCAGCGCGGTCACCATCGTCACACCCGCCGATGGACCGTCCTTCGGCACCGCGCCCGCGGGCACGTGCACGTGGATGCGGCGGTCCAGCGCCTTGGGGTCGACGCCGAGTTGCTCGGCGTGTGAGCGGACATACGACAACGCGATCTGCGCCGACTCCTTCATCACGTCACCCAGTTGACCGGTCAACTGCAGACCAGGCTCACCGTCGGTCGACCCTGCCTCGATGTAGAGCACATCGCCGCCGAGACCGGTGACCGCGAGACCCGTCGCCACACCCGGCACCGCCGTGCGTTCCTCCGATTCCGGCATGAACCGCGGACGACCAAGGTACTCAACGAGATCCGGCTCATCAATGATGAGGCTCGTCGATCCTCGTGATGCCAGCTTCGTGGTGACCTTGCGCATCGCTTTGGCCAGCAGCCTTTCGAACTGCCGGACACCAGGTTCGCGGGTGTAGTCGGCCGCGATCTTGCGCAGCGCTGAATCTGTGACCTCGACTTCATCCATGGTCAGCGCCGCGCGCTCCCGCTGCCGGGGCAGCAGGAAGTCGCGCGCGATCGCGACCTTGTCGTCTTCGGTGTAGCCGTCGATCTGGATCAGCTCCATGCGGTCCAGCAGCGCAGACGGGATGTTCTCGATCACGTTGGCGGTGGCTAGGAACACGACGTCGGACAGGTCGAGATCCAGTTCGAGATAGTGGTCGCGGAACGTGTGGTTCTGCGCAGGGTCCAGCACCTCGAGCAGCGCCGCCGACGGGTCGCCGCGGTAGTCGGAGCCCACCTTGTCGATCTCGTCGAGCAGCACGACAGGGTTCATCGACTCGGCCTCGCCGATCGCGCGCACGATACGGCCGGGCAGGGCGCCGACGTAGGTCCTGCGGTGGCCGCGGATCTCGGCCTCGTCGCGCACGCCGCCCAACGCAACGCGAACGAACTTGCGGCCCAACGCCCGTGCCACGCTTTCACCCAGCGACGTCTTGCCGACACCGGGAGGACCGGCCAGCACCATCACCGCGCCGGAGCCGCGGCCGCCGACGACCGCCATGCCGCGCTGGGCCCGCCGTGCCCGCACCGCCAGGTACTCGACGATGCGGTCCTTGACGTCCTCCAGACCGTGATGGTCCGCGTCGAGAACCTCGCGGGCGGCCCTGAGGTCGGTGGAGTCCTCGGTGCGTGTGTTCCACGGCAAGTCCAACACGGTGTCCAGCCAGGTGCGGATCCAGCCGCCCTCGGGGCTCTGCTCACTGGACCGCTCCAGCTTGCCGACCTCGCGCAGCGCCGCCTCGCGCACCTTCTCGGGGAGGTCGGCGGCCTCGATGCGGGCCCGGTAGTCGTCGGACCCGTCCGGCTCGCCCTCGCCGAGTTCCTTGCGGATCGCCGCCAACTGCTGACGCAGCAGGAACTCCTTCTGCGTCTTCTCCATGCCCTCGCGGACGTCCTCGGCGATCTTGTCGTTGACCTCCACCTCGGCCAGGTGGTCGGTGTTCCACTCGATCAGCGCGCGCAGTCGCTCGGCCACGTCGGGCGTCTCCAACAACTGCCGCTTCTGCACCTGGGTCAGGTACGACGCGTAACCGGCCGTGTCGGCCAGCGCCGACGGGTCGGTCAACTGGTTGACGAAGTCGATGATCTGCCACGCCTCACGTCGCTGCAGGTAGGCAAGCAGCAGCTTCTTGTATTCCGCGGCAAGGGCACGCGTTTCGTCGGTGGCAGCCGGTTCGGTGACCTCGGTCACCTCGACCCACAGCGCGGGCCCCGGCCCGTTGACGCCGGCGCCGATCTGCGCGCGGCCGTTACCGCGCACGACCGCAGCTGTTCCACTGCCGCCTGCCAGGCGACCGACCTGCACGATCGAGGCCAGCACGCCGTAAGACGGGTAACGGTCCTCCAGCCGGGGTGCGATGAGAAGCTCGCCGGACTCGCTGGCCCGTGCGGCGTCGACTGCTGCGCGCGCCACGTCGTCCAATTCGATGGGCACGACCATGCCGGGCAGCACGATCGAGTCACTGGTGAAAAGGATGGGCACAACACGCGTTGTCACATTGGCTTCAGCCATGAATCCTCCAAAGTTCAGTCAGATCGACTCAACCCTGTGGTGTGAGGATTTGTTCCCCGCTCCAACCACCCATCCGGGCGATGCCCGGCTGTGCTGTCGGCGGTGACCCTGACCTGCATGTCTGCGTGGCGGCTGCGCGAATTTCACGACGACGACCTCGACAAGGCGATTTCCGTCTGGGACCAGAGTCGTAGCCCCGACGAACCGCATCCGGTCTTCGGTGTCTCCGAGGTGATCGCCGCCGCCAAGGCTGGGCAGCCCGCCGTCGTCGCCGTGGTGGGTGAGGATTTGGTCGGCATGGCGGCGGCGCAGCAGCACGGCGAACGGGCGTGGATTTCGATGGTCGCGCTGAGCAACCGGTGGCGTAATCGCGGCATCGGCAGTGCCCTGCTCGGCGATCTCGAGGTTCGGTTACGCACCCTCGGCGCTCGACGCATCAGTGCATTGCTGCCCGCCGACGCCACCGGGACCGCAGCCTTACGCAACTCGGGCTACACCGAACGACCCGACTTGCGCTACTTCGA
Source organism: Mycobacterium sp. NPDC048908 (assembly GCF_043197955.1). NCBI lineage: Bacteria > Bacillati > Actinomycetota > Actinomycetes > Mycobacteriales > Mycobacteriaceae > Mycobacterium > Mycobacterium sp. NPDC048908. Next base: position 16,067 of record NZ_JBICUE010000025.1, on the reverse strand, counting down.
GAAGCTCGACCACGTCGGGCCGTCCGATGCGGGGCTGCTGGCGGCGCTCGGCGGGCAAGTGATGCCGCATGGCCTGTGGCAGTCGCTGGCGGGCATGGCGGCCGAGAAGCGGGTCATCGAACGGCGTATCGTGATGCCGCTTGCCGAACCCAATCTGGCTGAGCAGTACGGAGTTTCGCCGCCAAAGGCGGTGGTGTTGTTCGGGCCGCCCGGAACCGGCAAGACGAGCTTCGCCAAGGCCGTAGCGGGCAGGCTCGGCTGGCCGTTCGTCGAACTGTTCCCGTCGCGTCTCGCGGCCCCCGACGTCGCGATGACCACCGCGCTGCGCGAAGCATTTGTCAACCTGATGGACCTCGATGCGGCAGTCGTGTTCATCGACGAGGTGGAGGAGATCGCGGGTTGCCGGTCGGGAATCCCCTCCGACCCCGCGCACGGCGTCACCAATGAGCTGCTCAAGCTCATTCCGGCGTTTCGCCGACGCGACGAGCGGTTGTTGATCTGCGCGACGAATTCGGTGCGCTCGCTGGATTCGGCGTTTCTGCGACACGGGCGATTCGACTACATCATTCCGGTCAGGCCACCCGACGAGGTGGCGCGCGGCGCGATCTGGCGGCGCTATCTCAACGTCAACGCTGATGTCGTCGAGGTGGACAAGCTGGTCGAGGCGAGCGGAATGTTCACACCGGCGGACATCGAGTTCGCCGCCCGCAAGGGCGCACAGTCGGTGTTCGAGCGCGAGGTCGAGTTCCGTCGCGGCGAGGCCGCCTGTACCGACGACTACCTCACCGCCATCGCCGACACTCGCCCGACGTTGACTGCCGAGATGGTCGCCGAGTTCGAAGAGGACATCGCCTTGCGCACCCGACTGTGAGCCCTGGAATAGGGTCGACGGCGGCACCGTCGTAGCTCGCATGACCAACACCATCACCAACTACGTCATCGCCATCACCGGTGCGAGCAGCGGTATCGGGGAAGCCACCGCACGCCTGCTCGCCGGCCGCGGTGCCGCAGTGGTGCTCGGAGCGCGCCGCACCGCACGCTTGGACCGGATCGCGGCGGAGATCACCGCGGCGGGCGGCAGCGTCGCCACCGTCGCCGTGGACGTCGGCGTTCGAGCGGATCTCGACCGACTCGTGCACACCGCCGTCGATCGCTTCGGGCGCCTCGATGTGCTGGTGAGCAACGCGGGTGTCGCTCATCTCGGTCCACTTGCCGACGGGGACGTCGACGAATGGACGGCGATGATCGACGTCAACGTGCGGGGGGTACTGCACGGGATCGCCGCTGCGATGCCGGTTTTCCAGCGGCAGGGCCGCGGCCACTTCGTCACGACGGTGTCGACGGCGGGCCTGCGGATCGTTCCCACGATGGGCGTCTATGCGGCGACCAAGAACGCGGTGCGCACGGTGATGGAAGCGTTGCGCCAAGAGTCGACCGACGGTGCGGTGCGGACGACGTCGATCTCGCCTGGCTACGTGCGCACCGACCTCAGCAACATGGCGGACTTCGGTCTCGAACCCGAGGCCGTCGCACGAACCGTCGCATTCGCCATCGAGCAACCGCATGACGTCGAGATCGGCGAAATCGTGATCAGGCCAACGGTTCAGAACTAGCTCACACAGCAGGGAGCCTGCCGTTCGGGGGTGACGGCAGGCTCCCTGGTTGTGGGTGGCACTCAGGCGGACGCTTGCGCTCCGAGCACGCGCTGGATGTCCGGCTTCATCTGTTGCAGCTGCTGACCCCAGTAGCCCCAACTGTGCGTTCCCGTCGCCGGGAAGTTGAACACGCCGTTGGTGCCACCGGCCGCGACGTAGTTGTCGCGGAAGGTTTGGTTGGTGCGCAACGTGAATCCCTCGAGGAACTGCGCGGCCATCAGATTGCCGCCGTCGTCACCGACGTCGAGATCCGATGGGGTGCCGGTGCCGCAGTAAATCCAGATCCTGGTGTTGTTGGCCACCAACTGCGCCATGTTGACCATCGGGTCGTTGCGCTTCCACGCCGGGTCCGACGACGGGCCCCACATGCTCTCGGCGTTGTAGCCGCCAGCGTCGTTCATCGCCAGCCCGATCAGCATCGGCCACCAGCCCTCGGACGGGTTGAGGAAGCCGGAAAGCGATGCGGCGTAGATGAACTTCTGCGGGTAGTAGATCGAGTACGTCAGCGCCGTGCTGCCTGCCATCGAGATGCCGACCACCGCGTTGCCGTTCTGCGACACGCCCTTGTTGGCCTCGAGATAGGCGGGCAGTTCCTGGGTCAGGAACGTTTCCCACTTGTAGGTGTAGTCCTGGCCGTTGCCCCGCGACGGCTGATACCAGTCGGTGTAGAAACTCGACTGGCCGCCCACCGGCATCACGACCGACAAGCCCGACTGGTAATACCACTCGAACGCCGGCGTGTTGATGTCCCAGCCGTTGTAATCGTCCTGGGCACGCAGGCCGTCGAGCAGATACACCGCGTGCGGGCCGCCGCCCTGGAACTGCACCCGGATGTTGCGGTTCATCGCAGCCGAGAACACGTCAAGGTACTCGACCGGCAGACCCGGTCGGGAGAACGCATTGGCAGTCGCTGAACCCCCGACGAAGCCGATCAGCCCGGGCAGGATCGCCGCCGCAACGGCGCTCACCGCCAGTCGGCGGGACCACTTGGTCCGAAACCTCTCCAATAACTTCATAACGGCAACCAACCCACCTTTCATTACTTGCCACAAAGCAATTGCCGTTGCTTCGGGCGTAATGAAACCCGGTCACGCGCGCCTTCAGCCGTTCCGACACAGCGTTGCGAAGTCGCGGTTGGCTAACGATTCCGACTCGGCGCGGACTCGGGAAACCGCGATGTGCACTGTGACCTGTGGGAAAGCAGTGACAGATGTGACTAGCCGTCGAGGCCGGGCGAGCCGCGCCCGAATCGGTGCAGCTGTGTCACGTGCTGCGGGGTCAACTCGTCCAGCGACGTCACGCCGAGCAACCGCATCGTGCGCGTGACCTGCGCGGAAAGGATGTCGATTGCCCGGTTGACGCCGGCCTCCCCTCCGGCCATCAGGCCGTAGAGGTAGGCCCGGCCGACGAGCGTGAAGCGGGCGCCGAGCGCGATCGCGGCCACGACGTCGGCTCCAGACATGATTCCGGTGTCCAGCAAAATCTCGGTGTCGCCGCCGAGTTCGCGTGCCACCGCGGGCAACAGGTGGAATGGCACCGGCGCCCGGTCGAGTTGCCGACCGCCGTGATTGGACAGCAACACGCCGTCGACCCCGAGGTCAACGACCGCCCTGGCGTCTTCTAGCGTCTGAATTCCCTTGACCACCAACTTGTTCGGCCACTGCGTCTTGATCCACGCCAGGTCCTCGAACGTCACGGTGGGGTCGAACATGGTGTCCAGGTACTGCTGGACGGTCCCGGGCCACCGGTCCAGCGACGCGAATGACAACGGCTCCGTGGTCAACAAGTCGAACCACCAGCGTGGCCGCGGCAGCGCGTCCAGCACCGTGCGCAGCGTCAAGGTCGGGGGAATCGACATGCCGTTGCGCGTGTCACGCAACCGTGCGCCCGCCACCGGCACGTCGACGGTCACCAGTAGCGTGTCGAAGCCTGCCGCGGCCGCCCGCTCGACCAGTGCCATCGAGCGATCCCTGTCTTTCCACATGTAGAGCTGAAACCAATTGCGGCCATGCGGGTTTGCCGCCTTGACATCTTCGATGGAGCTGGTGCCCAGCGTCGAAAGCGAGAATGGGATGCCAGCTCTCGCCGCCGCACGGGCGCCCGCTATCTCGCCCTCGGTTTGCATCAACCGGGTGAACCCGGTTGGCGCAATTCCGAACGGCAGCGCGACATGGTCACCGAGCACAGTGCGGCCAGTGTCGACCTTCTCGACGTTGCGCAGGATGGTCGGGTGGAACTCGACGTCGACGAACGCCTGCCTGGCACGAGCCAACGAGAGTTCTTCTTCTGCGGCGCCGTCGGTGTAGTCGAACGCGGCTTTCGGCGTGCGACGCTTCGCGATTCGGCGCAGGTCCTCGATCGTCAACGCCGAGGCCAGTCGTCGTTGAGTTCCGTTAAGTTGCGGCTTCTTGAAGCCGATCAGCGGTGCCAGTTCACGGGGCCGGGGCACTCGGCGTTTCATGGTGGCCACCGGTCAGTCGGCGGCCAACGCGCGCTGGATGCTCGCCCGTCGCTGTTCGATGGTGCGGCCGATGTCCTGAAGCAGAAGCGGCTTTCGTCCCACCAGTTCTTCGATGTGTTCGCGGTCGATCTGCAAGACGGTCACCTCTTCGAGCGCGTAGGCGGTGGTGGCAGCGGGCTCTCGGGTCAGCGTGGTGCTGCCGAGGAAGTCGCCCTCCTCGAGGGTACGCACCGGGACAATTGCCCCGTCGTCGCCCGCCACGACCAGTCGCACATGGCCGTTGACGATGAACGTCATGCATTTGGGCACCTGGCCTGGGACTTGGAGGTGCTCATCGGTCCCGTACCTGGTGAGCCGGACGCGGGGAAGTAACTCATCCTGCTCGGCCTGGGTCAGTCGCAGTGTCGGGGCGATGATGCGCAGCGACGCCTCAAGCCGTTCGCGCGTTTCGAATTCGTCCTCGGCCTCGTCGAGGTGTAGTCCGGCCCGCCGCGACGCATACCAGACCCAGCGCAGGAAGGTCGCCTGCGCGACGATGTCGTCAGCGGGGGTCCGCAGCGGTATCACCGTGCGGTAGTTCATGCCTCCGGCGAACCGGCTGACGGGCATGGCATCGGGCCGCAGCTGAGGGAGCGCCGCAGCCGCTTTGCTGAGCATGGCGCAGACATCGTCGGGCGCATCGTCGAATCCGAACGAGGTGGTGACGACCAGGGAATGGGTGCCGGCCGGACGGCTGAAGTTGGTGAACGATGCGGCGGCAAGCACCGAGTTCGGCATCACCAGCAACCCGCGGCCGGTGTCGATATGGGTTGCGCGCCAATTGACTTCGACCACCCGGCCGCGCGCGGTGGGGGTCTCGATCCAGTCGCCGAGCTGGAACGGCTGCTCGAAGAGGACGAACAGGCCGGAGATGATCTGGCCGACGGAGTTCTGCAGGGTCAGGCCGAGCACGATCGACGACACACCCAAAGCGGTGAACAACCCGCCGATGTGTGCACCCCAGATGTAGGCGAGGATCAACCCGACGCCGACGGCGATCAGCGCGAAGCGCGCGACATCGAGGAAGATCGATGGAATCCGCCTGCGCCACGACCCTTCTGGCGCTCCTTGGAACACCGTGGCGTTGGTGCCGGACAGCAGCAGCACGAGCACCACGAACCCGAAAACCGTGGCGACGATGCGCACCGGCGTGGTCTCGCCGGAGATCTGCATCGCTCCGACGAGCAGAATCAGCAGCGCGCCGAGCGGAAGGATGTAGGCGCGCACCAGATGCACCGGTCGCGCCAACGAACTGTCGCGCCTGCGCAGTGCATTCTGCAGTTCGGTGAGCAGCACCAGGCAGACGGGGAAGCCGATCGCCACGCCGACCGCCCAGTAGAACCAGGGGGAGTCCAGCAATTCGGTCATGGCTGCCGGTCTGTCAATCGCCAGATCGGCTGCTCTTCACCGTCGACGACGATCGCTCCCACCGAGTTGAACGCGCGGGTGTCCCGCATCGCGTCGTACACCCGTGAGGTGACGTACACCCCTGGTTGCGGCGACCCACTTTGCACCTGGTAGGCCAGGTTGACCGCCGATCCCCACATGTCGTACGCCAGCGTGGACCGGCCAACCAGGCCGCTCGTCACGGTGCCGGTGTCGATGCCTGCCCGCAGCTTCAAGTCGTTGCCGGTCTCGGCGTTGAACCGGTCGATGGTGCGCTGCATCTCGATGGCGAAGTCCACGGTGCGGCGCACGTTGTCCAATCTGGGGGTACTGAGTCCGCAGCTGGCGAGGTAGCCGTTGTGCAACGTGCGAACCTGCTCGACACCGAGATTCTCTGCAGCGGAGTCGAACTGACGTGTCAGCCGGTTCACGATCGCGAGTAGTTCTTCGGAGCTGAGGTCGTCGGAGAGCTCATCGAGGCCGACGATGTCGGCGAAGATCACCGTGACGTTCTGATGGTCCTGGGCGATGGTCTCCTCGCCCTCACGGTAACGCCGAACCACTTGTTCGGGCATCAGGGAGCGCAGCAACCGGTCGTTCTCGCCGCGCTGCTCGGCGAGGAGGTCCTCCTTGATCGCGAGGTTGCGGCTCATGTCGTTGAACGCGACGGTCAGGTCGCCGAATTCGTCGCGCGATTTCACCGGCAGGGTGACGTTGTAGTCGCCCGCACTGATCTGCTGGGCACCCGCCTCGAGTCTGCGGATCGGCCGAACGAACAGTCGCGCCAGCAACATGGCGGCCAAGCAGACCACGAAAATGATGACGGCCGTTGAGATCACCAGCGTCTGCGTGAAGGTGGCGACGGGTTGGAACGCCTCGCCCGTGTCGATCTTTGCGACGATTGACCAGTGCAGCCCGCGAAGGTTGACCGGTGCGTAGGCCTGCAGGGTCCGATGACCTAGATAGTCGTCCTCGATCAGCGTGCCGGACTGACCGCGTTGCGCCAGCCTGATCGCTTCGCTCGCCACCGGTTGCACCAACGTAGTGCCATGCTGGCGCATCGATTCCTCGGCGACGTCTGGTGGAGTTCCCGCGTTGACCACATCGCTTCTGAACTCGTCGCGGTTCTCGAGGAACAACCGCGAATCAGACCGCATCAGGTCGTCCGGGCCGACCAAGTAGGTCTCGCCGGTCTTACCCATACCGGCCTGCTCCCACTTCTGGTTGACCGTCATCAGGTCGTTGATCTTGGAGATCGGAAACTGCAGCGCCAGAACGCCTTCCACCCGACCTTGTGGGCCCACCGGTGCCACCATCCAGGCGGTCGGCTCGTCGGCAGGCTGGTAATCCCCGAAGTCGGTGACCCCGACGTAGTCCACCGCGTGGGAAGCCAGCGCCTTCTGGTAGGCGTCGCGAAGTTCGTTCTCGCGATACGGCCCGTTGAGGATGTTGGTGCCGAGGTCGACGCCCTTGTAGGCGCTGTAGACGACGTTGCCTCGGGTGTCGAGCAGCAAGGCGTCCTCAAACGAGAAGCGCAACACGATCTCGCGGAAGAAGTCGTTGAACCGGGCGTTGGCGGCCGACCACGCGCTGCCGTCGCCCGCGTCGTCGAACCGGATCGCCTGATCCCAGTCCGTGAACCTTGTGGTGTAGTTGGCCTGTAAGTACCTCTGCGCGTTCACGGTTGGCAGCAACCCGGCGATGTCGATCTGGTTGCCGGTCTGCGCCTCTTCGGATTTCTCGAATTGGTTCTTGTAGTAGTCGAGTACCGCCTGCCACTGCGGCGGGCTGACGGTGGCGGTGTTGAGTTGGTCGAACGCGGCGGTGAACGCCTCGATCGCCTCGGTGGTCGTCGCGCCGCGGGTGTAGACCACCAGCGAGTCCTCCAGGTCGTTGAACTTCGCCTCGAGTTGTCGCGACTGGGATTCGCGGATCTCGGTCAGCCGGTCGAACGCCGCAGCGCGCAGCGAACTCCGCCCGGACTGGAAGCCGATGGCACCGACGACGGCGGCCGACAAGATGCTCGTCACCAACAGCATCACCAACAGCTTGGACTGGATGCTGATCCGCGACATGATTCGACGGCGTAAGCTGCGGGCCTTCGGCGCAGGGGCCGCCTCCGGTTCGACCGAAGAGTCCGCGTCGGTGGTTGTCGTCATTGAATCCCGAACCTTAGCTTGCGAAACTTGCCAATGACATGACAGTCGGCAAATCGTTCGATCTGCGTCGCTTCGTCGACGCCCAGGACCGCGTGTACGACACTGTGGTCGCCGAACTGCGCGACGGCGCCAAGCTCAGCCATTGGATCTGGTTCATCTTTCCTCAGCTGCGCGGCCTGGGCCGTAGCGGCACCGCAACGCACTACGGCATCGCATCGCTCGACGAGGCGCGTGCGTACCTGGCGCACCCGGTGCTGGGGCCGCGGTTACGGGAGTGCACCCGACTGGTCACCGCGATCGAGGGACGATCGGTCGACCAGATCTTCGGCTGGCCCGACAACGTGAAGGTGCGCTCGTCGATGACGCTGTTCGCGCACGCGACCGACGACCCCGACGTTCGAGGGGAATTCCGCGGCGTGCTGGACAAGTTCTACGACGGCGAAGAGGATCCCGCCACCCTCGAGCTTCTCAACGCGGCGCGATGATCAGCCAGCCGTGGGCGGGCACCTCGACGTCGGTGACCACTGTCTGCGGCGGCGCACCCGAACCGGCGACGATCTGGGCCTCACCGAAGCCGATGTCGCCCAGCGCCACCGACAACGGCACATCAACCGCGTTCAGCGCCACCACCAGCACGTCGGAGCCGTTGCGGGTGGCGTAGAGGTACTGCGTGTTGGTCAGCTGCAACGGTGCGGTCCTCGCGGTGTGCAGCCATGGGTGACGGCGGCGCAACCCGATCAGGTACTGATGCAGCCGGAAGATGTCATGGCCATGTTCGTCGACACCCATCAGCGGGGCAGTGAACTCCGGTCGCACCGCATCGTCGCCGCCGAACCGCTCCTCCTTGACGCCTTGATAGCCGGCTTCGTCGCCCGCGTAGACGCTCGGCGTGCCCCCCGTCGTGAACAGCAGCACCAGCGCATGCTCGAGGTGGCTGGTGTTGTCCAGCCGACTGGCGATCCGGGTGACGTCGTGATTGCCGACGAACGTCATCGGCACGAACTCGTCGAGAAACTCGTTGTGACGCACCAACGCCCAGTCGAGCTCGTGGAAATTGCCGTCGTTGAGGCTGCTCCAGATCGCTTTCCACAGCTCGTACTGGGTGACCGAGTCGAAGCCCGACTCGCGGACTCGGGCCGAGTAGTCGCCATGGATCACTTCGCCGACCACCCATGCGTCGGGGAACTGTTCGCGGACCCGGGGTAGCACAGCGGCCCAGAACCGGTCGGCGACGGCGTAGGCGGCGTCGAGACGCCAGCCGTCGGCGCCGCGCCGCAGCCAATGCGTCATCACCTCGACGGTGTAGTCGATGACCTCGGGGTTGTCGTGGTCGAGCGCGATCAGCTCGCCGTGCCCTTCGAAGGTGTCAAACGCGTTGCCGCGCTTGCGAAACCACTGCGTGCGCGGGAAGTCGGTCGCGACGTGATTGAACACGCCGTCGAGCAGCACCCGCAATCCGCGCCCTCTGGCCTCGGCGATGAGGTGGTCGAAGTCTCCGTCGTCACCGAGCCGCGGGTCGATGCGGTAATGGTCGGTCGTGTCATAGCCGTGGGTGCGCGACGCGAAGATCGGCCCGAGCGCGATCCCGGAGGCGCCGAGTTCGATGGCATGGTCGAACCAGTCGACGATTCGGCGCAGCCGGTGGTCGTCGGGGGTCGGCGGTGGTTCGGCCGGATACGCGCCGACGAAGCCGAGCGGATAGACCTGCCACCAGATGGCGTGCTCGACCCAGGCCGGTTCTGTCATACCCGAAACTTCGCTTCGTACAGGGCGTGCATCTGTTCGGCGAGCTCTTGCGCGGGCCCGTCGACGGTTACCCCGGGTGCAACGGCGTTGATCGGCAACGGGGCGACCGGCGACGGCGGTGCGCCCCACTCGGTGAGCCACTGGGTCAGTTGCTCCGACGAGGCGGCGTAGACAATGCGTCCCAGCCCCACCCATGCGTGTCCGGCCGAGCACATCGGGCAGTGCTCACCGGAGGTGTACACGGTCGCGCGGGCCCGCTCGTCTGGAGTCAGGTTGTCGACGGCCCAGCGGGCGATCGCGAACTCGGGGTGGCGCGTGTGGTCGCCGTCCTTGACGCGGTTGCGATCTTCGAACAGCGTGGCGCCCGCGCTGTCCACCAGGATCGACCCGAACGGCTCGTCACCGTCGTCGAGTGCCGTCCGTGCGAGGTCCACGCAGCGGCGGAGGCGTTCGAGGTCGTCGTCGCTGATCGCCACAGGCCGGAGTTTACGCAGCCGCGAGTTCGCGCCGTCGCGACCGGGTCAGCGGGTAGCAGGCCAGCCCGATCAACAGCGCGCTGAAGTGGCCGACGTTGGTGAAATCGCGTTTGACCGCCAGCACGGCGCCGAAGATGAGGACCGCGGTGACGAGGTACGGCCATCGCCACCGTCGCGGTACGTGGTACGTGAGCACTCCGACGATGCCCACCACGAAGTAGCTCACGCCGATGTCTCTGGCGTCGATCAACCGGGGCGACGTGATGGCCTCCTGGATCCGCCAGTACAGGTACCCCTCGCCCAGGTAGGTGGCCACGACATGGCTTGTGAGGCCGACGATCAGCCAGCGCAGCGGGCCCAGCCACCGCTCGGTGGGCGCGATGAACAAGGTGAACACGATAAGGTAGGGCCACCAGTACTTGCCGTCGATCCAGAGCAGGCTCTGAACAAGCACCCGGATCGGATCAGACCCCAGGTGATGCAGGTTCGTCGACTCCTTCCGCAGCAGCGCGTGCAGATGCCTGGCGGGGATGGCGTGCTGAATGATCGTCGTGATCAGCAGCACGCCAAGCCACGTGTAGGTCAGCGGCGCCGTTTTCACGTAGCGCCAAACGCTTGTCATGCGATCGAGTCTCAGTGACAGACCTCGAGCCGGCATGCGCACGACGCCAGGATCGGCACGTCGGCCCTCGCCTCGAGCAACTGCAGGCGTTGCCCGATGATGGCTGCCTCGGCGGTGCGGCCAAGCCGTTGCAGGCATTCGTGGTAACCGTGCAGGCTCCACACATTGCCGGGATGTTGGCACGGCCGGGCCAGCGTCGGATCGAGCCCGAGGTCGGCCGCGTACACCTGCGCGGCCTCCTCGACGCGGCCCTGTTCGAGGAGCAGCGCGCCATACGCGTGCCGGGTCGGTTGCATCCAGCCCCACGGCTCGTCGTACGGCAATGTGTCGTCGAGTTCGATCGCCCGCCGCAGGTGAGCGAACGCGTCGTCGAATCGGCCTTCCCGATAGTCGATTTCGCCATCGAGCATCTCACCGGCGATCGCCAGGATGTCGCGTGCGGTGTTGTTGAACAGGTAGCGGGTCTCCGGAATCCGCGCGTACGCCTCGGCGAACGCCAGGCGTTCGGCATGCGCTTGCGGCAGCTGCCCCTTGGCCGCGTGCGCGACGCCGCGGCCGTAATGGATGGTTGCGGTTGTGCTGCAATACAACTGGACGTCCTGCGGCAGCGGCAGTGCGATCAACTCGTCCCAACGGCCGAACCGCACCCACACGTGAACCTTCAATGGTACGAACGCCTCCAGCCAGTCCGCCATCGGCGGTGACTCGATCGCCAGCAACTCGGGCGTCAGCTGGGCCGCGAGTTCCTCGGCGGCATCGAAGGCGGCCCGCGAATTGCCTTCGAACATCGCCGAGTAGACGATGAAGTGCAAATTGTGCGCCCGATACAGCGAGTAGAAGTTGAGCGGCCCCTCGCGCTGGACGAATTGGTGGTCCGCTTGTACCGCAGCCTGATTCGCCACCACCGAGTCGCGATAGTTGCCGCACAGCACATCGATGTGACTGGGCATGTGTTCGAGGTGTCCGGCGTCGGGCACCAGACCGCGCAGCAGGTCGGCGGCGGGCAGAGCTTCCTCAGGAGTGCCCGACATCTCCATCGTGTGCAGGTACAGGTGCAGCACACCCGGATGTTCGCGGCCCGCAGGAGTGGCCAGTGCGTCATCGAGGATCCGTTTGGCCTCAGCCACCCGCGAACCGGGAGCTGGCTCACCGGTTCTCGTGTCCCACAACGCCCATGCGGTGATGTTGACCAGCGCGTCGGCGGCCAGCGCCTGGACGTCGACGTCGTCGGGATACGCCCGGCCGAGCGCGACCATCGCGTCGGCATAAGCCCCGTGCCCGGCCTGCAGGCCGTCGGTGTCGTCGGGATCGTCGGTCGGGAAGCGGACCTGCAGCGCCTCGATCAGTCCGCGTTCGACCACCGATGCCCGCCCCTTGGCGGCAAGACCGAGTTCCATCCGCGCCCGCGCCAAGGACGCGGACAGGTCGACGGGATCGAAGGCCTCCCACGCCTTGTTGTAGTTCGGGCCGACGGAATAGGCGATACCCCAGCGTGCGATGGCGAGGTCCGCATCGAGTTCAAGCGCACGCTCGAAACAGCGGATCGCCTCGTCGTGGTTGAACGCGTAGGCCCAGACCATGCCGCGGTCAAACCACAGCTGCGCCTGCTGCGACGGCGTCTCAATCGGACGGTGATAGGACCCGAGGTCGTAGTACGAATCGGTCACGCTCGGTGAAACGCGCATGGATCGCACGATAATTCACTCGCGAGGCGGTCGCGGCGATTGCCAGCAGCAAGCCCGCAGCGCCCCAGATCGCCAACCTGACAAGCGGCGTCTGCGCGCCGTTCCCGCCGAAGTAGGACACGCTTCGCAGCAGCGAGACCCCCGAGCCTTGCGGCACGATCGCGGTGAACGTGGAGTAGAAGCCGGACAGCAGCGGCCTGCCCACCGGACCGGCGGCCGCGGCGTTGCCGATGACCACCAGGAAAGCGGTCAACGCCATCGAGGCCACCGAACCGAACGCCGCTGCCACCCCGGTGATCGCTCCGGCGACAGCCATCGAGTAGAGCCACAGTGCGCCGAACACCTGCCAGGTGTGACCGGTGAGTGCGCCGAGAACCACGTCGACGTAAAACGTCACCGCGCCCGCCAGCAGCGCCGAGTAGCCGGCAAGCGTGGTCGTGCGCAGAGCAAGTGTCAGCGGCCGCCGGACGGTACCCATGAGTCGTCCAAGCAGCGCTGCGCCGACCGATGCGCCGATCGAGATGAAGATGATCGCGTAGAACTCGACCGTGCCGGACGGATCGCCCGCCGAGGCCGGGGCAACATCCTCGACGGCCGAGGCCAACCCGGCCTTCGCGGCGATCCCACGGCCCACGGACTCGGCGGCAGTCGCGACGCTCTTGCCGCCGCCGCCCGCGACGTAGATCGTCAGCTCACCCGTCGGGCTCACGGCGAACGCGGCATCGGTCCTCCGCTCGAAGACGTGGTCGCGGGCGGCGCCGGCGTCGCGGACTTCGGTGACAGTCAACGTGTCCTGACTGCGTAGCCCGTCCACCAGTTGAGGCGGACCTGCCACGGCGACAGACATGTTGTGCAGTGTGGGCTTGGCGAATGCGCCGGAGTAACTGGCGGTCATCGCCAGCACGAACAGCGTCAGTCCGATCATCGCGAGCGCCACGGTGCGCACGGCGGCGCGATCGCGGATCGGATGTTGTTCGACGGCATGGTGTTTAGCCATTGTCAGGACCCCTTCGAGGATGTGGTCAGTCCGAGCAGTGCGTTCACGGTGTCGAGCGCCGCGCTGGCGCGCCCGGTCAGGTCGGTCGAGCCAGGGTCTTCCATCCAGGCCCGCAGCACCTCCATGAACCCGCCGACCAGGAACCGGCTGACCGACTCCGGCGTGAGGCTGGCAATGGGGGAGACCACCGGCATGCCCTGCCGCGCGATCTCCTCGCACGCGGGCTGCAATTCAGCGCGGAACGCGGTCACGACCCGCTGGGTCACCGCACTCGGCACGACATTGCGGTACATCGAACGGTGTTCGGCGGCGAAGTCGAACAAACGCAGGATGCGGGCCCGGGCGTCACCGACGATGTTCGCCGCCGCTGCGGCAAACGCGACGCTGAACGCATTCGCAACGGCGTCGTCACGGTCGGCGAAGTGTCGATAGAACACCTGCCTGCTCACCCCCGCACGAGCGACGATGTCGCCGACCGTCAACTCGTCGACGGGCCGCTCATGAGCGAGGGCGAACGCGGCCTCGCGCAGCAGAGTCCGCACCCGTTCGGCGCGGGGATCGATGCTGTGCGTTCGGGCAGCCATACGAGCAGCGTAGGCGACTTCGTTGACAGTTGACTACGAAAATTTAGGTAATCTAAGTCAACTTCCGCGTCCGGTGTGACGGCCGCTACCTCAGAAGGTGTGCAGTACAGCGGCGGCGGCCGCGAGTATGAGCCCGACCACCGCGGCGGCCATGTCCTTGGCACCGTCGGATGCCCTCAGGTGGAATGCGATGGCGCCGATCGACAGCAATACCAGCCCTATGGCGGCGGCGATACCGAGCGGCGGCCAGATCAGGCCCACCAGCACGCCGGCGACGCCCACGAGCTCACACACGCCGATCAGCCGCCATTGCAGTGGCGCGACGCCGAGGTGATCCCGGACGGCCAGCGACTGCCGAACACCGAGCAACTTGATGCTCGCGGCGAAGGTGAACAGGGCCGCGAGCAGGATCGTCACGACTACGGTGGCGGTGTCCATACTTACTCAGAGTAAGTCGGTGACGCCGCCCGCCGCGCCGCTGTTCGTGCTTGCGCGATCCGGATCGAGGGGTCTGGGCCGGAACCCGGCACACCTGGCTGGGATTCGCCTCGGCCAGTGGACGATTCAGCGTCGACCGGTGACTGTCAGTCGGACCTCTCTTCGCGGCACCAGAGCAATTCCGCGCGGCACCGGGGCAGCGCCGGAATCCGCCTCCGAACGGAAGGTACTCGAACGGCGTCGGCGAGGCACCGAGGAACCTGTCGGGATCGAACCGATTCGGGTGTGTCCACCGCGACGGATCGAAGTGCACGGCGGGCAATGCAACACCGACCACGTCGCCCGGTGACCGCTGCACGCCGTCTACGGCGAGCGGCACAGTGAGTCTGCGCAGCACGACCGGGACGGCGGGATGCATGCGCAAGGTCTCGGACACGACTGCCGACAGATACGGCAACTCGGGCATTGCGTCGGGCCTGGTCGCGGTCTGGAGTTCTGCGAGCACCCGATTGCGCACATCTGGCTCGCGGTGAATGTGGTACATCGCCCACATCAGCGCGCCGGCCGTGGTGTCGTGGCCCGCGGCGACGAGCGTACGCAGTTGCTGAAGAAGGTCGTCGGAATCCATTCCAGCAGCGTGGTTTCCGATGATCAGTGCGCCGAGCATGCTGGTATCGGTGGTGTCGGGCCGGTGTGCGTCGATCTGCTCTTGCAACAGCTCATCGAAGCGGGCGCGCATCCGGACTAACCGTGCCCACGGCCCGATCCCTGCGAATTGCTTGCGCAGGAACGGCATCAGCATCAACGCAGCGTTGTTGGCGCGCAACAAGCCGGTGGCCACGTCGGCGAGTTCGTCACACCGGTCGGTGTTCTCGAACCCGAACGACGCGAGGATGATGATCCGCAGAGCGATCGACCGGGCCGCCTCTGAGAGTGGGATCAGGTCGCCGAGCCGCCATCGCGCCGGTCACCGACCTCAGTCACGACGAGTTGATCGCCTGAGCCCGGCCAGTGATCCGCCAGCTTCTGGTCGGTCCGGCGCCGAGCCGACTCGACAGCCCGCGTTAGAACGTGTTCTAGTACAGCGGTGCTGGACTGGACCTTGGAGAACCTCAGCGCCGACGAAGTAATACGGCTGCGGTCGCTATACGAACCGCTCACCGATTCTGTACGGGCGCTGATCGACGCCACCATCCGCACCGAGGCCGGTGCCGAGACGGTTGCGGCGGCCAAGGCCGAGATCGATGCGGCCACCGCACGGTTGCGCAGCCAGCAGGTGGACGGTTCCTACGGCATCCGGTTCACCACCGACGGCGAGCAGATGCCGTGGGGCAATGTGGTGATCGGCGTGCGTAACCCGGTGGCGCCACCCCTGGTGATCGAGCAGGGCGACGACGGCGGCGTGTTCACCGACTTCCATCTGGGCGCGGCATACGAAGGGCCGCCGGGTCATGTGCATGGGGGAGTCGCGGCTCTTGTTCTCGACCATGTGCTCGGCGCCGCTGCCAGCCGCCCGGACAAGCCGCGCCTCACCGGCACGATCACGCTGCGCTATGTCCGCACCACCCGACTCGGTGACTTGCGCGCCGAAGCCAGGATCGCCCGGAGCGAAGGCGTGAAGACCTACGCCGTCGGCCATCTCGCCGACGACGAAGGCGTGACCGTCGAGGCCGAGGGTGTGTTCATCCAGCCGCGCTGGGCCCGCGACTAGCTCTCAACTTCCGCCGGTGGGTCGGTGTTGCCGTGGAGGAGTTCTTCGGGGTGGTGGGCGTGGTTGATGTCGGGTGGGCGGGTGCCGTCGGTCCAGGCCAGTCGCCCG
>NZ_JBICUE010000024.1:0-75919 GCF_043197955.1 Mycobacterium sp. NPDC048908 | reverse complement strand
ACCAACGGGCTGTCGCCGAACACCGCCTCCAGTTTCGCGACCGTGACGAACTCGCCCTGCGACAGTTTGAGCACGTTGTTGCGGCGGTCGACATACTCCAGCCGGTCGGGTCCCAGCTCGGCGACGATGTCGCCGGTGCGGTAGTAGCCGTCGGCGTCGAACACCTCGGCGGTGATCTCGGGCCGCTTGTAATAGCCGGGGAACATCGTCTCGGACTTGACCAGCAACTCACCCCGCGGATAGGGGCGATCGGTGCTGAAGTACCCCAGATCCGGCACATCGACCAGCTTGTAGTCGATCACCGGCGGGCGCTGCACCTGACCGTCGACGAACACCGCACCCGCTTCGGTGGAGCCGTATCCATCTGTCAGATGCAGATCGAGCAACGACTCGACGAACACCTTCATGTCATCCGAGATGGGAGCCGATCCGGTCAATGCCGAAACGAACCGTCCGCCAAGAAGATTCTCGCGTAGATCGGCGAGGACGTCGGCCTCGATGGTCCCCTTGTCGCCGCCTTCGGCAGCGCGTCGGTCGACCTCGCTCTGGTAGTGCTGGTACACCATGTCCCAAATTCTCGGGACGAAGCTCAGCTGGGTCGGGCGGGTCAAAGCCAGATCCTCGAAGAGCGTCGAAAGATCGCTTTTCGCAACGAAATACGCGGTGCCGCCGGCACCCAGCGTGGCGTAGAGGATGCCCCGGCCCATCATGTGGCTCATCGGCATGAAGTTCAAGGTGATCGACGGAGTCACACCTTTGTTGCCCCACATCGCCGTGCTGGACCGGCGCCACGAGGTCTTGACCGCACTGGCCAGGTACATAGCGCCCTTGGGCGTGCCGGTGCTGCCGGAGGTGTAGATCAGCAGCGCCAAGTTGGAGTCGTCGCCGGAGTCGAAGGGCGGCGGGACCGTCACCGCACTGCCGCGGGCGATCACGTCAGTCAAAGTCTCGATGACGACCGGGCTTTGGGCCAGTCGCGCGGTTGCCGCTTCCAAGGCCTCGCGGTGGTCATCGTCCTCGGCGTGGTAATCGAACACCACCAGCCGCTCGGGTAGATGACCGGTCAGCATGACCTCCACGGCGTCGTCGAGGAAATCGACACTCGACGCGATCGCCACCGGCTCCGTCTCGGCGGCGATGGGCCGCAACTGGGCAACCGGTGCACTCGTCTGAAGCGGCACCGAGACAGCGCCGAGGCGCAGCAGCGCCATGTCCAGCGTGGTGTAGTCGACGCTCGTGAAGCCGAGGATCGCCACGCGGTCGCCGGGCTGAACGAAGCTGTGTGTCAGCGCGGTGGCGACGGCATCGACGCGGTCGGACAACTCGCGATAGGTGATCGTCTCGAAGCGGGGGAGCAGCGACGCCGACGTCCGGCCAGTGGACGGGTCGGTTACGAACTCGACGGCGCGCTGCCCCAGCGCTGGCCGGTCGGCGTAACCGTCCAGCACCGTCCGGACGATCTGTGGCAGCCGCACATCGGCCACTTCAATGGCATGGGCGACGGACTCACTTGGTCGAGCGTCGGCGAACTGCTGGTCAGTGGCATACAAATCGGAGATGCGGCGTTCGAGCCGTTCCTCCTGGGTAACAGTCGACATCAGTAATCCTCAGCAAATCGCGGGAAGGGGTGGCGCAACGTCGCGCCTAGGGGGAAAGACGTTAGCGAAACTAACATTATTCCGCTGTCGGCTGTCAGTTCGCTGTGAACGGTGTGACAGCTGTCACCCGGGGCAGCCACCGCTCCGGATCTGCCGACGTTATTGACGGTTATGCAGGCGCAGCCGGGGGTATCCGCGGGAAAGACATGAGGAGGAGAGCCATGACTGACACCCGCGTTCGGCCCCGCGGCGGGCGGATGACAATGCCCCGCAGCCGTGGTGCGATGAGCGGATTCCTGTTGATCTTGTTGGGCGCGTCGGGTTCGCTCATCCCGTTTGTCGGCCCGTATTTCAACTTCGCGTTCGCGCCGGACCAGGAGTGGTTCTGGACGACGCAACGTGGCTGGCTGGAAGTCCTGCCCGGTGTGGTGACGGCGCTCGGCGGTCTGCTGCTGCTGGTCTCAGGCAATCGCGCAACGGCGATGTTGGGTGGTTGGCTGACCGTGCTCGCCGGCGCGTGGTTTGTCGTTGGCCGCGCGCTGGCCGGGCCGCTGAGCATCGGCGATGTCGGCGCTCCGGTGGCGAATACCGAAACCAAGCGGGTCTGGCTCGAGTTGACGTACTTCTACGGCCTCGGGGCGCTGATCATCTTCTTGGGTGCTCTTGCACTGGGGCGGTTGTCGGTTCGCAGCGCCCGCGATATCGCGTACGCGCAGCGCGACGTCGCCGCGTATGACGAACGGCCGGTCGCCAATTACAGCGATGCCACTGCGGCACAGCCTGCGCCGTCCGACGAGGTGACGCAGATCCAGCCGACAGGCACTGCGACGGCCGAACGGCCGCGGACGGGCACGGCCACTGCGGAACGGCCGCGCCGCGGATGGCGCGACATGTTCTCCGGTGGGCGCCGCCGAGCGGTCCATCACTAGTCGCACGAAACAGAAATTCCCGGTCGCTGTGCCCCGATGAGCGACCGGGAATTTTGTGTGGACTAACCGGACGCCAGGCCAGCTCTTCGTCACTGACATCGTCGAGGCGACATCGCAGTCTCAGGTTGAGCTGCAGAAGAACTGAAGGTCATGCTGCGAGGCGGCCAGCTTGGGTGCCATCCATGTGTCGTCATCGGCCAGCGCATTGAACGGGTTCTGTTCCTCAGCGATGAACGCCCGCCACCGATAGTGGTCGTAGGCGGCCATGATGTTGACCGCGTACGCCTCGGCCAGCGCCCGGTCACCCCTGATAACGATGAAGTTCTCGTCGTTACCGGTGGACGCGGACTGCGAGAAGTTGTGGCTTCCCGTCACCACAGTGGCGTTTGGCGAGAACGGATCGACGACAAGCACTTTGCTGTGAATGATGGCGTGGCCGATATTGGCGAGGAATTGCTTGTGGGTGACCTCGGCGGCGAAGTTGGCGAACGGGTGCGCCACACCCTCGGGCTGGATGATGTCCAGCGTGGTGTCCTGCTGCTGTGCCCCGTTGATCAGGTCGACTTTGACCGCCGACTCGTTGCCAGGTCCGTGCGGAAGTTCTGAAACCACCCCGCGCACATACAATCCCGGTTCTCCGACGCGCGCCATCACATCAGCGAGCACGCCGTTGCCACCGGGCATGAACATCAGGAACAAGATGCCCTGCTTGGCCGACTTCACCACATCGGCCAATGCCGCCAGGTCCACCTTGCCGCTGGTTCGGCTGTACCACACTGTGGCTGCCGGAGCGTCGGGCGCCGGCGGCGCAGGTATGTGCGCGGTGCTGTTGGCGCTGACCAAGGCTTTGGGGAAGCCGTTGGTCGCGTCGCGCAGCCGGTGCCACTGATCGAGGTACGTCTGGGCGATTGAAGCGTCCTTGATCAGCAGGCCGTTGTTGAGCTGGGTGCATAATCCGGTCGGCGTCCAATTGGTGCTGCCGGTCCAGGCGATCACCGGCTCGCCGGATCTGTCCGTACGCACCATGAACTTGTTGTGGCCCAATGCCCCTGGCGAGATGAACCGGTCGTTCGCGGCGACGTCGACGTTGGCAGCCAGCAGTTTGGCGCGGGCGTCGTTGTTTTCGTCGCGGGTGCGGGCCTGTGCGGAGGTTTCGCCCTTGTGCGGGGTGATCGAGCCGTTGGCTAGCACGACGTGGGCGTTGGGGCCCAGGGTGCACAGCGCGTCGACGAGTTCGTTGTCGGCCAGTTCGAATAGCGCCGCATAGATTTGGGCTTCGTCGTTGATGGCGATCTTCAGTTCGTTGAGCAGCGCCAGCCGCAGGTCGCCCGACAGGAAGCTGCGGATCGCCTGCTCGTCTTCGTCTTGGATGCCGTCCTTGAATTCGCGTGGTGTCAGCTTCTTCTTCGCGAGATAGCGCGACATGAACTGTGAGATCACGAATCCGCGATTGAAGAATGGGGCGAACCTGCTGTCGGAGGGCGTGCCTAGGGTGCGTTCTGGGCTCCAGGCGCTGGCGTGATCGGTCAGCTGCACCAGTCCACCGCTGGCGTCGCGCACGACCGGAATGACTTGGTACGAGACGGTATCGCCGGTGTTGGCGGCGTGGTCGGTCCAAGAAAACCGTTGAAACGGCCACTGTGTCGAGGGCTGGGCGTGCACCGCCGCGCCGGGGGTGGGGGGAGCATCAGCGGAGAAACCGACGCGATTGCATAGGAACTTCTCGGTTTTCTTGCCGGTCGGGTCTGTCATGCGTCGCGCGATCGCGAACCCTCGGCATCCGGGGATCGCCGCCGCTACCGTCCAGAACAGCAAGGCGTCGTCCTCGTCGGCGTAGACCTGCAGTGTGGTGGTCATGGTGTGTGCCTTTCTGTTTCGCCGGGTCCGCAGCACGTTTGTTGTGCACTGCACCTCCCCACCCGACTGCTGAACCGAAAGCTAGGCGCCACGGTGGCGGCTGCCACGAGTAGTCGGCTACTCGACTCGATTTCGGCCTTCACAGGTTGCGTACGGGCTGCGCGAATGTGGTGCAGCAGTGGGACGTGCCATCGCACTCGCCCGTAGGAGCTGCAGAACACCGGCTCGCCGACGTCGGGGGGGCGGGCCCATTTGCGCAAGGCTTCCAACGTGGTGCGCAGCCTGTGCGCCCCGGCCGCGACGGCTGCGTCGACGGCCAGCAGCAGCTCGTTGGGGTGCGGGTAATACGGTGACAAGCACCGGACGTGGTGTTCGTTGTCGCCTGCAGCGCCGACCGCGGTCTCGATCATCGAGCCCACCGCCTCGTAGCACGGTAGGTGCGTCAGCCTGGCGACGGCCAGCAGCGCGGCCACGTTGGCGTTGACGGTACAGTCGACCACGTTGTAGCCGAAATCGTCGGCCAGCCATGTCCAAAACACCCCGGGACGTACCCACGAGGCCGGCATATCGACTCCCGCCGCGACGCGATGGGGAAACAACCGGCGTAGCACGGTGGCGCGCAGCGCCGCGGTGTCGAGGCGGCCGTGACGAGCAAGCTCGAGGGAGATGACCGCGGTGTCGTCGGCGTCGGCCGGGTAGACCGGCACATGGGCTGGTCGCGCCGTGTCGGTCCAGAACCGGTATGCCCCAGGATGATCGGGATCTTCGCAGCCCGCGAGGAAGTCCAGGGCCCGCCCAGCAGCTTCGCGCAGCCGCGCATCGGCGGTATGCGGGCCCAGAGCCCTGAGCACCTGTGCGGTGACGAAGCCGTTCTCGTCGTCGCGTGCTGCGCCGTCTTCGACCATCGTTGACGCGAAGGCGCCGCTGGCGTTCTGGGCTGTGACGATCTCATTGACGAGTTCGTCCGTCAGGGCCACGGTGGTGCCATCCCGACGGTCAGGGCGGCGGGCGCGTCGCCGGCGACCGTGAACGCGACCACGCTGTGGTGTGTCGGCGCGCTGTGCACGTCTGCCAGCGGTGCGCTGAGCACCCGGTAGGCGGTGGCGTCCCAGTTCAGCTGCGAACCCACCCGCAGCAACGCCGCACGGGTGGCGGCGTCGTCACCGAAGACATCGATGGCGTAGGCGAACACGCTGATGGCGACGGCGCCGTAGCCGGGCGTGGTGGCGACGCTGACGCCGAACGGGTGCGACGGCAGGTGCGGGCGCATCGTGCGCCGGTAGACCGTCTCCATCACCGCGAGCAGGTCGCGCTGACGCTCACCGAGCCCGCTTCGGTGCAGCAGCACACCGGTGTCGGCGACGTCGAGGCCGTCGAGGCGGAAATACAGTTCGGTGAGGCCGGTTTGGATCTCGTGGCCCACCCCTTCGAGTCGCGATCGGCGGTGTGCCAGCAGGTGCGGGCAACCCAGCTGGTTGACCAGAAATGTGGTGGTGTCGATGCCAGGTGGGACGTCGGCGTAGAGCTTGTAGCGCGATCGGGTGCCGTCGTGGCGTCCGCCGATCCAGGCGCCCCACTGTGGTTGGCCCGCCTGCTGTAGCGCGGCGAGTTCGTCGGCCAACGCGGGGGGAATCGTTGCGCCCGCGGAGAGTTCGGCCAGCAGTGTCAGGGCGCGCGGCAGCCGGGACCGCGTGTCGACCTCGGGACCGGCTACCTCGGCGGTGTACCGCAGCGCCGGATCGGCGGTGCTGAAGGAGAATTCGACCGGGTTGCCCGAGGCGGTCAGGCGGCTGAATCGCCAGGCCACCTGCGGCCATTGCGATGCCCGCAGTGGCTCAAGGATGCGCGCGAGCGCGGGGCGGGCCGTTGCCACGGCGTCCGGCGCGACGCCGGCCAGCATACTCAGGGCGTGCTGGGCGGGGTCAGCCGCCGTTTGCGCTGCTGATGGTGGGGCTAGCGGCAGTCGTGCCATGGTGCCAGGAAGTCTTCGGTCACTCGGTTCTCCTGACCGAGCAGCGTGGGAGTTTGGGTCAGGTTGTGGGACTGCACGGTGGTGCGCAGTTGATCGACCAGGTCGGTGTAGGTGATGGAGAAGTTCGTGGCGTTGACGATGTCCAGTAGGCCCTGGGTCAACGCGCCGTGACCGCCGGTTTCGATGTCGACCTCGTCGTAGCGGCACGCCGCCAACACGGTCGACTTCGACTGGGGGACAAGGCTTTTGTTGTCATCGACGCTGCACACCACTCCGTTGCCGTTGCCTTTGACCAGGCTGACATTGTTGTTCATCACGGTGGAGTCCGCCGGCAGGCACACCCCGCACGGGATGACGGTGGTCATGTTGGCCACCATCGCGTCGACCTGTTCCTGGGTGAAATCGATGGTGCGGGTGCGCGAATCGGGCGCCGATTCGTGAAATCCGCCGGAGTAGCACGCGTCGAGAATGACGGTGAAGTTCACCGTCGAGGGCTCAAGTTGGGAAGCGAGGTCGCTCAACTCCCAGTCGGTGATCCAGTCACCGGAGGCCGGGATGATCGCCTCGTAGTACTTCGAGGTGGTCGGATTGGCCGGGTCGGCCGCCAGTCGGGCGCCGTGCCCGGCGTAGAAGAAGCACGCCACGTCGCCGGCTTCACCGGTGGTCAGGATGTAGCGCAGCGCCTGCAGGATGGTGGTGCGGTCGGCGGCGGCGTCGGTGTAGTAGTAGGTCTGGCTGGGGTCGAAACCGAACGCGTCGACCAGCAGGTGATAGGCGCTGGCGGCGTCATTGACGCAACCGGCGAGATTGCTTTTGCCGTCGGGGAACTGGGTGGTGTAGTCGTTGACGCCAACGACCACGGCTCGCTTGGTCATGGTTAGGCTCCTTTCTTGACCGCGATGAGCGTGTCTTCGGTGTCGATGAAGGCTCCACGTTCTTCGTCGCCGTGTGCGCCTTCGAACGTCAGCCGGTAGCGGAACCCGATCTTCTTCGGGTCACGGATCGAGATGTGTTTGGAGACTGGCACGTTGGCATCGGCACCGAACTGCAGCCGGAACTGTCGGTGGTAGTGGTTGTCGGCGTCGGAGTAGTCGAAGTCGCAGAACGCGAACCGCACCTGCGCTGGGTCGAACAGCGGCACGAACGTCAGATCCAGCGACCCGGCGAATGGGTTGGTGACCGCCACCGTGGTGGCCGACGTGGTCACGGGGTCGGTCGTGATGGCGGTCCCGTCGGACAGGTGGTGAACGCAGTGGTAGGTGTACTGCGGTGCCGGGTCGCTTTGCAGCCGAAGCTTCCAGTGCTGCGGCTCTTTTCCGGCGATCACTGTCACCACGTCAGCGCGGCTGTAGCCGGCCGGTCCGTTGTAGGACAGGTGTACGTCGGTGGCGGTGACTATGTCGGTGTCGATGCCGTCGGCGGCGATGGTGACGTCGAGAAAGGCGAAGTCGTCGAACGGGTTGATGAACAACGTTCGGTTCTCGGTCTGCTTGGTGGCGCTGCGGTAGCTGTACTGCTGCGCCTTCCAGGGCGATTGCGGATCGAAGTGGTATTCGATGCTGTAGCGGTAGGCGGTGTCGAGCTTACCGTCGAGGAAGACTTGCCACTGCTGGTCTTGGTGATGCTCGGCGTCGAAGAGATAGTCCTGGTGTTTGAGGTGTTGGGGGTCACCTTGGGGGTCCCCGTAGTCGAGGGTGACGTGCGCGCTGGTCAGTCCGATGGCGGCGTAGTCGATCGGGGCCTGCACGGTGACGGTGAAGACCCGGAAGAACGGGTCGTCGAGGTCGACCTCGCGGAAGTGCCTGCCGCCCTTGGTCGTGTCGAGGTCGCCGGCGAGCAGGCCGAAGAACCCCTGCGGTGCGTAGATGCGCTGGGTGGCCTCGGAGCGGTGATACTCGAGCGTCAGCGTCTTCAGCTCGTCCTGGTTGATGTACTTCAGCTTGAAGGACACCTGTGGCAATGCCTTCGATGCTCCCATGTTGGCAAGCGGCGCAAGCGCGTTGGCGGTGCTGGCCGGGTTGAACCCCAGACCGGATCCGGCAGCGGGCGGTCGGCCCGCGGGTTGGACGGGCGCGCCGGTGTTGGCGGTGGGAGATTTGGTCAGCGCGGCCGGCAGGCTCGGGTGCCCGGGTGGGGCGAGCGGTGCCGGGACAGGCGGCGGTGCGGCTGGTGTGGGCGCGCCGATCGGCGATGGAATGGCCGGATGTACCGGTGCCACGGGCATAGGAGTCGCGGGTTGCCCCGAACCAGCTGTCGGCGAGGGAGTTTGAGGTTTGATCGGGTTGATGGCCGGCGACGCGGCGACGGGTGGGACCGCGGGCGCGACGGTCGCAGGCGGTCGCACGCTGTTGCCGCGCACCGCGGCGTCCAAGCCGGCTGCGCCCAGCGCGCCGCCGCCCTCGAGCTGGCCGGGCATCAGGGTGGGCTCAAACCATTGGCTGATCAGCGTCTGCTTGAAGAAGTCCATCGCCCACTGCTCCTTGGTGTCCAGCTCAGCCGCCCCGGTGTAGTTGGTGACTTCGATCTTGATGGCGCCGTCTTGGCGCAGCTTCTCGAATCCGGCTTCCAGGCCGGCGGAGACGAAGTACACCCCGGCGCTCAGCCCGGCCGAGAACTGGTTGAAGATGCGCTTGTAGTCGGCGGTGATCTTGACGTCCAGTGCTGGCCGCATGCCGGTGAACTTCAGGTTGTAGATCACCCCGATAGGGGCCATGCCGTCGGTGAAGGCCTCCTCGAGAAGTGTGGCGCCCTCCTGGCTCAGTGTCAGGCTGAATGCAGCGGCGTTATCTCCGAAAAGTGCGGGGGCGCAAGCACCCAAGATTGATTCCACGGCGACGAACTGCCCGGGGGTGTTGGCGGCGACCGCGCCGCCGCCGCCCTGCAGGTTCATCGCGATGCACGCCACGCTGCCCTCGTCGAACTGCACCGCTGAGAGCTTCGGCTCCCCAGGCGCCAGGGCGGCGACCTTGGCCAGGATGCGGTCTTCGAGATGGGAGTCGGGCTGCAGGTCGACGGTGAACATCAAGAAGCCGCCGCCCTTGGCGCCGTTCGCGACCGCGGCGGGCCGAAACTTCAGGAACGTGAAATCGGCGTCGTGGGTCTGCGGGTCCCGCGCGAGCGCCACCGGAGCCGGTAGGTACCAGAATTGGTTGGGGTCGCTGTGGTCGGAGAAGACCTGCACGCCGTCGACGGTGATGGATTTGCTTCCCAGCAGCAGCATGTCAATCTCCTCAGTTCACGGGTAGCGACAGGTCGTCGGCGGTCGACGTCTGGGCGTCGATGGTGCGGCTCAGCCCGTTGTCGTAGTGGTATTTGGCGCTGAAGGTGTAGGCCGACCGGGCACCGTCGACGAAGTCGTATTCGAACTGACCCAGATCGTTGGCGGATCTGAAGGTGAACCTGTCGGCGGCGCTGATGCCGGCTTGGGCGTCGGTGAACGAGAGGTTTACGTCGATGGACGTCAGTCCCGCAGCGGCAAAGTCGGCGCCGTCGGTGTGTACGGCCACGGTGCGGTGGCCCCTCATCGCCGTGCGCAGCGTGACGCGCGGTAGCGACGTCGCCGACGGCGGGACGTCGACCTCGTTGCCGTCTTTGAACAGGATGGACACCGCGTACCTGATGGGCAGGTGACGCGCGCCGGGCGGCAGCTTGACCGAAAACTGCGCGGTGTCAGGCTTTTTCGCGGTGAACTCGTACGACTGCGCCTTGCTGACGTTGTGCTGTGGGTCGTCATAGGACACGTCGGCGAAGGCACGGTCGACGGTGTTCCAGTCGAACAGCGGCACGATGGACAGATCGACGCGGTCGGGGAACGGGTTGACGACGTTGATCTGCTCGTCGTCCGTGTCGGTGGCCGCGCTGGTGAACACCCGGTTGTCGGTGCCGGTGTAGGTGATCTGGTAGTGCAGCCGGGTTTTCCCGGGGTCGAGCACGAACATCGGCCAGTGGGCCAGCGGCGCTTGCCCGGTCAGGGTGTAGCGCTGGCGCTGGTGAAGGCCGTTGGCGTCGTCGGTGTAGCTGACGTCGACGTCGATGGTGGGCCAGTCGGCCAGCACCGGCGCCTCGGCTCGGATCGGTACGTCGACGATGGTGTAGAGGTCCTCGCGCGGAACGATTTCGAGAGTCTGGTCGACGGTGGTCTTCGGCCAGCCGGGCCGGCCCACCGTGGACAGATGCATGGGCCGCTGGCTGGTGTCGACGTTGGCGAAGGTGACTTCGTAGTCGTAGCTGACGGGCCACTGGAAGGTGCCACCGCTGACCGCGCCCTGCCAGGTCATCTCGGCGCTGGGGTGGGCGGCGTCGAGTATCACGTCGCTGGGGTCCTGGCCATAGCGGGCCGACACGTGCACCGAGGTGAGTTGGTCGGCGCTCATGTCCGCGCGCGAGAGGGCAGTCAGCTTGCGCTGCTTGAAGAAGGGGTCGTCCAGGTCGACGCTCATCGTGTACTTCGACGGGTCACCGGCCAGCACGGCGGCGATGCCGCTGAGGTGCCCCTGTGGGTGGATGCTCCGCCGCACCGCGGTGCGTTCGCGCATGTTGACGTTGAGTGACTTGCGGTCGATGCGGGTCAAGTCGACCTCTTTCTTGCAGAAGGTCAGCAAGCTGCTGACACCGCCGGTGGTGGCGTAGCGGCCGATCTGGTTGCCGAAGTCGGCGGCGCGGTCCCAGCCGTCCTTGGCTTCCTTGGTCGGCTCCAGCGACGGTTTGAAGAACGCGTCGGTGAACATCTCCTTGACTTCGTTCTCCGCGCGGGCGAAGTCTGCGACCACCGAGCCAGGGTCGTCGCCGTCGGCGACGAAGAGGTCGGCCTGCAGATCGATGGCCTTCTGTTCGCGCAGATCGCTGACCGCCTTGTCGATCTCAGTGGACACGAACAGCCCGTCGACGCCTGTCATCTTGTCGACGTAGTGAAAGACTCTGTCCCAGTCGACATTCAGCTTGACCTGGAACGCGGGACGCAGTGCCACGTAGTCCAAGTCGTAGATCACGCCGATCGGGGTCATGGCGCCGCGCAGCGCCTCTTCGAGCACGGTGACGCCGTACTGGCTCAGCTGCGCGGAGAACACCGCCTGGTTGTCGCCGTAAAGGGAGGGCTTGGTGGCCTGCAGGATGGTCTCGACGAACCGGATGCCCGGGCTGGCATCGGCGGGCTGGCCGCCGGCCGCGGGCGGGCCTCCGGCACCCGGCGGGGGCGGTGTCTGTTTGCCGAGCAGGATAAACCGCACCGTGCCGTCGATCAGCGGCACCGGCGACAGCCGTGGCTTGTCGTCAAGTCCGGCGGCGCCCTTGAGCTTTCCCGCCACGGTGTCCAAAGCGGGCTGATCGATGCCGATGTTGACGTCGAAATTCAAGAATCCGCCGTTGCCGGCTGAGCCACGGTACTTCAACAACGACAGCTGGATTTCGCCGGTTCCGGGGTTGGTGGAGAACCGCGGATACAGCGGCATGAAGTACCACTGCAGCGGGTCTTGGTGGTCCGGCAGCAGGCTGACGCCGTCGATGTAGTAGTAAGGCGGATTGAGGTAAAGCATTGGTGTGCCTTCCCTTTCGCTGTCTTTCGTGGTTTACACGTGGGCGCCCGCGAGTGACGGGTCGATGACGAATCCGCCGTCGCCGCCGGTCTGCTGCGGGATCTGCAGCGTCGACGGCGGTGTGGTCGCCATGTACAGCGTCGCCGTCCAGGTGAACGTGTTGGCGTGCGGATCGGCCAGGTGGCAGTCAAAGGTCTGCGGCGTCGCGTCTTTGCGCAGCACCCACGAGTAGGACTGGTCGATGTCGTGCGCCGGATCGTGGTAGTGGGCGTCGACTTTGACGAGCTTGACCTGCGTCCAATCGATCAGATCGGTGACCGGCAGCAGATGAAGGAACGTGTCGTCGCTGCCGATCTTGATGGTGCGCACGCCGGCGGCCAGCGTGGTGGAGGCGATGTCCTCGGACGTGCCGTCCTTGTATTTGATGGTGCCCGAGTAGGACACCAGGCCGGCGGCGAGGTCGACCACGGGGAACGACCAGTCGGCGAACGGGTGGTCTTTGGTCAGCGCCAACGACTTCTGCAGCGAATAGGTGTTTTTCGTGTCGGCATAGTTGAGGTCTAGGAAGACGGTGTCGATGAGCGTGTCGAAGTTCGACAGCACCCGCACGTTGATGGTTTCGGTGTTGGTGAACGGACCGTCGATGAACAGTTGGCCGTTGAGCCCGGTGCGCGGGCCGATCGAGTACTGCGGCCCGTCGGCGGTGATGTATTTGACGCGGTAAGTGAACGGTTTGATGGTGGGGGTGAAAACCACCTTCTGGTAGTTGATTTGGTGGTGGTCCTTATCGAGCACCAGCACCTCGTCGAACGGATCGACGACGCCGGGGTCCTCGTAGTGCAGCTTGACCTCGACGCCGGGGATCTTGGTGAAGTCGATGGCACCACTGGCCTGGGCGGTGGTGTCGAAAATGCCCAGTTCGCCGACGGTGATCGTCAGCTCTTCGCTGTCGGTTTCGATCGGGCCCTGTGTGAAGGTGCGGGCCTCGTTACGGTAGTTGACCACATAGGAGTACTTGTACTTCTTGTAGCCGTTGTTGTCGCTGGTGTAGGACCGGAAGTGCCAGACGTCGTCGGGCTTGGAGAAGTGGTAGGAGTTTCCGGTGTTCTTTCCGTATTCGACTGTCACGTCCACGCTGTGGATGGGCAGGTGATCCCAGTCCACGTCGACGCGCACGGCCACGTCAATCGATTTGTAGAACGGGTCGTCGGCAGGGTCGATCTCGGTGGCGTAGTCGCTCCACTTCACACCGGGGATTGTGGTGATGTTCGGGAGCGTGCCCTGTGGGTTGAATGGCCAGTCGATGGACTGGTTCTCGTGGAAGGTGTAGTCGAAGTTCTCGGTCTTCTCGATGTGGTAGTTGCGGTCGATGTCCTGGTCGCCGGTGCCGCGGTCAGCGGGGGCGATGTCGCCGATCGGGTTGCCGGTGATCATCGAGTCGAGGAATTTGTAGAGGTGGCCCATCACCTCGCTTTGCAGATCGGCCGGGGTGCCGGGCGGAAAGTCGGCGGTGATGGTCTCCGCGCCAGAGGTATGCCAGGCTTCGGTGATGTCGTTGATCTGCTTGTCGTCGCCATCCCAATGCTTACCGCTGACGTAGTGCTGCACGAAGTCGTAGGCCTTCGAGGCGTCATAGTGCGCGGTGGCGTTGACCGGGCATCCGACGGCTGCGATCAGCTCGTAGCACACCTGCACGAACCCGCCCTGGCCCTGCAGCGCCGACTCGAAAATGCTTGCGCCCTCAGGGGTTAACTCGAGGAAGAACGGGGTGACGTTCTTACCGTACAGCGAGGGATGCGCTGGGTTGACCACACTTTCGACCAGCACATCATCTTTCGTCAGATTCAGGCTGGCGGTGCCCTTGGTCCACAGCGGCGATCCCACCTCCACTTTCGGACCGTCGCCGCCGTAGGCCGCGTTGACCTGAGCCTGTTTGGCTTTGACGACTTTCTTCATGTCGTCGTCGCTGACGGCGAACTGAACATCGAAGGAGACGAGCGCCCCGCCCTTCTTGCCGTCCGGGCGGTCAAGCGGCAGCCGATATTTGATGAAGCGAAACACCGGCTTGTTGTGCTGGTCGAGCCGGAAGGTGGGTTGGCTGCTCAAGACGTAGAACTTCCATGGATATTGGTCATCGCCGTAGATCGATACGCCCGGCACGCTGGCGTCGTCTACTGAGGAGACATTGAGCATCGCTTCACCTCGTTTGATAGGTCGGCGCTCAGTGAGCCGACAAGGGTTGACAGATGGTGGTGTTAGTCATTGCCGGCCTGACGGGGGAACCGACAGCACGCGGATGTGCCGGCTAGCTCCGCCAGGGAACCAGTCGGCGATGTCCGCGCGGCGGGTCAATGGCGTGCTGGCGTCATAACTGCCGCATGCCTCGCGGTGCAGCGTCGCGGTGGCCGGAGCGCCCCGGGTGGCCATGGTGTGCAAGTCGAGGACGGCATCGTCGATGAGCTCCTCGCGCAGCGGTGCCCATACGGCCTCACCGACGGCGTCGGGACCTTGCCGGGTCAGCGTGAGATGTCCTGCGGCAAGCGCCTGTTCGATGAGCTCGCGGGCCTGCTCGTCAGACAGCGGTGGAGCGGCCATTGCGAGCTCGGCGCTCACGTTGCCGGCCAACGTGACGCTGACGGGGATGGCGCGATCGAGCGTGGCGTGGTATTCGACGAACAGCCGGCCGGGCGCGCCGCCCAGGGCGCTGGTGACCAACGCGGTGTGCGCATCGTCGAGCACGGCGGTGAACACGGCCGGGAATGCGCCGAAGCCAGCGGTTTTCGAGGTGGCGATCTGTTCGGACGGCTGCCCGTCGGCACCCAGCATCAGCACGGCAGCATCGACGTGCAGAGGGGCCACGGCCACGGTGATCTGCGGGCCGCCCGGGTCACGGCCGCGAGTGTCGGCAGCCGCTTGCACCGCGGCGATGTCTGCTGGGCTTAGTCCCCACTGGGTGCCCAGCTGTAGTCGGTTGTGCGCCGGGATGACCCACAAACTCAGGGTGGGTGCGCCGGCGGCGTCGCGTTCGGGGGTCGGTGTACCGGGAACGCAGTAGCAGGTGTGCGGCTCGGCCGGGTCGAGGTAGCAGTGAATGTCACCGACGTCGAATTCGGCAGTCTGCCAAGCACTCGCCGCCCCGCGCCCCATTCGTGTCATCGCCGCCCCCCGCAGCTGTGCGGCGTGTTTGCCGCGCCGGCGAGCCGTGTGGATCACCGGCTCGGTAGCACGAAGGTATGGCCGCGCGCAGATGCGCACATGAGTACTCGACTACTCGAATCCGGCGCTGTGCTACGCAGCGCGACGGTTCTCAACGCGCGGCATGGACACAAGCCCAAGAGCCGCAGATGTTTTCACACCGCGCCGGTGACCGGGGTGCTGCGTCGGGCGTGCTCGCGGGTGCCGACGTGCGCGCGCTGCAGGGCTTCGGGCAAGTCGAGTAGTGCACTACTCGCGCCGCGTAGCGTGGCGGCGCCAACACTGTCGGTCATGGGGGATTACACAGCCCGGGGGCAGCAGCTCAGCGCCGCAATGGTTTTGAGCGCATTTGCAGCAGAGGACGCGTCACCCGGGGGGCGCGGCGATGTTGCGCATTGACCGGCCGCTGCAGGTCGACGGCGCCGTCGCGTTCGCTGACGACGAACAGGCCGGGCGTTATTACGTTGTGGCCACCGAGCCTCAGCTGGCTCTGCGTCCCGACGGCACCGCGGCACTGGATCTCATCAAGTACCGCTACCCCGGCGGCGATCAGGGTGGCATTCTCGAGCTACGCGTCGACCTCACACCGACCGCGCTGGCGCTGGAGGCGCTGCGCCGCCACCCCGAGGTGAGTGCACTTGTGGCGCCGCAGTGGACCGACGGACAGGCCACCGCGTTGGTGCCCGGTGTCGGGGGCGCCCAGATTCAGCAAGTGCCCATGGCGCTGAACGGGTTCGGCGAGGCGCAATTCTCGATTGCCGTGGACGCCGCCACGGCGACGGTGTTGGAGACCGCATTGAGAACCGGGCGGTCGCCGGTGCAGGTCACCATGAGCCCGCACGTGCTGGGTCGGGTCAGTTCGGGGCGGATGCACATCTTCGTGCACGGCGGGGTCGCGGGGACGACGTGGCCCAATGTGTCGGGATTGTCCGGCGATGATCGCCACGAAGCCTTGGCGTCGGCGGGTGCGGCGGGCGTGGAGATGCTGGCTGCCCCCGACGGGGGCAGTGCGGTGGCCGATCAACTGATGCGCTGGGGCTGGAGCTTTGTCGATTCGCTGTTGCCTGCCGACGGCCATCCGGCGTCGATCATCCCGGACAAGGACGTCATCATCGAGGGCCGCACGGTGCTGGGCTGCCCGCTGACGGCCACCGGTACGGTCACCGGGTTCGACTCGGCCCGGGACCACGGCTTCGTGTCCGAGGCCGACCTCAGCGCGCCGATCATGCCGATCCTGGATCTGACCGTGCGCACCAACGCCGCCTTCGCTGAGGACGGCATTGCTGCGGTGCTCGTGGACATCAGCTACGCCGGAGAGACGCAGACCCTCACGTTCACCACTTCCGAGGAGGAACTGCATGCCCGGTTCCGGTGGACCGCGGCCCACCGCGACACCTACTCCTACCGCGCCACCATCCAGTTCGCCGCCTCCGCCAACCGAATCACCCTGCCCGCCAGACAATCCGATGCTCATCAGCTGACGATCAGCCTCGACGACGTGGGCCGTCTCACCGTCGACGTCAGCGCGTTGGCGGTTGACTGGACCGATCTCGACGAGATCGTAGTCACCATTTTTTCGGGGGGCGGCCAGATCCCGGCGACCAGCGAGCCGGTGCGCCTCACCGGCGAGCAGCGCGGAGCCCGCTATCAGCGCCTGGCGCCGGGGTCTTTCGCAGACGGCTGGAGTTACGCACTGGACTACGTATTCCAGCGCGGCAACAGGATTCACCGCGGCCCGGTGCCTGGGTTCGGCCACCAGCTCGAAATCGACGACCCGTATCCGCGGTACTTGCAGATCGATGTGCACGCCTACACTGTCGACGACACAGTGCGCAACACCACCGTCGAGCTGCGCTACCACGACCGAGTACGCACGTTGGTGCTCGACGCCGCCGCACCGCGTGCGTTGGCCCGCTTCGGCACCGACGATCCGGCCGATGACGAATACTCCTGGCGCGCCGTCACCACCTATGTCGACGGCCATCAGCAGAGCACACCGCAGACCACCACCCGGGACCGAATGCTGATTGTGGCTCCGCAGCGCAGCGCAAACCTGACCGTGCGCATCGCGGCCGATCTGCTCGATCCCGCCGTCGTGAAGTTGGTCCGAATCAACCTGGTGCACCGCAAATCGGACGGGACCGACCTGGTGCAGGCCCGCGCGCTGACCCCCGGCGCCGCCGAAACCGAGGTCAACATCCCGATCAGCAATGGCGAAGACCCGTCCTACGCGCTGACCACCACCGTGTTCCGCGTCGACGGAACCCGCGCCGAAGCCGGGCCGACCGTGTCGTCGGCGACCGCCATTGTTCTTCCCGCACAGGGCATCTAGCAGAGAAAGGCCGCAGCCATGCTGAACTACTTCAACAAAATCGTGGTGCCCGATGTGCCGCACGTCGACCTGTACCAGGACGACGAGAACCCCGCCAAGTTTTGGATGGTGCCGCAGCTGCCGCGCGCAGCCACCGGTGTGGACGGCGGCCCCGACATCGCGCTATTCGCCTACGCGCGCGATCTGAGCCTGATCGCCGGGGTGAAAGACCCCTTGCCTGCGGGCGAGACGGAGGGCGGTCTACTGAACTTGACCGTCGAATGCACGGTATCGCAGGAAGACCAGGACAAGATCCGCAATTATCTGCGCGGCGGCGCGTTGGCTGGGCACGCCATGCCGGTGCTGGGGCCGGGTGGAATGATCCGGCTGGCCTGGCGTCAGGCACTGGCTAGTGAACCGGTGCTGGCATACCCAACGTGGGTGGACGGCGGCGTCCAGTTCTGCCTGCCCTCGGCGTTGGGCCCGACGTTCCTCAAGCCGGGAGACAGTGAAACCCATCCGTCGCTGACCGCGTCGAATGTGGCGTCGTTCACCATCGGCCTCGGCGAGGAGGGGGTTCGGCTGTTCCGCGGTGCGATGGACTCGGGCAAGCTGCCCGCGCACGTGGCCTACACCCTGCAGTTCGCCGCGCGGCTGCCGGCGTTGACCATTCACATCCACGGTCACACCGACGACGTGTACCACGAGCTCAAGGAGCATTCCACCATCGTGGAGTCCTCCGGCGGGGTCCCGGTGCGCACCTACCCGCAGGTGAGTAGCCTGCAGCAGCTGCGTGACATGTGCGGCAGCCTGACCGTGGAGTTCGACGAGAACCAGATCGCCACCGCCAACGACCCCGCGCTGACCAAGAAGCTCGAAGACCTGGCGCTGGATATAGCGCAGAGCTATTTGAAGAACATGTTCGGCCAGCCTGTCGTCAACGGCCAGCTCGATGCGGCCAAGCTGGGCACCGACCCGATGCAAAACTTCAAAGATCCCGGCGTACCGGTCGCCGGGGGAAATCAGTTGTGGCTCAAAGACTTCATCCAGCACGCCACCGCCGACCTCGACATGACCTTCACCGGCAACATCACCCGCACGTTCGCCGCCTATCCCAACAGCGCATTGCTGGGCATCGTGACAGTCGAGCAACTCAAAGCGGCGTTCCTCGAGGTCGATCTGAACAAGCCGATCTTCTCGATCTTGCAGGTCCCGGTGCGGGTGACCGCGGACTTCGATCACGACCCGATCGCCGACGTGCAGGTCACCCTCGACTATCACGAAACCGACGACCGCACCGGCAACGTCGTCACCCAAACCATGACCGGTGATTTCGTCAAGGGCGACGAGGTGTGCTACTTCCGCACCCCGATGGCCAAAAACGCCGATGGCAGCCCGAAGGACACCTACACCTACTCCAGCAAGGTCAATTACAAGGCCGCGGCCAAGCCCAGTGAGATCGCCCCGGTACGCACCAGCGAGCGCAGCCTGATCATCGGATATGACCGGCTGGACTGCGTCGCGGTCAACGTAATGGCCGGCGCGGTGCCATGGAATGCCGTTGACTCGGTCGAGGTTTCGCTCTCGTTGCCCGGGGTGTCACTGCCGACCGCTTCCACGCGGGTGGTGCTCACCGCCTCGACGCCGACACAGAACTGGTTCACCTACACCGGCGAAACCGACGTCAAGGAATACCAGTACAGCGCGGTATTCCGGATGCACAGCGGGCAGTCCATCACCGTGGCCGACCAGCACGCCTCGGCCGCGACGCTACTCATCGACGCACCGTTCAACGACCGTATGGACGTGGTGTTCGTGCCCCGGGGCGCGTTCCCGCCGGTGGCACGCATCGTGGTGTCGGCCAAATACTCCGACACCGCAGCGGGTTACCACGAGGAAGGCACCCACGTGTTCACCTCACCCAGCGACACCTGGACGTGGTCGGTCAACCTGCGGGACGCCACCAAACGCACCTTCAATTACCGCGCCGACGTCACCTACGCCGACGGCTCGACCTCGACGGGGGACTGGCGCGACGGCGCCGAGGGCACGGTGCTGGTCGGCGACGTGAACAGCTCGCTGCTGCCCATCGAGGTCAGTCCGGCGGTGTTGGACATGTCCAAGTACAAACTGGTCGCGGTGCGGCTGGACTACACCGATCCCGGATCGGGTGAAACCCAGACGCACACAATGCAATTCAGCGCCGCCAAACCTGATGATCAAACCTGGACGGTGCCGCTGTACGACCCGCATGCCACCGCCTACACCTACACGATGACGCTGTACGGCACGGACGGCAGCAAGAAGATCGTCGGGCCGACCAACAGCAGTGACGCGCTGCTGGTCCTCGAGGCGGGAAACTGATCATGGCAGTCACCGGACCAATCAACACCAGCGTCGCGGCGCTGAAGGTCAGCGACACACCCACCATGACGCTGATGCCGCACTTCGACGCCGCGCTGCTGACCCAGCTGCAGTTCGGCGCGGTAGCGGCTTCGGTCGACGACGCGCCCGAAATCGACGGCGCCCCAGGCGGTATCGGCACTCCGACCAAAGCGGTCGACGGCACGTCGTGGTTTACCCCGACACTGGAACTCGGCCGGCGCGACCGCACGTCGCAGGTGCCGATGGTCGCATTCACGAAAACCACGACGGGCTGGCAGCTACGCATCGGCCTTGACCGGCTGCGGGCCAGTGCGCCGGCAGACGCCGGGATATTCCCCCTGACCGACTACGCGGTCCAGTTGGTGTCGGCCACACCGGGGTTCGTCTCGCCGACGTTCACCATAGCGTTCGAGCCGTCACCGCGAGCAGACGCGATCGACCGGCTGGTGGCCACGGCACCGGTGGATCTGGAAACGATCATCAAAGCGATGCGCACGCCGGGACTGTCACTGCACGTCTCCGCGACGGCGCACTACCGCGAATTGACCCACCCGCAACCGGCACCGTCGCCGACGCCGGTGGGCCCGACCCCGCACCCGATCCATCACCCAATCGTCTTGAATCCTGCTGTACTGCACGCAATCTCGGCGTCCGACCTGCAGGCCAACCCGGCGGCGTTGCGGTACCGACCCGTGCGCAGGTTGCGGGTCAGGCCGACCCCCGGGGTGGTGATCACCACCACCTGTCCGGTGCACTGGCCGCCGATGGACTTCCACTTCGACCCTACGGTCATCGCTTACTACCGGCCGATCTACGCGGGACTGCCCGGGGTCGATGCCGGTGACGACGGCGCGGTGTGGGCACCAACGGCCAACGGCTATTGGCGTGCTTCCCCAAGCTATTCGGTGTACAACGTCTTACCCGACGAGTACCGGCTGGCCTATGACAACACCGCCAACACCCCTGCTATGAGCGTGCTGCTGCACGAGGTGCCCGGCACCAACGGCGCCCAGCCAAGTTACGCGGTGCGGGTGCGCTTCCGCATCGTGCCGTGGGTGGATCCCCAGCGGCGCATGGCGTTGCAGGCCGCGATCGGCGCGGCGCAGTACGTGCCGCACCCGGAGCTGGTCATCGGCGGCTACCAGGGCGCCTCGTTCGACATGACCACTTTCCTCAGCGGCCTTGGCGCATCCACCGTGTCAGCCGCGGACTCGATCGACCCGAGCGGATTCGAGCTGGTGTGGGATTGCACGCTGGAGTTCTACACGTTCTTGTGCAGCCAGCTCGCGCCGCCAAACCCCACCGACGCCACCGCTGTGGAAGGCCGAGTCCGGTTGGCGCTACGCACATCCGACACCGACGGCGCCAAACCGACCACCGTCGATGTGCCGGTTCGGCTGAGTCTCGACTCGATCGCCGGAGACCTGGTGAACACCAGCCTGATTCCTCTGCCCGATCCCACCCTGTGGCCCGACGGGTGGACACCGGCACTGTACGCGGCGGTGGCGCCGCGGTCCACCAAGCCGATGGACACCCAGATTCTGGGCGGCACGCTGGTGGCGATGGGCGCTGACGGGCAGGCCGTCAGCGCGGTGGCGCTGTCGGCGGTGCCTGCCCATCTGACGCTGAACGCGCCTGCCGGGGTGGCGACACCGGTTGCCCAGCCGGCATCGGCGGCTTCTGCACCGGCGGCGCCGGCCGGGGTAATCGCCAAGAATCCCGGCGTCGTGTCACCGGACGCCCACCGCATCCAGCAGCGCCTGCACGACCTCGGCTACGACGTCGTCGTCGACGGCGATTTCGGGGAGCAGACCGAAGGGATCGTGCGGGATTTTCAAAACAGCGCAGGGTTGCCGGTCACCGGCGTCGTCGACGCACGAACCTGGCAGGCTTTGTTCAACCCCGCACCGCCGCCCGCGCCGGCGACACCCATCGCCAAGAACCCCGGCGTCGTTGTCCCCGCCGTGCGCTTGGTGCAGCAGCGGCTGCACGATCTCGGCTATGACGTCGTCGTGGACGGCGACTTCGGTGACCAGACCGAAGGGTTGGTCCGGTCCTATCAGGGCAGCGCCGGGCTGCCGGTCACCGGCGTCATCGACACGCCCACGTGGCAGGCGCTTTTCGTGCCTCATCCACCACCAGCCTGGCCGCCCGCCCCGCCGGCCGGGTCGGCGCTGGTGCGCCTGGACCCCGCTCATCCCGACCAGCTGCCCGACCCGCGGTTGATCGGCGCAGCTGAACTGGTTTTCGGTCAGGCAGATCTTCATATCGACCGCACTGCGACACTCGAGCGGATCCACACGCTGGCCGCCGCCAGCCCGCTGACCGCGTCGGTGACGGTCAGCAGCTATCAGCTCGCGCACCCGGAGAATCTGCCGTCGACGCATCCGCGCATTTTCGCCCTGGACACCGAGATCCGCCGAGGCAGTGCGCCTTCGATCCGGGTGACGCTGACCCGAGAGACGCCGTCGATGTCCGCGTCGATCCCTTTCTCGTTTGACGACATCGTCGCGGGCCTGCGCCCCGACCAGCCCCGCTTCGACTACCGGGTGCGCTACGAGGATCCCGACGGTCCGGGCCCGTGGACGGACTGGGCTCCGTTCGTGGGACGCCAACTGCAGGTTACTCCGGCTGGATAGCCGGACAGTAAAGGAGTCAACCAAATGGCCACACGGTGGTATGCCGAGCTGAACGCGGTGTTCGGTGCGCCGGTGAACGGCGAGCAGTTGATGGCCCTGACCGCGGCCAAACAAACCGCGCTGATGCACGCGCGGCTGCTGCCAGAGTCGCTGAATGCGGCGGCGTTGCAGGCGAGTTCGCGACTGCGCGAACTGCAGGTCGTCATCGCAGGCGGCGGGTTGGCCGGGCTGGCGGCGGCGTGGTATTTGCACGAGTGCGGGGTGGCCGCCGTGGTGTTCGAGGCGACCGAACGCCTCGGCGGCCGTGTGCGCACCGACCGCGACTTCATCGCAGGCAAGACGGTGGAGGCCGGCGCCGAACTCATCGGCGCCAACCATCCGATGTGGGTGACTTTGGCGTCGATGTTCGGCCTGCAGCTGGTGGAGATCAGCAAGGACTCCGACTACGGCGACGCCGGGCTGGGCGTGCGGCTGCGCATCGGTGATCACGACCTCACGCCGGAAGAGAAGAAGCAGGTCCACGACGAACTGGAGCCGGTGCTGGATGCGATCGGTGCCGATGCCGCCAACATCGACCCAGTCAATCCGTGGCTGTCGGCCGGTGCGGGCGCGTACGACGCGATGAGCGTCTCAGCACGGCTGGATCAATTGCTGCCCCCGGCGTGCAGTTTCTCCCGCGCCTTCCTGGAATTCGTCCTGGGCAACGACAACTGCGCACCGACGGCCAGCCAGAGCTATTTGGGGTTGCTGGCGCTGGTCAGCGCCGGCCGGGTCGGCGACGACGCCGAGGGCCTGCGCGGCTACTGGAATTACACCGAAACCCACCGCTGCGGCGGCGGCAATGATCAACTGGTCGGCGCGCTGGCCGCCCAGATCGGCGACAGCGTCCGGCCGGGCGACGCGATCACCGCCATCGACGTGCAGTCCGACTGCGTCAACTTCACGTCGGTATCTGGCCAGGGAAGCAGTGACTACCTGATCCTGACCGCACCGCCCACGGTGTGGCCGCAGATCACCTCGTTCCTGCCGTGGGATCCCGCACAGCGCACCATGTTTCACGGTGCGGCGGTGAAATATCTCAACAGTTTCGCGACCCAGTTCTGGCTGGACTCGGCGCTTGCGCCCAGCGCTCTGGCCGACCAGCTCGGGTCGGTGTGGGAGAGCACCGACCGCCAACCGACACAGCCGGAATTCGGGTTGTCGGTCTACTCGGGCGGCACCTTCGTCACTGACGAGGCGGGGTACCGGGCCGGACTGTCGCAGATTTTCCCCGGTTACGCACCGACGGCGGAACGGTTCGTCGACTGGCCTCACACCGACGGCGTGATGACCGGGTATTCGGTGCCGTCACCCGGACAGGTGACCACGGTGGGTCAAGCGCTGGCTGAGCCGCACGGGCGACTGTACTTCGCCGGCGAGCAGTCGTTCGTCGGGTTCTTCGGCTACATGGAAGGCGCCCTGCAATCGGGGATGCGGGCCGCGCGCGACATCATCGCCGCCGAATGTCTGGAGGCGGTGCAATAGCGCGGCCTCGCAGCACAATCCGTGATCTGGCATCGACAAACAGGTACTGCACTACTCGTGCGGGTGCACCGAAAACGCTGACACGATAGACACATCCGTCTCCTACGGAGGCGAAAACGCAGGGAGTACAACATGTTAGAGTCCATCAAAGAAGCGGTCGACCGCGCGCTGACCGACCCGACGTCGACGTCGATCGACTGGGTACACACCGCCGCCGAGGTCGTCGAGGGAGTCGAGGTGGTGCTGGCTGTGGCGAGCGCCGGCGGCGCCACCGGTGTCATCGCCACCCTCGGTGAGGTGCTCGAAGGCGTCGGCTCAGGGGTGGCGTGGCCTGTCACCGTCGGCGTCGCCGCGATGGCGGGGGAATTCGCCGCCATCGGCGCCGGGTACGCGGAAGCGGCCCGCGAAATCAAAGCCGCCCGTTCATCGGCCGGGTTCTCCGAGGGGATCGTGATGGGTGCGCTCAAGGAAAAGGTGGACTTCGTCAAGTCGCGGTTCTTCGAATGGTCGGCCGAGCAGAACGACTTCTGGCCCGAAGGCGGGGTGTTGGCCCAGCACTACTACAACGCCGCGCTGGCCCTCGGCTACCACAACGGCTACGAACTCACACCCGATGAGGGCAACCTGTTCTGGACCGACATGAGCCGCGATCTGGCCCAGCCGCTCGGTGACCCCGACAGCGCGGGCACCGACGATGAGCGCGAACGCGCCTGGGTGGACTTCTACATCGCCGCCGGCGCCCAGTTCGCCAAACTGCATATCTCGCAATAGCCGCAGACCCGAAGGACCGATCATGGCCGCCATCATCGTGCTCGACGAGCAGGTTACCTTTGTCACCGATCCAGTAAACCCAAGCGCCGGACAGGAATTCAGCGTCAACTGGCAGGAACGCAACACCGGTGACACCGCCAGTGACGACTACCAGGACATCTTCGACCTCGACGACCAAGGCTCCGGCGACAGCAAATCCGTTCCGTGCGGTTCGCTGCAACCGGACGAGTCTGCCCTGCGGTCGACGACCTTCACGCTGCCCGCCGGTGACTACACGATGACGCTGGTCATCAACGGCGGCCCGCCGCTGACGTTGGGCAACGTGATCGTCAGCGACAGTGCCGGCGGCTGATGATCAAGACCGCGGTCGCGGCGACCGCAATCCCAAGCGACACCGAGCAATACGCGGGCCTGCGGGACCGCGATTACTTCCACATCATGCTCAACCTCGACTCGTTCGACGGGTTCGTCCCCGTCGCGCGTGAGCTGGCCGAGAAGTTTCTCGACGCCGCTCGCCGACGCCAGCAAGACCCCGTGCTGGAAGCAGAACTGCGCCCATTCACCTACACCCGTCAAGCGTTCGAAACCCGCTGCGACGAGACCTATCAAGGCATGGCCGACGACGTGGCGCGCTACGACGCAGCCCAGAGTTGGTCACTGCGCACCCGCGACGATGTCGTCGACTGGATCCTGCAGATGGCGCCGTTCAACCAGACCGACGGCGCCTGGCTGCGCACCATCGCCGACGTCGGCCCCATGGATGAACTGCATTCCCTGCTGTTCTCGATCTACGTCGACGAACTGGGCGGTGCGGATCCGGCGCTCAACCATGCCAACGTATACACCAAGCTACTGCG
The DNA here is from genome assembly GCF_043197955.1 of Mycobacterium sp. NPDC048908. Classification (NCBI taxonomy): domain Bacteria; kingdom Bacillati; phylum Actinomycetota; class Actinomycetes; order Mycobacteriales; family Mycobacteriaceae; genus Mycobacterium; species Mycobacterium sp. NPDC048908. The sequence continues at coordinate 50,350 of NZ_JBICUE010000024.1, read as the reverse complement.
CAGTGTCGGATTCGAATTGCCGAGTATCCGGTCACGCGCTTATGTGGACAATGCGGCGATCGTCGACGCCGCGTTCACCCTGCCGCTGTTCCAGCTGGTGATCTCACAGTTCCCGCAGGACTTTCTGCCCGAATTGCTGGGTATGACCCTGTATTTGGAGTGGGGATCGATCGAGTTGAAGAACATGGTGCTGCTCAACCGGCACTTTGGACTGGACACCCAGTTCTATGAACTGCACGTGGCCATCGACAATGCCGCCACCGGACACGGCGCGATGGCCCAACGCGCGATCACGCTCTACCTGGAGCAGGTGCGCATCTCCTCAGGAGACGACGCCGTGCAGGATCAGTGGAGACGTGTGTGGGACGGTTACGTCGCGTTCGCCACCACCGGCGAACTCGGCGCAGAAATGGCCGCGCGCCGCGCACGCCCGGCGATAGCGGCCGACAAAGTCGCGGCCATGATCGCTACGCGAGCCGCCAAGGCACGGTTGAACCACGGCACCAAACGCCTGGGCGACCGGCTGCTCAACGAGCTGTTCGACGACCCGCCGACGCTGATGGCGGCCCTGGTCGAGCACGGCTTCGTCAAGCCCGGTGACCCCGAGGGCAGCCCGTTCTTCCGGCTGACCACGCCGACCGGTCCGATGTACCGGATCTTCACCGACGCCGAATTGAACACCTGGCGCGAATGGGTCCGAGCGTTGTCACCAAAGGCGCCTGCACCGCCCGCGCCGCCACGATCGCCGGCACCGATCGCCGAACGGATGCGGTCACTCATCGACGGCCTGCGAGACCGCCAGCACGGGGTCGCCGCGCACGCAGCCGCGACCCTCACCGGCGACGATCCGCGCTCTTCGGGTCAACAGACCACCCAACCGGTGGCGTGGTGGTTCGACCTGCCTGCAACAGCTTTGATGGCCGCACTGGCCCGAGCCGAAAGCGGCTGGGTGGTGTCTGGCGACGCCGAATCCAGCAAGCTGATCACCGCCATCGTTCGTGGCAACAACGCAATGGCACACGCCTTGTCGGCAGAGACCCAGGACGGGACAACCGGTGCGCAAGTCATCACCGAGTGGATCAACGCACGCTGCCCGCTGCCAGCCGCGCAGGACGCGGTGCGCCCGATAACCCTGCTGTCACCGCCCGACCGGGTGACCGCCCACCCGACAGGTCAGATCCTCGGGTCTGGCAGCGTGCACTGAAGATCTAGCCGCAGATTCCCAAAGTTGTTGCTGTGCAGCGCCTGCAGCTTCTGCCCGGCGCGCACGCAGCGGCATCCGAACGAGTGATGAACGACGAAAAGTCCGCTGGCCTCGAAGCTCTCGCTCCACGTCTACATCGAGGCGGCGTCGCGCGAATTCGAGTAGTTGTCTACTCACGCGATGGCGTACGGCCAGCGCCAGGATTGAGGACGACAGCTGCAATGGGAGGGATGCGATCATGATTCGAGTAGCGAGCGCAACTGGTGCGGGATTGCTCATACTGTTGTCTTCGTCAGGGATTGGTGCGGCCCACGCTGATGACCTCAGCGGTGATGTGATCGCTTGCGCCGTGGACCGGCCCTGTATCAACGAGCTATATCAAGACGGCACCACGTTGGTGATCGGCTGGGACGGCCAACAAGACTGGGGCCACTACAACTTCCGGTGGAGCCGGCCCGGCCGCGACGAGTCGCAGCACGAGGTCGACGGCGGACCTAGCGGCAGCTTCCGCATCAACAAAGTCAACGCCGGGATGACCTACACGGTGAAGGTGCAGGGTTGCGACCGGGACCTGTTCGGTAACTCGAGTTGCAGTCCGTGGGACGAAAATTCCTATACCGTCGCCGCGGCGCTGCCCTACGGACCCGACACGTGCGCGCAGGGATTCGTGTGGCGCGAGGCTCGGCCTAGCGACCACGTCTGCGTGACTCCCGACATCCGCACCCAGACTACCGACGAGAACAACCTCGCCGATCAGCGCCGCGACCCCAACGGTGGACTCTACGGACCCGACACCTGCCTTGTGGGTTTCGTGTGGCGCGAGGCGTTTCCGGACGACCACGTCTGCGTCCCGCCGCCGTCGCGTGATCAGGCCAACGCTGACAACGCCGCAGCAGCATCGCGGCGGGCCGGCTGACTACTGAGAATAGGAGAGTGCAATGCCGACAAGTGGCTGGCGATACTGCGATAAGTGTCACGCGTTGTTCTGGGACGGCAACGCCGACAAAGGTCATTGTGCGGCAGGCGGCGGACACCAAGCCGCCGGGTACCGCTTCGTGCTGCCGTCGAACAAGCCGGAAAGCTCAGTGGGCCAGATTAATTGGCGGCACTGCGGGCGATGCCGGGTGTTGTTCTTCAACGGCTATCCCGAAAAGGGATCGTGCGCCAGCGGGGGTGCCCATTCGGCGACCACACCGGACTTCTGGCTCAACCATGACGTGCCGGCCTCCAACACCGCGCAGCCCCACTGGCGATACTGCGGCAAGTGTCACAGCCTGTACTTCGATGGGTACCGCGACAAAGGGCACTGCCCGGCCGGCGGCGGCCACGCCGCAGCGGGCTGGAACTTCGTGCTCGCCCACGCCCCCGAACCCGGACACGGATTCGGCGACGACTACGTCGGGGTGCCGGTGTCGGGGTGAGGATGCATCAGCGGACGTTGGTGACCCCGTCGCCGCAAGGTTGCCGTCGACGTGGATGCGCAGGCCGGTCGGTTGAGTGACGGCGTTCTCCTCGATTGCTGAATCGCTCCGGGATTCAGTGTCGATGCCGACTTCGGACGTGGTGTGCGTCGCGCACACTCGAGATGTCTGCCGTCTAGGTTGTGAGCGCGGTGAAGCCTTCTCCGGTCAGGGCGACGGCTAGTTCTGCGGTGATGTCCGCTGGGTTACCGGTCGGGGTGACCCCGCTGGCGCCTTGATAGGCGATGACCGCTGCGGTGGTGCGCGGCCCGCCTGTCCCATCGGTCGGACCGGGGTCAAACCGATAGTGGCGCAGCGCGATTTGGACGCCGAGAACGTTCGACAGGTCGATGACCAACTGCTCGGGGTCATATCCGTCGGAGCAGACCCGGGCGGCGTTGCGCAGGCATTGCGCATCGAGCATGTTGCGGATCTTGATGGTTCCCTGATCGGGCTGGAAGCCGCATTCGGCGGCCGCGTTAGCCCAATCACCCTGTGCCACAAAGGAGCTGAAGTTGGGGAAGTTGAATGCCGGACCCATACCCCAAGACATGCTCAACACGGCCAGCTGCGCGTCGGCGGGCCAGTTGTCGAAGTCGGCGAACTCGCCCCGCGACGTCAGATAGCGCTCCATCTCATCGACCTTGGCGAAGATCATCCGGTCGATCTCATCATCGCTGAGCACCAGATGGGTCAACGACGCGAACGCCAGATGCCCAAAGGGTGCCAGGTCCAGGCGCGCCTTGACCGCGTCCCAGTCGGCGGCGATGAGGTCTGCACCGGCACTGGCGCCGTCTGTCGTGGTCCAGCCGAACTGGCCGGCCATCGCCAACGATGCGGACCGTTCGGCGGCGCTGGGTGCACTCATCGGCTGCTGCGTGGCGTCGATCAGGTTACCGACACCGGTACTGACCCAGCCCTTCCAATCCAGGTACATGTAATGCACCCGGCCCTCAAGCGGGGTGTTGAATTCGATCCAGTAGTTCCTGACGCTGTTCTTCACACTTCCCCCTAGTCCTCCGCGTGGCGCTGATAGACCCACCGCTCAAGCTTTGTCTGCAAGTCATAGATCCCGATTCCCACTGCGGGAGAGCCGATCACCAGCGCCACCCACAGCACCGCGTTCATGACCAACCCCGTTCACCGTCGGACCCACCGGCGCACGTCCGAGTCACCCGCCGCGAGCGTCGGCTGCTGCAACGGCGTGGGCCGCCGCGCCCACACGCTTCGATGTTGATCATCCCGCCGACCTCCCTTCGGGTTCGAGCCTCTGATAGCTATGACCTGACGCTAGGGTGCGTGAGACGCACCGGGCGCGAGTAGGGCGCTACGCAGATTTCTGACCGTCGACCACGCACATGGCATCAGCTGCCCGCGCACTGTGCGGCGCCGACACATTTGAGTAGTTGACTACTCACGACGACAGCCGAGATATCCACCACGATTGCCCTCATGGTGATCAGCCCGGTTTACGCGGCAACGTAGCTGCGCTCGGCAATGCCGGAGAGGCCACTATGACCGGCGTGCCACCACCACAAGGCGCCCGCCGGGCATCTCTGATCAGCCCACTGGTACTCACGAGCCCCGAACGACCAGTCCCCGATCAGCGGCGCGCACAGCGACATCCGGCACGCCGAGGTGCTGTGGGCGGTGGTATCGGCAGCGGGGCTCGGCAATTGACTGCGGCGGTGCGGTCGTGAATCGAGTACCGGTCTACGCGCGCCGCTGATCGACGTCTGGGGTGACGATCTCAGTCAGCCGATCAACGGGGGTTAACGGAATGACCGAGCAACAGATCCGGCGCACGACGATCATTGCCGGACGCGCGACCGGCCTGACCGCGTTGCTGGCCGCGGGATGGTGGGTCGTTGCGTGTCAACAGCAGTCCGCGCCGCCGACGCCTGCACCGCTGCCGCCACCGTCATGGACTGCGCCGCCCTCCGGGACGGGCACCGGCATCGCCCATGAAACCGAGGAGACGTTCTCGCGGGGCCCGCAACCCACCACCGGGACCACCAGCGATCTGCCCAGCCCGGCGTTCACAGTCACCTCACCGCCGCCCGAGACGACCGCGATATCGACGACCGGCACAACTCACCAATCGTCCTCGGTGATACCGCTGCCCAGCCCGTCGCCGCCAACCGCACCGTCATGACCGAGGCTGCCTCACGCTCCGGTGAAGGCGAACAACGCGAGAACCCGGCCGTGGCCGGCGTGCAGCGGTGGGCCGGCATTGTCGGCCTGTTCGTGGCGCCGACCACCGTGATCACCGCGCTGTGCTATTACTTCGGATTCCTCTACACCCGAAAGTACTTCGCATACTTCGGAATCGACGCCAACGCGATCGGCTTCTCCACCAGTGACTACGTCATCAGAAGCGTCACCGCACTGTACGTCCCAGTGCTGGCGTTCGTGTTCTGCTGGCTGGCCGTGCTGTGGGCGGGGTTCTACGTGCGAAGGGTCGCCCGGGCCGGGCGCCGCGTCGAAACGTTACGCCGCAGTGCGCTAGCACTGATCGCCGTCGGCCTGCTCGGTGTGTTGCGGGGGGTGTTGGGAATGACGCTGCCGCAGTACGCCTATCCGCGAAATGCAGCGCTCACGCCGCTGGCCGTCGGCCTTGGAGCGGCGGCGATCGTGATCGGCTCCTGGCTGCTGGTGACGATGCGGGCCGGTTCGACTCCTCAGCCTTTCGCGACCGTCGCCCGAGCGACGCTGTTGGCGGCCGTCGCCATCATGGTGCTCGCGCTGTTCTGGATGACCGGAAATCTGGCTTCCCACTATGGCGAGGAGCAAGCTAAATCGACTGCAGCCGGGCTGTGGAGGCAGGAGACCGCTGTCGTGCTGGACACCAGTGAGCGACTCTCCGCCCCATCGCAGTTCGTCCGCGAAACGGCGCTGGACTCTGCTGAACCAGGGCATGGTATCCGGTTCCGGTACCGCTGCTTTCGCGCGCTGGTGGTCAAAGATGGGCACTGGGTGCTGATCCCGGCCGCGTGGGAGCCCACCCACGGCTACTCGCTGATCGTCAGTACCGATGCGGCGACGCGCATATCGTTCTGGAAATACGCCGGTATCGACGACACCGCCGCAGGCAACTGGGACCGCAGCCGCCAAGCCAACGGCTGGCCGTGCCCTGAGGTGGGACCGCACTGATGCGTTGCCGATTCGAGTAGCCGACTACTCACGTCGGCGCCGCCGATTGCGCTGACACTTCCAGGAGTAGTCCGCAACGCTCGACCGGGGGGAAACATCATGAGCTTTCGCACTGCCTACGGCAACAGCACATCTGAAGACGGCTGGCGCATGTGTAACGACGATGAATGCGATCGGGGCACCATCCCCGGCACCGACGTCTGGATCCCGCTGCGAGCCGGGGTGCCCACCACCATCCTCAAGGCTTTCGCCAGTCGATTCAGCCAGCTCGTCGAACCGCTCGACCAAAGCCAATGCGGCGGTTGGACATCGACCAACGACGTCGGCTCCTCCAACCACCTGGCCGGCACCGCGATGGACCTCAACTGGCGGCGTCACCCGTTCCGCGTCCGAGGCACCTTCGGAGACAAACTCACTGCGCTACGCACTCTGCTGGCAGAGTTCGCTGGATGCGTGTGGTGGGGCGGCGACTGGCAGAACCCGATCGACGAGATGCATTTTCAGCTCAACTACGCCGAGGGCAGCCTGAGTCCCAACGGCAACTTCACGGTCGACGTCGACCAACGGCTGACCGACCTCGCCGCCGACCTGAAGAACGGATATCTCGGTGTCTGGGCACCGTATGACCCGGCCACCTTCCCGATGCCGACCGGCTACTTCTGGGGTCCGCTGACCGGCCCGACCAACTGCATCTCCGGTGAGTCCGGTGAACCGGACTCGTGGCTGGACGGGCTGGGTCGCTGGCAGGCGGCGCTGGGAATCCCGGTGACGCACAAGTGGAACGACGGCGTCACCGCGAAGGCCGCTACCACGCTGCAGCTGGCAAAGGGCTGGCAGCCGACGCCGGGAATCGGCTACGGCTGTGTATACGAGGGCGAGTGGGACGCGGTCATCAAGGAGGGGTGGCGCCTGCCCAACGGCTGGAACGCCGGCGACGTGCGCACCCCGATGATGGTCGACGCCAACCTGATGTGGGACGTCGCGCCCACCTACACCGGGCACAACCACGACGACCAGGCCGCGATCATCGGCGCCGTCGGCCCCGTGTTGCGCTCGACGCTGGACGAGTACGGGATCGACACCGCGTTGCGGGTCGCACACTTCATGGCCCAGGTATGCGAGGAGTCGGCCGGCTTCCGCACCACAGTCGAGTTCGCCAGCGGTGACGAATACGAAGGCCGCGGCGATCTGGGCAACACTCAGCCCGGCGACGGCCGCCGCTACAAGGGCCGCGGGCTGCTTCAACTCACCGGACGGGCCAACTACCGCCAATACGGTGCCGCCCTGGGGGTGGACCTGGAGAACAACCCGGACCTAGCCGCCGACCCGCCGCTGTCACTGCGAATCGCATGTGAGTACTGGAAGCGGCGCAACATCAATCCCGACTGCGACCGCGACGATCTGGAGGCGGTGACCCGCAAGGTCAACGGCGGCCTGCACGGACTCGACGCCCGAAGGCTGTATCTGGGCAAAGCCAAGATCGCATTGGCCCAGGCCGTGTTCGCCGAGCCCAAGGTGGTTGCGGCCGAGCCCAAGGTGCCGCCGGCGCAGCGTAACGGGGCGGCGACCGACAGCGTGGTGCTCAAAGTGGGGGACAGCGGAGACAAGGTCCGTCAGCTACAGGTGCTGCTCAACCACGACTACCCGGCGTATTCGCACCTGACGGTCGATGGCCAGTTCGGTCCGGTCACCGAATCAGTGGTGCGCGAATTCCAAAGTCGTGCAGGTCTTCTTGTCACCGGCGTGGTGGACGCCGCGACGCTGCAGAAGCTCGGCGCCAGCTTCGCGTTGGCCGGTTAGCAGTGGCGGCGCGCCGCTTGTGGGTCCGCGCGATCACCCGGCTTGTGCAAAAACACGGCGGAGCAACACCTTCCGCGCGATACTGACCGGGGGGTGCGCCGATGAACAACGCGATCACCCGACTCGCCGCCTGGTGTGCGCAGCGGGTCGACCGGATGATCGGCTGGCCCAATCTGCCCACGGTGTTGGCGATACCGGTGCTGATCGGGCTACGAGAACAGCTGCGCTCGAAGAATCTCTATGACACCGGCCGTGACCAGTCGCCGGGCCCCCACATGGTCGCGGCGCAAGGGTTGTCGGCGCGCACGGTCACCGGCTGCCAGAACAACCGCAGCGATCCGCTGATGGGTGCGGTCGGCAGCCGGTTCGGCCGAAACGTTCCGCTGACCCACGCCTACCGGGAGGAACCCGCCGCACTGCTGCATCCCAATCCACGGCTGGTCAGCAGGCGACTGCTCACCCGAGAGCAGTTCCAGCCGGCCACCACCCTCAATGTGCTGGCGGCGTCGTGGATCCAGTTCGAGGTGCATGACTGGGTGAGCCACGGATTCACCGACCAGCAGCCCTTCCTGGTGCCGCTGGCACCCGATGACCCCTGGCCGGAGGAGGACCTGACGGCCTCGGTCGCCGAGCATGGTTCGCGCGACATGGTGATCAAGCGGACCGCCCCTGACCCCGCCCCCGACAGCTGGGGTCCGCCCACCTTCGTCACCGGCGACAGCCACTGGTGGGATGCCTCTCAAATTTACGGCAGCACAGAGGGATTCGCGGATGCGATTCGCGGACCGAGGGGGCGTCTGCTGATCGATGAGCTCGGCTTACCGCCCGAGGCGGCCGCGAAGTACGCCGACCTCAGCGGCGCGGCCGGCAACTTCTGGGTGGGCCTGGCCATCCTGCACTCGTTGTTCATGCGCGAGCACAACGCGATCTGCGACAGGCTGGAAGCCGAATACCCTTCGATGACCGATCAGCAGCTCTACGACACCGCGCGGCTGATCAACGCCGCGTTGATCGCCAAGATTCACACCGTCGACTGGACACCGGCGATCATCGCCCATCCCACCACCGTCTTCGCATTGCGCGCAAACTGGTTCGGGGTTCTCGGCGAACGGTTCGCGCAGCGCTTCGGCCGGATCGGCACCGGCGCACTGTTGGGCGGTATCCCTGGCTCGGTGACGCAACTGCACGGCGTTCCGTACTCGCTGACCGAGGAGTTCGTCGCCGTCTACCGCATGCATCCGTTGATCCCCGACGAGTTCACGTTCCGCTCAGTGGCCGACAACGCGGAACTCGTTCGTCACGAGTTGACCGACCTGACGGTGTTCGAGGTCCGTCGGCGTCTTTCGGAACTGTCGATGGCGGACATCTTCTATTCTTTCGGCCGTGCGCACCCGGGCGCGTTGAGCTTGCACAACTATCCGCGCACGCTGCAGCGCCTCCGGAAAGCCGACGGCGAACTGGTCGACCTGGGCGCTATCGACATCATGCGCACCCGCGAGCGCGGCGTGCCGCGTTACAACGAGTTCCGGCGGCTGTTCCGGCTCGAACCGGCCGCATCGTTTGAGGACCTGACCGACAATCCGGCGTGCGCGCAGGAGTTGCGCGACATCTACGGTGACATCGAACGCGTCGACCTGATGGTCGGCTTGTACGCCGAACGTAAGCCGCCCGGATTCGGTTTCAGTGACACCGCTTTTCGGGTGTTCATCCTGATGGCGTCGCGGCGGTTGGAAAGCGACCGCTTCTTCACCACCGACTTCCGGCCCGAGATCTACACTCCGGGCGGAATGGAATGGATCAAGAACAACACCATGCGCACCGTGCTGTTACGGCACTTCCCGACGCTGGAGCCCGCTTTGCGTGGTGTCGCCAACCCGTTCGCGCCTTGGCAGGCCGTGGTTTAGGCGACGACACCGATGAGATTCGAGTAGTCGGCTACGCATGCTGAACCGCCACCCGCAGAGCACGCTCGTAAGGGTCAGACGTCGTGTACGCCGTCGCCAGGGAGGGATGTTCGTCGATGACCGATACCGTGGGCCCGCGGACCGCCTCCTACGTCCGGTACCGCGACGACTTGGAGCGCCCGCGCCCAGACGAGGACCAGCTGGTCAAGAGGATCGCCGATGTGTTGCACGGCAACAACGAGTGGGCGTTTCGGAAGTATCGCCACGGCATCCGCGATGCGCACGCGAAAAGCCACGGCATCCTGCGCGGCGAGCTGACGGTCTATCCCGATCTGCCCGAACCTCTGCGGCAGGGTCTTTTCGCCACGCCGAGTCGCTATCCCGTCATCGCGCGGCTGTCGAGCACCTCGGGAGCGCTGCGCAGCGATCGATGTCGCGGGGTGCGCGGCCTGGGAATCAAAGTACTCGGGGTGAGCGGGCAGCGCGCCCTGCCCGACGACACCACCACGACGCAGGACTTCATCCTGGTCACCCACCGTGAGTTTCCGTTCCCTGATGCCAACGCCTACCTCAAGCGCGGCATGCCGATGGCGTGGCTGCTGGCGCGGCTGCCCGACTGGGCACTGATCGCCACCGGCAACGTACTGGCCGCGATCGGCGGCGTACTCAAACGCGTCCACCGGTCGCTGCCAACCGCCTTGGAACTGTTCAGTGAACCCAACAACCACATCCTGGGTCTGACGTTTTACTCCTCTGCTCCGCTGCGGTGGGGCGACTACGTCGCCAAGGTCTTGTACACACCGCTGTCCGACTCCGTGCGGTCTCTGGCCGGCCGACCCGTTCCGGTCGACGCGGGCCCGGATGCGTTCCGTGACATGGTCGTTGACTTCTTCACCACCAACAGCGCCGAATATGAGTTGAAGGTGCAGCTGTGCACCGATCTGGCGACGATGCCCATCGAGGACGCCACGGTCGCGTGGCCGGAGCAGCAGTCCCCGCACATCGGCGTCGCCAAAATCGCGTTCGGCGTCCAGAACCCCGACACACCCGAGCGACGCAGATTCGGTGATGACGTGCTGTCCTTCAACTCGTGGCGTGGCCTTGCTGCGCACCGTCCGCTCGGGTCGATCAACCGGCTCAAAAAGCTGGTGTACGAGGCGTCCAGCGACTTCCGTCATCGGGTCAACGGTGTGCCGCGGATAGAACCGACCACCACCGCCGACCTACCCTCGTGACCGATGATCGCAATGACGGTGGGGACGTAGGGATGACCGATTGCACGACCGGTGCATCACCAGGCCGGTGTTCGCGCCGCGGCACCTGCCACAGCCACATACACTGAGGTCAATATGGCTAGCCGCTGGCAGTTGCTGGACCGCCCGACAGAGTTCGACACCGTTCGTTCGACATTGACGGGCGGCAAAGGCGGCGGCGTCGTGGTCACCGGGCCGGCCGGCGTCGGTAAATCGACACTGGCGCGAGCGGTTACGGCGACGCTGCGTACCACGGTGAACTGGGTCGGCTGCACCGAATCTTCGCGCAGCATCCCGCTCGGGGTGTTCGCCCACCGCATTCCCACCACGGGATCGCGTGACCCGCTGGCGCTGCTCGCGGCCGCACGTGAGTCGGTTCTGGCCGACGCCGACACCGTCATCGCGGTCGACGACGCGCACCTCCTCGACGACCTGTCCTCGACGTTGCTGTATCAGATCGCGGTGGAGCGGGCCGGTCAGGTGGTGGCCACGGTACGCAGCGGCGAACCGGTGCCTGCCGCGGTCACCGCCCTTTGGAAGGACAATTATCTGCAGCGCCTCGAGCTTGCGCCGTTCACCAAAGAGCAGAGCGTCACCCTGATCGAGGCCGTCCTGGGTGGCACGCTGGAAGGCCTATCCGCCGATGTGATGTGGGACGCCTCCGGCGGCAACCCACTGTTTCTGCGCCACATGGTGGAAGGCGCACTCGACGCCGGGACGCTGACCGAAGTAGACGGTGTCTGGCAGCTGCGGGGCCGCGCTGCGGTGCCCTCCGGGCTGGCCGAATTGCTCGAAGACCGGCTCGACCAAGGCGGGCACGGGATCGAGGCGCTCAAGCTGCTGGCCTTGTGCGAGCCTCTCGACGTCGACGTGCTCTGCGAACTGGCCGGCGAAGAGTCCGTCGACGCCGCCGAGCTCGGTGGGCTGATTCGCGTCACCGAAGACGGCCGCACGCTGATCGCCCGGTTCACCCACCCGCTCTACGGGGACGTCGTGCGACGGCGGATGGGCACGGTGTCGGCGCGCCGGCTGCGCGGACAAATCGTGCAGGTGCTGCGCAACCGGAAACTCGACTCTGCGGCGGCGCGGCTGCGGCTGGCCCAATTGGCCATCGCCAGCGATCAATCCGTGGAGACCGGCCTTCTCGTGGCGGCCACCAAAGACGCCATCTCCCTGTCCAACGTTCCGCTCGGTGAACAGCTCGCGCGCGCCACCCTAGAACGTGATGGCTCGCTGCAGGCCGCGGAGCTGTTGTCGCGCGCGCTGCTGTGGCAGGGACACCCCACCCAGGCCGACAAGGTTCTCGCACGGTTCTCGCCGGACGAGCTCGACGAGTTGCAGCTGGTGATGTGGGGCATCCCGCGGCTGTCGATACTGTTTTGGTCGATCGGGGATACCGAGTCCGCCCACGAGGTGTTGAGCCTGTTGCGCCAGCGCGTGGTCGAACCCACCCTCAAACTGATCGTCGACGCTACCGCATCGGCAATCACCGTGCACGAGAACAACATCGCCGAGGGCATCGCCGCCGCCGAGACGGTGCTGTCGAATCCGCATGCACCCAAGCAGGCAGTCGATTTCGCCGCATTCGCCGCCGGCTTGGCGATGCCGGTCGCAGGGCGCGGCAATGATTTCGAGCCGATTGCGGCGCGCTGCCGTGCCGAACAGAAGGCCACCGACGGCATGATTCGCATCATGGTGCGCTACGGCGACGTGCTGGCCCTCACTCACACCGGTCAGCTGGATCTCGCCGAAGCCCGGGCCGCGCACTATGCGCAATTCTCCTCGGCCGGGCAATTTCTCGCGTGGGCGATCGCCAAGATCACCACCGCGTTGGTGGCTACTCACCGCGGCCACTTCCCCGAAGCCATCACTTCCCTGGAACAAGCGTTGGCAGCGCTGGCAGCTGAAACGTCGCTGCCGTGGCTGCTGCCGGCACGGCTGCTGCTCTCCCGGTGCTACGCGGCACTGGGCAGCATCGATCAAGCCGAGCGGGTACTGGCCGATGCCAAGGAGCACAGCGGGCGGTCGATGGCACTACACAACCCCGAACTGTTGATCTCCAGGGCGTGGGTCGCCGCGGCCAGGGGAGGCGAGCGTCCCGGCATCGAACTGGCACGTGCGGCCGCCGAATCTGCGCGCAGCGCAGGTCAATTCGCTGTCGAAGCCCAAGCTTTGCACGTCACCGCCCGGTTCGGCGACACCACCGTCGCCGATCGGCTCGCAGAACTGGTCGACCAGGTGGACGGTAAGGTCGTTGCGCTGGCCGCCCGCCACGCCGCGGCGGTCCGTGACGGCGACGCACAGGAATTGGATGTGCTCAGCGCCGAATTCGAAGCCGCCGGACTGCTGCTGTCCGCCGCGGACTGCTCGGCGCAGGCTGTGCCGATGCATGAGCCAAGCGTTTCACGATCGAAAAGCTATGAGTCCTCGGCCCGTGCGCTGCGGCTGGCGACCCAGTGTGGCGGAGCGGTTACACCGGCGATCAGGGCTGCGGCCGAACCGCTGCCGTTGTCGCCTCGCGAGCGCGAGATCGCCGGTCTGGTGGCATCCGGGTTGTCCAATAAGGGCATCGCCGAACAGCTCACGGTGTCGGTGCGCACGGTGGAGGGCCACATCTATCGCGCATGCATCAAGCTCGATGCGGCCGACCGCGAGGCACTCGGCAAGATCATTCGCGGGAACCCGGGCGCAAAGTAGACCGCCTGGTGGGCGCCGGGGGCCTGCATCCGCAGGCTGAAAAATATTCAGGTAGTTCACTACTCGTGGCGAGCGCTTCACCGCCGCGTGACCATCGATGGACCGAACTTTCCTGCAGAAGGGACGCGGCCCGGTGACTACCGCAGCGCACGAAGACCATCACCACGACGAAGAGGCGCCGATCGCCGTCGGCACCATGGTGCTCTTCGGAGAGACACGACTTTATCTGTCCTGTACACCGCCTTCCCGGCCGCCGCACAGCGAACAGATGATCCTCGCGGTCACACTCGCCAAGTCGGGTGAAGATCCCTATGTGCGCTACCGCGCCGATCGCGGTGTGGCAGGCACGCCCTTCTACAGCTTGAGGCCAGAGAACAGGCGTGTGCCGGTTGCGGCGGCGGGGGAGTCGTTCGTCACCGATATACATCGCAACAGGTGTGGAGACGCTGGCGAACTGTTGATCACAGGCGTCACTGTCACTGTCGATGATGTGGTTCATGACCACCGGCTCGACTCGGCCGGGACTTCGCGCAGCGGCAGTCTGAACTACTTGTGCTTTGGGGAGGGCGGCGAATTCTATGGCGTACACCAGATCATGCCGGCGTCGAGCTTTGACCAGATCGTCTCGATCACCATTCTCGATGAGGCCCTCGCCCAGCAGCCAATGCGCCGGGCTGCCGTGATGACTGTGCCCGCCGCCGACGACGTCTTCTCGCGGTTGCAGCCCCACGACGCACCCAAAGCCGGCTTCGTCATCCATCCCGGCACCCGCGGCGAGCGCACAGCGCGATCGCGCATCACGGTCGGCGCCGAGATCTATTTCGCCCATCGATTCTCGGTCGAATGAACTTGAGCGGACGCCGATTGCCCTGGCGCCCAGTCAATCACCGTTTGTCGACGTGACCGCTCGCGCCTGCCGCCACAAACATCGACGCGCTCGTTGGCTCGCAGATCGCTGGGGGCGATCATCCGCCCGTCAGCCGCTGCTTACATATGACGACGCGACATGGCAGCGACTGCAATGGTTTAGGCCACCTGCCCAGCCGGCTGGAGAAGAATCAGTCCTGAAACCGCTCAACGCCAGCTCATGCCCGCGTTCAAAATGTCCAGCTGCCTGCGGGACTGAGCACGAAACCGTGTCGTTGGGCGGTCTCATCACCGTGGTTTCGGCCGAAGTCTCGGATCAGCATGCAGGCGACGTCGAAATCCTGTACGCCGCATGTGATCTGGTCGCCACCCATCAGCGTTCCCCCGGCGCCCAGAATCACCTTCTCGCCTGAGGCCAAAAGTTTTCCGTTCAGTTTGTCGATGTCCGGCGGGCCGCCCAGATCGAAACGCGCCTCATAGTCCCCGGCATAAACTTGGTTGGCGGGATGGTTTAGCCCGGGAATGGCCCCGAAACAATACGCTGCGGTATCACCGCGGCTGCTCCACATCGCGCACTGCAAGCCCGTCGGGCCGGTGAAGGTCGCCAACGAGTAGAACCTCGAGACGTCGTGGTCGGCTGACACGTCAGTGAAATCGTCGAGCACCGGAAACCCTCGTGGCGGTGGCGCGACGGCCTGCGTGGTAAGCGGCAGTGAGGTGTCAACCGCAGTGACGGCCGGCCCGAGGCCGTGTGGGTGATTCGACAGAGACTGCGCGGCTATCATGACCGCGGCGCTAAGCACCGCCACGGCGGCTAGCCGAGGGCCCACCGCACGCATTCTCACACCGACCCCCTGTGTCGAATGGCCGCCCGGACGAAACGGTCAGCGATTCAGGTTCACCACGAACTCTTGCACGTTGTACGGGTTGTTCGTGGTGGTATTCCACTGACTCACCAAGATCACTGCCTGATCGAGAGTGGAGCCGGGCACGATGTAGCCGCCGTAGTTCTGCGGCACCGTCTCCTGGGTCGCGACGACAGTGACCGGTGTCCACGGGGCAAGCACCTGCGTAACATCGTCGGCCACGCGGACTTCGACGCAGCCCGTGCTTTGATTGAACCCGGACAACACCGCCTTGCCTTCGATGAGCCGCATGCTCAGCTCGCCGAAGAGGTCTCCGCTCAGCGGTGTCGGAGCCACATCCCAGCCCCAATCCGGGCCACCGCCGACCATTCCCCACGCATGCCACCAGTTGCGGTCGGTGAAATTGGCCGCCGGGCAGCGGTACAGACGGACGGTGTGGTCACGGGCGAACCCGTCGGCCACGATGTACACCCAGCCGTCCGGCGCCTGGTATCCACTGATCTGCGTCTCGTTTCCGTCCTGCCAGCCGGCATCGCGTAGCGACCCGGGAACGGTGGGCCAGTGCGGGGCGTTGGGATCGATTCGTACCAGGCGTGAATCGACGGGCAGCAGGTTCACCACCCGCGTCACCAACGCGTAGTCGATGCCGAAGACCTGGACGGTGCCCGCCGGTAGCTGACTGCCGCCTGGCACGTGTGGCCACGTCTCGGCGTAAAGGGTGCCGTTGCCCCCGAACGAGTGGTCGAACTGGATCAGGGGGCCGTTGAGACTGCCGGGCAGCACATGCAGACCCATGGACGGGCTCCAAGCCCCCTCGCCGACATGGTTTCCCGTGAAGGTGTCGCCGGCCAGCGCGACCTGACCGCCGGGCGAGATTTCGCACAGATCGGTAGCGCCCGCACCGAGGGCGGCGGTCGGGGAGCCGGTCCCGGCCACGACGCCGAGATTGATCGCCTGCCCGCTGGCCGGCGTTGGCAGCCCGGCCAGCGCGACGGCCGCCGCCGCTTCGGCGACCAGCGCGTCCCGGCGCCGAGGCAGAACGCCGGATT
This sequence comes from Mycobacterium sp. NPDC048908, assembly GCF_043197955.1. NCBI lineage: Bacteria > Bacillati > Actinomycetota > Actinomycetes > Mycobacteriales > Mycobacteriaceae > Mycobacterium > Mycobacterium sp. NPDC048908. Next base: position 34,097 of record NZ_JBICUE010000024.1, on the reverse strand, counting down.
TGGGTGCAGGCAACGGAGCAGCGGCGGGACGCCGGCGAAGGGTGCTCTTCCGCACCGAGCTGGTGCGTGCAGGCGGTGCGGTCGTATCGGCCAGCTGTCGTGTCATGTGAATCCCCCCAGAAGTGAATGGTTGAAACGGTGTCGGCTCGCGCTCAGCGCGCGCTCATCTCGAGAGGTGCCAACCCCAGCTGCTGCCGCAACAGGGTCAAACGCCCAACGGCGACTCTGGTGTCGATGCTGGCGTCGGCCATGCAACTTGCGGCGCTGTTCGTTATCCGCTCCGCTCTGCCACTTTCGGCTTCTGCTCGCCACGACGCGCCTGTCCACTTGCGACCGAAGTAAGAACTGACCGTGCCGATGATTGCCAGCACGACCGGCAGAGCTGGTACGAGATCACCTCGTTCGTCGAGTCGTCTTTCGCGCCAGAGGAACTCGGCAGCGCGATCAATCTCAGCGAATAGGCGTTCTGCTGGTGTGTGGTGCAGCACCTCGCGCACCTCCAGCAGCCCTTGGAGGGAATCCGACTCGTTCTGTTTGGCGCGGATGGCGGCACCGTTGAGCAGGCCCATCACATGGTTAGTCGTGACCGTCGAGACCACCGTCGCCGTCGGTGTGTTCGTCGGCTGTCGGCGCCCCGCCTCGACACACTCGCGGCACAAGCGGATGAGATCACGTGGAATGCCACCGCTGAGTGCGTGGCAGTAGTAGGCGAGCACCTGCGGCATTCCGACGACACGGCCCAGTAGCAAGTCGCTGGCGTCGCTCATGCTGAACCGGTCGACGTCTGCGATTGTGTCGAACGTCGAGTCGAAGGCGTCGCGCAGCGGGATACCGCGCAGGGCGAACCTTGCGAGGGCGTCCTCGGAGACGGAGACGAGGAAGTGGATGTTTTCGCCGTGCATCAGATCCTTCAAGCCGTTGATGACCTCGATTGCTTCCTCGGGGGCAGAGATCTTGTCGAGCTCGTCTACGGCGACAATGATGGTGCGATCACTGACCTTGCGGTACAGCGCGGCGAACTTCTGAAACGCGTCGACTCGCTGCGGATGTGACGATTCTCTCTCGACCAGTTCTGTCGTGCTGCTTTCCTCGAAGGAAAGAGCCCGTAAGGCAACGGAATTGGTTGATGACGTCTGGGTCTTCGTACTCCAGGCGAGTCGCTCAAGTTCGGCCCTTGCCAGGGCGACCGGACTCCTGTCGCGTAACCGCTGAACACGCGTGGTGCTGATGTAGGAAACGACCAGACTCGCCAGCAATACGACAGCGGTGGCAGCCAAGCCGGATCCGGCGGTCAGCGACCAGCTCACGCGCGAGTCTTGCCATTTGAAGAGAAGCACTGCCGCAGCGCACAACATCACTGCTGCGGCGGCGACGATTCGAACGGTGAGTACACCGTTTCGCTGCGTCAGCAGCGGGTCCTGCCGCGACGCGCCGTGCGCTTCGAGGATTTCCTCAGCCGTGCGCTGATGAATTGTCCGGACGAAGTCGGCCGGCGAGTACTTGACCGGCGCCGGCACGTACACCCCAACATAGTGATCTTGGTAGCGGGCGCACAGCTGCCGCATGATCGTCGTCTTGCCGATGCCGCGCGGCCCGCTGATGCCGATGGCGGATGTCACGTGCGATCTGATGAATTCCTGGACATCACGTAATGCCCTGACGCGCACGGGGTCCTGATTTTCCAACTCCACAAGCCATGGCGCGTCTGTCGTCGACAGCACAACTTCGGCAGACTCTTCCGCGGCACGGCGCCGGGCTTCGTCTTCTGCGGCGAGTGAGTCGTCATGGCGTTTGTTGGCGGCGCGATTGAGATATGCGGCTAACTGGACTCTGACGATGTCGCGGTACTGCGCCTCGGCGTCTTGCGAGTCGTTCAGACGCGAGACGGTTGGCCACAGCGATAACCGTCCTGTGCCGATTCGCCGGATGATCCATCCCCATGCCAGCAGACAGATGACAGAGGCGATGATGGCCGCGATTCTCAAGTGGGCGTTACTGACCAGTCCGATGGCGAGCAGCGTGACCAGCGAGAAGCCGAAAAGCCCGAACACCAGCGCAGCCGCGCGCAGCAGATGAGCGAACGTGCGCCACGGGGATCGCACCGGTGCCGTGGGGATGTTCGTGTGTGCGAGGAGCCGCTTGGCGAAGGCTGCGCGATCCGCCACGTATTCGTCGCTGATCTGGTGTTTGACGGCGTCTTCGACGTCGCTGCCGTCGAAGACGCGGATGAACTCTTCGTAGAAGATGTCTTCGTCACGGGACTGACCTCGCAGCCTCTTTGGGTTCGGCGGCACCGCCGAACTCGTGGCATCGGAGATTTGCACTGAGCTGGCCATCGCGCAGCACCGCCTATCGTTGTCGGCCCACAGGCTGGGCACGCGATCGGCGCAGTCGGCACATGCCATCGGCTGCATGTACGCGGCCGCTGCGGCGACGCGGTGCCGAATCCCATCGTCACCTCGGCGGCCTCGACCGGCGCGAGTACGTCACTACTCGAAATGTCTCGGCGACCGTGGCATTACTTGCCCCCGCGGGCGCGAAGGGCTCCGTTACGCGGCATCTCGGCCAGGCGGCTTGAGCTCCCACGGCGGCCGCATTTTCGAGTACCGCGCTACTCAATTGCGTGGTCCACAGCCCTGCGACACTGACTATCGACGGCGAAGGGGGTCGCCATGGGAACCGAGCGCAATGGCGCTGCCGCCACGACAACCGCGTCGGCTGTGGAACCGCAGCACGGGTCCTCTCCAGGCACGGGTGTCGCGGGCACGCAGCCTCCAGATGATCCGCGGCGAACCGACCTGCGGGTAATCGACAGCGGCTTCACCGCCATTGTTGCGTTGACGATCGCGGCCGGCGTCGGTGTGCCGCTCGTCGCGCTCGCGAGCGGTGGGGCTCGTGGCTGGTTCGGACATCACATCGCGTGGTTACTGGTCGGCTACGGAAATCTGCTCGCAGTTCTCTTGTTCGCGGGGATGGCGTGGTGGTCGAGGCATCGCAGCGGGGCGGTGCGCGTAGCGAGCCTACTTCTGGTCGGGTCGCCGGCGATTCTGACTGCACTCGGCGGCTTCGTGTACGTCGCCGAACCGACATGGCGGGTCAACGTCATCCGCGCTCTGCTCGACGTGATCCTGCTCATCACACCCGCGGTGATGTGGTGGCTGTTCATCGAAGCTCAGCGGGCAAGCCTGCTCAACGAGTTTCTGACCAATGTGCAGCGGCTCGGCCTTCTGGAGCGTCGAGATTCGCTGGGGGAGAACGAGGCCGCGCGAGCCACGCGCATCGACAGCTACCTACAGAAGTTCGAAGGGACGTACGGCCGGGTGCCGCGCCGGGTACACAGCGACGTTCTCAAAGACCGGATCACACCGTACTCGACGGAGGAGGCGCGCTCTCAGGCGCCCTATTCTGTCTCCACTGTTCCGGTTTCGCTCACCGTCATCGTGCTCGCGATCGGATGGTTGGTCACTCTGCCGCCTTCGCGCGACAGGATCGTCGATGACCACGAGGTCTGGAAGACGGCGTTGACACCGACCGCGGCACCGGTGACATTCGCTTTCCTCGGGGCCTACTTCTTTGCGATCCAGATGCTGTTCCGCCGGTACGTGCGTTCGGATCTGCGCGGCAGTGCTTACGTCGCGGTGGTGATGCGGATCCTCATCGCCCTGATCGGAATCTGGGTGATCACCGCCGTCGCTCAACTAACGCCGTGGGCGAACAATCAGTCCGCGTTGTTGTTGATCGGCTTCGTCGTGGGCGTGTTTCCGGTCGTCGCGTGGCAGATCATCCGCAACCTGATGGTCAAGATGTTTCGGTTCGCGCTTCCCAGCCTGCAGCCCGAGATGGCCTTGGACTGCCTTGACGGCCTTACGGTCTGGCACGAGGCGAGGCTGGAGGAGGAAGACATCGAGAACGTCCCCGACATGGCGACCGCCGACATTGTGAGCCTGCTGATCAGCACGCGATTTCCCGCCGATCGCATCATCGACTGGGTCGACGAGGCGATACTGTTGACTTATCTGGGCCCCAACCAGGTGAGAAAATCCGAGCGCAGCAGCGCCCGAGAACTATTGGCTCGCCACGGGATTCGGACTGCCAGCGCCTTGCTGTCCAGCGCGAGATCGGCGACCGATCATGGGCGTATCGCTGAATTCAGCCACATCGTCGTCGACGATGCGGGCAGGTCTGTTCTTCCGTCGCTGATCACTTCTGTTCGCACCAATTCCAATCTCGACCTGGTGTTGCGGTGGCGGGGGCAGACGGCTTGAGAACTGAGGATCAGCGACGGCGATCTCTTTGGTTGGGTAGCCCTTCGCCCTCCAGACGCACCACGTCGACTTCGGTGGGCGTGAGTGAATCCCAGCCACTCGACGGCCGTTTGCGCTCACCGCGCCCCCGCAGCGCACGGGCGACCAGCTTAGACACGGGTCCGACGAAGCTGGTCCACGGCGGCCGTCATCGCCGACGGCCGCGACTCCCACAGATGGGTGGAGCCCTCGACGTAGGCGAGCATCAGCGTGACCATGCCGGTCGGCAACAACCGTCACATCGAGGTCGCTTCAGTCAGTTTCGCTCACGCTTGCAATGAACAACTGTTTCCGGCACTGGGCCGAGATGTACCGGTTCACCGCCTTGACTGATTTCTGTACGAGCAGACGCAGAAATGACCTGACACGCCGAAAATTCGGACACTTTGCGTCTGCTCAGCGCAGACCGCCCTATCCCGTGTACGCCATCACGTGCTTGATGCGGGTGTAGTCCTCGAACCCGTAGGCCGACAGGTCCTTACCGTGCCCGGACGACTTGAAGCCGCCGTGCGGCATCTCGGCGACCAGCGGGATATGGGTGTTGATCCACACGCAACCGAAGTCCAGCGCGGCCGAAACCCGCAGGGCCCGTGACACATCGCGCGTCCACACTGACGACGCCAGGCCGTACTCCGTGCCGTTGGCCCACTGGATGGCTTCCTCCTCATCGGAGAAGGACTGCACCGTGATCACCGGCCCGAAGATCTCGTTCTGGATCAGCCGGTCGTCCTGGCGGAGCCCGCCGATCACCGTCGGCTCGACATAGAAACCCTTGTCGCCCTGACGCTGTCCGCCGACCGCGACCTTCGCGTGCGAAGGCACCTCGCCCAGGAAACCCAGCACCCGCTCCAACTGGTTGGCGTTGTTCACCGGTGGCACCCAGGCGTCCTCGTCATCCGCGGGCTTGCCGAACGTCGTCGTCGCGCCGCGCGCCTGCTCGGCGAGCGCATCGGTCAGGTCGGACGCTACGGAGGCCCGTGCGAGTACCCGGGTGGCCGCCGTGCAGTCCTGGCCCGCATTGAAGTAGCCGGCGGTGGCGATTCCCTCAGCGGCCGAGGCGATGTCGCTGTCGTCGAACACGATGACCGGCGCCTTGCCGCCGAGTTCCAGGTGGGTGCGCTTCAGATGCCCGCCGGCGCTGACCGCCACCGCTCGGCCCGCGGCCACCGAACCGGTGATCGACACCATCTCCGGCGTCGGATGCGCAACCACCGCCGCACCCGTAGCCCGGTCGCCGCAAACGACGTTCAGCACGCCGGGCGGGAAGTGGCGCGCGGCGATCTCGGCGAGCATCACCGTGGTGACCGGCGTGGTGTCGCTTGGCTTGATCACGACGGTGTTGCCTGCCGCAACGGCCGGGACGAACTTCCAGATCGCCATCATCATCGGGTAGTTCCACGGCGCCACCTGACCGACAACGCCGACCGGTTCACGGCGGATCCACGAGGTGTGGTTCTCCATGTACTCGCCGGCCGACTTGCCCTCCAACATCCGTGCCGCACCGGCGAAGAACCGGATCTGGTCGACCATCGGAGGAATCTCCTCGGCCATCGTGACGTGGTTGGGCTTACCTGTGTTGCGCCCTTCGGCGGTGACGAGTTCTTCCGCGTGTTTTTCGACGTCATCGGCGAAGTCGAGCAGCGCCTTCTGCCGATGCGACGGTGTGGTGCGCTTCCAGTCCGCGAAGGCCTTGGAGGCAGCCGCGTAGGCGTTGTCGATGTCGGCCTCGTTGGAGATCGGCGCGGTGGCGAACTCCTCACCGGTGGTCGGGTCGACCAGCGGCATGGTCGCGCCGCTCACGGAGTCGACGAGTTCACCGCCGATGAAGTTCTGAACCTTGGTCATTGCAACTCCTGTCTTTCGGGTGTCGGCTTAGAGATCGGCCAGGACCAGAGCGAGAACGTCCAGGCCCTCGACGAGTAGCTCATTGCTGATGGTCAGCGGCGGCAGGAAGCGCAGCACATTGCCGAATGTGCCGCAGGACAACACGATCACGCCGGCGGTGTGGCAGCCGACGCACAGCTTCATGGTCAGCTCGGGGTCGGGATCCAGCGTGCCGGGCTTGACCAACTCCATGGCGATCATCGCGCCGCGCCCGCGCACGTCGCCGATGCGGTCGTTTTCTGCCTGCAGCAGCCCGAGCCGGTCCTTCATCAAGACCTCGATCTCGCGGGCGCGCTCGACCAACCCGTCGGTCTCGATGGTCTCGATCGTGGCCAGCGCCGCCGCACAGGCGACAGGGTTGCCGCCGTAGGTGCCACCCAGCCCGCTGACGTGTGGCGCATCCATGATGTCGGCGCGGCCGGTGACCGCCGACAGCGGCATGCCGTCGGCGATGCCTTTGGCGGTGCAGATCAGATCGGGCTCGATGCCCTCGTGCTCGCAGGCGAACATCGCGCCGGTGCGGGCAAACCCGGTCTGTACCTCGTCCGCGATGAACACCACGTTGTTCTCGCGGCACCAATCCAGCAGCGCGGGGAGGAAACCGTCAGCGGGAACGATGAATCCGCCCTCACCCTGAATGGGCTCGATGATCACCGCGGCCAGGTTGTCGGCACCGACCTGCTTCTCGATGACGTTGATCGCCCGCTTGGCCGCCAACTCGCCGTCGGTGGCCAGTTCCTTGCCGTACTCGGCATCGCGGAACGGATACGACAACGGCGCACGGTAGATCTCAGGGGCGAAGGGGCCGAAGCCGTGCTTGTACGGCATGGACTTGGCGGTCAGCGCCATCGTCAGGTTGGTGCGGCCGTGGTAGGCGTGGTCGAAGGACACCACCGCCTGTTTGCGCGTATACGTCCGCGCGATCTTGATCGCGTTCTCGACGGCTTCCGACCCGGAATTGAACAGCGCCGACCGCTTCTCGCCACCACCCGGCGTCAACCGGTTGAGCTGTTCGGCCACCGCGACGTAGCCCTCGTACGGCGTGATCATGAAGCAGGTGTGGGTGAAGTTGGCGACCTGGTCGCGCACGGCCTCGACCACCCGCGGCGACGAATTCCCGATCGTCGTGACCGCGATGCCGGAGCCCAGATCGATCAGCCGATTGCCGTCGACATCCTCGACGATCCCACCGAACGCTCTGGCGGCATACACCGGCATGGTGTTGCCGATACCGCGGGATACCGCAGCGCTCTTCCGCTCGATCAGCTGTTGTGATCGGGGTCCGGGGATGGACGTGGCGAGATAGCGGCTTTGCTCGAGAGTGCTCAATCCAGGCTCCTGATTTCGGTTGGGTTCGACGAATGCCGCGTCGCCGTCTGAGCCTAGTCTCATGACGCACCGATCCGTCGAAAACCTAACCATCTGGAACGGGAACCGTCGGCGGGGCGACCCAAACACAACGGATTCCGTTGCGTCAGGTCACTGTCGCTGGTCATGGCACATCGCGCCGCGCCGCAGGCCCGGAGGCGACCGGGTGGTCGGCTGTCCGCGGTGGCAATGGCACACTGGACAAAGACGAGGCCCCTGACCTGCGGTCTGGGCGCCGTGATGCAAAACCGAAACGAAAGACGATTGCCGCCATGGGCGAACTGACCCTCTTCCTGCCCCTTTTCATCATCTTGGGCGCGTTCATGTTCTTCGCGTCACGGCGCCAGAAGAAGGCGATGCAGGCCACCATCGACCTGCACAACTCGCTGACGATCGGTGACCGCGTGCACACCACCTCCGGCCTGCAGGGCACAATCACCGGAATCACCGATGACAACGTCGAGCTGGAGATCGCGCCCGGTGTCATCACCACCTGGATGAAGCTGGCGGTGCGGGACCGCATCGCCGATGACATCGACGAAGATTCGACCGACACCGACACCACCGATCTCGACTATGAGGCCCGTGAATCGACCGCCACCGAGATCAAGGAAAGCCCGAACACAAAGACTGACGGCTGACGACTCAGCACAAGCACGTACCCTTTGCGGTGCTGACGAACTGATCTCGAAGGAGACCCTGACAACGTGGCATCGTCTTCGGCACCGGTGCACCCTGCCCGCTACCTAGGGCTTTTTTTGGTGTTGCTCGTCGGTGCCTACCTCTTGGTCTTCCTGACCGGTGACAAGCAGGCCAAGCCCAAGCTGGGCATCGACCTGCAGGGTGGTACCCGCGTGACGCTCACCGCGCGCACACCGGACGGCTCGCCGCCCACCCGCGACGCGCTCAACCAGGCGCAGCAGATCATCAGCGCCCGCGTCAACGGTCTCGGCGTCTCCGGCTCCGAGGTGATCATCGACGGCTCGAACCTGGTCATCACGGTGCCGGGCAACGACGGCAGCGAAGCCCGCAACCTCGGCCAGACGGCCCGGCTGTACATCAGGCCCGTCATCCACGTGATTCCGGCACAGGGCCAGGCACCGCAGTCCCCTACGGAGGCGCCGCCGGGCGGACCGCCGCCTGGCGCTCCGCCTGCTGGGGTGCCCGGACTGCCGGGCGGAATTCCTCCCATCGCTCCGGCCGAGCCCGGCGCACCTGTTTCCCCGCCGTCGCCCGCCGAGCAGACGCCGCCACCGCCGGCGGAGCCGGCGCCGCAGCCGCGCCCCTACCCGCAGGAGCCCGCACCGACGCCGGCCCCGCCGCCGCCGGGCCCGGGCGCGCCACCCGCGCCAGGGGCGCCGCCTGCGCCGCAGAACCAGTCGCTCGCGCAGCGCATCGCCGACGAGAAGCAGTTGCGGCAGAGTACCGATCAACAGATCGAAATTCTGGCTCTGCAGTTCCAGGCGACCCGCTGCGACCAAGAGGACGTGTTGGCGGGTAACGACGACCCGAACCTGCCGTTGGTGACTTGCTCGCAGGACGGAAAGCAGGTGTATCTGCTCGACAAGGCGATCATCAAGGGTGAGCAGATCAAGAACGCCGACTCGGGACTCGACCAGCAGCGCGGTGAGTACGTCGTCACGGTCGAGTTCAACGATGAGGCATCGAAAATCTGGGCCGATTTCACCGCCGCCAACGTCGGCACGCAGACCGCGTTCGTGTTGGACTCCAAGGTGGTCAGCGCACCGCAAATCCAGGAAGCCATTCCCGGTGGACGCACGCAGATCACCGGTCAGTTCACCGCGGACTCCGCGCGCCAACTGGCCAACGTGCTGAAATACGGGTCGCTGCCGCTGTCATTCGAGTCATCGGAGGCCGAAACCGTCTCGGCGACACTGGGATTGACATCGCTGCGGGCAGGGCTGATCGCAGGTGGGATCGGTCTGGCGCTGGTGCTGTTGTATGCGCTGCTGTACTACCGGGTGCTCGGTCTGCTGACTGCGCTATCGCTTGTCGCTTCCGGCGCAATGGTTTTCGCGATCCTGGTGTTGCTCGGCAGATACATCAACTACACGCTCGACCTCGCCGGTATCGCCGGTTTGATCATCGGTATCGGCACCACGGCCGACTCGTTCGTGGTGTTCTTCGAACGCATCAAAGATGAGATACGCGAAGGTCGTTCGTTCCGCTCCGCCGTCCCACGCGGTTGGGCCAGGGCGCGCAAGACGATCCTGTCGGGCAACGCGGTGACGCTGTTGGCCGCGGTCGTGCTCTACGTACTTGCGGTCGGTCAGGTGAAAGGCTTCGCATTCACGCTGGGCCTGACGACGGTCCTCGACGTCGTCGTCGTGGTCCTGGTGACCTGGCCGCTGGTGTACCTGGCGTCGAAGTCGCCGACGCTGGCCAAGCCGTCACTGAACGGGCTGGGTGCAGTGCAGCAGATCGCGCGGGAACGGCGAGCGGCCGCACACGCGACGGGACGGGATAGGTAGATGGCGGCCAAGCATTCACCCGACGTGACCGATTCCAGCGCGGTCGAGGCACCCGACCTGGAAGCGGCCGCGGCCGATGCCCCCAAGCACGGGTTCTTTGTCCGGCTCTACACCGGCACAGGAGCGTTCGAGGTAATCGGGCGCCGCAAGCTGTGGTACTCGATCAGCGGGCTGATCCTCGCGGTCTGTATCGCGAGCATGGTGTTGCGCGGATTCACGTTCGGCATCGACTTCGAGGGCGGCACCAAGGTGTCCATGCCCACGGCGGGTGCCAACGGCACGATCACCTCGCAGCAGGTCGAAGACGTGTTCAGCAAGACCCTTGGCAAGAGCCCCGAATCGGTCGTCGTCGTTGGCAACGGTCCGTCGGCGACGTTGCAGATCCGCTCGGAGAAGCTGAGCAACGACGAGACTGAAAAGCTCGGTACAGCGCTGTTTGATGCGTTGCAGCCCAAGGGATCCGACGGCAAACCCAGCAAGCAGGCGATCAGCCAATCCGACGTTTCCGAGACCTGGGGTGGGCAGATCACCAAGAAGGCGCTGATCGCGCTGGTGGTGTTCCTGGTGCTGGCGGCCGCCTACATCACGGTGCGGTACGAGCGCTACATGGCGATTTCCGCGCTGGCGACTTTGGTGTTCGACTTGGTGACCACCGCGGGCGTGTACTCGCTTGTCGGGTTCGAGGTCACCCCGGCCACGGTCATCGGCCTGCTGACGATCCTCGGCTTCTCGCTCTACGACACCGTCATCGTGTTCGACAAGGTGGAGGAGAACACCCACGGTTTCGAACACACCACGCGGCGCACCTTCGCCGAACACGCCAACCTTGCGGTCAATCAGACGTTCATGCGGTCGATCAACACCAGTCTGATCTCGGTGCTGCCGATCCTGGCTTTGATGGTCGTCGCGGTGTGGCTGCTCGGCGTCGGAACGCTCAAGGACCTGGCACTTGTGCAGCTGGTCGGCGTCATCGTCGGCACGTACTCGTCGATCTTCTTCGCCACCCCGCTGTTGGTTTCTCTGCGGGAACGCACGAATCTGGTTCGCACCCACACCCGACGGGTGCTCAACAGGCGCAAGCCGACCAGGGCTGACGAGGTGGCTGACGCCGTACCGGAGGAGGTGGCGGCGGTGGCCGCCAAGCCGGCCCCGGAGAAGCCCGCGCCCGGGTCGAAGCCTGTCCGGCCGACCGCAAGCCGGACCGGGCGCCCCTCGGGTAAGCGAAGCACCCGCGGGCGATAGGCCGATGCCAGTCCGGAGCCGAAGCGTCATCGCGGCGGCCGTGCTGTCGTTGGTTGGCGCGCTGGGTCTGTCAGGATGCGGGGCAGGCAGCGCCGACAGCATCAACTACGCAGTGGACGGCATGCTGGTCACCTACAACACCAACACCGTCGCGGGTGCGGCCTCGGGTGGACCGCAGGCCTTCGCGAGGGTGCTGACGGGCTTCAACTACCACGGGCCCGACGGGCAGATCATCGGCGACCACGACTTCGGCACCGTCTCGGTGGTCGGCCGCGCCCCACTGGTGCTCGATTACGAGATCAATGCCAACGCGGTGTATTCGGACGGCAAACCGATCACCTGCGACGACATGGTGCTGGCATGGTCGTCGCAGTCCGGCCGACTGCCCGGCTTCGACGCAGCCAACCGCGCCGGATACAGCGACATCGCGCGGGTGGACTGCACGCCGGGCCAGAAAAAGGCGCGCGTGACGTTCGCCCAGGACCGGGGTTTCGTCGACTTCGGCCAGTTGTTCGCCGCGACGTCGATGATGCCGTCGCACGTCATCGCCGACGAACTCGGCCTAGGGGATGGGGGCGTCACCTCGGCTCTCTTGAGCAACGACGGCCCGATGGTCGAACGGATCGCACAGGTGTGGAACAACACCTGGAACCTCGATGCCGACAATTTCGACGCCAAACGGTTCCCGGCCTCGGGCCCCTACAAGCTCGAGTCGGTCAACAAAGACGGCTCAGTCGTCCTTGCCGCCAACGACAAATGGTGGGGCGCCAAGGCCGTCACCAAGAAGATCACCGTGTGGCCCCGCGGCGCCGACATCCAGGACAAGATCAATCAAGGCGTCTACGACGTCGTCGACGTGGCGGCGGGCTCGTCGGGGACCTTGAACCTGCCAGACGACTATGTGCGCTCGGACTCGCCGTCGGCCGGCATCGAACAGCTCATCTTCGCGCCGCAGGGCCCGATGGCGGCGGTGCCCGCCCGTCGCGCGTTGGCCATGTGCACGCCGCGCGACATGATCGCCAAGAACGCATCGGTGCCCGTCGCCAATTCGCGGCTGAATCCGGCGTCCGAGGATGCGTTCAGTCCCGCAGAAGGGGCTGTGGAGGCAGGACAGTTCGCGGTCGCCAACGCCGACGCCGCCCGCGCCGCAATCAACCAGCCACTGACCGTGCGGATCGGATACCAAAGCCCGAATGCCCGGCTCGCCGCGGCGGTCGGCGCCATCGCGAAGGCATGCGCCCCCGCCGGAATCACAGTTCAGGACGCCGCGGCCGACACCATCGGCCCAGTGAGTCTGCGGGACAACAAGATCGACGTGCTGATCGCGAGCACCGGCGGCGCCGCAGGCAGTGGGTCGACGGGTTCGTCGGCGATGGACGCCTATGACCTGCACACCGGAAACGGCAACAACCTGTCGGGCTACAGCAACGAGCGCATCGACGGCATCATCGCGTCGATCGCGGTGACATCCGACCCGAAGGAAGTCGCCCGACTGCTCGGTGAGGGCGGCTCGATCCTGTGGGCCGACATGCCGACGCTGCCGCTGTACCGCCAGCAGCGGACGCTGTTGACTTCGAAGAAGATGTACGCCGTGAGTGGCAATCCGACTCGGTGGGGCGCGGGGTGGAATATGGACCGTTGGATGCTGGGGTCATGACCGAGATTTCCGAACTGGTCGCCTCGCTGACCCGGGAAGTAGCCGACTTCCCGGAGCCGGGCATCCAGTTCAAAGACCTCACGCCGGTGCTCGCTGACGCGCGCGGCCTGGACGCCGTGTCCGATGCGCTGGCGGACATTTCACGGGGTGCCGACCTGGTGGCCGGGGTGGACGCCCGCGGCTTCCTGCTGGGCGGCGCCGTCGCGATCAAGCTGGGTATCGGGGTGCTCGCCGTCCGCAAGGGCGGCAAACTGCCGCCGCCGGTGATCGGCGAAACCTACAACCTGGAGTACGGCACCGCCACGCTGGAGGTTCCCGCCGAAGGCATCGAACTGGCAGGCCGGAACATCGCGATCATCGACGACGTTTTAGCCACTGGCGGGACGGTGGCCGCCACCGCGAAGCTGCTCCGGCACGCCGGGGCGACGGTGACTGGGGCCGCGGTGATACTGGAACTGGCCGCGCTCGGGGGTCGCGACCTGCTCAAACCGCTGCCAGTGCGCAGCTTGCACACGGTGTGAGGGATATCCTCGAAGTCTGGCTCGATGAGCACATAGGAGGTGAGCATGGCTGACGATCCCGGCACGGGACAGGCCGTGCAGGCACCTCCTGGGGCTTCGTTGCCCGAGACCCAGCCGATCGAGATTCCGCGCGGACGCGACGAGAAGACGTCGACCAGCGCCTCGCGGCGGGTGAGGGCCAGGCTGGCCCGTCGGATGACCGCCCAGCGCAGCGCCGTCAACCCGGTGCTGGAGCCGCTGGTCGCGGTGCACAAGAGTTTCGTGCCGAAAGCCAATCTGACCTTGCTGCAGAAGGCCTACGAGGTGGCCGAGCAGCGGCACGCCGACCAGATGCGGCGCTCAGGCGATCCGTACATCACCCATCCGCTGGCTGTTGCGAACATCCTGGCCGAGTTGGGCATGGACACCACGACGTTGGTGGCCGCGCTGCTGCACGACACGGTCGAGGACACCGGCTACACGATGGAACAGCTGACCGCCGACTTCGGCGAGGAGGTCGCCCATCTGGTTGACGGCGTCACCAAGCTGGACAAGGTGGCGCTGGGCACCGCGGCCGACGCCGAGACGATCCGCAAGATGATCATCGCGATGGCCCGTGACGGCCGGGTGCTTGTGATCAAGGTCGCCGACCGGCTGCACAACATGCGGACCATGCGTTTCCTGCCGCCGGAGAAGCAGGCGCGAAAAGCCCGTGAGACGCTGGAAGTGATTGCGCCGCTGGCACATCGGCTGGGTATGGCGACGGTCAAGTGGGAGCTCGAGGACCTGTCGTTCGCGATTTTGCACCCCAAGAAGTACGAGGAGATCGTCCGGTTGGTGGCCGACCGGGCGCCGTCGCGTGACACCTATCTGGCCAAGGTCCGCGATGAGATCGTCAACACGCTGACCGCGTCGAAGATCAACGCGACCGTGGAGGGCAGGCCCAAGCACTACTGGTCGATCTATCAGAAGATGATCGTCAAGGGTCGCGACTTCGACGACATTCACGATCTGGTCGGGGTGCGGATCCTCTGCGACGAGATCCGCGACTGTTATGCCGCGGTGGGCGTGGTGCACTCGCTGTGGCAGCCCATGCCAGGACGGTTCAAGGACTACATCGCCCAACCCCGGTTCGGCGTCTACCAGTCACTGCACACCACCGTTGTGGGACCCGAAGGCAAGCCGCTGGAGGTGCAGATCCGCACCAAGGACATGCACAACACCGCGGAGTATGGCATCGCCGCGCACTGGCGGTACAAGGAGACCAAGGGGCGCAACGCACCCCATCCGCATGCCGCCGCCGAGATCGACGACATGGCGTGGATGCGCCAACTGCTCGACTGGCAACGGGAGGCCGCGGATCCCGGCGAGTTCCTCGAGGCTCTTCGCTACGACCTTGCGGTACAAGAGATCTTCGTGTTCACCCCGAAGGGCGATCTGATCACACTGCCAACGGGTTCCACTCCCGTCGACTTCGCGTACGCGGTGCACACCGAGGTTGGCCATCGCTGCATCGGCGCCAGGGTCAACGGCAGATTGGTGGCGCTGGAGCGCAAGCTCGAAAACGGAGAAGTGGTCGAGGTTTTCACCTCGAAGGCGCCGAACGCCGGGCCGTCGCGGGACTGGCAGACATTCGTCGTATCGCCTCGCGCGAAAGCCAAGATCCGGCAGTGGTTCGCCAAGGAACGTCGCGAAGAGGCGCTGGAGTCCGGTAAGGATGCGATCGCACGCGAGGTGCGTCGCAGCGGACTTCCGTTGCAGCGCTTGATGAATGCCGAGTCGATGGCTGCGCTGGCCCGCGAACTGCGCTACACCGACGTCTCGGCGCTCTATACCGCGGTGGGAGAGGGACACGTCTCGGCGCGGCACGTCGTGCAGCGTCTGGTGGCCCAACTCGGTGGTGACGACGAGGCCGCCGACGAGCTCGCCGAACGCTCCACACCCGCAACCATGCCGGTGCGGCAGCGCACCAACGACGACGTCGGCGTTGCGGTGCCGGGTGCGCCGGGGGTGCTGACGAAGCTGGCCAAGTGCTGCACACCGGTCCCAGGCGACAACATCATGGGCTTCGTCACCCGCGGAGGTGGCGTCAGCGTGCACCGCACGGACTGCACGAACGCCGCGTCCCTGCAAGAACAGTCGGAGCGAATCATCGACGTGAACTGGGCGCCGTCACCGTCGTCGGTGTTCCTGGTGGCCATCCAGGTCGAGGCGCTCGACCGACACCGATTGCTCTCCGATGTCACGCGCGTGCTGGCCGACGAGAAGGTCAACATCTTGTCCGCATCGGTGACCACGTCCAACGACCGCGTGGCCATCAGCCGGTTCACCTTCGAGATGGGTGATCCGAAGCACCTTGGCCACGTGCTCAACGTGGTGCGCAACGTGGAGGGCGTCTACGACGTCTACCGGGTCACTTCTGCGGCGTGATTTCACGACGCAAAATTTGACCATTCAATTGCCTTGTCTGTAATACTGCGGCGGTGCGTTTGGCTTGGGTGGTGCTGATGGCTTCGCTGGCGATGGCGTCGGCCGCGTGTAGTTCGACGATCAAGCCTGACGGGGCGGCGAACTCCGTCGTCGATCTGGTGTCGAAGCAGACCGGATTCAAGCCCACCGACGTGAAGTGTCCGTCGGGCGTCGACGCCGAGGTCGGCAAGCAGTTCGAATGCCACTTCACCGGGCCCGAGGGCAAGGAGTACACCGCCCGGATGAAGGTCACCAAGGTCCAGGGTGACGACGTCGAGTTCTACATCAAGACCGCACCGACCAAATAGCTCGGTGCTTGCTCAGTCCTCGCGCGAGCAGACATAGAAACGTGCTCGGGACGCCAATTTCACACGTTTCTGCGTCTGCTCGGCGTGCGCGGTGCGCCCACGCGGTGCTAACCGATCCGCGCTGACCTGATCGTCACGTCGGCAACCGGCTTACCGTCCTCGGTTCCGTCTGCCACCCCGGCCGCCGCGACCTTCTCCAGTGTCGCCAACCCGGCGCTGTCGATGGTGCCGAACACCGTGTAGGTCGGCGGGAGCTGAGAGTCCTTGTACACCAACAAGAATTGGCTGCCGTTGGTCCCCGGCCCGGAATTGGCCATGGCCAGTGTGCCGCGCGGATAGACCACGGGGATTTTCAGCGCTGGATCGGCCAGCCGGTACTGGTTCGTCGGGTACTCGTTCGGGAACCGGTAGCCTGGCCCGCCCGTGCCGCTGCCCGTGGGGTCGCCGCACTGCAGCACACCGACGGTGTCCGACGTGGTCAACCGGTGGCACCTGGTGTTGTCGAAGAAGCCCTGCCTGGCCAGGCTGGTGAAGTTGTTGACCGTGCACGGCGCCTGGCTGGTGTGCAATTCCAGGCCGATGCTGCCTTGGGTGGCGGTGAGGTTGGCGCGCAATGTCGCGGGATCCGTTGCAATGCGGCCGTTTTGGGGTGGGCGTACCGGCTTGCTTGCCGGTTCGGTGGTCGCCGGATACTGGCAATTCGAGCCGAGCGTCTTGCTCGGGGTGAACGGCGGCAGGTTTCGCTCGGCCGGTGACGGGCTGGCGGTGATGCCCGGGTAATCGGAGGTCAACCCGTCCAACGACTCGAGCTCACGCGAGATCCGGACGAGGAACAACGCGCTCAACGCCACCACCAACACGGTGAGCACCGTGATCAGATAGCCGATCACCAGCCCGGCGACGGCCAGCCCGCGACCCTCCTCGCCGGTCCTGCGGATCTGCGACAGCGACAGGTGGCCGAACACGATGCCCAGCGGGGCGAACAGGAACGCGCACACCAGCGAGGCGATGGCCAGCCCGTTGGTCGGCGGCGCCGGGGGATAACCGTAATACCCCGGATAGCCGCCGGACGGGGCCGGTGGATACGCGCCGTACGGCGGCGGAGTGGTCATGCCCCGACGTCAGTCCAGCAGGATCGACTTGATCGTCACGTCGTCCTTAGGCTTACCGTCCTGGCCACCGTCTGCGGTGCCCGCTGCGGCGATCTTGTCCAGCGTGGCCAGCCCGGTCTGGTCGATGGTGCCGAACACCGTGTAGTTGGGCGGCAGCTGCGAGTCCTGGTAAACCAGGAAGAACTGGCTGCCGTTGGTGCCAGGACCCGCGTTGGCCATTGCCAGCGTGCCGCGCGGATACTTCACCGGTTCCTGCAGCTTCGGGTCGTCGGGCTGGAACTGGTTGGTCGGGTATTCGTTGTCGAACTGGTAGCCGGGCCCGCCGGTGCCTTGCCCTGTGGGGTCGCCGCACTGCAGCACGGCCAGCCCCGGAGAGGTGGTCAGCCGGTGGCAGGGGGTGTCGTTGAAGTATCCCTGCTGGGCCAGGCTCGCGAAGCTGTTGACGGTGCACGGCGACTTCGCGTTGTCCAACTGCAGCCCGAGGTTGCCTTGATTGGTCGACATGCTGGCGCTGACCTGCGCCGGATCGGTGGGCACCTTTCCGGTGCGTGGGGGCTGGGTCGGCTTGGTGGCCTTGGCCTGGGTCGCCGGGTATTGGCAGTTGGCGCCGAGGTTGGCCGGCGCGACGAAGGGGGGCAGTTCGCCCGGCGCCGCAGGAGCCGCGCTGGTGGGTGCGGCCGAGGTCGTCGTCGCCGCGGACGCGGTCTGGCTGCCGGAGTCCTTGTTGGTGACGACGATGGTGGCCACGATGGCGCCGATCACGACGATCGCCGCGACCGCCGACCCGGCGATCGTGTAGATGCGGCGTCTGCGTTCCTTCGCGGCTCGGCGCTCGAGCTGACGCTCCAGTTTGCGCTTCGCTGTTGCCCGCCGTTGTTCGTTGGTCGGCACCGCCGCTGTCCTCCTCATGATCTGCTCGGTCGGCAACGAGTGTGCCAGCAATTGCTGAATGCGGGGGTCGCGACCCTCGTGAACAGGAAATGGGACACTGGACGCCGTGTTGATCACCGGCTTCCCGGCAGGCATGTTGGCGTGCAATTGCTACGTGCTGGCCGCCAAGGCCGGCGCCGACGCGATCATCGTCGACCCGGGGCAACGGGCGATGGGGAGGCTGCGGCAGATTCTCGACGACAACCACCTGACGCCGGCGGCGGTGATGCTGACCCACGGCCACATCGACCACATCTGGTCCGCGCAGAAGGTGGCGGATATGTACGGCTGCCCGGCCTACATCCACCCCGAGGACCGGTTCATGCTGACCGACCCGATCAAGGACTTCGGGCTCGGTTTTATTGCCGGCATCGCCCGCTCCGCCTTCGGCGCCATGTTCCGGGAACCCAAACAGCTCGTTGAGCTGGACCGCGACGGGGACAAGGTAGATGTGGGTGATGTGACCGTCACCGTCGACCACACGCCAGGCCACACCCGAGGCTCCGTGGTGTTCCGGGTCGACGAAGGTATTGGGCGGGGCCCCGGCTCTCTGATCTTCAGCGGCGACACC
This sequence comes from Mycobacterium sp. NPDC048908, assembly GCF_043197955.1. Lineage (NCBI taxonomy): Bacteria > Bacillati > Actinomycetota > Actinomycetes > Mycobacteriales > Mycobacteriaceae > Mycobacterium > Mycobacterium sp. NPDC048908. The sequence goes on along the minus strand of NZ_JBICUE010000024.1, from coordinate 15,260 downwards.
CTGTTCCGCCAGTCGGTGGGCCGGACCGATCTGCCCGGCGGCAGCGGCCGCGAGCTCCTCGACTCCATCGTGACAAAACTGTTGGTGCTCGACGACGACACCGTGGTACTACCTGGACACGGTGAAAAGACCACGATCGGCGCCGAACGCCGCACCAACCCGTTCCTCGAAGGCTTGAGCTAGTGAGCGATTTTCAGGCGCCCAAGGGCGTCCCGGACTACTTGCCGCCCGATTCGGCGCAGTTCGTGGGTGTGCGCGACGGCCTGCTCGACGCCGCCCGGCGCGCAGGCTACGGCGACATCGAACTGCCCATCTTCGAGGACACCGCGCTGTTCGCGCGCGGCGTCGGTGAATCCACCGACGTGGTGTCCAAGGAGATGTACACCTTCGCCGACCGCGGCGATCGGTCGGTGACGCTGCGACCGGAGGGCACCGCGGGGGTGATGCGCGCGGTCATCGAGCACGGCCTGGACCGCGGGCCGCTGCCGGTGAAGCTCTGCTACGCCGGGCCGTTCTTCCGCTACGAGCGCCCGCAGGCCGGCCGCTACCGGCAGCTGCAGCAGGTCGGCGTCGAGGCGATCGGCGTCGATGACCCCGCGCTGGACGCCGAGGTGATCGCCGTCGCCGACGCCGGCTTCCGCTCGCTTGGGCTCGACGGGTTTCGGCTGGAGATCACGTCGCTTGGCGACGACACCTGCCGACCGCAGTACCGGGAACTGTTGCAGGACTTCCTGTTCAAGCTCGACCTGGACGAGGAAACTCGTCGGCGCGCCGAGATCAACCCGCTGCGGGTGCTCGACGACAAGCGCCCCAAGATGCGCGAGATGACCGCCGACGCGCCGGTGATGCTGGACCACCTCTCCGATGTGGCCAAGCAGCACTTCGACACGGTGCTCGCGCATCTCGACGCGTTGGGTGTGCCCTATGTGATCAACCCACGCATGGTGCGGGGACTGGACTACTACACGAAGACGACGTTCGAGTTCGTCCACGACGGGCTCGGCGCGCAGTCGGGCATCGGTGGCGGCGGCCGCTACGACGGGCTGATGAGCCAGCTCGGCGGAAAAGATCTGTCCGGCATCGGTTTTGGTCTCGGTGTCGATCGGACGCTGCTGGCGCTCAAGGCAGAGGGCAAGACGGTCGGCGGCACCACCCGCGTCGATGTGTTCGGGGTGCCACTTGGGGAGGCGGCCAAGCTCACACTCGGTGTGCTGGCCGCCAGGTTGCGGGCTGCCGGGGTGCGCGTCGATCTGGCCTACGGCGACCGCGGCATCAAGGGCTCCATGCGCGCCGCCGATCGCTCTGGTGCGTCCATCGCGTTGGTGGCCGGTGACCGTGACATCGAGGCCGGCACGGTCGGGGTGAAGAACCTGGCGACCGGTGAGCAGGTCGACATCCCCGTCGACGCCGTGCTGTCCGAAGTGCTGTCCCGGCTGAGCCGCGCCTGATCTCTCTCCGGCGAGTGACCGCGTCTGTACGCCGACACGCCGTCACGCGGCGTGCAAACGCGGTTGCTCGCGGACGAGGCCGGATTCAGCCTTGCCGCACGGCGGCGGCCAACACTTCGTCGATGTTGCCGATGCCGCCGTCGAACGGATTGCCGCGTTTGAGAACATGGGTGCCACCGGCCGTCAACGCGACGAGTTTCGGTGAGCTCGAACCGATTTGCATTCTGCGCGCGAAGCGCACCTGATCCAGTGAGACGACGGCACCACCGCCGTAGCTGAACAATCCGAGCTTGCGGTCGATGACGGCGACCGGGCGGCATTGATGCAGCGGTTGGCTGCGGCGGCCGCGAATCTTGCGGACCACGGCGTACGTCGTCGCCGCGATGCCGAGGGCCACGACCACGAACGCCGCACCCAGCGCCGTCGACGGCACACCCGAAACGAGGGTGACGATGCCAAAGCCGCCGACCACGACAGCGAGCACAGCGAGCACGAAAGTAAATACGGTCAGCGCGCCCGTGCAGCGGTCGAAGACGAGTACGCGACGGCCGTCATCGGTGACGACGAGGCCGCCCGTGTCGGCCAGCGTTTGCGGTGACTGTGGTGTGCTCACCCAGAGCAGACTGCATGTCCGCAGCCGCGGGCGTGGGCGGATTCGCAGAGTCGGTAGGGGTGTCCTTGCGGCGAAGCGAAAATGCCATCCGCGACAGCATGCCGTCGCGCAACGTCAGCGTGTGCAGCAGTACCGCGCTGACATGTGCGGCGATCACCACCACCAACACGTATGCCAGCAGCGAATGTGTCTGGCGAAGAACGAAATAGAGGTTGGCGTCGAATGGGGCTATTCGCGGCAGATGCAGTGACCCGAACACGTCAACGGGCTTGCCGGTCGCCGACACCATCGCCCATCCGACCAGCGGTTGCGCCAGCAGCAGCGCGTACAGCGTCAACTCCGACCCGACGACCATCTTGTGCTCGAGCCAACCCACCGTGTCGGGCAGCTTCGGCGCACGGTGGGTGAACCTGTTGGCGACTCGGACGATGACGATGACGAGGACGGTCACACCGAGGGTCATGTGGATGGCGCGCAACGCCGCGTACGCGCCGATCGAGTTGACCATGACGAACCCGATCAGCAGCATGCTGAACACCAGCAGCGCTGTCAGCCAGTGCAGGATCCGCGTACGCAGCGGGTATCGCGCCTGCGCCGTCACTGTGCGACCTCGTCGACCTGAACGGCGGACGCTGTCTTCGGTTCACCGGACCGCGCCCGATAGGACGCCGCGTACACCGCGGACCGCGCACTCAGCAGCGGGTCGTCAGACGGCTCGATGCCGTCCGGCAACACCAGTGGATCGAAGTTGACGTCGCGGGCGTTCCCGGCTGCCTCGGTCTCGATCGTCGTCAAAGTGAGCACTCCCGCATCGATGGTTCGACGGTCAGCGGGCCACGGCAGTGTGGCGTCGGTGACCGGATCGTTCGGCTGGCCGATCGTCAGGATCAGCCGCCACTGCAGCGGCCCGCTTTTCAGCTGCCGGACGAGCGCGTCGAACAGCGAGTTGGTGGTCCCCGGATGCGGCGGCAACGCCGCCTGCATCGGCACGAAGGCCCACCGCACCGGCGTCCGCCTGCCGCCGTCGTCGACGAAGAAGAAGGTGATGAGGCTGCCGAAGGTGCTGTCAGCGAAGCCGGGGGTCGGCGGATGCTGCTTGATGATCGCCATGGCAGCAGCCGACTCAGGATGCGCCGTCTCGAACGCCGCCATCGCCTTCGGGTCGGGCTTTCCCGTTGCCGGGTCGTTCTTGGACGCAAACAATCGGTCGTAGAAACCCTGCGCCGAATTATCAGGGAACACCGGCAGATTCAGTAGCGCCATCCGCCACTGGGTGGCGTCCGGGAAGGTGAAGGCCAGGCCAAGACCGCGGGCCGCCCCAGGTGCATCCGCCATCATGGGGTTCCCACCGCTCAGTGAGAACCGTCCGATCACCGGCGTTTGTCCGCGCGCGAAAACCGCCGCCTTCGACAGTTGGCGTCCGCTGCCGTTGCTGTCGAAGTGACCGGTGACGACGACGCCCTTGGCGTGATTCCGCCGAAACCCCGGATGAAAGCCGAATACCTTACGGAAACCGTCCATGAAGGTCTCGCGGGTCAGCGCGGCACGCGGACCGATCCAATTGTTGGCGTATGCGACGGCGCCCAGGTCAACGGCCAAGAATGCGCCGACTGCGCCGATACCGAGAAGAACCGAACGGCGGCTCAGTTGGGTCACTACCCGCTAAACGCGTGCGCCTGCAGAACGGTTCAATACTGTGAGCCAAGTCACATTGGAGTTCTATCGCCGAAGTTGACAATGCGTCAATAACGCCCGCCGCTGGGTCGGCAACGTCCTATTCTCGGTGCATCGGGATGGGGGCCCGGATCGGCGGTACTGGCATGACGAGCGATCCGGTGACGACGTCTCGCTGGCGTGGGCGCGGGTGGCCCACGGCACCTTGCAGGTGCGTCGTGGTGCCGGTGCTGCGGGCGGGGTGGATCTCCTTGCCAAGGGACGGCGACAAGCGTGTGACGAAAGGATTAACCTGTCGGCCCACCCCACGTCATTTGCCGTTCGCCGAGCTAGACGTAGCTGCGGGGGCGCTGATGTAACGATCCGGTACCGTGCGGCGATGTGACGGACATGCGAACAGCGACAAGGGTTGGGGCGGCGCTCCTCGTGGCGGCCGCCGGTATTGCGGTAAGTGGTGGCATCGCGAGCGCTGAGCCGGCCGGACACCAGGTGCGGTACACGCTGACGACGGGTGGCCCGGCCGATTTCGACCTCTTCTATCTGACCGCTCAGCCGCCGAGCAAGGACGCCTACAACGCCGACGCCTACTCATTCGTGAAGAAGGAGACCGTGAACCTCGGTCCTGGCGCGCCGTGGGTGTTCGAAACCACGCTCGCGGACCCGCAGTGGGCGATCTTCACCGTCAGCAGCACCACCCATGGCGGCCAGGCCGCGCCGAATCCGCATTGCGAGATCGCCGTCGACGGCCAGGTGGTCGTGCAGCAGGACGGCCCGTACAACCTGCAGTGCAAGCTCGGACAGTGGTGAGGTAGCCGCCGCTTACTGCGACACGCGGCGGTTGTGCACGTCGACCACGACCATGGCCGCGTCCAACAACGGCGTGTCGAGGTCATGCGTGCGGGCATGGTCGGCGAGGTCTGCGAAGACGCCGATCTCTATCGGACGACCGGCCCGCAGATCGCGGAACATCGAGGGGCCGAACATCGACGACGGGTTCGTGAGCACCGCGTCCAAGCCGTTGCGGGCCTCGTCCGTGAGCGGGTGACCCTCTGCGGCCGCGATCGAGGACACCTCGGTCAGCACCCGACGGGCCAACCCGACCCCGCCGTCGGTGCGGGCGATCGGTCCTATCTCGGCGCCCGCCAGGCAGGTGAGCACCGCCGTCGACATGATGAACGCGAACTTCTCCCACATGGCACCGAGGATGTCCTCCCGGGCCGCCACGGCGATGTCGGGTACCTCCAGTTCGGCCCGTGTGCGTCCCAGGCCGTCTGCATCGTCGACGTCGAGCGCACCGAGCTGAATGTCGATACCGGGCGTGACCACGTCGATGACGCCGTCCGCGGCCAACGATGCGTGCAACCGGGCCGCCGCGCCCAGCGCCCGACGCCCGAAGGCGGCTGCCAGTAGCGAGAGATGACCGATGCCGTTGACGATCGGCACGATCCTGGTGCCCGGGCCGACGGCAGGCAGGACATCGTCGATCGCCGACGCGACGGCACTGGCGCGCACCGCGACGACGATGACGTCGTATGTGCCGTTCAAGTCGGCGGAGGTGACGGCGTTGACGTCGACGGTGCGGACGTCGTTGTCGTGGCGCAGCCGTAAACCGCTCTCGCGCAGTCGCGCAAGCGTGTGCGGGTGAACCAGAAAGGTGACGTCGCGACCCGCGGCAATCAACCGGTCGCCGATGTACCCGCCGCCCGCTCCGGCACCCACCACCAAGACGGTCATGCTCTGACTGCCCGCACGAAAGACGCGACCGCAGCGCCGATTTCGTCGGGGCTGTCCTCTTGCAGGAAGTGGATGCCTGGCACGGACACCTCGATCTGGTTCCGCCAGGTGCGCACGAAGTCCAAGGCGCGGCCGCGGATCAACGCCCCGGGTTCGCCCTTGACGAACAGCTTGGGCACGTCGCACTGCGACAGCCACTGGCCGTATTCCGTGACGGTGGCGGCCACATCGGCGGGTTCACCCTCGATGGGGATGTTGCGCGGCCACGTCAGCGTCGGTTTGCGGTCCTCGCCTGCGTTGCGGAATGGTTCGCGGTAGTGCGCCTTCTCCTCATCGGTGAGCTGACGCGCGATGGACGCGGGCAGCACGGCCTCGACGAACATGTTCTGCTCCAACACCATCGACTCGCCATCGGGGGAGCGGAAGCCCTGGAATATGCTGCGCATCGGGCCCGGGAAGTCCGACCACTCGATCGGCATCGCGACGGCTTCCATGTACGCGATGCCCGCCACCCGGTCGCGGTGCCTGTTGGCCCAATCGAAGCCGAGCGCCGAACCCCAGTCGTGCAGAACGAGAATCACCCGGTCGCCGAGATCCAGTTCGTCCCACAAGGCGAACAGATAGTCGCGCTGTTCGGCGTAGTGGTAGCGGTCGGGTCCGGAATCGTCCAGCTTGTCCGAGCCGCCCATCCCGATCAGGTCGCAGGCGATCAGTCGGCCCAGTCCTTCCAGATGCGGCATCACGTTGCGCCACAGGTACGATGACGTCGGGTTGCCGTGCTGGAAAACGATCGCGTCACCTTGACCCTCGTCGATGTAGGCCATTCGCTTTCCGTTGATCTGCTTGTACCGCAACTGCCCGTAGGGGTTCGCTCCCGGCACTGCAACCTCCTCGATTCGATTTCCTGTCAACGGTTTTCGCGGCGATCAGGCCACATGCGGTATCCGCAGGCCACTTAACACCTGCGGCAACGGGCCGCTGTGCAGCACACCGAGCCGCTGAGTGGCGCGGGTGAGGGCGACGTAGAGATCGGCAGCGCCGCGCGGTCCCTCGGCGAGAATGCGCTCAGGCTCGACCACCAGGACCGCGTCGAACTCCAACCCCTTCGTCTCCGACGCGGGCACCGTGCCAGCCACACCGGGCGGACCGATCACGATACTGGTGCCCGGTAGTCCCTTCTCGGTCTGCACGAATTCGTCGATGGCAGAAGCAAGTTCACCTTCGCTGGTCTGCTTGGCCCACGGCTGTGCGCCCGATGCGCGGACGGACTCCGGCGGCTGGACGCCGGGGGCGAACTCTTCGAGCAGCGCGGCGGCGATCGCCATGATCTCGGCCGGGGTGCGGTAGTTCACCGACAGCGGCCGGTACAGCCAGCGGCCTGGCACATAGGGTTCGAGCACGTCGTCCCACGACGTCGCCCCGGCCGCCGCCCGGCGCTGTGCGAGATCGCCGACGATCGTGAAGGACCGGTTCGGGCACCGCCGCATCAGCACCCGCCACTGCATCTGCGACAGTTCCTGCGCCTCGTCGACCACAACGTGCCGGTAGGTCCAATCCCGGTCCGCGGCAGCACGTTCGGCGAGTCCTCGGTAGTCGCGTTCGGCGAAGCGGTCGGCCAGATCCTCGGCGTAGAGGAGGTCGGTGGCCAGCAGCTGGTCCTCGTCGTCCATCAGATCCTCGCGGCCGACCATCAGGTCCAGCACACCCTCGGCGAACGCGGCGTCGGCCTTGCGGTCACGTTCGGCTTCGTCGTCGGGCAGCTTGACCCGCCCCAAGAGGTCGAACAACTCGTCGAGCAGGGCCACGTCCGACACCGTCCACGCATCACCCTTGGCGCGGTGCAACGCCGGATCGGCGCCTGCGGCCTGCAACCGGTGCGGCGATTCGTACAACTCCGCCAGCAGAGACTCGGGCGTCAGCAACGGCCAGAGCTCATCGAGCGCTGCGATGAACTCCTGGGTCTCGGTGAGTTCGGCGAGGAGATCGGCGCGCATGTTCTCCCACGCCTGGCCGTCCTCCCGGGTCAGCCAGCCGCGGCCGATCAACGCGATGGCCCGTTCGGTGAGAACCCACGTGACGATGTCGCTGAACACCGCGCGGGCCTCGTTGTGCGGCAGGCCGCTTGTGCGCGCCTCCTCGATGGCCCACTCGGCGATCTCCGCGTCGATGCGCATGGTGACATCCTTCAACGGGATCCGGATCGGCTGGTCCGGCAGTCGCTGCCTGTCGGCCACCGCCGCGGCGAGCACGTCGAGTATTGCCGTCGAGCCCTTCACCTGCGCGACGTACCGTTCGTCCTCGGCCGTCACGTGCAGACCGGGCACCAGGTCGCCGGGGGTCATGAACACAACGTTGGTTTCACCCAGCGAGGGCAGCACGCGACCGATGTGGTTGAGGAACGCCGCGTTCGGGCCGACCACCAGCACTCCGTGGCGTTCCATGTGCTCACGCTGCGTGTAGAGCAGGTAAGCGACGCGGTGCAGCGCGACCACGGTCTTGCCGGTGCCGGGCCCGCCTTCGATCACCAGTACGCCGGGATGGTCGAGTCGGATGATCTCGTCCTGTTCGGCCTGAATGGTCGCGACGATGTCGCGCATGCCCTCGCCGCGCGGGGCGTTGACCGCGGCCAGTAGCGCAGCATCTCCGCGCGCGCCGCGACCGGGGCGGCCGAACACCTCGTCGGTGAAGTCGACCAACCGGCGCCCGAGACTGTGGAACTGGCGCCGCCTGCGCATGTTCTCCGGATTGGCGGCGGTGGCGACGTAGAACGCCCGCGCCGCCGGTGCTCGCCAGTCCAACAGAACAGGCTCGTAGTCGTTGTCGGCATCGAACAGGCCGATGCGGCCGATGTACGACGGGTCGCCGTCGACGCTGTCCAGCCGGCCGAAGCACAGCGCGTGGTCGGCGACGTTCAGCCGGTTCATCTCTCGCGCCAGCGCGCGGACCTCGGCGTCGCGCTCCACGAGCGGCAGGCCGTCTTCCCGCAGCGCAGCGCGGTAGCGGTCTTTCACGCGCGTTCGCTCGCCGTCGAGCCGCGCATAGAGCCCGTCGAGGTGACTCTGCTCGGACTGCAATTCGTCTTCGTAGGACACGTGCCTCATTTCCTGATCTGTGGCCTCGATCCGGCCCCTATCGAAGGTAGGGGAGGATTCTGCGGCATGACCCCAGTCTTGCCGCAAGCCACCACCCGCGTTATACGGTGAAACGGGCACCACGCCGAAACACACGAGTAATTACCTTGACATCATCTCGAACAAGCGTTCGAATGGTGGAGTGCGGTGGGATCGGCAGGGCGTCAGCGTCGACGACGGCGCCCTGCCCGGCTTGCAACGCATCGGCTTCGTGCGCAGCGTCCGCAGCCCCCAATTCGAGGGCATGACGTTTCACGAGATTCTCTGCAAAACCGCGCTGAACAAGGTGCCCGCAGCCTCGATGCTGCCGTTCCGGTACACCGTGAACGGCTACCGCGGATGTTCGCACGCCTGCCGGTACTGCTTCGCGCGGCCCACCCACGAGTACCTCGATCTCGACTGCGGCACCGATTTCGACACCCAGGTCGTGGTGAAGACCAACGTCGCCGAGGTGCTGCGGCGCGAGCTGCACCGCCGGACGTGGCAACGCGAGACCGTCGCGCTCGGCACCAACACCGACCCTTATCAACGCGCCGAGGGCCGCTACGCGCTGATGCCGGGCATCATCGGTGCACTCGCGGAGTCCGGCACGCCGTTCTCCATCCTGACCAAGGGCACGCTGCTGCGTCGGGATCTGCCGTTGCTCACCCAGGCCGCGGACACCGTCGAGGTCAGCGTTGCGGTGTCGCTGGCGATCGGGGATCCCGAGTTGCATAAGGACGTCGAGCCCGGAACACCCACGCCGCAAGCGAGATTGGCGCTCATCTCGGCAATCCGCGAAGCCGGCCTCGGGTGCCACGTGATGGTCGCGCCGGTGCTGCCCCGGTTGACCGATTCGGTCGAGCACCTCGACTCGCTGCTACGCCAGATCGCGGCCGCCGGGGCCACGGGTGTGACGGTGTTCGGTTTGCATCTGCGCGGTTCGACGCGCGGCTGGTTCATGGGATGGTTGGCGAAATCGCATCCCGAGCTCGTGCGGGAGTACCGCGAGTTGTACAGGCGCGGAGCGTATCTGCCGTCCGAATACCGGAAGATGCTGCATGACCGGGCGGCACCGCTGGTGGCCAAGTACGGGTTGGCCCCCGACCGGCGGTCCTTCCGCGCGGCGGAGCAGGCCGCGCCGCCACCGCCCGCTGAGGTCCTGCAGCCCACACTCTTCTAGCGCGAGCAGACGCAGAATGTTCCAAATCATCGGCGTGTCGGAACTTTCTGCGTCTGCTCGCGAAGGAAAGGCCCTCAGGTTTTGTTGCGCTTCACCTGGTTGAATGGCACACCGCGGTCGGCGGCGTACTCGCGAGGGAAGCCGAGAATGCGTTCGCCGATGATGTTTTTCGCAATCTCGGTGGTGCCCCCGCCGAGTGCACTTGCCTGCCGTGACAGATAACGGTCGCCGTAGCGGATCAGGTCGTCGCCACCATCGACCACCCCCGCACTGCCCGTGATGGCCAAAACGGTGTCGATCTCCAGATGGTGGATTTCCGCGTGGGTCACCCGGATGATCGAACCCGCTGCGGGCGGCAGCGATCCGGCGAGGACGCCATGGTAGACGTGGTCGATCAACTGGTCGCGCACAGCCCTGTGCACCAGCGCCCGGCCCGCCAGTTCACGCAGTCGCTCGTTGTCCTGCTGCCCCAACGTTGCCAACAGCGACACGTAATCGATCGGCACATCGGATTTGCCTTCGGCGCCTATACCGCTGGCGAATTGGGAACCGCCTCCGACGGCGCGTCGCTCGTGGTGAAGCTGCCTGGATGCCACGTGCCAGCCCTGGTTGACTTCGCCGACGACGGCGTCGTCACCGAGTTCGAGGTTGTCCAAGAACTCTTCACAGAACTCGACCGATCCGTTGACCTGCTTGATCCGCCGCAGGGTGATGCCGGGGCTGTTGATGGGCACCAGGAACATCGTCAGGCCCTCATGCTTGGGCACGTCCCAGTTGGTGCGGGCCAACATCAATCCGTAATCGGCCGCGAATGCGCTTGTGCTCCAGGTCTTCGCGCCGTTGATCACCCACCTGTCGCCGACCCGGTCGGCCCTGGTGATCACGCCGGCCAGATCTGATCCACCGCTCGGTTCGGACAGCAGTTGGACCAGTACCTCGTCCCCGCGCAATACCGCCGAGATGTGCTGACGTTTCTGCTCTTCTGAGGCGGTGTCGAGAATCGTTGCAGCGCAGATGGTAAACGTCGGCGTGTTCAGGATGACCGGCATCTCGTAGTTACGGGATTCATTGTCGAACGCCTTCTGGTAGGCGATCGGCAGCCCGAGACCGCCGTACTCCCGAGGGAAGCAGATCCCGGCGAATCCACCGGCATGCAGCTTCTTTTGAAGTTCACGAGCGCGGCGCCACGGCTCCTCTTCGCCGCGGTCGTGCTCGGGCGGGTTGGCAGGATCGATGCGAGGCATGTTGTCAGCCAGCCACGCTCGGGCGCGGGCGGCGAACTCCTCGACCGATTCCGTCTGGGCCGGTGCAGATGCCGTTTCGGTCACGAGGCGGCCTCCAGTTGCCTGGTGAGGTCGTAGACCCGCAGATTGTGTTCCTCAGGCGTCCCGAACATCGAGCGGTACAGCGTGGCTCGGCGCAGGAACAGATGCAGGTCATGCTCCCACGTCACACCGATACCGCCGTGCAATTGGACGCAGTCCTGCAGCATGCCGGGAGAATGTTCCCCCACATAGGATTTCGCGACACTGACCGCGAGTTCGGCGCCCGGTGAACGCGACGCCACTTGTGCGACCGCGGCGTTGGACGTCGCGCGGCAGGACTCGAAGCCGATTTTCAAATCGGCGTACTTGTGTTTGAGCGCCTGGTAGGAGCCGATCGGACGGCCGAACGAATGCCGGTCGAATCCCCATTGGATGGTGAAGGCCAGCACGGTGTCCAGGATGCCGACCACCTCCGCGCACTGCAGCATCTGCGCGATCTGGCTCTGCCGGGCGATCATGCCGGCCGTCTGCTCGGCAGAGCCGACCACCGCGGACTTGTCGACCTCGACGCCGTCGAAGTGCACTCGGGCATAACTTTTGACCATGTCGATGGACCGCTGCGATTCGACACGAACCCCAACTGCGTCCGTCGGAACCAGGAACTGTCGCACTTCGCCGTCGCATCGTGCGACGACCATCAGCACCGCACTCTGCAGTCCCGCTTCGACGCGATCCTTGACACCGTCGATCCGGTACCCGTTCTCCGTGCGCGTCGCCGTGGCCGACACGTCCAGCGGCGCCCACCGCTTACCAGGTTCATACACCGCCCACGAGCCGACCGCCTCACCCGAAACGAGGGCTTCGATTGTCTCCTGGTGGTTTTCGGGCGCCTCGACGAGTCCGGCCAACACGGTGCTGACCGGATGCAGCGGTCCGGGGCAGACGGTTCTGCCCGCCAGCTCGGCGACGAGCGCCAAGTCGGCCACTCCGTTCCCGGACACGCTGCCACCGCCGAGTTCCTCCCCGACGAGCAGGCTCGTCCATCCGAGCTCGGCGGCTCGCCGCCACCAGTCGGCGTCGAAGGAGATGCCCGCCGCGTACAGGTCCCGCAACCGGCTCAGCGAGGCTTCCTTCTGCAGGAACGACTCCGTCGTCGAGGCGAACAGCAACCGTTCTGGATTTGCGTCGTCGGTCATGTGATCCGTTCAGGCAGGGATGACGAGCGGTGGCACGTCAGGGTTGTGGACGATCTTGTTCTCGACTTTGAACAGGTCGATCATGTTGCCGCCCATGACTTTCCGCTGTCCCTCCTCGTCGAGACCCTGCAGGTCGTCGATCAGGTGGGTAGGCTCGGCCAGGCCTTCGGGATGCGGCCAGTCGGATCCGAAGATCACCCGGTCGATCCCGCACAGATCGGCCATCTTGGCGAAGTCGTCCTCCCAGAACGGCGCCACATAGACACCTCGTTTGAATGCGTCGATCGGGTTCTCGGGAAACGCCTGCGGCATCTTCTTGTAGGTGTTCTCGAACTGCTTGAACAGGTAGGGCACCCAGTCGGCGCCGTTCTCGATCGACAGAATGCGCAGTTCGGGGTTGCGGGTGAGCGCACCGTGGCACACCAGCGCCGCCATCGAGTCCTCGATCGGCCGCTTGCCCATCGATACCATTCGGAACGCCGTCGGCTTGAACGGCAGGAACTCGTCAGCAGGCTCCCAATCGTTGAGGTACTCCGCGTAACCCGAGTCCGACGCGTGCATCGACACCGGGATCCCAGCCTTGGCGCATGCGTCCCAGAATGGGTCGAATTCCTCGGTGCCGAAGGACCGCGTGCCGCGCATACCGGGCACCGGGGCCGGGCGGACGAGTACGGTTTTCGCGCCGCGCTCGAGACACCACTCGAGTTCCTCGAGGGCACGGTCGACGATCGGCAGCGTGATCACCGGGGTGGAGAAGATGCGGTTCTCGTAGTTGAACTGCCATGTCTCGTACATCCATTCGTTCAGCGCGTGGATGACGTCGTGGATCAGTTCGGGATCGTCCTTCATCCGCTCCTCGACGAGGCTGGCCAGGGTCGGGAACATCAGCGAGTAATCGAGCCCGAGCCCATCCATCACCTCCAGTCGCGCGGCGGGCTCGCGGAACGCCGGAATCGCCTTCATCGGCTTGCCCATCACCTCGCGGAAGCTCTTGCCGCCGCTGCCGTGCCGGAAGTATTCCTCCTGCGCGCCTGGGCGCGCGACGACTTCGAACGTGGGGTTGGGGATGTAGTCGCTGACCTGGTTGCGGACCATGATCTTGGTGCGGCCGCGGACCTCGATGTAGTCGATGACGTTCTTGCGGTGGTCCGGCAGGAACTTGGTCAGCGCCTCTTTGGGCTCGTAGAAGTGGTTGTCGGCGTCGAACACCGGATACGGAAGCTTGCGGGCCATTTCCGCCTCCTGGAAGTCTCATTGGCTGATAATGGTAATGACATTACCACGTCTGTACCAGCGTAAACAGCGCCCCGGGCAAGAACCTGTACCCGGCAGGTCAGCCCGGGTCGGCGCGGCCTTGCAGGCCGCCGATGCAGAACGTGTAGATGTCATCGGCGCTGACGGGAACGCCGTTGAGTTCCGCGCCGAGCACTTGCAACCGCATCGCGCCGAGCGCCGATTGCATGATCAATGCGGCGGTGGCGTCGACGTCGGGCCCGCCGCGGAAGGCGCCGTCGGCGATACCGCGGTTGACGATGTCTTTGATCAGGTCGTGCAGCGGCGCGAGCACACGCGCATACTCGCGGGGCAGTGTCTCGGCCAGGCGGTCGTTGTAGGAGGTCAGACCGCGGTTGACCCTGTCTTGGGTGGTTGTTTCGGCCGGCGAGCAGATGCGGTCGATGAGCACCCGCAGCGCCGCGTCGGGAGCCAGGCCCGCGGTGTCCTCACGCCACTTGCGCGTCGACTCGGACATGATCTTGTCGATCAACGCCAGCAGCAACTCGTCCTTGGTCGAAAAGTGTTGGTAGAACGACCGCAACGAGGTCTTGGACCGCTCGACGACCTCGAGCACGGTGAAGTCGGTACGGCCGGTCTCGCCGAGAATCGCCAGCGCCGACCTCATGAAGCGGCGTTCCCGAGGCTCGGTGTCGATGCCGGACGCGTCCGGCGTCCGTCCACTGGACTTCGCCACGGTAATGACGTTACCGGTTTTGCAGAAGCTCGGTTACTGTTCCGTGCCATGACGACAGACTCAGCGCAGACGTGGAGCGTGGCCGGACTGCTCGACCTGTTCGACGTGCAGCAGCGCGGGGAGAACCGGTTCATCGCCAACACCGGGCCTGCCGGCGAGGATGAGCGCCAGGTGGTGGAGGGGACCCAGGTGCTGGCCCAGGCGATCGTCGCGGTGGCCAAACGTTTCCCGGACAAGTCGGTGCGGTCGGCGTCCGCGGTGTTCGCCCGAGCGGTGATGGTCGGGGCAGGGCCGGTCGAGTTGGAGATCGACGTGATGAGTGAAGGGCGATCCACCGCAACGGCGATCGTCGCAGCCAACCAGAACGGCAAGCGGTACATCACGGTGACTGTGCTGGCCGACGTGCCGACGGCCGACGTCATCCGGCACCATCTGCCACGCCCCGATGTCGCGGGGCCCGACGATGCGAACGTCTCGCCGATGCCGATGGATGGCAGGCAGGTGCGAGTGGTCGACGTCGTCGACGTGAACAGCCCCGACGAGGTCGGCCCGCCAGAGCTGTACGCCTGGGTGCATTACGATCCGATCCCGTCGCGTGACGACCTGGCCAAGGCGTTGATCGCGTATTTCACTGGGCATCTTGGCATTTCGACGACCATGCGCCCGCACGCAGGCATCGGCACCGCCCAGGCACATCTGACCGTTTCGACTGCACCGATGATGGTGACGGTGAGCTTTCACGAACCGGTGCGGTGGGACGGCTGGCTTCTCTACAGCCATGAGAGCACCCAGGTCGGCGCGGGCATGTCCTATGTGCGGGGTGCGGTGCACACCGAGGAAGGCGAGTTGATCGCCTCCTTCACCCAGGACGCGTTGATCCGGCCGCTGCGCACCACCGACACATCGATCAAGGAACAGTCGCGTTTGTAGCGCGAAACTTCCCCCGCGAGCAGACGTAAAACTGCCCGAAATGCGCCGGCGGTTTCTAGCGCTCTATGCAACAGCGGTCGGTGTGGACGGGTTGGAGAGTAGTTCGTCGAGGGCTTCGGCGGGTGTTTTCCAGTCCAG
>NZ_JBICUE010000023.1:76391-77253 GCF_043197955.1 Mycobacterium sp. NPDC048908 | reverse complement strand
CGCTCACGCAAAGCCATCGCCACCAGCAACTGATGCGACGCGACCCCGTTGGACACGTTCTGCTCAGCGGCCACCTCCGCAGCGACGGCATCCCAGTTGTCCAAGCACCACTGGTCGCGCTCGGCCGAACCGTCGGCCGACCACCGCGCCTCCAGCAGGTCAGCGGTCGCCGCCAGCCGCCGCGCGCACGCGGCGTTCTCCACCCGCGCCCACCCGCCCACCGCGGCGGCACCTGACGTGCCCGCGGCGGCTGCGGCCAGCAAATCGAACATACTTTCGACAATATTCCGCCACACCGACGGTCGGCCACCAGATCACCCCAGCCTGTGGATGAAATCGCGCCTGGGGATAACTTGTGCGAAAGCGGCGGAAATCTGGTACAGAATCGCCGTCAGCGACTGCGACGAAGCCAGCGCCTCAGTCGTCCGCCGGCCTCGATGGCAGGCTCGGGTTGCCTGGAGGGTTCGGGTTTCGCCTGCTCGAGAACGCCGGTCTTGGGTTCGTCGTCAGCGGCAGCAGTGGCTTCGTCGACGATTGCTTCCGCCTCCTCCTCGGAGGGTTCGGTTTCTGCCTCTTCGACAGCGGCTTCGGCGGCCTCGGTCTCTGGTTCGTCCGGTTCTGAGTCGTCGGACTCCGCCATCTCGGCTTCCTCGCCGGCTGCCGTGAATTCGGCCGCCGCCCCAATTTCCTCGTCGGACGCCTCGGCTACTTCCTGAGCGAGTTCTTCAGCTTCGGCCGCCGATTCGGACAGGGGGTCGTCGTCCGCCGCGGCCTGGACCTCCGTCGCGGGTTCGTCGGATGCCGTCTCAGCCTCGGCCGGCGGCTCGACTTCTGCCTCATCAGCGACGGTCCCAGCCTCGTC
>NZ_JBICUE010000023.1:0-76296 GCF_043197955.1 Mycobacterium sp. NPDC048908 | reverse complement strand
TCGTCAACAGCCGCTACCTCGGCCTCATGCACCTCCGGCGCCGCCTCCACCGCATCGGCGACTTCCTCACCCTCAACCGCTCCAAGGCCGCCTTCCGCCTCGGCCGGCGGCTCGACTTCTGCCTCATCAGCGACGGTCCCAGCCTCGTCAACAGCCGCTACCTCGGCCTCATGCACCTCCGGCGCCGCCTCCACCGCATCGGCGACTTCCTCACCCTCAACCGCTCCAAGGCCGCCTTCCACCTCAGCCGGCGGCTGGGCTTCCGCCTCATCAGCGACCGCCCCAGCCTCGTCAGCCACCGCTACCTCGGCCTCATGCACCTCCGGCGCCGCCTCCACCGCATCGGCGACTTCCTCACCCTCAACCGCACCAAGGCCGCCTTCCGCCTCAGCCGGCGGCTGGGCTTCCGCCTCATCAGCGACCAACTCCGCCTCTTCAGCAGCCGCTACCTCGGCCTCATGCACCTCCGGCGCCGCCTCCACCGCATCGGCGACTTCCTCACCCTCAACCGCGCCCACGCCGCCCGCAGGCTCCTCGCCCTCGGCCGCGAACTTCTCGGCGTCCTCGACAGTGTCGGCTGGCACGCCGGCCACGTCGGCACCAAGGGCTTCGGCTGGCACGCCGGCCACGTCGGCACCAAGGGCTTCGGCGTCTACTGCCTCAGGCTCTTCGGCATCGTCGCCGGCCGCCGCGGCATCTTCTGCCTCGGCGTCGCCTGCGGCCTTGGCTGCAGCGACCACGCCCGTCGTCGCGGCGACGGCCGTCAACTCCTTCGCAAGCACAGCGTGGTCGTCCGAGACAGCCTCCGGTTTACCGGCGAGCGACGCCGGATCTTCTCGGCCCTTCGGCGCGACCATGATGTACACCACGGCACCGATGAACACGAACGTGGATGTGAAGGAATTGATCCGAATGCCTGCGATGTGCGTGGCCACGTCGCTGCGCATCAGCTCGACCCAGAACCGGCCGACGCAGTACCCCGCCACATACATCGCGAACAACCGACCGTGGCCGATCTTGAACCGTCGGTCGATCCAAATCAGCGCTGCGAAAACCAAGAGGTTCCACAGCAATTCGTACAGAAACGTCGGGTGGACAACTTCGATGAGCTGCCCCGTCGACACCCCGTTCAGGGTGTCCAGTGCGCCACTGGCGTCGCGGCGCTCATAGATCTCCAGACCCCACGGCAGCGTCGTCGGCCTACCGTACAACTCCTGATTGAAGTAATTGCCCAGACGGCCGATGGCCTGGGCCAAGATGATTCCTGGCGCGATCGCATCACCGAACGCGGAAAGTGGAATGCCCTTTTCCCGGCAGCCAATCCACGCACCCACAGCGCCGACCGCGACGGCGCCCCAGATGCCGAGGCCGCCGTCCCAGATCCGCAGAGCGCCCGCAAGTCCCGCGCCGTCGTCCCCGAAATACGTGCGCCAGTCCGTCATGACGTGATAAAGCCGGCCACCGATCAGGCCGAACGGCACTGCCCACAAGGCAATGTCGTAGATCACGCCTTGCTGACCACCGCGTGCCACCCATCGCCGATCACCGATCACCAATGCCGCGATGATCCCGACGATGATGAACAACGCGTACGCCCGAAGCGGCACTGGGCCGATGTGCCAGACCCCCTGCGATGGGCTGGGTATGTAGGCCAGGTACGTCGTCGTCACGCAGTGATCCTCTGCCGCACACCATCGGCGAGTTCCTCGGTCAGCGCGCGCACAGCCGGAATGCCGTCCTTCAACGCCGAGACCAACGCCGACCCTACGATGACGCCGTCCGCATAGGCGCCGATCTCCGCCGCCTGGTCACGTGACCGCACCCCGAGGCCGACGCCAACCGGAATGTCTGACAGCGCCCTCACGCGGCGCACCAGTTCAGGTGCGGTCAGCGACACCGCGTCACGCGCTCCCGTGACACCCATCGTCGACGCGGCGTAGACGAATCCACGCGATGCCTCAACGGTCGCAGCCAACCGCTCCGGCGTCGACGAAGGCGCTACCAGGAAGATCCGGTCCAGGCCCTGAGCTTCAGAAACCTCGAGCCATTCCGAAGCCTCATCGGGAATCAGGTCCGGCGTGATCATCCCGAGCCCGCCAGCGGACGCCAAATCGCGTGCGAACGCCTCGACGCCCCACCGCAACACCGGATTCCAGTACGTCATCACCACGGCCCGGCCACCAGCCTTGCTGATCGCCTCCACCGCAGCCAGCGCGTCCCGCACCCGAACCCCGCCACGTAACGCGGCTTCCGTCGCCGCCGCGATGACCGGTCCGTCCATGCCAGGATCCGAATAGGCGATGCCGACTTCGATGATGTCGCAGCCGGATTCGACCATCGACGTCATCGCATCAATCGACGTCCGGACATCCGGGAAGCCAGTCGGCAGATAGCCGATCAGCGCCGACCGACCCTCTTCGCGGCAGCCGGCGAACAATGGGCCAAGACGACTCATGACGCACCGTCCAACAAGCCGAACCACTTCGCCGCCGTCTCGACATCCTTATCGCCGCGGCCGGACATGTTCACCAGAACGATCGATCCGCGGCCCAATTCGGTGCCCAACTTCAGCGCGCCGGCAACCGCGTGCGCGGATTCGATCGCGGGAATGATGCCCTCGGTGCGGCACAGCAATGAAAACGCATCCATCGCCTCGGTGTCGGTGATCGGTCGGTAATCCGCGCGGCCGGTGTCCTTCAGATAAGCATGTTCTGGACCGACGCCCGGATAATCCAATCCCGCTGAGATCGAATGCGATTCGATGGTCTGCCCGTCCTCGTCCTGCAACAGATACGAGAAGGAACCCTGAAACGCGCCAGGCGATCCGCCTGTGAAAGTCGCGGCATGACGGCCAGTCTCGACACCGTCCCCGGCCGCCTCGAAGCCAACCAGTCGGACGCCTGGATCATCGATGAACGCATGGAAGATGCCGATCGCATTCGACCCGCCACCGACACACGCGGTGACCGCATCCGGCAGTCGTCCCGCCTGATCGACGATTTGCACACGCGCTTCCAACCCGATCACCCGCTGAAAATCCCGCACCATGGTCGGGAATGGATGCGGACCCGCCGCGGTGCCAAAGCAGTAGTAGGTGTTGTCCGCGTTGGTGACCCAGTCGCGAAATGCCTCGTTGATTGCGTCCTTCAACGTCTTCGAACCTGCCTCGACGGACACCACCGTCGCACCGAGCAGTCGCATCCGCGCCACGTTCAGCGCTTGCCGAGCGGTGTCGACGGCGCCCATGTAGATCACGCACTCGAGCCCCAACAGCGCACACGCCGTCGCCGTCGCCACCCCGTGCTGTCCGGCGCCGGTTTCGGCGATCACCCGCGTCTTGCCCATCTGGCGCGCCAGCAACGCCTGGCCAAGCACGTTGTTGATCTTGTGAGATCCGGTGTGGTTGAGGTCTTCTCGTTTCAAGAAAATCCGCGCACCACCGGCGTGCTCGGACAGCCGTTCGGCCTCGTACAGCGGCGACGGCCGTCCGCTGTAATGCCGCTGCAAGCGATCCAACTCATCGAGGAATGCCTGGTCTCCGCGGGCCTTTTCGTATGCCGCGGTGACCTCCTCGATCACCGCCATCAGCGCCTCGGCGACGAACCGCCCGCCATATACGCCGAAATGACCACGCGCATCAGGATCGTGGACCGTGGGTTCGGCGACCGCCGCGCTCGAACGCGGCAGCTCCGGGCCGGCGAGATCAGCCATCAGTGACACTCTTCACGCAAGCGGCTCATCGCCGTCTCAGCGCGCGGGTTTCGGGCAGGACGGATGCGTGCCTGCGGTGACCAAATCGGCGACGGCGCTGCGGGGGTCGCCGCTGGTGACCAGTCCCTCGCCGACGAGCACCGCATCGGCGCCCGCGCCGGCGTAGGCGAGTAGATCGGCGGTACCGCGTACTCCGGACTCCGCAATCCGAATGACATTGCTCGGCAGTCCAGGCGCGATACGCGCAAAGCAATCACGATCAACCTCAAGCGTCTTGAGGTTGCGGGCGTTGACACCGATCACCTTCGCGCCTGCCTGCAGCGCGCGGTCAGCCTCCTCCTCGGTGTGCACCTCGACGAGCGCCGTCATGCCCAGCGACTCGGTGCGGTCGAGCATCGGTTCCAGCACGGATTGCTCCAACGCCGCGACGATCAGCAGCAGCATGTCAGCACCGTGCGCGCGAGCCTCGTGGATCTGGTAAGGCCCAACGATAAAGTCCTTGCGCAACACCGGGATTGACACCGCTGCACGCACCGAGTCGAGGTCGTCCAGCGAGCCGTTGAACCTGCGCTGCTCGGTCAGCACGCTGATGACCCTCGCCCCGCCGTCTTCGTATGCGCGTGCCAGCTCGGCTGGATCCGAAATCGACGCCAGCTCACCGCGCGACGGGCTCGCCCGCTTCACCTCCGCGATCACGCCGATGCCCGGTTCCCGCAACGCCGCGAGCACATCCAGCGGCGGCGGCGCATCCTTGGCCATCGCTTTGATCTCGACGAGGGGAACGACGGCCTCGCGGGCGGCAACGTCGGCGCGAACTCCCTCGATGATGGAGTCGAGCACAGTCGCCGAACTCATCCCCGCTGCGGTCCTTCCTGAAGGCGCGTTTGATCTTCACCGAAGGGTAGTCGCCACCGCAGCACGATCGATCACCGCCCCTTGTTGTCGGGATCGGTCGGGTCGCGCCCCTCGTCGAGGGCGTCCCAGATCGCCCGCTCCGACGACGCTCCGGCCTCCTGCGGCGACGCCGCGATCCGACGCTCGTAGCGTGCGGCATCCGGCTTGGCTCTGGCCACCGACCGAAGCAGCAACACGGCTGCGGCTAGCGTCACCACGGCCGCCGCCAGCGTGACGATCGCACCGCCGTGGTGCCGCTGCGTGCCGACCAGGTTCGTGATCGGCACGTCCGCGAGATGCGCAGCCCGCACCGCGACATCGCCGATCACCCACAGGCTGATAGCCAGGTAGGCCGTCAGCGCGCTCGCCGCCGCGACGAGCAGCGAAAGCAGCCGCAGCGGCCAGCCCCGCACCGCCAACGCAGCCACCGCGGCGGCCAGTAGTAGCACCGCGAGCGGCACCAGCGCCGTCGACCACGACGCGCCGTGCAATGCCGTCGTCTTTGGCTGGCCGAGGCCGTCGAATAACTGCACGTCGACCCACACCATCCGCGACCCGGCCCACAGCGCCCCCGCGGACACCAGGAGCAGCACCTGAGCCAGCCGGATCACGGCTCGGTCAGCGTTTCCGCCGCAGCGATCGCATTCAACACGGCCTTGGCCTTGTTCGACGCCTCGTTGTACTCGTATTGGCCGTTCGAGTCGGCCACGACTCCCCCACCCGCCTGCACATACGCCGTGCCGTCACGCATCAACGCGGTGCGGATCGCGATCGCGAAGTCCGCGTTTCCTGCGAAGTCGAGGTAGCCGAGCACGCCGCCATACAGGCCGCGGCGGGTCTTCTCTACCTCCTCGATCAGTTCCATGGCCCGCACCTTTGGCGCACCCGACAAGGTGCCCGCCGGGAAACATGCGGTAACGGCGTCGAGCGCGGTTTTGTCCTCGGCGAGTTCGCCGTGCACCGTCGACACGATGTGCATGACGTGGCTGTAGCGCTCGATGTGGCTGTAGTCCTCGACACGCACCGTGCCGGGGCGGCACACCCGGCCCAGGTCGTTGCGTCCGAGGTCGACCAGCATCAGATGCTCGGCGCGCTCCTTGTCGTCGTGCAGCAACTCCTTCTCGAGCAGCACGTCTTCTTCCTCGGTGGCACCACGCCACCGAGTGCCGGCGATCGGATGAGTTGACGCACGGCCGTCCTTGACCGTCACCAGCGCCTCGGGGCTCGATCCGACGATTGAAAAGTCAAGCGCGCCAAGGTCATTGGGCACATTCAGCAGATACATGTATGGGCTGGGGTTGGTCACCCTCAGCATTCGGTATACATCCAGCGGGTCGGCGTCGGTGTCCATCTCAAAGCGCTGCGACGGCACCACCTGAAACGCCTCGCCCGCCTCGATGTCGCCGACGAGCTTGTCGACGATCGCGGTGTACTCCTCCACCGTGCGCTGGGAGCGATGCAGCGGCTCCGGCCGGCTGAACGTCGCCACGGTCGACGGCAGATGCTCGGACAGTGCCGCGGTCATCACATCCAGTCGCGCGACCGCGTCGTCGTACGCCCAGTCCACCCGCTCGTCGGTGCCGTTCCAGTTCACGGCGTTGGCGATCAGCGTGATGGTGCCCTCGTGGTGGTCGACGGCGGCGATGTCGGTGGCCAGCAGCATCAGCATGTCCGGCAAGCCCAGGTCGTCCACGGCCAGTGACGGCAGCCGCTCGAGGCGTCGCACCATGTCGTACGCGAAGAACCCGACGAGTCCCGAGGACAGCGGAGGCAGACCCGCCACCGGCTCGGTTTTCAGCAACTCGAGCGTCGCGCGCAGCGCCCGAATCGGATCGCCCTCCTTCGGGGCGTCCCTCGGCGTGGCGCCCAGCCATACCGCCTCGCCGTCGCGCACCGTCAACGCCGACGGCGCGCCCGCACCGATGAACGACCACCGCGACCATGACCTGCCGTTCTCTGCCGACTCCAGCAGGAACGTCCCTGGCCGGTTGGCGGCCAGCTTGCGGTACGCCGACAGCGGGGTCTCGCTGTCGGCGAGCACCTTGCGGGTCACGGGCACTACGCGATGCCCCGCTGCCAGCGCCCGGAAGTCCTCGCGTGAAGTCGTCATGGCGAGGTTGGCGATGGTTTGCACTCACCAATTCTCCCAGACGCGCGCCAACGGCGACGACGACGTCGGCGTCAGTGGACTGGTCAGCACGACCGGCGTCTGGCCCATGAACCGCGGCGTACTGCCGCGGTGTTCGTCGGCGGCGTGCACGGTGAACGGGTGGAGCAGGTACATATCGCCGGGCTCACCGGTGGCGTGCACCACTGTGCGCTCGGCGCTGGCCGCGTCGACGAGGCGACCCATCTCGGTCAACTCCACCGGGTCCGGGCCCAGCACCATGGCCACATCGCGGTGCGAGGCCACTCGGATCCGTGTCGGGGCATCGTTGTGACCAACCTCCGACAGCAGCGTGAGCAGCAGCATCGTGTGCGGACGGCCCGTCACCGCCCAGGTCCCGTCGGGCTGTGGCGTGTTGGCGTCGATGTGCCATCCGCGATCGTCGTTGGGGGGCGACACCGGGAAACGGACCGCAATGTTGCCCAGCGCACCTCGTGGCGCCCAATTGCCTGCACCACAAACCGTGTCGAGCGCAGCTGCCAACACCGGGCTTCGGATGATTTCGCCGAAGGGCCCGTGTCCCAAGACATCTGACGCCCACTGCACCGGTTCCGACCAACCGTCGCGATCGTCCGGCGAACGGTCCAATTGCCGCCACAGCGCCGCTCGGGCCGCATCTGCGACGCTGCGAGGAACAGCCTGCTCGACCTTGACGAAGCCGTCGGACGAGAAGGCGTTGACATCGGGGACGCACAGCATTCACTGCAGGTTTTCACAGCAACGACAACCAGCGCCAACGAATTTCGTGGGCGTAGCGTGGGGGGCTATGAAACGTGGTGACCAGGTCGCAGAGTTCGAATTGCCCGATCAGACGGGCGCCGTGCGGAGGCTCACGGAGCTACTCGCCGACGGCCCGATTGTGCTGTTCTTCTATCCGGCGGCGATGACCCCTGGATGCACCAAGGAAGCGTGCCACTTTCGCGATCTGGCCGGCGAGTTCGCCGCGGTCGGCGCCAGCCGCGTCGGCATCAGCGCGGATGCCGTCGAAAAGCAGGCCCAGTTCGCCGATAAGGAGAAATTCGACTATCCCCTGCTGTCCGACGCGGATGGCGCGGTCGCCACCCAGTTCGGCGTCAAGCGCGGCCTCCTCGGCAAGTTCATGCCCGTCAAGCGCACCACGTTCGTGATCGACACGGACCGTACCGTGCTCGACGTGATCGCCAGCGAGTTCAGCATGGACACCCACGCGGACAAGGCGCTGGAGACGTTGCGGCAGCGGCAGTCAGCGTGACCGCCGTTCTGCAGCTCGCCGATGTGACGTTCCGCCGCGACGGCAAGCAGATCATCGACGGCATCTCGTTGAGCGTGCAGGAGGGCGAGCACTGGGCGCTGCTGGGCCCAAACGGTGCTGGCAAAAGCACGCTGCTCGGCTTCTGCGCGGCGGTCACCTTTCCGACGTCGGGCACCGTGCACATCCTCGGCGAGCAGATGGGACGCGTTGACCTCGCGCGGCTGCGGCATTCGATCGGCCACGTGAATCCGCGCCACCGCCTGCAGTACCCGTTGACGGTCCGCGAGGTGGTGCTCACCGGCATCACCGCCACGATCGACATCCCGAACCGGTGGACGCCAGGCGACGATGAACTGCGTCGCGCCGACGACATGATCGCAACAGTGGGCTTGTCCCGCAAGGCACATGACATCTGGCCGACTCTGTCGCAGGGCGAGCGCGGCCGCACTCTCATTGCGCGCGCGCTGATTTCGGACCCGCGGCTACTACTGCTCGACGAACCCACGACCGGGCTCGACGTGGCCGCGCGCGAGCAACTTCTGGAAACCATCGACACGCTCGATGAGACGCATCCCGAGGTGGCCTCCATTCTGGTCACCCATCACCTCGAGGAACTGCCGACCACCACCACCCACGCACTGCTGATCGCCGACGGCCGCACCGTGGCCACCGGGCCCGCCCGTGACACCGTCACAACCGAAAACGTCACGGCCGCTTTTTCACATCCCGTCGAGGTGCGCTACGACGACGGCCGGTGGTCGGCCCGGGCGAAGGCGACACGCATCGACGTTTAGCCGCCAAGCGTGCCTGCGGTGAAACACGACGTCCGACCGCCGTCGACGACGAGGTTCGCACCCGTGATGTAGGCCGCCTGATCCGACAGCAGGAACGCGACGGCCGCCGCGACGTCACCGGGTTGCCCGAAGCGGCCGAGCGGGATGGTCGATTCATTCTCCGCTCGCTCCCTGGCCGGATCAGGCGCGGCAGCGAATTCCGCTGTGAGCATGGGTGTTTCGGTGGTTCCCGGAGAGATGCTGTTGACCCGGATGCCGTGGCCGGCCAGCTCCGCCGCGAAGGCGCGCGTCATGGCCAGCACGCCGCCCTTGGTCGCGGTGTAGCCGACATAGCCCGGCTGGCCGACGAGCCCGAGTTCTGAGCCGGTGACGACGATCGCGCCGCCGCCGCGCGGGATCATTCGCCGGGCGGCCTCACGCACGACGTAGAAGCTGCCGGACAGGTTGATGTGCAGTTGGCGCAACCAGTCGTCGTCGGTCAAATCATGTGCGGGACCGACGATCGAAATGCCCGCATTGCTGAACACCGCCGACACCGGGCCAAGCGTCTCGGCGTGGTCGAAAGCCGCGGCGACTTGGCTCGAGTCCGCGACGTCGGCCGGCACCGCAATCGCGGCCGAACCGGCGGCGCGGCATTCGGCCGCCGACGATTCGAGGTCGTCGCCGGGCAGCGCTACCAGCGCGACGGCGGCACCCTCCGTCGCGAGCTTGAGCGCGGTGGCGCGACCAATTCCGGAACTGGCGCCGGTGACGAGGGCGACGTAAGCCATCGTCACAGTGTGCGGCCTCGTTGGCGTCTTGGCCGAACGTGAGCTAATTGTCGAAAAATCCGCCGACCTTCGCCAATGAGTTCACGTTCGCGCGACGGTGCCGTTACTCGGAGCCGAGCAGCAGGTCTTTGTCGAAGCAGGAGTGCGCACCGGTGTGGCAGGCCGCGCCCACCTGGTCGACCTCCAGCAGCACGGTATCGCCGTCGCAGTCCAACCGGACCGAGTGCACGTACTGCGTGTGCCCCGAGGTCTCCCCCTTGACCCAGTGCTGCTGCCGCGAGCGCGAGTAGTAGGTGGCCCTGCGGGTCTGCAGCGTGCGGGCCAGCGCCTCATCGTCCATCCACGCCACCATCAGCACTTGGCCGCTACTACGCTCCTGCGCGACCGCGGTGAACAGGCCGTTGGCGTCGCGTTTCAACCGCGACGCGATGCTCGCATCAAGACTCATCGCGACCCTCGGCTCTTCGCGCAAGCGCTCATCGCTGCCCTCGGCTCTTCGCGCAAGCGCTCATCGCTGCCCTCGGCTCTTCGCGCGAGCGCTCATCGCTGCCCTCGGCTCTTCGCGCAAGCGCTCATCGCACCACGATCCCTTCAGCCGCCATCGCCGCCTTCACCTGTCCGATGGTCAGCTCTCCGAAGTGGAACACGCTGGCCGCCAGTACGGCGTCGGCACCTGCAACCACGGCGGGCGCGAAATGTTCCACTGCACCCGCGCCGCCGCTGGCGATCACCGGCACGGACACCGCGCCGCGCACCGCACGCAGCATCTTCAGGTCGAAGCCCGCTTTGGTGCCGTCGTAGTCCATCGAGTTGAGCAGGATCTCCCCCACCCCGAGTTCGGCTCCGCGACTGGCCCATTCGATCGCGTCGATACCCGTGCCGCGCCTGCCGCCGTGAGTGGTGACCTCCCAGCCCGAGGCGGTCGGCTGGTCACCGTCGGGCACGGTGCGGGCATCGACCGACAGCACGATGCACTGCGATCCGAACTGGCGGGACAACTCGGCCAGCAGTTCCGGACGGGCGATCGCCGCGGTGTTCACCGATACCTTGTCGGCGCCCGCCCGAAGCAGCACGTCAACGTCGTCGACCGAACGGACGCCGCCACCGACGGTCAACGGAATGAACACCTGTTCGGCGGTGCGCTTGACGACCTCCAGCATCGTCGCCCGACCCGACGACGAGGCCGTGACGTCGAGGAAAGTCAACTCATCGGCGCCCTCCGCGTCGTAGCGCGCCGCCAGTTCGACCGGATCACCCGCATCCCGCAGGTTCTCGAAGTTGACGCCTTTGACCACCCGGCCGGCATCGACATCGAGGCACGGAATGATCCGGACCGCAAGGTCTTTGGGATCCATCAGAGAGTCTTCGGATCGTCGACGGAGTTGACCAGATCGAGTAGTTCGGCGTGCACACCAGGCGCGCCGACCAGCGCCGAGCGCGATTTCGTCGTCCAGTCACTGCCATCCAGGTTCGTGACGACTCCGCCTGCGGCCCGCACCAGCGCCACACCTGCGGCGTGATCCCACACGTGGGCGCCGAAGCTGATCGCCCCACCAAGGATCCCGGCCGCGGTATATGCGAGATCAATACCGGTGGCGCCGTGCATCCGCATCCGCGAGCAGGTGCGGCTCAGGTTCTCGATCACCGCAAGCCGATAACGGCCGGGCACCGGACCGCCGGAGTCGACGTTGAAAGTGCTGACACCGACGATCGCGTCGGCGAGCTTCGTGGTCTGTAGCCGCGGTTGCTCGACACCGTTGTTGCGTAACGGCTTTCCCACCACAGCGGTGAATCGCTCGCCGGTGAACGGCAGCCAGGTCAGCCCAGCGACCGGTTCACCGTTACGGACCAGACCGAGGAGGATCGCCGCCAGCGGTGAACCCGCGGCGTAGTTGAAGGTGCCGTCGATCGGGTCGAGGACCCACACCAGCGGCGAATCGACGTCTGCGCCGCCGAACTCCTCGCCGTGCACCTCGATCCCGGTGTTGGCGGTCAGCGCCTGCACCACCTGGCGTTCGATCGCCAGGTCGACTTCGGTGGCGAAATCGTTGCCCTTCTTCTGCACCGCGGAGTCAGCGCGGTGCCCATCGACGAACGGCCGTGCGGCCGCGTCGAGAATCGCGGCGGCCTCGGTGACCAGGGCGTCCAGGTCGGTGTCGTCAAGGGCCATGAGGTCCTACTGCGCCACCGCGGCCAGCGCCTGCGGCAGCGTGAACCGTCCGGCGTACAAAGCCTTCCCGACGATCGCGCCTTCGACACCATTGTCGGTCAGCGTGGCGATGGCGCGTAGATCGTCGAGGCTGGACACTCCGCCCGAGGCGATCACCGGAGCGTCGGTGCGCTCGGTGACCTTGGTGAGCAGTTCGAGATTGGGCCCGTTGAGCGTGCCGTCCTTGGTGACGTCGGTGACCACGAATCGTGAACAACCCTCGCGGTCAAGACGATCCAACGTTTCCCACAGGTCACCGCCGTCGGTCTCCCAGCCGCGGCCGCGAAGCCGGTGCTGGCCGTCGAGGATCTTCACGTCCAGCCCGACCGCGATCTTGTCGCCGTGTTCGGCGACCATCTTCGCGCACCACTGCGGATTCTCCAGCGCCGCCGTGCCGAGGTTGACGCGGGCGCAGCCGGTGGCCAGCGCCGCGGTCAGCGATTCGTCGTCGCGAATGCCGCCGGACAATTCGACTGCGACGTCGAGCTTGCCCACCACCTCGGCAAGCAGGTCGCGATTGGAGCCACGGCCGAACGCGGCGTCGAGGTCGACCAGGTGGATCCATTCCGCGCCGTCACGCTGCCACGTCATCGCGGCCTCCAGCGCCGAGCCGTAGTCGGTTTCACTGCCCGCCTGGCCCTGCACCAACCGGACAGCCTTTCCGTCGACCACGTCGACGGCGGGCAACAAAATCAAAGGCACGGGGCTCAACCTAGTGCTCCGACCCAATTGGTGAGCAATTCGGCACCGGCATCGCCGCTTTTCTCCGGGTGGAACTGCGTGGCCGACAACGGCCCGTCTTCGACAGCGGCCAGGAACGGGACGTGGTGGGTGGCCCAGGTCAGCAGCGCGTCGGGGGTACCCTCCCACTGCTGCGCGGCATACGAATGCACGAAATAGAACCGGGTGGCGGGCTCGATGCCCTTGAACAGCGTAGTGCCCGCGGGTGCGTCGACGACATTCCAACCCATATGCGGAATCACCGGCGCATCCAACCGCACGACGGCGCCCGGCCACTGCCCGCATCCGGCGGTCTGTTGTCCGAACTCGACGCCGCGCGCGAACATGATCTGCATACCGACACAGACGCCGAGGACTTGCCTGCCCGCCGCGACACGGTCGGCGATGATCTTGTCGCCGCTGATCTTTCGCAGGCCGGTCATGCAGGCCTCGAATGCGCCGACCCCTGGCACCACGAGACCGTCGGCATTCATCGCCGCGTCGGCATCGGCGGTCACCTCGACATCGGCACCGACCCGGGCCAACGCCCGCTGGGCGGACCTGAGGTTGCCTGAGCCGTAGTCAAGTATGACGACTTTGCTTGTCACAGTGTGCCTTTGGTCGACGGCACGCCGCTGACACGTGGGTCGTACTCGACGGCTTGGCGCAACGCACGCGCGACAGCCTTGTACTGAGCTTCCGTGATGTGGTGCGGGTCGCGGCCATAGAGCGTGCGCACATGCAACGCGATGCGGGCGTTGAAGGCCAGCGACTCGAACACGTGCCGGTTCACCACGGTGTGGTACGGCGCGCTCGACCCGGCGATCGTGAACTCCACCATGAATTCCGGTTCGCCGGTGTGTACGAAGTACGGCCTGCCCGACACGTCGACGGCCGCGTGTGCGAGCGTCTCGTCCATCGGGATCCACGCGTCGCCGAACCGGCGAATGCCCCTCTTGTCGCCTAGCGCCTGGCCGAGCGCCTGGCCCAGTACGATCGCGGTGTCCTCGATGGTGTGGTGACCCTCGATCTCGATGTCGCCCTTGGCCTGTACGGTCAAGTCGAAGCTGGCATGGCTGCCAAGCGAGGTCAGCATGTGGTCGAAGAACGGCACGCCGGTGTCGATGTCGACCACTCCGGTGCCGTCGAGGTCGAGTTCGACGACGATGTCGGATTCCTTGGTCTTGCGCTCGATCTTTGCGCGACGTGGCTCGGTCACTGTGCTCCTATTTCAGCGCTCGCCTTGAGCAGCGCATCGTTTTCCTCGGCCAGCCCTGTGGTGGCGCGTAGATATCCGGGGATGCCGACGTCGCGGATGAGGATGCCGGCGTCGAGGTAGCGCCGCCAGGTCGCTGGCGCATCGGCGAATTCGCCGAACAGCACGAAGTTGGCGTCGCTGGAAATCACCCGGAAACCCATGTCGGTCAACGCTTCCGTGACACGTTCCCGTTCGGCGATCAGTCTGGCAACGCTGCCGAGGGTGTCGTCGGCGTGACGCAGCGCAGCGCGGGCCGCGGCCTGCGTCACCGATGAAAGGTGGTACGGCAGCCGCACCAGCAGCATCGCGTCGATGACCGCTGGCGCGGCGATCAGGTAGCCGAGGCGGCCGCCCGCGAATGCGAACGCCTTGCTCATCGTGCGGGTGACCACAAGCTTGGTGGGATAGTCGTCGATCAGCTTGACCGCGCTCGGCTGCGACGAGAACTCGCCGTATGCCTCGTCGAGGATCAGCATGCCCCCGGTTTGAGAAGACAGTGCGTCGAGCAGACGGCGCAGATCGTCGAGCGAGACACTTTGTCCCGACGGGTTGTTCGGGCTTGCCACAAACACGATGTCCGGCGTGTGCTCCTTGATGGCGCGCACCGCGACGTCGGCATCCAGGCTGAAGTCGTGGGCACGGTTGGCCACCAGCCATGCCGTCTGGGTGCCGTCGGAAATGATCGGGTGCATCGAGTAGGACGGTACGAATCCGATTGCGGTTCGTCCCGGGCCGCCGAACGCCTGCAACAGCTGCTGCAGGATCTCGTTGGAACCGTTGGCGGCCCAGACGTTGTCGACGCCGAGCGGGGTGCCGGTCTGCGCCGACATGTACGCGGCCAGGTCGCCGCGCAGCGCCACCGCGTCGCGGTCCGGATAGCGGTGCAGGTCGCCTGCCACCGCTCGCACGGAGGCCGTCACGTCATCGACGAGCGCCTGCGTCGGCGGATGCGGGTTCTCGTTGGTGTTCAGCCGCACCGGGACTGCCAATTGCGGTGCGCCATATGGCGATTTCCCGCGCAGATCGTCGCGCAGCGGTAGATCGGCCAGCGTCACCTTCTTGCCGATGCTCACCGTTCGAACCTCCGCCGCACCGCCTCGCCGTGCGCGGGCAGGTTCTCGGCCGCAGACAACGTGATCACGTAACCGGACACGTCCTTGAGCGCAGCTTCGTCGTAGTCGACGACATGGATGCCCTTCAGGAACGTCTGCACCGAAAGCCCGCTGGAATGCCGGGCGCAGCCCGCGGTGGGCAGCACGTGGTTGGACCCGGCGCAGTAGTCGCCGAGGCTGACCGGTGAATAGGCGCCGACGAAAATCGCACCGGCTGATCGGATTCGGGTGGACACCTGGCGGGCATCGGCGGTCTGGATTTCAAGGTGTTCGGCGGCGTAGGCATTGACGGTGCGCACACCGGCGTCGATGTCGTCGACGAGCACGATCGCCGATTGCTTGCCGGTCAGCGCGGCGGTCACCCGCTCGCGGTGCACGGTGATCTCAAGTTGATTGGCCAGTTCCCGGTCGGTGGCGTCGGCCAGCGTCATGCTATCGGTCACGAGCACGCTCGCGGCCATCTCGTCGTGCTCGGCCTGGCTGATCAGATCCGCGGCGACGTGTGCGGGATCGGCGGTGTGGTCGGCGAGGATCGCGATCTCGGTGGGGCCGGCCTCGGCGTCGATGCCGACCTGAGAACGACAGATCCGCTTGGCAGCGGTGACGTAGATGTTCCCCGGCCCGGTGATCATGTCGACCGGCGCCAACTCGCTGCCGTCGGTGTCGGTGCCACCGCAGGCCAGCAGTGCGACCGACTGTGCGCCGCCGACGGCCCACACCTCGTCGACACCCAGCAGTCGAGCGGCGGCCAGGATGGTTGGGTGCGGAAGCCCACCAAACTCGGCCTGTGGCGGACTGGCGATCACCAGCGAGTCGACGCCGGCAAGCTGGGCGGGCACCACATTCATCACCACGCTGGAGGGGTAGACCGCGTTGCCGCCGGGCACGTAGAGCCCGACCCGCTCGACCGGCACCCAACGTTCGGTGACCGTCGCGCCGGGCGCCAGCGTGGTCGTCGTGTCGGTGCGGCGTTGGTCGGCGTGGACGGCGCGGGCCCTGTCGATGGACACCTGCAGCGCCGCGCGGACGTCGACGTCGAGGGCGGCCAGCGCCGCCTCCAGTTCACGTCCAGGCACCCGGACGGTGGCGGGCCGCACCCCGTCGAAGGATTCGCCGTACTCGAGCGCGGCATCAGCGCCCCGTTCGACAACCGCGTCGACGATGGGGCGCACCGTGGGCACCACCGCGTCGACGTCAACGCCGCCGCGGGGCAGGGCGGCGCGCAATTGCGCGGCACTCAGCGTCCGGTTGCGCAAGTCGATGCGGGTCATCGTGAACGGGGTCATCGACCTAATTGTCCCTGATCGGCCTGCGCGAACAAAAATCCATTAGTTTCATGGCCATGGCCGCCCTATCTCGTAAAGACCACCCCAATAACGCGCCCGGTGTGCCGATGGTGTTCCCGGTCGCAGTGGAAAACTTCCAAGTCAAGTACTTCAATCCGATCATCAAGCCGATCGCGCGGTTCCTGCCGGGAATGGCGACCATCAGACACCGTGGCCGCAAGTCGGGTAAGCCGTACGAGACCATCGTCACCGCGTATCGCAAAGGAACCGTCGTCGCGATCGCGCTGGGCCACGGCAAGACCGACTGGGTGAAGAACGTGCTGGCGGCCGGTGAAGCCGACCTGCGCTTCATCCGGAACGAGGTCCACCTGAACAATCCGCGCATCGTGCCCGCCGGGGGCAGCGCCGACGGGTTGCCGTTCATGGCCAGGGCGCAACTGAAGAACATGGCCATCTTCGTCGCAGATATCGCTTGACCCCGCTGACAGACTGAGCCCATGGCGTGGGAAGTCTGGCTGGCGTTCTTCGGTGCGGCGATCGCGATCAGCGTGTCACCGGGTGCGGGCGCCATCCAATCGATGGCGACCGGCCTGACCCACGGTGTGCGGCGCGGCTACTGGAGCATCCTCGGACTCGAGGTCGGACTGATGCTGCAATTGGCGCTCGTCGCGATCGGACTGGGGGCCGCGGTCGCCAATTCCATCCTGGCGTTCAACATCATCAAGTGGGCCGGTGTTGCCTACCTGGTGTATCTGGCTGTGCGCCAATGGCGTAGCGCCACCGTGGACCTCCGCGAGCAGATCGGCAAGGCGTTGGACGGCGGACGCGTCGCGCTGCTGGTGCGCGGGTTTCTGGTCAACGCCACCAATCCCAAGGGGCTGGTGTTCTTCCTCGCCGTGCTGCCGCAATTCGTGGTGCCCACCCAACCGCTGCTGCCGCAATACCTGGCCGTCGGCGTGACGATGGTCGCGGTCGACCTCGTCGTGATGGGGTTCTACACGGGCCTGTCCGTGCGACTGCTGAAGTGGCTGCACACCCCCCGTAAGCAGACGCTGCTCAACCGGGTTTTCTCCGGGCTGTTCGCGGGCGCGGCCGTGGTGCTGTCGCTGGTCCGCCGCGGCCCGCTCACCGCGTGAACACGGTCTTACCCGTCATCGCCTGCCACGCCCGCGGCGCGTCGTCCCACGCCACGACGCGGTCCACCGCGGGGGCGAGATCACAATGTGCCGTGAGCAATTCGAGGATCTCCGGGATGACTGCACGCGCATTGACCCGGCCGGTGACGAACCGCAGGCCCCTGGTGTACATCGACAGCAGCGGCATCTCTACGCCGCCTTGGTAGTAGATGCCGGTGTCGGTGCACACCCCGTCTGGCCACGTCGCGCGCATCGTTGCTGCCAGCACGGCAGGGTCGGCAGTGGTGTGCACCGTGATCGGATACGGGTCCCACGACTTGTCGGGCCCTGCTCTGTCGTGCGCCGTGGCGCCCAGCTTTTCGGCCATCGCCAACCGTTGCGGATCGGTGTCCACATAGTCGACATGCGCGCCGTAGACCGACGCGAACGCGGCGGCATACAGGCCGATGGACAGGCGGCCTGTGACCAGCACCCGGCGATCGACCGGATCCAGCGCCGCCAACTCGCCCCGATAGGGACCGACGGCGCGCCACCCGTCGGGGATGTTGTCGGACAGCGATGCGCTGGCGACGGTATCGACACTGTCAGGAAGCCGCACGAGCATCGCGTCCGCGTACGGCACCAGCAACAGGTCGGCCATGAAGCCGCCGCCGTCGAGGCCTGCCAACGGCGCCATCCCGTACA
This sequence comes from Mycobacterium sp. NPDC048908, assembly GCF_043197955.1. Classification (NCBI taxonomy): domain Bacteria; kingdom Bacillati; phylum Actinomycetota; class Actinomycetes; order Mycobacteriales; family Mycobacteriaceae; genus Mycobacterium; species Mycobacterium sp. NPDC048908. The sequence continues at coordinate 58,324 of NZ_JBICUE010000023.1, read as the reverse complement.
TCGCCATCAACGGCAATGAGGCGCACGATCCGGTGGCGCCTCGACGGCATGCGACGCACGTGCCACAGCTGATCTGGAACGGCACGATCACCCGGTCACCGACCGCGACGTCGTGGACGGCATCGCCGACGGCGACGACCTCCGCGACACCTTCATGCCCGACGGCGTGTCCCGGCGGCATCGGCAACCGCCCCTCGGCGACCGCCACATCCAGGTCGCAACACGCCACCGCCGCTGGTCGGACGATCGCCTGTTCAGGGGCCGTGAGCTGTGGGTCGGGTGCGTCTCGCCAGGCGTATTCACCCGCCGCCTCGAACATCAACCGGCGCATAGCGGTCCCTTTCTTTAACGACCTTTCAAGTATTGTTGAGCGATCTCTCAAGTAAAGTCAAGGGCATGCCTCGTCCCGATCGAAGCCGCGCTGCGCTGTTGGACAGCGCAGCGATGCTGTTTCGCAGGCAGGGCTACGCCGCGACGGGCGTTAACCAGATCCTGGAGTTGGCCGACGTCAAGGCCGGTTCGCTGTATCACCACTTTCCCGACGGCAAGCAGCAGCTCGCGGCCGCGGTGGTCGACGTCGTGGGTGGCGGCATCGAGCGAAGGCTGCGGTCATTCCTCGACGGCGACACGGCCGTCGCCGACATCGTCGACGCATGGATCGACATGATGAGCGCAGGCCTTTCGTCCGACCAGCGTGACGGCTGCCCCATCGAGCCGATCGCCACCGAGTCGGTGAACGCCAGCCCGCAGATCCGCGACGCGTCGGCACGGGCGTTCACCGGCTGGGGCGCCGCTGTCGCCGATCGCTTGAGCGCCGACGGATGGCCCGACGACGACGCTCAGCAGACAGCTCTGGCGGTGATCGCGTTGCTCGAAGGTGCGTTGATCTTGTCAAGAATCGCGGGCGATACCGCGGCACTGAACGCCGCCAAGGCAGCGGCGCGGACCCTGCTCAGCCCAGCGAGCGGAGCTCACAGCGCGAGCTGATGCGCAGCTGCTGTTGCCGTTGCCGACGTGACACTCGCCGGAAACTCCTTGTCGGTCATGCCTTTTCGAGCCGAAACCGCCAGTCCGCGGTTCTTATAGCCTATTTGCACATCTGCGTGATGGTCGCGTTGCTGGCGTCGGCGTCCTTCAGCCGGGCCGCTTGTGCCGGCTCGGAATTCTGCGATCCGGCGGTCGCATTTGCACCGATGTCCATCAACAGATTCGCGAATTTCGTTGCCGCGTCGGCAAGGTCCGGAGGGGTGGCGGCGTCGATTCTGGCGAGCAGGTACTGACCGCCGTCGTAGAGCGAGACACGTGCGTTGGCAGCCACGGCGAGCGTGCCGGTGACATCCTCCGGCCCGCCTGGCGGTTGCAGGTTGGTGTTCAGCGAGACGCCCTTGCGCACCACGTCGGCGGCGGCACATACCTTGCTTTTCGCGTCAGCCCGTTGGGCGCCCGAGTAGTTCTGCGAGTCCGCAGTGCCTTCGTTCAGGCGGTACAGCGCCCACCCTGCCAAAGCGACGGCGACAATGGCCACGACGAGAGTGATGGGGAGAAGGATCCGAACCCAGCGCGACCCAGCGGTTTCGGGGTAGTCGGCAGTAAACTCGTTCGATGATGGCTCCGGCATGAGGCGATAGTAGCGGCGCACCTTGCCGATCAGGAGTTGTGCCGCGCCCAGCGAGTTGCTCAGATCGGTTCAGCGATTAGCCAGCCGTCCGTTCACGGCTTGGAGCCGGCTAGACGTCCAACCCGACATCTAATGCACGCACAGAATGGGTGAGGGCGCCGACGGCAAGATAGTCGACACCCGTACCCGCGTACTCGGCAGCGGTTTCCAGCGACAGTCCACCAGAAGATTCGAGTTTCGTTGCGGGAGCACGCGAGTCGCGGCGCTGCACCGCAATCTGCGTCTGCCAGACCGGGAAGTTGTCCAGCAGCACGAGCTCGACGTTTTCCCCGAGCACCTCGTCGAACTGTTCGAGCGAGTCGACCTCGACCTCGCACTCCAGATCCGGTGCGGCACCGCGAACGGCACGCAACGCGGCCACCACCGACCCGGCCGCTGCCACATGGTTGTCCTTGATGAGCGCGGCGTCGCCCAGCCCCATCCGATGGTTGACTCCGCCGCCGACGCGCACCGCGTACTTTTGCAGCGCCCGCAATCCCGGCAAGGTCTTGCGGGTGTCGCGGATCTGCGCCCCGGTGCCCTCGACGGCGTCGACCCACGCCGCCGTCGTCGTTGCGATGCCCGACAAGTGACACACCAGGTTCAGCATCGTGCGCTCGGCGGTGAGCAGGCCTTGCGTCGGCGCCTCAACGGTGAGCAGCACCGCTCCCGCATCCAGTCGTGCACCATCGCAGAGGCGATCCTTGACGCGGTAGCCGTCGGGCCCGATCACTTCGTCGAGCACCAACAGCGCGATCTCGACACCGGCGACGACGCCGGGCTCCCGCGTCACCATCGACGCGGTGGTCGTCGCGTCGGCGGGCACCGTCGACAAGGTGGTGACGTCGGGGCCGTAGCGCAAGTCCTCCTCGAGGGCGCGCGCAATCACCCTGCGAGCCTCCGTCAGCTCGTCGGCACTGAACTCCATCAGCACGCCACCGCCGGAACCAGACTGTGGGCAAAAGCCGGATCGGTGTCCGGAAAATCGGCCCGGTGGTGGCAGCCGCGGGATTCCGTGCGGGCCAGCGCCGCGGTGGCGACCGCACCCGCCACAGTGGTCAGCGCGACGTCTTCGAAGTCGCTGCGCGACATGACATTACGAGGCCGCGCGGTGTCGAGTTCCTTCGTGAGCCGCTCGAGGCCGTCGCGGTCGCGGACCACCGACGCGTAGCGGGTCATCGCACGTTGCAGATCCGCACGCGCCAAGGCCCGCCTCGGTGGCTGCTCAGGAAGCACCCCCCGAGCGTGACCTGCCGCAACCGCGTGTTCTGCCGCGGCCCGTCCGGCGCGGCCACCCACAACAAGACCCTCGAGAAGACTGTTGGACGCCAAGCGATTTGCGCCGTGCAGGCCGGTACGGGCCACCTCACCGGCCGCGAACAAGCCAGCGAGTTCGGTGCGCCCGTCGAGGTCGGTCACCACGCCGCCGCAGCTGTAATGCGCGCCGGGCACGACGGGGATCGGGTCGCGGGTGGGATCGACACCCGCAGCGCGGCACGCCCTGGTCACGGTCGGGAACCGCGCGGGAAAGCCGTCGATGCCGCGGGCATCGAGATATACACACGGGTCGCCGGTCTCCACCAGTCGAGCGTCGATGGCGGCGGCCACCACGTCCCTCGGCGCCAGGTCACCCATCGGGTGGACACCGGCGGTCACTGAACGCCCTTGCCGGTCAACGAGAATCGCGCCCTCTCCGCGCACCGCCTCGGTGATCAGGGGACGTCGACCGCCAGCATCGGCGTCGAACAGCATGGTCGGGTGGAACTGGACGAATTCCAAGTCGCTCACGGCCAGGCCGGCCCACATCGCCAGCGCAACGCCGTCACCGGTCGACCCCTCGGGGTTGGTGGTCGCCGTGTACAGGTGGCCGAGGCCCCCGGTGGCGAGGATCACCGACGGCGCATGGACTATCCCAAGCCCGTCTTCGTTGAGCACCAGCACCCCGGTCACCGCGCCGTCGTCGTGCAGAAGTTCCAGCGCGACGTGGTTGCGCCTGATGTCCAAGGACGCCGCGGCATTGTCCAGCGCGCGCTGCACTTCTGCGCCCGTCGCGTCACCGCCCGCGTGGATGATCCGGCGCCGCGAATGCCCACCCTCACGCGTGAGCGCCCAGTGTCCTGTCGCCGCTTCGTCGAAATGCGCACCGTCGCCGACCAATTCACGCACCGCCCGATATCCGTCGGCGACGATCGAGCGGACCGCGATCGGATCGCACAAGCCGGCCCCGGCCGCCAGCGTGTCGGCCACATGCCGGTCGATCGAATCACCTTCCTCGCGCAGCGCATCCGGCAGCACCACGGCGATGCCGCCCTGCGCGTAGAAGGTGGCGGTATCGCGAGCCTTGCTCAGCACGACGACTTTGCGGCCGCTGCGGTGCGCCGCCAACGCCGACACGAGACCGGCTACACCGGTGCCGATCACCACGACGTCGGCACGCTGCTGCCAATACCCGCGACCTCCGCAGGCGGTCATTCGCCGCCGCCGGGGGTCCCGATCTCGATCATCCGCTGCACACTGGCCCGCGCCAGCTGCGCGGTCTCGGAATCGACGTCGACCTCGTCGCGGCCTTCGACAAGGCAACGCAGCAACGCTGCAGGGGTGATCATCTTCATGTATTTGCACGACGCCCGGTCGTTGACGGCGCGGAAGTCGACCTCCGGTGCGGCGCGGCGCAATTGGTGCAGCATGCCGACTTCGGTGGCGACCAGCACTTGACGTGCATGTGTCCCGCGGGCCGCGTCCAACATGCCGCCGGTGGACAGGATCTTGACCCGGTCCTCCGGGAAGGCGCCCTCGCCGGCCAGGTACAGCGCCGAGGTGGCGCAGCCGCATTCCGGATGCACGTACAACTCGGCATCGGGATGGGTGCGGGCCTGGTCGGCGAGTTCGTCACCGTTGATGCCCGCGTGCACGTGGCACTCGCCCGCCCACACGTGCAGGTTGTCGCGACCAGTCACGCGCCGCACATGTGCGCCGAGGAACTGGTCGGGGCAGAACAGGACCTCACGGTCTTCGGGGATGGACGCGACGACCTCGACTGCATTCGATGACGTGCAGCAGATATCGGTTTCGGCCTTCACCGCCGCGGTCGTGTTGACGTAGGACACCACTACGGCGCCCGGATGCTCGGCCTTCCACGCCCGCAACTCGTCGGCGGTGATCGAGTCGGCCAGCGAGCAGCCTGCGCGCTGATCCGGGATCAGCACGGTCTTGTCCGGGCTGAGGATCTTGGCCGTCTCGGCCATGAAGTGCACGCCGCAGAACACAATCGTCTCTTCTGGAACGTCCGCCGCGATGCGCGACAGCGCCAGCGAGTCGCCCACGTGGTCAGCGACGTCCTGGATGGCCGGCAGTTGGTAGTTGTGCGCGAGCAACGTGGCCCCGCGCAGGTCGGCCAGACGGCGCACTTCGGCGGCCCACTCCCGGTCGCCATCCACCCCGGCGTATCCGGTCGGACCAGCGACAATGCGGTCCGCAAGATCGTTCGCAGCCATACGGTCGAGAACCGTCATAGCCAACTCTCCATCCCGTCGAGGTTTTCGACTTATAATCGAAAACATGCCACATACTAGCACCGCGCACGAGGTGCTCGCCGTCGTGTTTCAAGTTCGCGGCGCCAGACTCCCCGACGGCTCCGAGAAACCCGCACTTCACGTGCTGTTGTGGCAACGTGCACTTGATCCAGAGGCCGGAAAGTGGTCGCTTCCAGGTGGCCGCCTCGGCGTTGACGAGGATCTGACCAGTTCGGTTCGCAGACAGCTTGCCGAGAAGGTGGACCTGCGTGAACTTGCTCACCTCGAACAACTGGCGGTGTTCTCCGATCCCAAGCGCGTGCCGGACGTGCGCACGATCGCGTCGACGTACCTCGGCCTGGTGCCCTCCCCCGCGACCCCCGAGCTACCGTCGGACACCCGCTGGCACCCTGTCAGCGACCTGCCCCCGATGGCGTTCGATCACGGCCCGATGGTGGCGCACGCCCGCACTCGCCTCGTCGCCAAATTGTCCTATACGAACATCGGATTCGGCTTGGCGCCAAAGGAATTCGCGCTGTCCACGCTGCGTGATATTTACAGCGCCGCGTTGGGTCACCAGGTGGACGCCACCAACCTGCAGCGGGTCCTCGAGCGTCGCAACGTCATCACGCGCACCGGAACCACGGCGCGGTCGGGGCGCAGTGGCGGCCGGCCCGCCGCGCTGTACCAGTTCACCGAATCGAGGTACCGCGTGACAGACGAATTCGCAGCACTGCGCCCTCCCGGGTGAGTCCGCTGGATTCTTAACGGCCTCTTAAGGTAAGAATGTCCGGATGGACTTGGGCAGCGCGGCGCGGTCTACCGGCGCCGAATGGATAGGCCAGCCACTCCACGAGGAGCTTGAGCGCAAGGCCCGGCCGGTCCTGCCCGCCAAAGACCCGTTTTATCAGCCGCCCGCCGGTTTCGAGCACGCCCGCCCCGGCACGGTACTGCGTTCCCGCGACGTCGAACTGGCGTTCATGGGCGTGGTCCCCCAGCGGTTCACCGCCACTCAGCTGCTGTACCGCACCACCGATCTCAACGACATGCCGCAGGCGACGGTCACCACCGTGATCGTGCCGACCGAACGCGCGACGGCGGGTCCGATTCCGCTCGTCTCGTACCAATGTGCGATCGACGCCGTGGCCGGCCGCTGCTTCCCCTCGTACGCGATGCGGCGCGGCGCCAAGGCGCTCGGGGCCCTGGCACAGATCGAGTTCTTGCTGGTGGCCGCTGCGCTGGCGGAGGGCTGGGCCGTTTCGGTGCCCGACCACGAGGGCCCCGGCGGGCTCTGGGGCGCGCCGTATGAGCCCGGCTACCAGGTGCTCGACGGCATCCGCGCCGCGCTGAGCTACGAGCGTCTCGGCCTGTCCGCGGACGGGCAGGTCGGCCTCTGGGGCTACTCCGGTGGCGGCTTGGCCACCGCCTGGGCCGCCGAAGTGAGCGGGTCATATGCACCTGAGCTCAACGTCGTAGGCGCGGTCCTGGGGTCGCCGGTCGCTGACCTGGGGCACGCGTTCAGGCGCCTCAACGGCAGCTTCTACTCCGGGTTGCCCGGAATGGTGGTGGCCGCGCTCACGCACGTCTATCCGGAGTTGGACAAGGTCATCCAGGAGCACGCCACCGAAGAGGGCAAGGCGATGCTGATGCGGATCGAGAAGATGACGACCGCACACGCAGTGCTGCGTTACATCGGCATGGACATGGGCAAGCTCGTCGATCAACCGCTCGAGCAGATTCTGCAGACGCCGGAAGTCCAGCATGTGTTCGACCGCATCAAGTTGGGCACCGCGGTGCCGACGCCCCCGGTGCTGATCGTCCAGGCGGTGCACGACAGGATCGTCTCGGTCGACGACATCGATGAACTGACGCACACCTACCAGTCCGGCGGGGCGTCGGTGACCTACCACCGCGACCTGTTCAGCGAGCACATGCTGCTGCACCCGATGTCGGCGCCGATGACGCTGCGTTGGCTCACCGACCGCTTCAACGGCAAGCCGACCGACGAACACCTGGTTCGAACGACATGGCCGACACTGCTGAACCCGATGACCTACGCCGGGATGGCGCGACTGCTCAAGATCGCCTCGAAGGTGGTCACTGGGCGGAGGGTAGAGCGCTCTCCGCTGTGACCGGCGCCGGGCTCGACGGCTCATCAACCGGCGGCCAGGCGCCCAGATCGTCGCGCTGCGTAGAGACGGCCATCAGCGCGTAGATCAGCGCCGCGGCAGCGGCGGGGAACAGGATCGTCGCGGCGATCTGCAACGGCCCGTGGCCGAAAAACACCGCGGGCGCCTCGACGACGTAATGGACTCGATGCTCAGGCGACACTGGCGCGCCCGCGACGTCGACCGAACCGTAGCGCCAATGTGCAAGGGCCGCACCGACACCCGCCGCGGCTCCTGCCGCTGCGGCCGAACCGATCGCCAGCGCAGCGGCCATCACGGGACCCCGGTGGGGCCGCCATGTCCACACCAGCACCGCGGCGACGACGGCCAACGCCGACACCATCCCCGCGAGCAGGAACGCGGCGATGAAGAAGTGATCACCCTCGTTGCCCAGATACGCCGTGACTCGGTTTCCGCTCTTGGTCAGCGCGACGACCCCCTGGATCGGCGGCGCCAGCCACGCCCACAGCGCACCCACCACCACACCGGACACGGTCAGTCCGGCGATCGCGGTCAGCGCAGCAGCCCGCCGCGAAATACGGGGTGGCTCAACGCCAGTCACCGTCACTTCGCGCGTGCGCTCATCGCCAGTGATCTTCTCTTCGCGCGTGCGCTCATCGCCAGTGATCTTCTCTTCGCGCGTGCGCTCATCGGCGTTCATCTAGGTCCTTCGAATCCTGCTCACCGTGGCGCGAGCACTTCGCCAGCCAGCCGTCTGGGCGCACCTGGACCACCATGCGGCGGCCGCACTCCGCGCAGAACCGGGGTGGCTCCAGGCCGAGTTGGGCGGCGGTCGGGACGGTTCCGCCCGCGAGTTCGCCAGTGTAGACGTTGAATTTGGCAGCCATCTACAGGCTGGCGTTGAGCGCCTTGATCGGCATCTGCAGGTCGTCGAGCAGTTCCAGGTCGGCCTCGGCGGGTCTGCCGAGCGTGGTCAGGTAGTTGCCGACGATGACGGCATTGATCCCGCCGAGAATGCCCTTCTTGGCGCCGAGGTCGCCTAGCGTGATCTCGCGGCCACCCGCGAATCGCAGCATCGTCCGAGGCAGCGCCAGACGGAAGGCGGCGACGGCCTTCAGTGCCTCCGCTGCGGGCAGCACGTCGAGGTCACCGAACGGGGTGCCCGGCCGCGGATTGAGGAAGTTCAGCGGCACCTCATGCGGATCCAGTTCGGCGAGGTTGGCCGCGAATTCCGCACGCTGTTCCAGGGTTTCACCCATGCCGAGGATCCCACCGCAACACACCTCCATGCCGGCCTCGCGGACCATTCGCAGCGTGTCCCACCGCTCTTCCCACGTGTGGGTGGTGACGACGTTGGTGAAGAACGACCTTGCGGTCTCCAGGTTGTGGTTGTAGCGGTGCACGCCCATCTCGGACAGGCGCTCGACCTGGTCGGCCGTCAGCATGCCCAGCGAGCATGCGATCTGGATGTCGACTTCGTTGCGGATGGCCTCGATGCCTGCGGCGACCTGAGCCAGCAGCCGCTCGTCGGGGCCGCGGACGGCGGCGACGATGCAGAACTCGGTCGCGCCGGTCTTCGCGGTCTGCTTGGCCGCCTCGACGAGGCTCGGGATGTCCAGCCATGCGCTGCGCACGGGTGAGGCGAAAAGTCCCGACTGCGAACAGAAGTGGCAGTCCTCGGGGCAGCCGCCGGTCTTGAGGCTGATGATGCCTTCGACCTCGACGTCGGGTCCGCACCACTTCATCCGGACGTCGTGGGCCAGTTCCAGCAGCTCGTCGAGGGTGTCGTCGGGCAACTGCAGTATCCGCAGCGTCTGCTCCTGGGTCAGGCCCTCGCCGCGCTCCAGTACCTGCTCGCGAGCCTCAGCCAGAATGTCGGTCACCCGTCGCCCTCCATCGCGCCTTCCGTCGGCGGTGCCGACAATTGAACACGTCGGCGGTGCCGACAGTTGAACGGTGTTCAGGTTAAGGTACCGACGTGCAGCTCCACAAACGCGACGTGGTGGACGCGGCCACCACGCTGCTGGATTCCTATGGGATCGCCGATTTGACCATGCGGCGGCTTGGCCGTGAGCTCAACGTCTCCCCCGGCGCGTTGTACTGGCATTTCGCCAACAAGCAGCAGCTGTTGGGCGCGGTCGCCGATCGGATGCTGGAGTCGGTGGACGATCGGCCGGGCGAATGGCACGACCGCGTGACCGGGATCTGCGGGCGACTGCGCGACGCGCTGTTGTCGCATACTGACGGCGCCGAACTGGTGTCGGCGAGTTTCGCCTCCGCGCAATCTGCCGCGATGGCGCGCATCCTCGGCCAGCTGACCGACGCGGTCACCGACGCCGGCGTCGAGCCTGCACACGCCGGGCTCGCCGCTCGAACCATCCTTTATTACGTCCTCGGGTTCACCGCCGACGAGCAGTCGCGGCTTCAATGGGACGCGGCAGGCGCCGAACTTCCCATGTCCCAGTCGGTCTGGTCGGACCACGACACCGACCGCTTCTCTTATGGGATAGGCCTGCTGGTCGCCGGAATCTCCGCCCGGCAGCGCCAGAATCTGTAGGTCACCGCGGATGCTCCGACACCCAGCGGGCCAGTGCGGCTCGCGAGTGGATGCCCAACTTGCGGTAAATCCGAAACAGATTGGTGTCCACGGTTTTCGGACTGATGAACAACTCGGCGGCGACCGCTCGGTTGGTCATGCCGGTCGCGGCGAGTTCCGCCACCCGTCGCTCGGACGGCGTCAGCACCGCAACCCCGGCATTGACTGTCACCCTGGCCAGGTCCGCACGCGCACGATCGGCCCACAGCGGAGTTCCGAGCCGTTCGAACGTGTCGAGCGCCTCACGCAGCGACGCCGCAGCGGTTTGTTTCTTCCTGAGCCGACGCTGTAACTGCCCCAGCATCAACTGGGTTCGGGCCCGTTCGAAAGGCATCGGCACCCGGTCGTGTTGCACCATTGCCGCCTCGGCATGTTGTACGCCCGCGGCCAAGTCGCCCCGGGCGGCCAACAGCATCCCCCGGCATCGGCCCGCCACCGCAAGCATCCACGCGCGATCCAGCCTGCTGCCGTTGCGTTCCATCAGTTCGGTCAGGCGCTCTGCCTCGTCGAGGCGCTCCAACTGAACCATCGATTCCACTGCGTCACCGACGCAGGATGCCACGATGATCTCGGAGTATTCCGGGTCGGCAAACAGGCCGTCGATGACCGGCCGCATCACCGCAAGGGCCTCCGCATAGTTGCCAAGCGACGTCTCGAGGAAACCGAGACTGGCCATCATCCAGCCCGCCAACTCGCGTCCCTCGCTGCGGTCGGATGCGTCGAGCGCGACTCTCGCGTCGCGGCGGGCAGCTTCGATCTTGCCCTCATAGGCAGCAATCGATGAGCGGATCGCGATGGTGCTGAAGAGATGCACATCGCCGTCGAGGTGCGCCGCACGGTTCATCGCGTCTTCGGCTATGCGGCTAGCCTCAGCGAACTCGCCGCTCCAGATCTCGACCATCGCACGGTGATACGAGATGAAGATCGATTCGCTCTCCTCGCCGCTTTCGATTCGCTGCTGGTGTATCGACCGAAGCTCTCTGCGGGCGAGGTCGAGGTCACCGGTCCAACTCCGCAGGATCGCGTTCTGCACGCGTGGCTGAAATGCGACCTGAGCCGGTGAGTTGTCGTTCCCCAGCGCCAACGCCCGACGCAGACTCACCTCGTCGATCCCGGCGCCACACATGAATCGCAGCACCACCTGCAAGCCGAGGGCCCGGCTGAGCAATGTGGGTTGGCCGAGCGTTTCGGCGCGTTGCACCGCCTCGTCGATGCGCTGTGCAGATTCATGTTTGCGGCCGGTGTTGATCAAAACGTAGGCGAGCGCCATCAACATCTGGATCGACAGCGCCGCATCGTCACCGGCTTCCGGCAGCGAGCCTTGCAGAACGGTGGCCGCCGACCCGAATCCGTCGGCGTACATCACGATCGTGGCGAGCAGGCTGGCCGCTGCCGCTCGTGTCCGCCCCGGCTTCAGCCGCTTCATGGCGACGTTCAGACGCGACCGTGCCGTCTCGGCTGCTCCACTCTCGAAATGATGTGTCGCACAGCGAATCTGGCGATCAGGGTCATCGCCGCCAAGCCCGATCGCAAGGTCCAGCAACTCCGCGGCCGCCGCAGGCGCTCCTCGGCTACGCGCCATCTGCGCGGCGTCGTCGAGAGCCGCCAACGTCGTCTCGTCGGCGCTTGTCGCGCCGCGGGCGAGATGCCGTGCACGCAGCTCGGGCTGGTCCACCACGTCCGCAATGGCGCGGTGCATGGCTCGGCGGTCGGCAGGGACGAAGCTGGCGTAGACGCCGTGCGCAAGCAACGGATGGGAGAACGAGATGCTGCTGCCGGCAATGCGAACGATTCCATCCGCCTCGGCCGGTTCAAGAAGCTCCGCGACCCGCTGCGTCGAGGCGCACATGGCCCGCGCGATGACGTCGGTCGAGGGAGTCGCCAGACATGCGGCCGCCAGCAGAATGCGCCGCGTTTCCGGCTTCAGCCCATGTATGCGCGCATCGACCACTTCCGAGAGTGAGTCCGGCAGCGAAACCATGCCTTCGGGTGTCGCGCCTCGAAAACCACGACCCAATTCCAGTGCATAGAACGGATTTCCGCCCGAAATCTCGTGTATTCGCCTCACATCTGAGCGGGTGAAGTGTCCTTCCAGCCGACTCGACAGCAGATCCGACAATTCACCGACCGTGAACGGCGACAAGGTGAGTTGCCGCACCGCCGTCGGGTCCCTGACTTGTAGCCATGCTGTGGCCGCGCGGGTTCCCGGCTCCGTGCGACGGGTGGCCAGCACGCCCACCCGTCCGGCGAACCGTCTGGTGGCGAAGCTCAGCGCGAACACCGACGACGGGTCGAGCCACTGTGCGTCATCGATGGCGACGAGCACGGGGTTCTCCGCGGCGAGGGATTCGACGACCGCGAGAAAGGCTGCCGCGACCGCACGCGGTTCGGTGACGGTGTCGGTCTCGTCGACCCGCAACAAGACGCGGTCGACGGCCTTCATCTGTGGTTGCGGTAGACCCTCCAGTGACCGGGCCTCTGCTCCGCCGAGGAGGTCGGCCAACGCACTGTAGGCGACGACGGATTCCGCCTGCGCAGGGCGTGTGGTCAGCACTCGCATCCCCTGCTGATGCGCCTGGCGAAGAGCATGCAGGCACAGCGTCGTCTTGCCTATCCCCGCCGCCCCCTGCACCAGCAACGCCGATGGTCTTCTCTACTCGCCGAGTGCAGAAAGTCGGCGACCGCCTGCTCTTCCACAGGTCGGCCAACCATCCCCGACACGTACAGAAGAATCTCAGGTTTTGCTGGGGTTGTCAGCGCAACGAGTTCTTGGAGTCCGCCAAGGGCGTGTCGGACGTCTCGACTAGCGTCTCTGAGGGTGATCACCGTCGACGATGTCCGGCGCATCGCCGCTTTGCTGCCTCGGGCTTACGAGGCTGTGGTGCGCGACCAGATCAAGTTCCGAGTCGGGCAAATCGTGTTCGTCGCCTTCTCACGGGACGAGACGGTGATGGGAGTGGGCTTTCCCAAGGAGCAACGGGCGGCGATGGTGGCGGCCGAGCCCGACAAGTTCATGATGCCGCGGCGATCGGACATGAGATACAACTGGGTGCACCTCCGGCTCGATGCGATCGAGTTGGACGAGGTGCGCGAACTCGTCATCGATGCCTGGCGGATGTGCGTGCCCAAGAAGGTCTCCGCATCGATCGACTGATCACGTGACTGCGCTCGTCGCGCGTCTCACTCGACTTTCCGCTCGATGAGCACCGTTTCGCGCTTGGCATTTCCGTCCCACCTGCGAAGCCCGGTGAAAACTCCGGGGATCTCGGTCGGCTTACCCGCGATACGCAGCGCTCTTCCCAACCGTGCGGGTGTCACTCGACGCGCAAACGTCACATGCCCGGTCCAGCGGCCAGGCGCCGAGTTGGCCATCGGACCGGGGTGCTGATGCGGCAGACACAGTCGATGCACGTCGGCATGGACGTCGATCAACCCTGCCGTCGGCACGATCAGCCGGGTGAGAATCAGCTGGCCCCTGCCGAAGACCAAGGGTGCGCCGATCATGCACGGCAGCGGGAAGCGGTCGTCGAGTGTCATGAGGACTGAATCCACTTCGGCGCCGATCCGCTCGGCAACCGTCAACGTGACGTGCGGCCGGCTCACGGGCGCCTGGCTGGGGATTCCGGCCTCCCGCAACCCGTCCCAGATGTGCCGAACCGCCTCTTCGGTGTTCGTATCGAAGACGAGCTCGACGGAGTGGACCATCAACCCGCCAGGCTCGTGACCCACCGTGCGTCGAACGCGGCGACACTCACCGATTCGAACTCGGCGGCACTCAGGCTGCCTGCGGCCGCAGGCAGCACCGCACGCACCGGAGCCAACCGTGCCAACGATTCGCGGTTGCCCGCCTCGGTGACATCCGGTTCGCGCGGCCACGACCCGATCACCAGGCCGGCGCATGGAATATCTTGTGCCGCAAGCGATTCCAGTGTCAGAGCGGTGTGGTTAAGCGTGCCGAGGCCGGGTGCGACGACGACCAACACGGGCGCAGCCAGATCACGTGCGACGTCGCGCAACGTCACCCCGCCAGCGCCCAACTGCACCAGCAACCCGCCTGCGCCCTCGACCACGGTGAGCTTCGCATCGACGGCGGCGATCGACCCCACCAACTGCTCGCGGCTCGGCAGCGGCAGTCCGGCCCGTTCTGCCGCCGCGGCAGGTGCCAGCGGTTCGGGATAACGCCACGTGCCGAAGAGCTTGCGGACGCCGGAGAGCCGCGCCACGTCGGCGAGGTCGTCGTCGCGGGGGCTGCCCGTCTGCACGGGTTTACACACCGCCACATCGACGCCCGCAAGTCGCGCGGCGCAGGCCAGCGCGGCGGTCGCGATCGTCTTGCCGACCCCGGTGTCGGTGCCCGTGACGACGAGGACGCTCACGACAGCACTTCGGTGAGAACCTCTCGGGCCAATGCCATTTCGTCGTCCGACAGCGATGCCCGCGCTGTCAGCCGTAGCCGCGACGTACCGGCTGGGACCGTCGGCGGACGGAAGCAGCCGACCCGCACCCCGCGGTCCAGGCAGGCCACCGCGGCGGCGAACGCCACCTCGGGCTCGCCGAGAATCACCGAGACCACAGCGGAATCCGGACGCTCAGACACGCCACACATCTCGGCGAGCGCCGCCGCGTGATCGAGCACTGCGTCGGCACGCCATGGCTCGTCGATCAGCACCCGCAACGCCGCCCATGCGGCGCCGACCGCCGCAGGCGCCAGTCCGGTGTCGAAGATGAACGGGCGGGCCGCGTCGATCAGATGTGCCCGCACCGCCGCCGGCCCGAGCACCACACCGCCCTGGCTGCCCAGCGCCTTCGACAAGGTCGTCGTCATCACCACGTCGGGCGCACCGGCGAGGCCGATCTCGTGCAGCAGGCCTCGGCCGCCGCTGCCCCGCACACCCAGGCCGTGCGCCTCGTCGACGATCAGCAACGCCCCGTGGGTGCGGCACACGTCGTGCAGTGCCCGCAGCGGCGCCAGCACCCCGTCGGCGGAGAACACCGAGTCCGTCACCACGACGGCGCGCTCCTCGTCGCGGCCGGTCAACGCCGCCTCCACCGCGGACACGTCACGATGGGGTGTCACCACCACGCGGGCCCGGGACAACCGGCAGGCGTCGACCAGGGACGCGTGGGTCAGCGCATCCGACACCAGCAGCGAACCCGCACCGGACAGCGCCACCACCGCACCGAGATTGGCGGTATAGCCGGAAGAGAAGGCCAATGCCGACTCTGCACCGACGAACTCGGCGAGTGCGGCCTCGAAACCCTCGTGCAGTTCGGTGTTGCCGGTGACCAGTCGTGACCCGGTCGAACCGGCGCCCCAGGTCCGCAGGGCCTGGATGCCGCCGTCGATCACCGCGGGGTGTTGCGACAAACCCAGGTAGTCGTTGGAGGCCAGGTCGAGTTCGGCTCCGACCGGCGGACGGGCGCGCAGGAAACGGCGTAGCCCGGCCGCGCGGCGCTGATCCTCGACGTCGTCGAGCCAGGCCAGCGGGGAGACATCGACGCGAGTCACCGGGGCGCCCTTCTGCTCTTGAACACGTCGGCGAGCCGACAAATTGAACACGTCGGCGAGCCGACAGATTGAACACCGTTCAGGTTAGCGCACGGGCCACCGCGACCATCGCCGCGGTGATCTGGCCGATCTCCGCATCCGTGCATATGTAGGGCGGCATCACGTAGATCAAGTCGCGGAATGGGCGCAGCCAGACGCCGTGCCGCAGCGCGGCGGGCGTCGCGACCCGCAGGTCCACCGGCCTGTCCATCTGCAGCACCCCGATCGCGCCGAGCACCCGCACGTCGGTAACGCCTGGTTGTTCGGCCGCTTCAGCCAAACCTTCTCGCAAACCTGTCTCGATCGCGGAAACCCTTGCCCGCCAGTCCTGTTCGAGAAGCAGCTCAACTGCCGCCACTCCGACAGCGCAGGCCAGCGCATTGGCCATGAACGTCGGTCCGTGCATCAGCGCCCCTGGCTCATGCGTGCTGATCGTCTGCGCGATCTCGCGGGTGCACAGCGTCGCGGCCAGCGTGATGTAGCCGCCGGTGAGCGCCTTGCCGACGCACATGACGTCCGGGCGCACGCCCGCGTGCTCGGCCGCGAACAGTTCGCCCGTGCGGCCGAAGCCGGTGGCGATCTCATCGAAAATCAACAGCACGCCGTGGCGGTCGCAGATTGTGCGCAGGTCGACCAGGTACTGCGGGTCGTGAAACCGCATACCACCCGCGCCCTGCACGATGGGCTCGACGATGACTGCGGCGAGTTCGTCGGCGTGTTCGGCCAACTGCTTCTCGAACGCTTCGACGTAGCCGGCGTCGTAGTCGGCAGGGACCTGGGGCGCGAACTCCTGCTGTGCCAATATGTCGGTCCACAGCGAATGCATGCCGCCGACGGGGTCGCACACACTCATCGGGGTGAACGTGTCGCCGTGGTAGCCGCCGCGCCAGGTCATCAGCCGATGCTTGCCGCCGCGTCCGATGCTGCGCCAGTACTGCAGCGCCATCTTCACCGCGACCTCCACCGCCACCGAACCCGAGTCGCTGAAGAACACCGCGTCGAGCCCGTCTGGCGTGATCTGGACCAGAAGTTGCGCAAGCCTGGCAGCCGGTTCGTGTGTCAATCCGCCGAACATGACGTGGTTCATCGTCGCCAGTTGGCGCGCGACGGCCGCATCCAACGCCGGATGACCGTGGCCGTGAATCGCCGTCCACCACGACGCCATCGCGTCGAGCACCTCGATCCGCTTGCCGTCGTCGACCAACGTCAGCCAGGCGCCCTTGGCGCCGACCGCGACCACCGGGGGCAATGCGTCGGCGCCGATGGGGCTGTAGGGATGCCAGATGTGCGCGGCGTCGATCGCGCTGATCTCACCGGGGGTCAACGTCATGTTTGAAACCAGCCCGATCCTTTGCTCAGTGGCTGTGACTGATCGCCTGCGGCATGAGGCACCAGGCGATCTTGGGTAGATTAACCGTCGACCATGATGACCCTCGCTCCCTCCAGGCCGGTGGCCGTCACCGATTCCGGTGCCCCATCGCGTGCCGCTTCGGGGACCCGTGATTCGGGCTTTTACCGACATGATCTTGACGGCCTGCGCGGCATCGCCATCGCGCTTGTCGCCGTGTTTCACGTGTGGTTTGGCCGGGTCTCCGGCGGCGTCGACGTGTTTTTGGCGCTATCGGGTTTCTTCTTCGGCGGCCGTCTGCTGCGCACCGCGCTGACTCCAGGGAAGTCGCTGTCGCCCGTCCCCGAAGTGATCCGACTTGTTCGCCGGTTGCTCCCCGCGCTCGTCGTGGTCCTCGCCGCCGCGGCGGTGCTGACCATCCTCGTGCAGCCCGAGACGCGCTGGGAAACGTTTGCTGACCAGAGTTTGGCCAGCCTCGGTTATTTCCAGAACTGGGAGCTGGCGAACACCGCTTCGGATTACCTTCGCGCCGGTGAGGCGGTCAGTCCGCTGCAACACATCTGGTCGATGTCGGTGCAGGGGCAGTTCTACATCGGGTTTCTGGCACTGATCTTCGGGTTCGCCCATCTGTTGCGTCGACGTCTCGGCAAGTACATGCGGACGTCATTCGTGGTGCTGTTGAGCGCGTTGACCATCGCGTCCTTCGTCTACGCGATATTTGCTCACAACGCCGATCAGGCGACCGCGTACTACAACAGTTTCGCGAGGGCGTGGGAGTTGCTGCTCGGCGCGTTGCTCGGCGCCCTGGTCCCGTATGTGCGCTGGCCGATGTGGCTACGCACGACGCTCGCCACCGTGGCGTTGGCTGCCATTTTGTCGTGCGGCGCGCTGATCGACGGCGTCAAGGAGTTCCCAGGCCCGTTGGCCCTCGTGCCCGTGGGTGCCACAATGCTGTTCATCCTGTCGGCGGCCAACCGCCAGTCCGACCCGCAGACCAGCGGCCGCCTGCCTGCCGTGAACCGGCTACTGGCCACCGCTCCCTTCGTCACGCTCGGCGGCATGGCCTACTCGCTCTACCTATGGCACTGGCCGCTGTTGATCTTCTGGCTGTCTTACAGCGGCGAACCGCGGGTCAACTTCTTCGAGGGGGCCGTGGTGCTGGTTGTCTCCGGCGTGCTGGCCTGGCTCACGCTGCGGTACGTGGAGAACCCACTGCGGTACCGCGCGTCGGCGAAATTGCCCAAACCGGCGCCCGCCGTCGCGCTGTGGACGCGGCTGCGCCGCCCGACGATCGTGATGGGTTCCATCGTGGGCCTGCTCGGTGTCGCGTTGACCGCGACGGCTTTCGGGTGGCGCGAACACGTGACCGTGCAGCGCGCGAACGGCAAAGAGCTGGCCAATCTTTCGCTGCGCGACTATCCCGGCGCCACCGCGTTGATCAACCATGCGAAGGTGCCGAAGCTGCCGATGCGCCCGACCGTGCTCGAAGCCAAGGACGACCTGCCGGAGACCACCATCGACGGGTGCATCAGCGACTTCAACAACAGCGACGTCATCGACTGCACCTTCGGCGACAAAGAGGCGACCCGCACCATCGCGCTGGCGGGCAGTTCTCATGCCGAGCACTGGATCACCGCCTTGGACCTGCTGGGCCAGATGCACCACTTCAAGGTCGTCACATACCTGAAGATGGGATGTCCGTTGACCACCGAACAGTCGCCGCTGGTGATGGGCGACAACCGTCCGTACCCGGGCTGCCGGGTGTGGAACAACAGGGTGATGCCGAGGCTGATCGCCGATCGTCCCGACTTCGTGTTCACCACGTCCACCAGACCGTGGAACATCAAACCGGGCGACGTGATGCCGTCCTTCTACATAGGCATCTGGCAAGCCCTGTCGGACAACAACATTCCGATCCTCGCGATGCGCGATACCCCGTGGATGGTCCGGGACGGCAAGCCGTTCTTCCCCACCGACTGCCTCGCGCGCGGAGGCAATGCGAAATCCTGCGGCATGAAGCGATCCGACGTACTGTCGGAGCACAACCAGACATTGGACTTTGTCAAGCAGTTTCCGCTGCTGAAGCCGCTCGACATGAGTGATGCGGTGTGCCGCGTCGACGTTTGCCGCGCCGTGGAGGGAAATGTGTTGCTGTACCGCGACGCCCACCACATCTCGACCACCTACATGCGCACCATGACCACCGAACTGGGGCGTCAGATCGGCATGGCCACCGGTTGGTGGCAGCCCTGATGCGACCAGCCGAGCCTGCATCGGTGCCGACGGTCTGGCCAGGGGACGCCTATCCCCTTGGGGCCACCTACGACGGCGCAGGCACCAATTTCTCGCTGTTCTCCGAGGTTGCCGAGCGGGTGGAACTGTGCCTGATCGCCAAAGACGGCAGCGAACACCGCATCAACCTCGACGAGGTCGACGGTTACGTCTGGCATTGCTATCTGCCCACCGTCACCCCTGGGCAGCGCTACGGCTATCGCGTGTACGGCCCGTGGGAGCCGTCGGCGGGTCACCGCTGTGATCCGAGCAAGCTTCTGCTCGACCCGTACGGCAAGTCGTTCCACGGCGACTTCGACTTCAGTCAGGCGCTGTTCTCCTACGACTTGAAAGCCGACGACCTGGCGTCCGGCGGCACGCCGCCGCGGGTCGACTCGCTCGGACACACGATGACCAGCGTGGTGATCAACCCATTCTTCCAGTGGGGGTCGGATCGCGCTCCGCGCACGCCGTACCACGAGACGATCATCTACGAGGCTCACGTCAAGGGCATGACACAGACCCATCCGGGTATTCCGGAGGAACTTCGCGGTACTTACGCGGGGCTGGGCCATCCGGTGATCATCGACCACTTAAAGTCGCTGAACGTCACCGCGATCGAGCTGATGCCGGTGCACCAGTTCCTTCACGACCACCGGCTGATCGACCTCGGTTTGCGAAATTACTGGGGCTACAACACATTCGGCTTCTTCGCGCCCCATTACCAGTACGCGGCGAACAAGCACGCCGGCGGTGCGGTGGCCGAGTTCAAGACCATGGTGCGGTCGTTCCATGAAGCGGGCATCGAGGTGATCCTCGACGTGGTCTACAACCACACCGCGGAGGGCAACCACCTCGGCCCCACCATCAACTTCCGCGGCATCGACAACGCCGCCTACTACCGTCTCGAGGACGGCGACCTCCGGTTCTACCGGGATTTCACCGGTACCGGCAACAGCCTCAACGCTCGCCACCCGCACACGTTGCAGCTGATCATGGACTCGCTGCGGTACTGGGTGATGGAGATGCACGTCGACGGCTTCCGCTTCGACCTCGCCGCGGCGCTGGCGCGGGAGTTCTACGAGGTCGATCGGCTGTCCGCGTTCTTCGATCTGGTGCAGCAGGATCCCGTCGTCAGCCAGGTGAAGCTGATCGCCGAACCATGGGACGTCGGCGAGGGCGGCTATCAGGTCGGCAACTTTCCAGGTTTGTGGACGGAATGGAACGGGAAGTATCGCGACACTGTGCGCGATTACTGGCGGGGCGAGCCCGCAACCCTCGGCGAGTTCGCCTCGCGGCTGACCGGTTCCTCCGACCTGTACGAAGCCACCGGACGCCGCCCTGGCGCCAGCATCAACTTCGTCACCTGCCACGACGGCTTCACGTTGAAGGACTTGGTCTCCTACAACGAGAAGCACAACGAGGCCAACGGTGAGGACAACCGAGACGGCGAGAGCCACAACCGGTCGTGGAACTGCGGCGTGGAAGGCCCGACCGACGATCCGGACATCCTGGCGCTGCGCGCCAAACAGATGCGCAACATCATGGGCACGCTGATGGTCTCGCAAGGCACCCCGATGATCTCGCACGGAGACGAGATCGGGCGCACGCAGCTGGGTAACAACAACGTGTACTGCCAGGACTCAGAGATCTCCTGGATGGACTGGTCCATGTGCGAGACGAATGCCGACCTGCTCGAGTTCACCCGCCGGGTGACCAAACTGCGGCGAGAGCATCCAGTCTTTCGCAGGCGGCGGTTCTTCGAGGGCAAGCCCATCCGCACCGGCGACCAGATCCGCGACATCGCGTGGCTGACACCGGCGGGCAAGGAGATGACGCCCGAGGACTGGGGCACCGGGCTGGGCAAATGTGTCGCGGTGTTTCTCAACGGGGAGGCCATACCGACTCCGAACGCGCGCGGCGAACGGGTCGTCGACGACTCATTCCTGCTGTGCTTCAACGCGCACGACAAGCCGCAGGACTTCGTCACGCCGAAGGGGAACTACGCCAAGGAGTGGACCGCCTCGTTCGACACCGCCGACGCGACGGGGGCCACCGAACTGGTTGTCACAGCGGGCAAGAAGATCTCGCTCGAAGCGAGATCCCTGCTGGTGCTGCGTAAGACTGCGTGAGCCATGGCTTCTCGTGTGCTATCGACATACCGGCTGCAGATGCGTGGTGACTGCTTCACGTTCGACGACGCCATCTCGGTGCTGGACTATCTGGACGAACTGGGTGTGTCGCATCTGTACCTGTCGCCGATCCTCAGCGCGGCCGAGGGCTCCACGCACGGCTACGACGTCACGGATCCCACTACCGTCTCCCCCGCACTTGGCGGTCCCGATGGACTGGCGCGGCTTTCTGCCGCAGCGAAGGCGCGCGGGATGGGCCTCGTTGTCGACATCGTGCCGAACCACGTCGGTGTCGACGATCCCACCCAGAACCATTGGTGGCTCGATGTCTTGGAGAAGGGCCGGAGTTCGCCCTATTCCTCGTATTTCGACATCGACTGGGACCTCGATCCCGATGGGCGGGTCATCGTGCCCGTGTTGGGCTCCGACGACGACCCCGCTCCACCGAACTATCCGGCCAAGCAGCAGCACTACCGACCGATCGGATGGCGCAACGGGATCTGCGGGTACCGACGGTTCTTCTCCATCACCTCTCTGGCCGGATTGCGCCAGGAAGACCGCGCGGTGTTCGACGCCACCCATGTGGAAGTCAAGCGGTGGTTCACCGACGGCCTCGTCGACGGAATTCGCATCGATCACCCCGATGGATTGTCCAATCCGGCAGGCTATCTCGAGTGGTTGCGCGAATTGGTCGGGCCCGACGCATGGATCGTGATCGAGAAGATCCTTGCCGTCGACGAACCGCTGGACACCACGCTGCCCGTGGCTGGAACCACCGGCTACGACGCGTTGCGCGAAATCGGGGGCGTGTTCCTCGATCCTGCAGGGGCGGGTCCGCTCACCGCGTTGTTCGACTCAACGGGCGCCGACTACGACGACATGTCAGAGTCGGCCCGCAGGCTGAAGGCGGCCGCCGTCACCGACACCCTCGCAAGCGAACTGGCGCGGCTACACCGCACCATCAGGTCTGCAACGGGCGCCGACCATCCCGAAATCCCCACGGCCCTGGCTGAACTCATCAGCCGGGTGCCTGTCTACCGCTGTGACTACGGTGGGTTGTCGCTTGTGCTCTCCGAAGCGGTGGCCGAAACCAGCACCGCACGACCGGAGTTGGCGGAGCCGCTGACCATCGTCGCATCGGCGCTTGCCACCAACGCCGAATCAGCGGTACGGCTGCAACAGTTGTGCGGGGCGGCGACCGCCAAGTCGATGGAGGACTGCTTGTTCTATCGCGACGCCCGGTTGGTGTCGCTGAACGAAGTGGGCGGAGAACCCGGGCGATTCGGGGTCAGTATCGCGGAGTTCCACGAACGTGCCGCGACAAGGGCCCGGCTGTGGCCGCACGCGATGGTGGCGTTGACCACACACGACACCAAACGTGGTGAAGACGTGCGAGCCCGTATCGGGGTGCTGTCGCAGGTGCCGTCGTTGTGGGCGGAACTGGTCGGCAAATGGGTTCTCGAGACACCGCCGCCGGACGCGGCGACCGCGCTTTTCCTGTTGCAGAACATGTTCGGCGTCTGGCCGGTCGACGGTGCGGTGACGGAGGACCTCCGCGGCCGGCTGCACGGTTATGCCGAGAAGGCCATCAGGGAGGCCGCGGCACACACGTCGTGGAACGACCCCGACACCGCGTTCGAGAACGCCGTACATGAGTGGCTGGACGCCGTCATGGACGGTCAGGTGGGGGCGGGGCTGACGTCCCTCGCCCGCCGGCTCGATCAGCATGCGCACAACGACAGCCTCGGCCAGAAGTTGATCGCACTCACCGCGCCTGGGATACCCGACGTTTATCAGGGCACCGAGTTGTGGGAGGACAGCCTCGTCGACCCGGACAACAGGCGGCCGGTGGACTACCTGGCACGCAGGCAGGCTTCCCGACATCCGAAGTTCGAGGTGACGCGGGCCGCCCTGCAGCTGCGTCGCGACCGTCCCGACACATTCCTCAACGGCGGCTACACTCCGCTGCTGCCCCAGGGGGCGGCCGCCGGGCACCTTGTCGCATTCCTACGAGCCGACGACGTGGTGACCGCCGTGACCCGGCATTCCGTGGGGCTGGCCGAAACGGGTTGGAAGGACACGACGCTGGTGTTGCCGACGGGCGCCTGGCCGGACCGTATCGCCGGGGGCCGGTACAGCAGACGCGTGTTGGCGTCCGACCTGTTCGCCGAAGCTCCGGTCGCGCTGCTGGAACGAACCGATGACTGACTTCGCGGTGTGGGCGCCCCGCCCGGAGCGGGTGCGGCTCGACGTGGACGGCACCCTGTACCCGATGGACCGCTCCGACGACGACTGGTGGCGAGCCTCCGTCGACACTCGGCCCGAGGCACGGTACGGCTTCGTCCTCGACGACGACCCGAAGGTGCTGCCGGATCCTCGGTCACCCCGCCAACCCGACGGTGTACACGAGCGGTCGCAGCTGTGGCAGCCAGCTGCGGACGCCTGGACCGACGAGGGCTGGGCGGGCCGCTCGATCGAGGGTGGGGTCATCTACGAGTTGCACGTCGGCACCTTCACCCCTGAAGGCACCTTCGATTCGGCCATCGAGAAGCTGGATTATCTTGTCGATCTGGGCGTCGACTTCGTCGAGTTGATGCCCGTCAACGCGTTCGGCGGGACACACGGCTGGGGCTACGACGGCGTGTTGTGGTACGCGGTGCACGAGCCGTATGGCGGGCCGGATGGGCTCGTCCGTCTCATCGACGCCTGCCACCGGCGTGGCCTCGGCGTGCTGATCGATGCGGTGTTCAATCACCTCGGCCCGTCAGGAAATTACCTGCCGAAATTCGGCCCGTACCTGTCGAGGGGCAGCAACCCGTGGGGCGAGTCGATCAACATCTCCGATGCGGATGCCGACGAAGTGCGCCGCTACATCATCGACTGCGCACTGCGGTGGATGCGCGATTTCCATGCCGACGGGCTGCGCCTTGACGCAGTGCATGCACTCGTCGACACCACTGCGATCCACATCCTCGAAGAACTGTCCGCCGAAACAGACGCACTGGCAGCCGAACTGGGACGACCATTGTCGCTGATCGCCGAAAGCGACCTCAACGACCCGCGGTTGATCACTCCGCGTGATCGCGGCGGTTACGGGATGACGGCGCAGTGGGACGACGACATCCACCACGCGATCCACTCGGCGGTCTCCGGCGAACGGCAGGGTTATTACGCGGATTTCGGATCGCTCGAAGCACTGGCGCAGACGTTGAAACACGGCTACTTCCATGCGGGCACCTACTCGTCGTTCCGGCACCGGCGACACGGCCGTCCGCTGGAAACCGCGAGCATCCCGGCGACGCGACTGCTGGCGTACACGTTGACGCATGACCAGGTCGGCAACCGAGCCATCGGCGATCGGCCGTCGCAGAATCTGAGCTTCGGGCAGCTAGCCGTGAAGGCGGCGCTTGTTCTCGGGTCGCCTTACACCGCAATGCTTTTCATGGGTGAGGAATGGGGCTCCTCCTCGCCGTTCCAGTTCTTCAGCTCCCACCCGGAACCCGAGTTGGCCAGGGCCACGGCCGAGGGTCGCAAGCGTGAGTTCGCCGAGCACGGTTGGGACGCCGACGAGATTCCAGACCCGCAGGACCCGGCGACCTTCGAACGGTCCAAGCTCAACTGGGCCGAGATCGACGAGGGTGAGCACAGCAGGCTTCGGCAGCTCTACCGGCAGCTGATCGCATTGCGACACAACGAACCTGACCTGGTGGATCCGTGGCTGGATCACATGCGTGTCGGTTATGACGAGGATGCGCGGTGGATCGTCATGCATCGCAGCTCGCTCACCATCGTATGCAACCTCGGACAGCAGGCCGTCAGCGTTCCCGTGTCCGGCCAGGTCGTAGTCGGTTGGGATGAACCCGTCACCGATGGGGCGACCACTCGCCTGCAAGCACAGTCGTTCGCGATTCTGCGCACTGCGAAGTAGCCGTCAGGCTGTCGGCCCCAGTTGGACGGCTGAGGCTCTCGGGATTCGGTGATTGCGACTGATCGCGCGTCACGTTCGGTGCGCCGGCCGACCCGCCGCGGGTCGCATCGTGGCCACGAGCGTGGCGCGGTCCAGACTTCTTGCCGTCATCCTTCGTGCCGCCCTCAGTCCCCTTCGGGTTCTCGGTCTCATTTGGTCGACCTGGTCGTTGCGCTTTGCGAGTCCTCCTCGACCGCTGGCTGCGCGTTGTCCAGCTCGTCCTCAACGGGGCAAACCTCTTCTGGGACACCTTTCCGAGGGCTGACAGCTCTTTGGAGTCCAGTTTCACGTCGTCCTTGTCGAGGTCCTCCTGCATTACGGGAGCCGCCCAGGGACGGCAATGGCGGCGGCCCCGACGATTGCCACAACTGCCGCCGCGACATGTGGACGCACAGAACGGGCTGCTGCGCCGCCGCTTCCCTATAGATCCCGTCGGCTCGCATGGCGAGGTTTGCGGTGAGATGCTCGGTGGCGGACGGCTGCGGACATGCAATGGCCCCCTCGAGGTCGATCCTGCAGACGGCGGCCCCTGAACCTACAGCAGAAGGCGGCCCCGCGGGCAAAATCCTCACTTACTTCGCCCAGCAGAACATCAGCTATCAGCGTAATCTCCCGATTGCCATGTTTTCACCGATCAAGACCGGGATTATGTGACCAATCGCAAACTATAATAACTTTGCCATATATGGGGCGTGAATCGTGTAATCGCGGTGCCAGCCCGACTTCTGGAGGCAGCGGCAACTGTTCTCGACTCGAGCGCGGTTCCCGTAGGCACAGCGGTGCGCCGACCTGGCAACCAATTTGCGGATCGTCGGCCCGTAACGTCCCCTCAACCGACCGAGTGGCACGATGCGGCACGGGATTGAGACTGATCTCGGGCACTCTCAGCAAGCCGACAAGAATTACCTTAAGGTACCGGTACGGAGAGGGGGCGACATGGCAACGGTGACAACCGAGCCGGAACGGCTACCGCCGGGGCCGCGGGTACCGAAGATCGTCCCAGCCATCGTGATCCTGACCGCACTGCAGCATCGGTGGGTGCCCGTTCTGGGTCGACGTTACGGCGGCACGTTCACCATGAATTTGCCGTATTTCGGCAAGACCGTTTTCGTCAGCGACCCAATGCTGATCAAAGACATCTGGAGCGCCAGCGACGATCTGCTCGAACGTCCTACTTTCCTCCTCGGCCCGGTATTCGGCCCTGGATCGACGTTCAGCCTCACCGGTAAAGAACAGCTGAAGCGCCGTAGATTGGTGCTCCCGGCGTTTCACGGGAAGGCGGTGAGAAGCTACGAGCACATCGTCGAAGAAGAGGTAATGAACGAAACAGCGAACTGGCCCGAGGGCCGCGAGTTCGAAACGCTTCCGACGATGGGCCGCCTGACCCTCAACGCGATTCTGCGTGCCGTGTTCGGCGAAGAGGAAGAAGCACTGGACGAACTTCGCAGCGTGATGCCGGTCCTGGTCACACTTGGCTCCTACCTACGCTTGATGCCGTCGATAGTGCAGCGAGACTACGGTCGGTGGAGTCCAGGTGGGCGGTTATTGCGGGTGCGGCGCCGGTTTGACACCGTCATCGACTCGCTCATCGCCGAGGCGCGGGCCGACCCGGCCTTTGAAGAGCGCAGCGACGTGCTCGCGGTCCTGTTGCGGGCCCGCTACGAAAACGGTGAGCCGATCCCCGATCGGCATATCGCCGACGAGCTGCTGACCTTGGTCGCCGCCGGTCACGAGACAACCGCCTCGCAATTGGCCTGGACGGTGGAGCGGTTGCGCCGGCATCCAGAGCTGATGTCGCGGCTTGCTGACGAAGTGGACGCCGGGGGATCAGAGTTGCGGCAGGCAACGATCTTCGAAGTGCAGCGCACCCGGCCGAATATCTTGGGCTCGATGCGGCGCACGAAGAAGCGAGTTCGCTTGGGCGACTGGGTTCTTCCGGCGGGCACCACTGTGCAGATTGATTTCCAACTGGTGCACGAGTCAGAAGAGAACTTCCCCGACGCGGCCTCGTTCAACCCAGACCGATTCGTCGGCGCCAGTCCGAAGCCATTCACGTTAATTCCGTTCGGTGGCGGCGTAAACCGCTGTCTTGGCGCGGGATTCGCGGCCATGGAGATGGACGTCGCCCTGCGCACGCTGCTACGCGAATTCCGGTTCACGCCAACCGATGCACCCGGAGAACGGCATAAGAACCGCGGTGTTTCGATCGCGCCGGCACGGGGCGCACGCGCGGTGGTTCACCGGAGAACGGCCGCGGCGAGCAGCTGTGATGGCGTTACGCATTCGAGTCAAACGGCTGTGCGCGTCACCAAAAGCAAGCTCCGACCTGATCTATCGGACGTGATCGGCGCGGCTAAATTCGACGGCCCGCCATGACCGCTGCCGCGACCCTCTGCGCGGCGTACCCTCTGGCATAATCCCCGAAATGGCCATGCGCATGGGCTACATCACCGACATCAAGGTCAGGTTCATCAAAGCATTGATGAACCACTATTGGTATCCCTTTCTGACCCGTCGGCTCAATGCGGAAGACCTCACGTGCCTCAACTACGGCTACGAAGAAGACCCGCCGATGGCCTTGCCGATGGCGGCGTCCGATGAGCCCAACCGGTGCGGTATCCAGCTCTACCACCGCGTGGCGACCCAGGCGGATCTCGACGGCAAACAGGTACTGGAGGTCAGCTGCGGCCATGGCGGTGGAGCCTCGTATCTTGTGCGCGCGTTGCGCCCGGCTTCCTACACGGGGCTGGACTTCAACGCAGACGGCATCGCCTTCTGCCGAAGGAGGCATAACGTGCCCGCGCTGGATTTCGTGCACGGTGACGCCGAAAACCTGCCGTTTGCCGACCAATCTTTCGACGCGGTGATCAATATCGAAGCTTCACACGCCTATCCTCGGCTTCCCCGCTTCCTCGCCGAAGTGGTGCGCGTTCTCCGCCCCGGAGGGCGTTTCCTCTACGCTGATTTCCGCGACCGCAAGGATTTTTCCGATTGGGAGGCAGCACTGGTCGACAGCCAGATGCGGCAGGTTTCGGAACGCGTCATCAATGCGGAGGTTCTGCGCGGGCTGGAGAAAAATGCGCAGCGGTCACTCGACCTGATCGGTGTGCTGCCGGCGTTTCTGCGCCCCTTAGGCCGCTGGTTCGCCGGTGTGCCGGGCGGGTGGATATACCGCGACATCCAGAGCGGGCAAATCGAGTACCGGATGTATTGCTTCACCAAGAATTGAGCGGCGTCCCGCCACCAGAACGGCGCGCAGTTCGCTTTTCACGTGTCTTAGAAGTCAAGAGTGAAGAGCCGAGTCGAACCCAGCACGGCTCAGATCGGCGGTATGACGCTCGCTCAGGCTCGCGGGAACCGATCCGACAGTCTGCTCCTCCAAGGGGATTACCTCAATTCGCTCAATCGCCAGTTACCTGCCGTAGTTGACGGCAATTTGCAGAGGCGTTTGCCAGCACGTGAAGCCGTAGGCCGCTGAGACGAAGCCTTTTTCGGTGTGCTGGGGACTTGAGGGAGCTTTGACGGTGTCTTGAGTTTTCAGCCTGTCTTTGGCAGGAGACGAGCCGGTCGATGGTTTGTGTTGTGTGAATGTCGATAATACGCAACGCATTTCGGAGTATCAGCGGGAAGGGTAGCTGGTCGGCAGCGGGCGCTGCAGCCGGTGATGGACTTCGGTGTAGAAGATGGCAAACTGTAGTCCCTCGCCGGTGAGCGGGTAGCGGTTCTTGCCAGGGATGCGGGTGATGAAACCGTTCAGGCAAATGCGATCCAGGGACTCGATATCCAACCCGACCTGACCGTCGAGCACATTTCTCGACCGTGACAGTCGCAACCATTCATTCAGCCTGAGCGCGACACGACCGCTTGACCAGCCCCGCCGCTCGCCAGTCAGAGGCGAAGCCTCACTGGTGTCCTCAGTCGTTGAATCCTGCGTCGCATTCTTTGTAACACTGCGACTTCACGGTCATCAACGAACTAGAAGCGGTAGCGCAACACAACAGTTGCCATTAGTCGAGACAGCTTCGTGCTCCTGGCTGCCAGCCGGAATGCCAACCTGCCGATCAGCGGCAACTCGGCAACCTCAGGTGCTCGGGTGAGAAAGATTTCGTCAAGCAGGGTCAGTCCATCGACCCAATGTTCGAGCAGCCGGGGGTCGTTGATACCGGGATTGGCCATGCCGCCCGCGATCGCCCGCATAGCGCGGGAGTGTTTGAACGTCCACATGGCGTATGTGGTGTAGACGTTGAGTGCCAGCTCCCCGCTGGGGAAGTGGGCGGTAAGCCGGTTCAGCAGCGACACGAAGTCATCCTGTCCGAGGAAGAGGATGAGCCCGTCGGCAACGATCATCGCTGGCCGGTTTCTGGGAATGTCTTGCAGCCAGTCCGGATCCGTCAGGTCCGCGCCGATGTTGTGGGCATTGGCAGGCTGCGGCAATAGTTTACGCCGGAGGGTGACCACCTCGGGGAAGTCGACGTCATACCACTCGACGGTGGGCGGCGGGTTGACCCGGGAGATTCTGCCGTCCAGGCCTGCGCCAAGATCTAGCATGACCGCGTCCGGTTGACTGACTATGAACCGGCGCACCATCTCGTCAAGGATCTTGGCCCGCACCGCCACGTCGAACACCTTGGAACGTCGGTCGAGGAACTTCGTGTTCAGTTGAGGGAACTTGTCGAGACCGTAACCGATGGTCGTGATGATCTCGTCGGCCATCACGTCGCCCAAGAACGGGTGCGGCAGGCGACTGTCGAGCGCCCTGCTGCCCAGCGTGAGGAACAAGCTTTCTTGTGCCGGTGTGAACTCCGGAAGCGCGATCCCCATGTGTCGTCACTCTCGCTTCTGTTGTGATGCAACAGGGCGGACAGTCCGACCTCGCGACGGGATCTCGCCGCTCCGATGCCGTCGAAACCCGCCCCAGAAACGAGCGAATCCGATCGCTGCACACCCGGGCGCTACCGCTCCCTACGCAGCCCGGTGCCTGCCGCCGGCGTCGTCAGCCCGGTGCTTGCCGCCGGCATCGTCAGCCCGATGCCTGCCGCCGGGATCGTCGGCCTTGCTGCCGCCGGGGTTGTCAGCCTTGCTGCCGTCGGCTTTGTCGGCCTTGCTGCCGCCGGGATTGTCGGCCTTGCTGCCGTCGGCTTTGTCGGGTCCCGCCTTCTTGCGGTCAACGGTCAGGCCAGTTGACTTCGCGTCGGTTGACGTGGCAGTCGTCGGCTCGGGCGCTTCTACCGGCTTGCTCGCGGGAGCCGGTGTCTGGCCGGCTTCGGGATCCGCATTGCTTGGCAGCGCTTCAATGTCGGCCGCAGCCTCGGTGACCGGCGGGACCTTGCGCTCGACCTGGCCGAAAACCGTATTGGTGAGTTGGCTGTCCGGCGCGGCGAGGGCCGCAGTCCCGTCCGTCGTTGCGGAGTCCGAGGTCAGCGCGGGGATCGACGTTGCCGAGACTTCCAGCGTCCGCGAAGGTAGGCGCATTTCAGTGGAGGGGGGCGTGGGGTAGGAGCCGATTCTGTTCAGCAGTGCGCCGAAGCCCCACAGCGCCGCGTCGGCTGTCTTGAGCACTTCGTCGACGCCCAGTTGGTGGCCGATGTCGATAAGCGCTGCGTTCAGCCTCGCATTGATATCCGTCAGCGTTGCGTTTA
Source organism: Mycobacterium sp. NPDC048908 (assembly GCF_043197955.1). Lineage (NCBI taxonomy): Bacteria > Bacillati > Actinomycetota > Actinomycetes > Mycobacteriales > Mycobacteriaceae > Mycobacterium > Mycobacterium sp. NPDC048908. The sequence goes on along the minus strand of NZ_JBICUE010000023.1, from coordinate 27,525 downwards.
CCCTGGCGCCGACGTCTTTCAGCGCTGCGTCGAGGACCTGCAGCTGTCCACCGATTTCCTGCAGCGTTTGGTCGATTCCCAGCCGATTACCGATGTCCGCGAGCCCTGCGCTGATGCCCGTCAGGTCGCCGATGTCCTGGAGCAGCGCATTGGCGTTGAAGCCGCCCAGCAGTCCGCTGTCGCGGGCGATGTCCACCAGTTCGGGATGGATTCCAGCCAGCCAGGTGTTGACCGCCGCTGTCGTGGCCGGATCAAACGTGAAGAACCCTGTTTGCAAGATCTCTATGGAAGTGTCGATTTGCTCTTGCGTCGGGCCGTTGGCCTGGCCGGCCGCCTCCAATTCCAGCCATTTCTCGAGAATCGGATTTCCCGGGTAGAGGTCTGAGATCCATTTGACGATCACCGGGGTGGTGATACCCAGGGTCGTATTGCATGCCCCCGGGCAAAAGGGGCTTCCGGGCACGAATGGGTTGAAGTCAACGACCAAGCCTGCGAGCAGGGCCTGGAAGGAATAGATGACGTCCCGGGGGCTGGCGACATGGATGCCGGTGCCGTAGACGCCGGTGGTGTCCGGCGTTGAAACCAGGCTGGCGTAGAACGCTTTCCAGGGCAGGAGCGGATCCCAGATAAATGTCGTGCCGGCCCACGGCATTACGGTCTGGCCGTTTTCGTCAACCTTGGTACCCACGAACGTGAACTCATTACCCATGCTGTCCGTGTAGGTCTGGGTTGGTATTGCCCCGTTTTCGCCCACCCCCGGAGACACGCTTGGGTAGAGGGCGTTGAGGAAGGTGTACCCGCCCGCCGAGGTCAGGCCAGCGAATGCTTGCTGACTGAACCATTGGTTTATGAGGGGAAACTTCCTCAGCCCGGCGATGATCTCCACGGAGTAAATGAGCCGGTCGAGCGAGGTGATACCGGTCAGGGGTACCACCGGAGTCAGCGGAGAGCAGCCCTCCGCGTCACAGGACACGCTCGCGGGGAGCAAGGCGGCCGCGATCATGGCAACTTGAAAACCCATGATGTTGGACATCGCCGGGTACGGATTGAACACGTTGATGATCGACTCGAAATGCCCCGGGTCTGCCGGATCCTCGCCCCACACGTTCGTGCCGCTGGGGACAAACCAGTTTCCGGTGTAAAGCAGCGAGGCCGCTAGCTGGTTTATGGCCGTAGTCTCGTTGTACGAGACGTTGGCCAGGGCGTAGAGCAGGTTGAGCGGAATGTTCCTGACGTCGCCATTCGCGATGGCTTGATCGACCTCGGCGCTCGTGGGAATCGTCCCGGCGGCACCGGTGACCGCGGCGGCCAGCCACACATCGAGCTTGGCGGCGTGGATGGCGGGCGGCGTTGGCGGTGCGACGATGGCGGGCGATGTTGGCGGTGCGACCGGAGTGAGGGCGATGGCGCACGCCCCTGCAAGCGCGACGCCAGCTGCAGCATGTCGACGCACACCTATACCCATGCGGTCCCCCTTCCACTGATGTACTAGTGGCGCCGCAGCGAACCCGACGTCGAATCTCCCCCGACTCGCCGGACGTTTGCTCAACTGAGGCTAGGACCCGCTCGCCTCTGCGTCAACCCTGGCCGATGCATGCGTGGCCACAGGCGTCGTGCCAAGGCCGGTTGCCGCTCGACCGGTTTGCGCGCCGTCGGCCGGTAGCGTCCGCGCGGCCAACCGAGGGCCAGGACCCAGCAAGGGTTTGCGGCGCAGACAGGCCACTGCCAGGACCGAGATCTCGGTGAAGTTGTCGACCTGCCACTGCACCGCCCGAGCGGTCTTGGCCATCGACTGGTCGCGGGCAGCCATGCGCCGGATCATCGTGTAGCAGTTGATATTCCAGAGCTGACGGTTTCGCTTGGCGAGCTTCCTGACGTGGCCGTCCTTGACGACGATGAACTCCCAGTTCTGCCCGTTGTTGCCGCTCGGTGCGCGCAGCGCCAGCTCGATGCACATCAACACCACCGCGTCGTCGACCGAGTCCGGCAGGACGCGTCGGATCGCGCGCTGCGTCATCATCGCGTCAGACAGCGACATGTCGAGGCCGGGCCAACGCCTCGGACGCGGTCTGCACTCCCCCTGACGCGCCGGAAGCGGAAGTATCGGTATGCGGCGTTTCGGTCCTGCCGGGAAGGCTGCCCAAACCACGCTGGCCGATGTATTCGGACGGAGTGCCCCCGGTGTGGCAACATCGCGCGCACGTGCCCGACCCGGGCCGCCAGCCGGTCTGGACCGCAGCCCGATACCCGCCCGCTATCGAGCGCTGCCTGCGATACTGCCCTGCATGAGTCGCAGTCCCATGCAAGGCTTGGACAGAATCGGCGTTGGCCTCGTGTACCGCATCGGGTCCACCGCGACCTATAAAAAGGTCTTCAAGTACTGGTATCCCTTCATGACGCGTCGGCTTGTCGGGCACGAGGATGTTGTGTTCTTGAACTGGGGCTACGAAGAAGATCCGCCGATGGGTCTGCCACTTGAGGAGTCCGACGAGCCCAACCGCTACAGCATTCAGCTCTACTACCAGACCGCAACCCAGATCGATCTCAGCGGCAAAAAAGTGCTGGAAGTCAGTTGCGGCCACGGCGGCGGAGCCTCCTACCTGGTGCGCACACTGCATCCCGGCTCCTACACCGGGCTGGACTTCAATTCCGCGGCCATCGAGTTCTGCCGAAGAAGGCACAATCTGCCCGGCCTGGACTTCGTGCAGGGCGACGCCCAGAGCCTGCCGTTCCCCGACGAATCCTTCGATGCGGTGATCAACGTCGAGGCTTCTCACATCTACCCCGACTTCGACCGTTTCGTACGCGAAGTGGGGCGCGTCCTGCGCCCCGGCGGGCATTTTCTCCACGCAGATTTCCGCAATCGCGACAACTTCCCCGCCTGGGAAGCAGGACTGACTCAGCCCCCGCTGCGGCTAGTCTCCGAGAAGATCATCAACGACCAAGTTCTGCGCGGCTTGCACAAGAATTCACCCCGGTCAAACGAACTGATCAATCGTTATTCGCCGCCCTTCCTGCGCCGCTTCGGCCGCGAATTCGCGGTCGTCGATGGCTCGATGTTCTACAAAGACCTCGAACGCGGCGAAATCCATTACCGCACCTACTGCCTCACCAAGGACTGAGGCGGGCCTTCCAGATAAGTCGCTGAGCGAGCCTTGAAGCCCGGGACTGCCCCAGCGAGGTGCGGATTCGTTCGGCGACGGCAACCACCCTGGTTCGAGCATCATGTCGTGACCCATGTTGGGAAAGAACTCCGCTTTGGTCCGACGTGCACGCGCCGTTGCGCGTACTTCTTTGCGGGCGTGCGCGTCGTCGTCATCGGCCCCCAACGAGAGCAACGGCGTCGTCACCCGGTCTGGTACGCGGCAGGCGCACCAGACTGCCTCACAAACGATCAAGGCTGTGCAGCACCTGCTCAAGGCCCTGAACCGTTCTTAAGCCAGTGGCGGCAACTTGGCTGTCGGCAAATCCTGGGAATCAAGGTCGGGTGCAACCGGCTGCTGCGCGACGCGGGGCAATGAGCCATGGCTTCTGGCGCGGGGCGGGCGCGACCGAACCTTCGTGGGCCACCAGAACCAGCGTCCCAGCAGCGCGGCGGCGGACGGCATCATGAACGACCGCACCACCAGGGTGTCGAACAGCAGACCGAGACCAATCGTGGTGCCCACCTGACCGACGATTCGCAGGTCGCTGACCACCATCGAGGCCATCGTGAACGCGAACACCAGCCCGGCCGTGGTCACGACCTTGCCGGTGCCGCCCATCGCACGGATGATGCCTGTGTTCAGCCCAGCGCCAATTTCCTCCTTGAACCGGGCGACCAGCAGCAAATTGTAGTCAGCTCCAACGGCCAAAAGAATGATGATCGACATCAGCAGGACCATCCAGTGCAAGTTGAAGCCAAGAATGTACTGCCAGACCAGCACGGACAGCCCAAACGAGGCCCCCAATGAGCCCACTACTGTCCCCACGATCACCAGCGCAGCAATAAGGCTTCGCGTGATGATCAACATGATGATGAAGATGAGGCAAAGCGATGTGATCCCTGCGATCACCAGGTCGTAATTCGAACCTTCTTTCAGGTCTTTCAAGACTGCCGCGGTGCCCGCCACGTAGATCTTGGCGTCCGCGAGCGGCGTCCCCTTGAGGGACTCCTCAGCAGCCGTCTTTATGGGGTCGATGCGTTCGATGCCCTCTTCCGACGCGGGATTCTCCCTATGCGTAATGATGAAGCGCGCCGCCTTCCCGTCCGGTGACAGGAACAGCTTCATGACGCGCTGGAAGTCCGGATTGTCGAATACTCCCCGAGGCAGGTAGAAGGAATCGTCGTTTTGGGCGGCGTCGAAATCCTGGCCCATGGCAGCCGTGTCGCCGCTAACCTCCTCCGTTTGCTCAATGATTCCGGACATCGTGCTGTATGTCGTCAGCAGCGTGGTCTGTACGCTTTCCACGGTAGCGATCTGCGCGGGCAACAACGCGAGAAGCTGCGGCATCACCGTGTCGATATTCTCCAGATCTGGCACGACTTGGTCCCGCATGACCGTGTCGATATTGTCCAGATCTGGCGTGAGCTCGTCCAGCTTGTCACTGATCCTGTCCACACCATCTGATGCGTCATATGCAGACCTCAGCGCCCCGCAGATCGGGATGTTCTCGCAGTGCGGTTCCCAATAGAAATAATTGCGTATAGGTCTAAAGAAGTCGTCGAAATTGGCAATCTGGTCCCGTATTTCCTTGGTGATATCCACCGTTTCCTTCGTGACGCCAATTGCGTGGTGCGTGGCGTCGGCAAGCTCTTTCGTGGCGCCGACCGAATGGTGAGTGCTGTCGGCAAGCTGTTGCAAAAGTGCATACGTTCGCTCCAGCGTCGCAGTGGTTCCGCCAAGCTCGTCGGCCTGCTTACGCATGTCCTCCAGCCGGTCTTTCACAAAGGCCATATTCTGTTTCAGTCCGGCGTTTTGGATGCTAAGCAAGAATGGTATGGAGGTATGCTGGAGCGGCGCGCCCTCAGGCCGAGTTGCGCCCTGCACCAGGGCAACCCCTTCAACGCCGAAGATGCCCTTGGCCAGTTTGTTCAACACCAGAAAGTCCGCTGGATTGCGCATATCGTGATCGGACTCGATCATCAAGATTTCGGGTCTCATCCTCCCCTCGGAGAAATGGCGCTCAGCAGCCGCCCACCCGATATTGGCGGGGCTGTCCTGAGGTATGTACGGCCGGTCTTCGTAGTTGACCTTGTAGCCCGCCAGTGCCAGCAGGCCAACAAGAGCCAACGCGCACGAAGCCACAAAGATGGGTACGGGCCAGCGCACGACTGCCGTCCCTACCCGCCGCCAGCCACGAACCGACATCGTGCGCTTGGGTTCGAGGAGACCGAAACGGCCGGCAACGCTAAGAACGGCGGGAACCAGCGTTAGCGCAACCGCAACCACGACGAGCACGCCCACCGCGCACGGGGCGCCCATGGTTTGGAAAGTCGGCAGTCGGGTGAAACTCAGGCAAAACGTCGCTCCGGCGACAGTCAAACCGGAGGCCAAGATCACGTGAGCCACCCCGCGGTAAGCGGTGTAGTAGGCCGTCTCCCTGTCTTCGCCGGCTTGGCGCGCTTCGTGATATCGCCCGATGAGAAATATCGCGTAGTCCGTTCCCGCGGCGATCACTAGGCATATAAGGATACTGATGGCAAAAGTTGAAATTCTAATAACGCCGACGTCGCTGAGAAAGGCGACGATTCCCCGGACCGCCGCTAATTGGACCCCAACCATGGCTAACACCAGGAGCACCGTCGTGATCGACCGATATACCAGAAGCAACATGATAAAGATCACCACGACAGTTGCCACCGTGATTTTCATGCTCGCTCGGTCACCGGTGGCGGCCATATCCGTTAGGAGCGGCGTCGGGCCCGTGACATAGGCCTTCACCCCAACCGGCGCGGGAGTTCGCTGCACGATATTCCGAACAGCCTCGACGGATTCGTTCGCCAGCGCCTCGCCTTGGTTCCCGGCGAGATTCAGTTGAACATACGCGGCCTTGCCGTCCGCGCTTTGCGCGCCCGGCGCGGTCAGCGGGTCCCCCCAGAAATCCTGGATGTGCTGCACGTGCTTCGTGTCGGCGTTCAACTGACGAATTAATTGGCCGTAGTACTGGTGCGCCTCCTCACCGAGGGGTTGCTCGCCCTCCAATACGATCATCGCAATACCGTCAGTGCCTGATTCCCTGAATAATTCGCCGATGCGCTTCATCGCTTTTAGCGACGGCGCGTCTTGGGCGCTCAGCGATACAGCATGTTCTTTCGCGACCTGCTCTAGCGCTGGGACGCCGAGACTCACTATGAGAGTGATCGCCAACCACCCAAGAATGACAGGCACCGCAAAACGACGGACCGTTCTCGCGACGACCAGTCTGTCGTGGCTTCTGTGCTGGGTGCTCACGGGCCCTGCACCAGGCAATGCGTAAAGGCGTTAACTTCGTTCGAAACTCTTTCGGCTTTGACCTCACCGTCGATGACGATGCGACAGCCAATACTGTCACTATCACCCTGCGCCACGAGGCTGGCTACGACTGCCGGCGAGTCGCTCGTCATCGTCAACGACCACGGCAAGCGCACTCCATCGACCAGCTGGGGCTGCGAACTGGCATTGAAATAGCTGAGATCTGCCACGGTCCCCGCTGGGCCGAAGACCTCGTATGTCACCCGCTTAGGCTTGAACGGCTTGGTGTCGGCAATGTGACCATCGGTATACGACGGGCGCTTTTCCGAGCCGAAAATGCCGTGAACCCGCGACACGATGAACACCCCACATCCGATTACCAGCAAAACAACCAGCGGTAACCACACGCGAGCAAAAACTCTGGCAATCGTCATCCCCCTCAACCGCTCCCACTGCTGCACGGTAGTTGCCGCCGGCACGCTGCGTCTCGGTAGTCACACAAATCCGCCCCGCCCGAAATTATGCCCACTGCTCGGCAGGTCCGTCCCAATGCGGTTTTGACGCCGTGGGTTTGCTCGACGCCGGCCACCCCCAAACCGATCATCGGTGACTTTCGGCGTCACGATATCGCGTAGTCCGTCATCGGGAACCGGTCCTGTTCCTGGACGGCGTTGCGCACTGACGTCGGACGAAAAAGCGGTGCTTCCCCGGTGTGGTGGTTGAACCAATATGAGCGTGAGGTTGCGCAGCTGCCGAGGTGAAACACCGAATCGTCGAGCAGCTTGGTCATCCGCTCCAGGAAGCGGGCATTGGCGTCTTCGGTGACCTCGAAGGTGCGCGCATCGCGACGCTGCAGTTCGCCGAACAGCCGATTCATGTGCCGCATCTGGTATTCAACCGTGTTGAACCACGACAGCCCTACCCACGCAAACGGGCTGGCCATGGTCAAGAGGTTCGGGAAGTACGGCACCGAGATGCCTTGATACGCCTGGAACCTGGTCTCCCGCCACCATTTTCCGAGGTTCCGGCCCTCCCGCCCGATCACCTCAATCGCCGGTAGGTTGGCGTCCCACACGTCGAACCCGGTTGCCAGCACCAGGGTGTCGATAAACCGCTTGGTGCCGTCGCGCCCGACGATGCCGTCGGGCTCGATCCGGTCGATGCCACTGGTTTCCAGGTGCACGTGCGGCCTGGTAAACGTCTGGTAATAGTCATTGGAAATCGTCGGTCGCTTGCAGCCGAAGTCGAAATCCGGGTCCAGCTTGCGTGATAGTTCCCAGTCGCGCACCGACAGCAACCGATGGATTTTGGACAGTCCCGACATGGCCTTGTTGACCAGCTTGAAACGGCGGTATTTCCACATCGTGATGACCATCATGAAGTCCGTACCGGTGTCGGTGAACCACCGCAAGATCCGTTGCGTAAGCGGCACCCGGGCGAAGAGCCGTTGCACGGCGGCCGGGAATACGACGTCGGACTTGGGCAGCACCAGGATCGGCGTGCGCTGATAGACGGTCAGCTCGGAGACTTCCTTGGCCAGCTCGGGAATGACCTGAATACCGGTGGAACCGGTTCCAATGATCGCCGCCCGACGTCCGGTCAACGAGTAGCTGTCATCCCAGGCGGCGGTGTGGATGATGCGACCTCTGAACGTCTCGATACCGGGAATATCCGGGGTACGCGGCTGGGATAGGAAGCCGGTCGCGGCGATCAGGAACCGCGTGTTCAGAATCTCACCACCGGCAAGCGCCACCCGCCAGAGCCGGGCATCGTCGTCCCACCGGGCGCCGTCGACGGTGGTGTTGAACCGCATGTGGCGACGCACGTCATACTTATCGGCCACATGCTCGGCGTAGCGTTTCAGTTCGGCGCCCGGCGCGAACAGCCGCGACCAGTACGGGTTGGGTTCGAACCAGTAGGAATACGTGGTCGACGGTTGATCGACGGACAGGCCCGGATAGTGGTTGACATGCCACGTACCGCCCAGGTCATCCTCTCGGTCAACGATCAGGATATTGTCGTAGCCCAGGCGCTTTAACTGGATCGCCGCGCCGATTCCACCGAAACCCGCCCCCACGATGACCGCGTCGATTTGCTGGGTCCCCATAAGCTACGAACGCTACTCCACCTGTTCCCGGTCCGTCCGCGGTTAACTGCCACGCCATCTGCGCATCTTGTTTCGCGTCGGCCGCGAATTCGCCGTGGTGGCCGGCCCGTGGTTCTATCGCGTCCCTGAGCCCCAACGACTGAGGCGAATGTGCCCGGCAGCGGCCGTCACCGACGTGGGCATTACAGGCCGTGAGTGCCGAGCCAGGTGTGGATTCGTTCGGCGACGGCAGCCCAACCAGGCTCGAGCATCATGTCGTGCCCCATATTGGGAAAGAATTCCGCTTCGGTGCGGTAGGCGCGTGCCGTGGCGAGTACTTCTCTGCGTGTATGCGCGCCATCCTCCTCGGCCCCGAGGACCAATAGCGGCGTCGCCACCCGTTTAGGCCGCGGCAGCCTCAGCACCGCGCAGTCGATGCCGATTCGCGCGCTCTCTTCTTGCAGCCGTGCCGCGTAGGCCACGACTTGGGGTTCGGGCGTGTGTGCGGAGAAGAATCTCTCCCGCGCGAGTTGCAGAGTGCTGACATACGGCAACGACTTCCCGGTGCACGCCATTTTGGCGAAATGCCACGGGCGATGTCGTATCCAGCGTAGGGCGGATCCCAGGTTTCCGTGCGGAGGCATGGACGTCATCAAAACGCCGGCAGGGGCGTCGTGCGACTCCAGATACTTCTGCACGATGAAACCACCCATGGAGTGACCGATGACCACCGGTCTGGTGGGCAGGCTGTCGGCAACTACGGTGACGTCCTCGACATAGTCGGCGACCGAACAGAGCCGCAGCGGCTTGTCGGACCGACTGTTGCCGTGTCCGCGAAAACTCACCGCAAGCGCGCGATAACCCTTGTCCGCGAAGAAGCCGAGGAAGTTTTCGTCCCAACACCAGGCGGCATGCCAGGCCCCATGGACGAAGAGCAGGGGGACCGAGTGGGCCTCACTGACGCACCCCTTGTCGATCACCTCAAGCACCGTGCACGCCTCAGCCTTTTCCCGGTGAAGATTCTGTTCTGGAGCCATCGCAACGTATCACGCGGGGGTGGCCTACCGATCTCGACGCTGAGGTGTTCTCAGGGTAGGTTCAGCGCAGCCGTTAACGCGATATTCGGAGGGGTACATGCAGGCCGCCGTGCGTTCGTCTGGGACGAACTCGGCACGCTGTGGACTAGCCTTTTGCTGAGCACCTGACTCGATGAAAACCAAGCCGATTGCCCTCGTCACCGGGGCGACGAGTGGCATTGGTGAGGCCACCGCTCACCGGCTGCACGCCCGGGGCTATCTGGTGTTCGCCGCTGGCCGCAATCCAAAGGCCCTCGAAGCGCTGCGGTCGCGGGGCTTGGCAGCCCGCGCCCTCGACGTCACCGATGAGCACGCCGTGGCCCGGCTTGTCGAGGAGATCCACACCGACCACGGCGGCGTGGACGTCCTCGTCAACAACGCTGGATTCGGGCTTTCCAGCCCACTCGAGCAGGTGGCGTTACCCGACCTGCGAAGCATCTTCGAGACCAATGTTGTTGCGATGCTTCACCTTTCGCAGGCTGTGTTACCCGGTATGCGCGCCCGGGGAGCAGGCACTATCGTCAACATCGGTAGCACCGCCGGACGGTGGACGTCTCCCGGCGCAGGCGCATACCACATCAGCAAGTACGGCGTCGCGGCCCTCTCACAGGTCCTCGGGGCGGAAGTGCGGCCGTTCGGGGTGCGGGTGGTGTTGATCGAACCCACCGGGGTACGCAACACCAGGTTCACCGAAGCGCGACAGACGGCAATGCCGTCGGAGGCCGAGGACGATGTGTACCGCGAGTTCAAGCGGCGCTACGTCGAGATGACATCCGCGCTGGCCGAGAAACCGGTCGTCACGGTCGATGCCGACATGGTCGCCCGCGCGGTGGTCCGGGCGGTCGAGGCCAATAACCCCAAACCCCGCTACATCGTGGGGGTGTCCGGAAAGGCCTCCGTGCTGGCTCGCCTGCTGCTGACCGATCGGATGTGGGACCGGGTCATGATGAAGGGCCTCAGCGGCTAGCGTCATCATCCTGAATGCCGCTGAGCGGCAAAGGAATCCGTGTAACTGTCGGATCCCAACCAGTTGGGAAACTCAGCGGGCGGGTCGCTCGTGCGTGTCGAGCCAGGCCCGGTTGCCGTAAGCATCGCGATGCGCCACCTGTTCGACCGGTTTGCGGGTGGCCACCCCGTAGCGTCCGCGCGGCCACCCCAGCGGCACAATGCAGCACGGAGTTACCGCGTGCGGTAAGCCGAGGACTCTTCGCGCCGCCGTCTGGCTCCACAGCGGCAAGGTGATCAGGGACGCACCAAGGCCCATGGCACGCGCGGCCAGTAACAGGTTCTGCACGCTGGGATAGATCGATCCCCAGTATGCCGACTCGGCCACATGCGGCATCCGCACGAACGGCAACCGTCCCTCGCGGGCACCGAGGCGCAGGCAGGCCACGACCAGGACAGGGATCTCGGTGAAGTGGTCGATCTGCCACTGAATGGCGCGCGCGATCTTGGCCATCGATTCGTCGTGGGCAACCGCGCGCCGCAGCACTACGCCGCGTTGGATCTTCCATGCCTGGCGATAGCGCTTGGCGAGCTTCTCCTTGACCCGGCGGTCTTTGACGACGATGAATTCCCAGTTCTGCCCGTCGTTACCGGTCGGTGCGCGCAGGGCCAACTCGATGCATTTCAGCACCACGTCGTCATCGACCGGGTCGGGAAGCACGCGCCGCACCGCGCGCTGGGTCATCATCGCCTCGAGCAACGGCATCTCCAGACGCGCCAGCGCCTCGGCTGTGGTCGGCACCGCCACGGACGTACCGTCCGACGGATCAGGCAGCCGTTGTCCGGTATCAGGCATGCGCGGTAATCCAGTTCGTGGTGAAGCGGTGAATTTCAGCGAAGCCATCGGCGAACTGGCCCGCGACGTAGCTCTCGATCTTGCCGCCGACCAACGGGACCTTGAACTCCACCGTCGCAGACAGATTCAGCCTTGAGCCGTCTCCCGACGGCGCCAGCACGGCCGCACCACGGCCCGATCCCGGCGCGCCGATCACCGCGACGCTGATCTCCCCGCTGAGCCGACTATCGTCCGCCGAGCGCCACTTCTCCGTGCTCACGATGTTCAGGTCACCTCGATACAACGTGGCGAGCATTCTGGGCAGCCCACCCCGGCGCAGGTCGTCGGTGACGGTCACGGTTACCGTGCCGTCGGGGTCGACGACCAACGAGTCCAGCGTCTTGGCGCCGCCGAAGGCGGCGAGCCGGGCCAGCCAGTAATCCTGTGCGCCGAACGCTGAATGGACTTGTTCGACGGTGGCGGGCGATTCGAACGACACGTCGAATGAGCGGGGCATAAGCAGCTACCTCTACTTGCCGAACAGTCGATCCGCGAGGCCAGCGGCGAAGGTTCGGGTCTGCTGCAGCTGCTCGGGCTGAACGTTGGTCGGCGGAATACGCACACCCAGGTACTTTTCGCGGTACTCGCCTGAGCCCAGATAGCTGGTCAGCGACAGCATCGAACGCAGCGTGTCGCCGGGGTAGGTGAAGTGAACCTCGTCCACGAATTTGCCGCCCTGCTGCTCGGCGAGCTCGCGCACCGCCGTGAGGTTTTCCAGCCAATACTGACGGCACACGACGAACACCGCGAAGGGCTTGCCGGACAGTACTTTTCGTGCCTCGTCCGACTTCAGGAAGGAGCGCATCGGCATACTCACGGTCTGCCACCAGGTCGGTGAGCCGATGCAGATCAGGTCGTAGTCGCCGTTTCGCACTGTATCCGGGGTTCGGATCTCCCCAGTGGCACCGCGCTTCTGGGCCGGCAGCACGCCGAGCATGTCGGGCCATACACGTCGCATCGGAAAACGCGAAAACCGCTCGGAATACCGCGGATCGGTGAACTCGATCGGCGCCTTGTGTACCTCGCAACCGCGCTCCGCGAATACCTTTCCCGCGGCCTCAAGCACTTTGAGCGACTGCCCCGTGTAGCTGTAGTACAGCAGCAAAACTCCGGGCGGACTTCCGTTGCGCCCGTCGCTGGTCGTGTCCGTCATCGCGCCTCCTTATTCAAACTTCTGCTGCATCCATGGCCCGCCTGGCGTTTAGGCTGGCGATGTGACCGACAAAGTTTCCGTCGATCTCCACGGCGCCGCTCAGACCATGTTGACGACCTTGTATCTCAAGGCGTTGGACGCCGATTTCGACCGGCCCGTTTTGGGCGACCGGTACGCGAAGGAGACGGTCGACCGAATCGATTTCGACTGGGACGTACTCGAGGCGCCCGGCAGGTGGGCACCGCTGGTCACGGTGCGCAGCGCCCAGTACGACATCTGGGCGCGTCAATTCCTGGCGGTTCATCCGCACGCCACTGTCGTCCATCTCGGGTGCGGTCTGGACAGCCGGGTGTTCCGGCTGGATCCGGGGCCGGACGTGGAATGGTATGACGTCGACTATCCGGACGTTATCGCGTTGCGCGAGAAGATTTTTCCGGCCCGCCCACACTGCCACCTGGTCGCGACGTCGGCAACCGATCCGTCCTGGCTCGACCAGATTCCCGCCGACCGCCCGGTGCTGCTGCTGGCCGAAGGCGTCAGCATGTACCTGACCGAGCGCGACGGTGTCGCGCTGCTTCAACGGGTCGTCGACCGCTTCACCACCGGCGAACTGCAGATCGACTTCTACAACTGGCTGGGCATCAAGTCGCAGAAGACGCACCGGTTGCAGCGGCAGTCCGGTTCGACGCTGTTTTGGGGCGTCAACAGCCCGCGCGACATCCTGGATCGGGTTTCGGGGGTTCGGCTGCTGACCGCCACGACGTTGTTCGACGCGAGCACGTTCAGCCGGGTACCGGCTGGCTTCCGGCACGGCAGCCGTCTGGCTCGTGCGGTTCCGCCGCTGCGCCACATGCTGCAGTACCACCGCTACGCCTTCGGCCCGGTCAACTGACACCCGCGTGCTGTTCGGCGATGCTGCGCAGCAGTGAACGTATTGCCTCGACCGATTTTTCCGGCGCCGGGCCATGCGAGTGGTACTCGATGTTCAACTGCCCGTTGAAGATCTGGGTGAAGTAAATATCGATTCCGGCGCTGACCGCGAAATACAACTCGCCATGGGTAGCGGTCACCTCCGTCCCCGGTGGTGTCCGCACCGGGGGGACCAGGCCATTATTGGACAGCACGACGACATCGGGCAGTCCCGGCGGGTTCCCGACGTATTGCGGGCTGAAGTGCAGCCGGGACTGTTGGATCACACCCTCTGACAGGTCTGCCTGAAAGGTCTCGGCGATGTCGCGGGCGAGGTCGACCACAGCGGTGGTGTGGTCGATTTCAGCGAGGTAGGTCGCCAGCCCGATCGGGTTGGTGCACCCGGTCGCCGACACCGGTGGTGAGAGGAAATAGCGCAGATCCACGGTGTAGACGTAGGGAACCGGGATGTTCAGCTTGCCCCGCAGCCGCCACTCCGCTATCAGGACAGCAGCAGAGAGCACGGCGTGCAAGCTGAGGTCATGTGCCCTACCGAACGCAACGACGTCGTCCGTCTCGCGCTCGCTCAACCGACACGACACCATCGGAACACGCACCGGTGACGCCGGTTTGACGTCGGTGGCGGCACGCCGGGTGGGCGGAAGGTCGTAGGCGAACATCGCCGGCATGAACCGCTCGATGCCTGAGCGCTTCTGTTTCTGCACGCCTCGGTCGGCGAGCACCGCCTCGATCGATTCCGGCGCGGGCTCGACACCGACGGCACCGATGCGGCCATTGCAGACCAGGTCGGTGTAGTACGACAGCAGTTCCTCGATGAGGACGTACATGTGATGACCATCCGCCAGAGCATGGTGGACGTAGAGCGTCGGCTGTGCTTGCCCATCGCGGATGGTCACTCGTAAGGCGACCAGCGCCTCGTTCTGGTCGAAATGCAGTGGAGGGGCTTCGGCGGCCGGATCATCGAATTCCACCACCTCGATTCCGGCCGGCAGCAGGTCATCGGTGACGAGCTGGTGCCTTCCGTCGGGGAGACGTTCGAGGTGAGCGGTGAGAACTGGATGTGCTTCGAGCAGCGCATCATAGGCAGCCGAGAGGGCATCGATATCGATCGGGCCCGTCACATGCGCGGCCAGACCCACAAAATTATGGGTCTCAGCGAGCATCTCCTCGCTGTTCGCCAACTTCCGAATGACTGACGTGGGAAACACTTTCCGGCTCTCTCTTATGCCTCAGTAGACGACAGGTCCACCAGCGTCAGTTCGTCGCTGGCCGCATCCAGTTCATCTTCAGCCATCGCTTCCTGGATCAAATCCATTACTGCGCTGGAGAAAACGTCGGCAAGCGACTCAGCCACGGCCGGCTCGACTCGGCGCGCGTCATACCACCAATCGAGGTGTAGCTCGCCAGCTGAGCGGTACACCCGAAGCTCCACGGCGTGACCCAAGCCCGGGATCGCCTCGCGCACCGGCATGGCGGTGTCGGCGTCGAATTGGACGGGTGCGTCGTCGGATGACACAGATGGCAGGTCAGGAATCGTGCCCACGTACGAGAAGAGAACGTCGGCGTGGCGGGCAGGTCCGAGCAACCGCGCGGTCGGTGCGTAAAGGTAACGCAACAGCCCGTACCCGATTCCGTAGTGCGGGACGGCGTTCAGCGTCTCGTACACGCCGTCCAACAGCTGCCGGGCACTCATGTCTTCGCCCTTAGCGCAACGCAGAGCGACAGGATAGAGGGTGGTGAACCAACCAACCGTCCGGCGCAGGTCGACTTCGGGTCTGAGCACCGACCGCCCCGGCCCCCCGAGGTCAACAGCGACGGCGCCGTCACCGACCGTGGCCGCGATCGTCCGGCTCAGCGCGGCCAGCAGGATTTGGTCGATCGGCAGCCTAAGCCGGCGCCGCGCGTCGTCCACCTCGCTTGTTTCCGAGACAGTCAGCGACGAAGACACTCTCACCAGGTCGGCTACCTCCGGTGGTTCCGAGACTTCCGAACCGACCACGCGCAGATCCGCTGCAATCGCGGTCTCTAGCCAGAAATCGCGGCTTTCCACCACCGCGGGATGCGTGGCGAGCGCGGCGCAACGCTGGGACCACTCAGCCCATGGTGTGGTAACCGGTTGCAGCGCAATGTCTTCACCCGCCAACCGTTGTCCGAACGCGGTGAAGATGTCGGTGAGCAGGATGTCGCGCGACGCGTCGTCGCCCACGATCCCGTGCACACTGATCGCGAGATAGCACAGATCGCCCGGTCCGCCGCGGATATAGGTGGCGGCCAGGGGTGGGCTCGACAAATCCTGTTCGCGGATCTGCTCTTTCAAGATGCCGAACACCGCTTCGCGCTCCTGGAGGCTTCCGGGCGCGATGCCGTTGGGAAGCGACCGGGTGGCCAACTCGGCGAATTCCCGCGGTTCTTCCACGTGCTGTTCCCATGTTCCCGCGCGCTGCAGTATCCGCAGGCGCAGCGTGTCGTGGTGGTTGGTCACGGCCGTCAGCACCGAACGGATGTCCTCGACCGACACATCGTGGCGAAGTTTCAGGATCAGGGGAACCCGCCAGTGGCCGCGCTCGCGAACGCCGCGCTCGAGGAAGTACGTGATGTTCGGCGGAACGGGCGGATGCGCGACTTCACCCGGCGACTGGCGGGCCAGCCCGCCGGCCGCATACCGAGCCACAAGAGCCTTGGCCAGCCGGGCCATGGTTGGGTTGTCGTACAAGTCCTGTGGTGTGAGGTCCAGTCCTTCGTGGGAGGCGGCCATCGCGACGCTGATGGCGACCAGTGAGTCGCCGCCGAGGTCGAAGAAATTGGCGTTCCGGTCAATCGAGCCGACACCGAGGCACTGCGCCCAGATGCGCTGCAACGCCGCTTCGATCGGCGAACTACCGTTGGCGGCTGTATGGGTTGGGTCCGCGGCGCCAGCCGACGGCGAGGCCGCCGCCCCCTTCGTCGCAGGAGCACCGTCCACCCACTTTGCGGCGGCATTGTGGTCTACCCAATGCCGTTGGCGTTCAAAGGCGTAGCCAGGAAGCGAGACGAGTTGCGGACGACGACCGCCGCGCAGGGGTGTCCAGTCGACGTCGATCCCTGCTGACCAGAGTTGCCCCAGCGCCCCCAGGAAGGTGTCACGATCGCTTCGGTTCTGGGCATGGTGGCGCATGAGCCGAACGGCACGATGACCTTCCGACCACTTCGGGTGACGCATAGCGGAGGCCGTCAGGGTGCCGCCGGGACCGACCTCGACGAACACCCGGCAAGGATCTGCCAGCAACGCGTCGAGCTCGTCGGAAAACCTTACCGTCGCCCGTATTTGGCGTGCCCACGTCGCGGGGTTGGTCGCCTCGCCGGCGGCCAACCACGTCCCGGTTAGGTTCGACAGCAACGGTATCCGCGGTTCGCGAAGCGCCAGGCGGGACAGGAAGCCGGTGAATTCCGGGAGCACCGGCTCCATCAACCGCGAGTGGAAGGCGTGTGAGGTGCGGACCCGGCGGGCGGTGATACCCGCTTCGGCGAGGCGACTCTGGAACGTGCGGATGTTCTCCTCGGACCCGGCAACGACGCAGCCGCCCGGATCGTTGACGGTGGCCAGGTCGACGTCTGCCGTAAGATACTCGGTGATGGCATCGGGGCTCAGCGCCACCGCGACCATGACCCCGCGGGGTGCGGCGTGCATCAGGCGTGCCCGCATCGACACCGCCTTGACGGCCGTCGCGAGGTCGAAGACGCCCGCGATGGTGGCAGCGACATACTCGCCGATGCTGTGCCCCGCCAATGCTGCCGAGCGAACACCGTAGATCTCGATCAACTTCGCCAGCGCATACTCCACCGTGAACAGCGCCGGTTGGGTCCGGTCGGTGCGCTCCAGGTTTCGTGCGGTCCCCTCGAATAGCTCCGCACGCAGATCGATACCCAACTCTTCACCGAACCCTACGGCGCACTGATCGAAATGTTCGGCAAACACTGGCTCGGACTCGTAGAGGCCGCGCGCCATCCCGATGTGCTGGGCGCCCTGGCCCGGAAACAGGAAAACAACGCGCTCCGAATTGTCGTTGCTCGCAACGGATTCGCCGACGAACACGTTGTCGTGCTCTTCAGCGGCCAGCACCGCCGCCGCGTGCTGCCCGTCGTTGACGACCGCCGCCATGCGGATGTCTTCTTTCCGGCGGCGAGACAGGGTATACGCAACATCGGGCAGGACGACCTCATCTGAGCCGGACAATTCGGCGGCCAGGGCGGAGCGCAACTGCTGCAGCGCCTCGGCGGTTCGAGCCGACAACAACAGCACCTGCGGACCGGGCTCTGTGACTGGGAGTACGGACGCCTCTGCCGGTGCTTCTTCCAAGACGACATGCGCGTTAGTGCCACCCACACCGAACGAGCTGACCCCGGCGCGCCGAATGCCGTCCCATTCCCATGGGCCGTACTCGGTGCGTACGACGAAGGGTCCTCGGTCCAGGTGCAATTCGGGGTTGGGGCTGGTGTAATGCAGAGTTCCCGGAATTGCCCGGTGTTTGAGGCAGAGAATCGCCTTGATCAAACCCGCCATCCCGGCCGCTGACTCCAGATGACCGATGTTGGACTTGACCGAACCGACAAAGCACGGACCAGGCCTGGTGGCCGTGGAAACACCGAATGCTTGCCGCAGACCTTCGATCTCGATCGGGTCGCCGAGGGGCGTACCGGTTCCGTGCGTCTCGACGTAGCTCACGGTTGAGGCGTCGATCTCCGCGACCGCATGCGCCTCGGCGATGACGTCTGCCTGACCGGCCGCATTGGGCGCAGCGTACGTCATCTTCGTCGATCCGTCGTTGTTGAGCGCCGACCCCCGGATCACCGCATGAATGCGGTCCCCGTCGTCGACGGCGTCCTGCAGCGCCTTGAGCACCACCACCCCGACTCCGCTGCCGAAGATGGTGCCATCCGACCGCACGTCGAACGGCCGGCAGTGACCGGTCGCCGACACCATCGAACCGGGTTCGTGCCAGTACCCGACGCGGTGCGGGATCCGGAGCGACGCGCCACCAGCCAGAGCCATGTCAGATTCACCGTTCAAAATGCTCTGGCAGGCCAAATGAACTGCGACCAAGGACGACGAGCACGCCGTCTGAACCGACAGGGCGGGGCCGCGCAGATTGAACTGGTGCGCCACCCGCGTCGCCAAATAGTCTTTGTCGTTCTGCAACGACAGGTTGACCATCTCGAATGTGACGCCTTGCCCGATGATTTCGTTCGGATCGTGGTGCGACATCAGGTTGTGCAGTAGATAGCCGCTGGTCGTGCTGGTTGCGTACACACCGACTGAACCGTCGATATGCGCTGGGTCGCAGCCGGCGTCTTCCAGCGCATGCCACGCACACTGCAAGAACAGTCGGTGTTGCGGATCCGTCATCCGGGCAGCTTGTGGTGTGAAGCCGAAGAAGTCAGCGTCGAATTCGTCTATCCCGTTCATCAGTGCGGCGCGGCGCACGTACGCGTGATTCGCGAGGGCCTTCTCGCTGACTCCGGCAGCAAGAAGGTCCTCCTCCGACAGGGTGACGATCGACTCCTGACCGCGCCGCAGGTTGTCCCAGAACTCCGACACGGAGTCGGCGCCGGGAAATCTGCCGGCCATGCCGACGACCGCAATCGCGTTGGGCGAGAAGGGTTCGCTGATGCTCGTCACGCTCGGTTTCCTACCTTTCGTCGCACCGCGGCTCGTTGCCGCGCTGCGGCACGCTGCTGGGCTCGGGTGCGAACACCGTTTGCGTTCTCGGTGTTGTCCTGCCCACTCAGGCCGAGTTGACGGATGAGATCGGTCGTCAGGTCGGCAAGTGAGGCACCCTGCAACAACAGGGCCACCGGCGGTTCCACACCGAAATCGCCGCGAACGGTGTTGCGGATCCGCACGGCCATAAGGGAATCCATTCCCAGTTCGGTCAACGGCTGGTCCGCGTCGATGGCGCTGTCTTTGGAGTAGCCCATGATCGCGAGGATGCGTCCGCCCAGACGCGCAGTGACGACCCGGTTGGCCTCGGCGGCATCCATATCGCGAAGCGCATCGGGGCCCGGCCAGTCGTCGTCGCTGTCGACGTCCAGTTCCTCGGCGAGGGTTGCGAAATACCCGAGTTGCTGGATCTCCGGGAATGCAGCCGCCCCACGATCCAGGCGCAGGCGCGCGACGCCCACCCGGGCGATGTCGCCGGCGAGCACCGCCTCCAGGGCCTCTATGCCTTCGATAGGAGCGATGGGGTCGAGAGCACTGAAGGTCAATGAGCGAGCGACGCCGACGTCGGACCACTGGCCCCAATTGATAGTGGTGGCAGGCAGACCCGATGCGCGTCGCCACGCGACCAAAGCATCGAGCCACGCACTCGCACAGGCGTAGGCTGCCTGCCCGGGCGAACCCAGCAGGGACGACGTCGAAGAGAACCCAACCCACCAGTCGAGCTGTCGGCTGGCCGTGGCACCGTGTAGCCGCACGGCGCCGGCTGCCTTTGGCGCCCAGACACGTTCCAGGCTCTCCCTGCTGAGGGCGGCAACGATCTGGTCGTCGATCACGGCCGCGCTGTGCACGATGCCGCGCAAGGCCAGCCCGGTCTCTTCGGCGGCCGTCACGAGTCGCTCGGCCACTCCGGGTGCGGAGATATCGCCAGTGACGACAGCGATCTGCGAGCGTTCTTCGAGCTCCGCGAGGACCGTCCGCTGCTCATCGGAGGGCTGGGATCGACCGTTCAGGACAATGCGCCCGGCGCCGCGGTCGACGAGCCAGCGGGCAACGACGAAACCGATACCGCCCAGACCGCCGGTGACGACGTAGGAGCCATCCGATCGGACGACCGGGTCTTGTTTACCTGCACGGAGCGTCGCGCGCGATAGTCGTTCGACATGTCTGCGCTCTTGGCGCCATGCGATCACATCGTCCTTACCTGCCGAACCCAGCTCGGTAATCAAGGGCGTAAGCGCATCGCCGGTCATATCCAGATCAAGCAAGGTGGTGTGTAGATCCGGATGCTCGTAGGCAAGGACCCGGACGAGCCCCTTAAGGGCACCGATCGCTGGATCTCCCGGCTCATCGCCGTCCACCACCAGTCCATTTCGGGTCACCAGCCACAGCCGCGGCGACTTCCCGTGCCATCCCCCGATCAACGCACGCACCGTAGCCGAGATGGCCCAGGCTAATTCGCGCCCACGTGTCAGCGCGTCATCAGAGTCAGTGCCGTCGAACGGGCGGTGCCCGGCGAACACGACCGCCCCGGCCGGCGGCAAGTCAGGGTCTGCCGCCGTTTTGGCGAAGGCCTCCAGCACCTCAGACTCACGCGAAATGTCCGCGCTGATCACTCGTCGGGTCGGGGAGCCGAATCGGCTAATGAAATCGTTGGCAGTCTCCTCGGTCTCGGCGCCATCAGTCAACACCAACCAGCTGCCATCAGATGCAGCCGAAGGCTCAGAACTGGTCTGCGTTGACGTCTGAACCCAAGTTGTCTCGAAGATCTTCTGCGCCAGCGGCAGCGGCACTGTGCGGCGGTGCACCCGTTGCAAATAGACACCGGTGATTTCAGCAGTTGGATTTCCCGCGTCATCCATCAGGATCGCGCGGCCCACCTTGCCGGTGCTGTCGGTATCGAGATTTAGCAACTCGGCGCGGCATCGCGCGCGGCGACCGACATCGCCGAATACCCGTATCGTCTCGAATGAGACCGGCAGATAGGTGGCATCGTTCGAATCCGCCAACGATTCGGCGGGCATGGCGGCAGCCAACCCCTGCAGCGCCGCATCGAGCATCACCGGATGTATCCGATAACTCCGGTGCGGGGCGGCCTCGTCGGGCAGGACGATCTCCACCTCCGAAGAACCGCCGGGCACGCGAACGATTCGCGTCAACGCGGCAAATGCCTGTCCGTGATGCAAACCCGTGCGACGCAGCCCGGCGTAGAGATCTGCCGGCGATACAACGGTGCCTTCGTCGACAGAACTCATCCGCTCAGGCGGTATCCCGGGCTGCGTTGCCTCGACACTTGCGACCGCATGCCGACGCCAATTGCCGTCGGACGAGCGTGAATGAATCTCGATACGAATGTCGTTCACCGAGTCGTCTGCGGTTCGCATGAGCTGCGTCGTCACCTGGGTCCGGCCTTCTAGACGAAGCATCTGTTCGACCTCGACCCGGTACACGGCCACGTCCTCTACCGGCAAGCCAAGGGCTTCGCTTCCGGCCGCCAGCGCCATCTCGGCGAAGCCTGTTGCGGGCATGACGGCTTGTCCATACACCTTGTGATCCGCCAGCCAAGGGATGACCTCGGTTCCGACATCCGCCTGCCACACATGATCGCGGCCGGATGGCATCTCAACGTGCATTCCCAGCAACGGATGAACATCGGCCGGCTGTCGGTTAGCGGACGAAGATGCGGTCCAGTACTTCGAATGCAGCCACGGTGTCGGTGGGATATCCGCGAAACTTCTTGCGCTGCCGACAGTTTGCGTTGTCGGAGCGGACGGCGGTCGTACCGTGGCCAGATAGGTGTGGAAAGCGAGTGTTTCAGGGTTTTCGCGGTTCAACGTTGCCGCTACCTGGACATCGCCGCGCGGCCTGGCCGACTCCAGGTTCCCGCCTATGGCATGGGTGAGCAGCGGGTGCGGGCTGACCTCGATGAACGTAGCATGGTTTTCCGCAGCCGCCGCCACGGCGTGGCTGAACCGAACCGGCTTACGCAGATTGGCCGCCCAGTAGTCGGCATCAAACGCCGGCGGCACGCCGTTGGTTTGGCCGACCGTGGTGATCAGTGGGATCTTCGGCGCACCCGGTGCCAAATCGGCTAGCGCGCTTCGTAACTCGGGCAATATGGGATCGACGGTGGGGTGGTGCGACGCCACGTCGACCTCGATGCGCCGCGCCAAGCGGCCCTGGGCGTCCACCACGGCGATCACCGGGTCGACCTGGTCGGGCGGTCCGGCGATCACCGTCTGCTGCGGTGCGGCGTATACCGCCACCGTCACATCCGGGTAGTCGACAATCAGCGCCTCGGTGGCCTCGACATCCAGTTCCAACAGCGCCATCGCCCCTTGCCCAGCCAGCCGAGACATCAGCCGGGACCTGGTGGCGATCACTTTCAGCCCGTCAGCCGGGCTCAGCGCCCCGGCCACCACCGCTGCGGTCACCTCCCCCATCGAATGTCCGATCACCGCATCGGGTTCTACCCCGTACGAGCGCCACAAGGCGGTCAACGCCAACTGCATACCCACCAAAACCGGCTGGATACGCGCGATACCCTCCAACGGCTCAGCGGAGGCCAGCACTTGTCGCAGCGAGAACCCGACCTGCTCGACGAACACCGGCTCCAGCTCGGCGACCGCCGCGGAGAACGCCGGCTCAGTGGTCAACAACTCGCGACCCATACCGGGCCACTGCGAGCCCTGACCGGAAAACAGAAATACTGTGCCGGACCCAGGCACGTGCGGATGTGGTGCCACCACCCCTGGCGCCGGGCGACCCTCGGCCAGCGCCCGCAACCCGGCCACCGCCTGCGTGCGGCCACCCGCGCACACCGCGGCCGACCTGGCATGCCGCGGACGGTGATGATTGAGCGTGTACGCAACCTCGGCCAGCGGCACCGCGACCCCGGCGCCCTCAATCCAGTCCGCCAGCACCGTCGCCCACGCCGCGATCCGCTCGTCCGACTTGCCGGAGACCACCAAGGTGGTGATCTCCGAACCGGGGTTTTCCGACGGCGCCGGATCCGGCCCCTGCTCGAGCACCACATGCGCGTTCGTCCCGCCTAGTCCGAACGACGACACCGCAGCTCGCCGGGGACCCTCGGAAGGGGGCCAGGGCATCAGGTCGGTGGGAACGAACAGTCGTGTTGACGCCGAGTCGATCGCCGGATTCCATTGCGAGAAGTGAAGGTTCGGCGGAATCTGCGCTCGCTGCACCGCCAGGGCGGCCTTGATGAATCCGGCAATCCCGGCGGCCGCCTCCAGATGGCCGATATTCGTTTTCACGGCGCCCAACCCGCATGGACCGTCGCCGCGCCCGTAGATATCTGCCAACGCTTCGAACTCGATCGGATCACCCAAAGCGGTGCCGGTGCCGTGCGCCTCAATGAAATTCACCGAGTTACCGGTTACATCGGCGCTGCGCAACGCCCGGGTGATCACGTCCCGCTGCGCGATCGTATTCGGCGCGGTCAGACCGTTGGAGCGGCCGTCCTGATTGATTGCTGAGCCCCGAACCACCGCTAACACCCGGTCCCCGTCACGTATCGCGTCGGTGAGCCGCTTGAGTACCACGATTCCGGCACCCTCTCCCCGCACGAACCCGTCCGCCCCGGCGTCAAAGGTGTGACACCGGCCCCGGGGCGACAACATGCCCCACTTAGCCATCGCGATCTGAGTTTCGGGACGCAATATGAGACTGACCCCGCCCGCCAGGGCCAGATCGCTCTCTCGCAGCCGCAGGCTCTGGCAGGCCAGATGAATGGTGACCAACGACGACGAACATGCCGAATCCACCGCCATCGCCGGACCACGCAACCCCAGCAGGTACGCGATACGCCCGACGGCGACGGCGTGAGCGTTACCAGTTGCCGAGTAGGCATCGATGTTGTCGGGGTTGGCCGCCGAAATACTTTGGTACTCGGTGTAGTACACACCCATCATCACTGCGGCGCGGGTTCCGGCCAGATGATCCGGCGCGATCCCGGCGTGCTCCAACGCCTCCCAGGCGACCTCCAACATCACCCGCTGCTGCGGGTCCATCGCTTCGGCCTCACGCGGGGAAATCCCGAAGAAATCAGCGTCGAAACCGACGACGTCAGATAGGAAACCACCCCATTTCGACGACATCCGGCCGGGCGCGAACGTGTCCGGATCATAGAACTCGTCGGCATTCCAGCGATCCGGCGGGATTTCACTGATCGCATCTCCGCCGTTGGCCAGGAATGTCCAGTATGCCTCCGGGCCAACCACACCGCCGGGGAAACGGCAGCCGATCCCCACCACCGCCACTGGCTCCGCGGCCGCGATGCGGGAAGCCTTGACGAACTGCTCATTCAACGCGCTCTGCTGGTCGGCGGACATGGCCGAAACTCTGTTGAAGATCGTCTTCATCAAAAGATACCGCTCTCACTACCTGCTGAAGTCGATTCCACACTGTCGAACAATTCATCCAACACACTGCTCGCCGACTCGACAGTCCGATCGACGTCGTCCGGCGGCACCTGTTCTGGCGCAAGCACTTCCGCTAAGTACATGCTCAGTGACGAGATGGTCGGGTGATTGAACAACATGTTTGCCGACAAGTCGGTGGCCACTAACTGCTGAGTCTCTCGTAGGACCGTCATCGCCATCATCGAATCGAGTCCCAACTCGGGGAACGGCTGATTCACGTCGACCGCTGATGCCGGCATGCGGAGTTCGCGGGCCAGGATGGCCCGGAGCTCAGCCTGAAGCTCGACGCACAGCTCCTCGGCTGACATCAGCGACCAATCCCGTGCAGGCGCTTCGGATCGGTCGGTCGAGCGCTCCGTGCCGTTCAGAGTGTCCACATCTGGGACGACCCTCTCGAAGTAACCGAGTTCGCGGAACTCGGGGGTCACAGTGACTGCGCGATCGAGACGCAGGCGTGCGACGCCCACCCGAGTGAGGTTGCGACCCAGCAGCGACTCGAGCGCTTCGATACCTTCGCCAGGCGTGATCGGGTCTAGAACACTCAGCGTCAGCGAGCGGCCGATCCCGACGTCCGACCACTGACCCCAGTTGATCGCGGTAGCGGGCAGACCCGATGCGCGTCGCCACGCCACGAAGCCATCGAGCCATGCGTTCGCGGTGGCGTACGCAAGTTGGCCCGGCAAACCCAGAAGCGCTGCCATGGATGAGAATCCAACCCACCAGTCGAGTTGGCGAGTGGCCGTCGCTTGGTGCAACCGCAATGCGCCGGCCGCCTTGGCGGCCCACACCCGTTCCAGGCCTTCCCTGCTCACAGCGGCAACCAGACCGTCGTCGAGCACACCCGCGGAGTGCAGGACTCCGCGCAGTGGCCGTCCGGTCTCTTCGGCGACCGCGACCAGTCGCTCCGCTACTTCCGGCGAAGCGATATCGCCACGGACAAAGATGATTTCGGCACTGGCCGCAAGGCCAGCGAGGTCCCTGCACTGAGCATCTGCGGGGTCGGTTCGGCCGTTGAGAACAAGCCGCCCCGCACCGAGGGCGACGAGCCAGCGCGCGACGACCATGCCCAGACCGCCCAGGCCCCCTGTGACAATGTATGAGCTGTCTGCGCGAACGACCGCGTCATGCTTGTCTGTGTCGAGCGTCGCACGCGTCAGTCGTTCGACGTATCGGCGACCTACACGCCAGGCGATCACATCGTCGCTCGTCGGCGACTCGAGTTCCCTCATCAACGCCGCGACGACGTCATCCGCGGAATCCAGATCGACGAGAGTCGCGTCTAGATCCGGCTCGTCGGCGAGGACGCGAGCCAATTCGCCTGGGAACCGCCAGGTACGGACGACGCCTTTGAGAGCGCCGATCGCTGGATCGCCCGGCTCATCGCCCGCAACTGCAAGACCGTTGCGGGTCACCAACCACAGCCGCGGCGACTTCCCATACCGGCCGTCGGCAGCAGCGCGCGCCGCCACCGAGATCGTCCAGACCAATTCGCGTGCGCGCCGGAGCGCACCATCGGCGTCGGTGCCATCGAACGTACGCTTTCCGATGAACACAATCATGCCCACCAGCGGAAGCTCCGAATCAGCTGCGGTCTTCGTCACGGCTTGCGAAACTGCCGACTCGTCGGACATTCGTTCACTGATGACCCGTCGGGTGGCCGAGCTGAATCGGGCGGTGAATTCCGCCGCCAATGCGGTTGTTTCGGGGTCGTCGTCGGTCAACAGCAGCCAGCTCCCCGCACGCGCAGCCGACATCCCGTCGCCGATTTCAGGAGTCGAACTCTCCGCCCATACGGTGTTGAAGATCTTCTGCTCCAGGGGTAGCGGCACCATGCTGGGGTCTGTGCGCCGCAGCCGAATGCCGGTAAGTTCCGCGGTCGGGGTACCGATGTCGTCCAGGAGTGTGACCCGGCCAAGAAGGCCGGCACCCTCATGCTCGAGATTCACCAGCTCGGTGCGGCACCTGGCCCGTCGACCGACATGCGCGAACACCCGCATCGTCGCCAACGACACCGGCAGATATGCGGCCTCGGTCGAATCACCACCCAATAATTCATCTGGTACAGCGGCGGCAAGACTCCGCAGCGCCGCTGCGAGTGTCATCGGATGGATGCGATAGCCCGGATGGTCCACAATGTCCTCAGGCAGCACGATTTCGGTGTCTGAACTACTGCTGGCCAGCGACCCGGGCCTCTCGGCCGCACGGTCCCGGTGCGTGACGTCCACGCCGGCCGCCGCGCATCGACGCCAGTTCCCGCCGGCGAGACTGGCATAAATCTCAACGTGAATCGCGTCGTCGTTGCTTCGAGCGAGCTGCGTGGTGAACCGCGTCTGACGATCCAGGACAAGCGTTTGCTCAACCTCGAGCTCGTTGACCCGGACGGCCTCAGCGGGCAGGCCAAGAGCTTCGCAGCCGGCAGCCAACACCATTTCGGCAAAACCGGCCATCGGCATAACAGCCTGCCCATGCAGATGATCAGCCAGCCACGCCATCGTCCCGGTTCCGAGCTCCACCTGCCACACATGGTCTCGGCCCGACGGCATGTCAACGTGGAACCCCAGCAGTGGGTGAGTTTCTGGCATCCTCTGAGTGGGCGACGGAGTCTGGACCCAATACTTCGAATGCAGCCAGGGCGACGGGGGAACGTCCACGAGTCGGCAGCCGTCCCCACTGGGTGGCGTCACACCAACTGCAGCAAGCCGTGTATGGAAGAACAGTGTTTCGTCCTCGCCTTGCTTCACCGACGGGGTCACCAGGACGCTGTCAATCGAAGACGTCGATTCCAGTGTGTCGGAGATGGCGTGGGTGAGTGTGGGGTGTGGGCTGATTTCGATGAAGGTGGTGTGGTTTTGCGCTGCCGCTGCGATGGC
>NZ_JBICUE010000022.1:0-77522 GCF_043197955.1 Mycobacterium sp. NPDC048908 | reverse complement strand
ACTCCCAGAACCGACGACCCACAAACGGATAACGCGGAACCCTCATGACAACCCCTCAACAAGAAGCTGTTGCACCCAGCGCTAGAAACCGCCGCGAAAAAAGGTCAGCTTTGCGTCTGCTCGGCGGAAGAGATTAGGCGGCTTTGGCGCGGCGCTGACCGATGACGTCGTCGTAGTGGCCCAGCAGTTCGTCGCAGATCGCGGGCCAGGTGCGGCCCAGCACGCTGCGGCGAGCGGCCACCGAGTAGCGCGGCCGTTCGGCGATCAGATGGTCGACCGATTCGGCCAGCTTGCGCTCGAATTCGTCGACGTCCAACAGCAGCCCGGTGCGGTAGGGTGCGACCAGGTCGCGCGGACCGCCCGCATCGGGGGCGACGACGGGCAGGCCGGACGCCATGGCCTCCTGCACGGCTTGACAGAACGTTTCGTGCTCGCCGGGATGGACGAACACGTCCATGCTGGCGTACGCCGCGGCGAGGTCGCCGCCGTATAGCGCTCCGGTGAAAACCGCTGACGGCAACAGCTTTTCGAGCTTTGCGCGGTCGACGCCATCGCCGACGACGACGAGTTGGCACTCGCCGCGCCCGGCAAGGGGCGCGAGCCGCTCGACGTGCTTCTCCGGCGCGAGTCGTCCGACGAACCCGACGATCGGCTTGCCCTCGGGCGACCAGCTGCGCCGCAGCGCATCGTCGCGCATCGACGGTGCGAAGCCGGTGATGTCCACGCCGCGCGCCCACTTGTGCACCCGCGGAATGCGGTGTGCCGTCAGATCTTCCATCGCGGCGGTCGACGGCGCCAGGGTGCGGTCGGCGCGGCCGTGCAGATGCCGCGTCCATGCCCACGCGGCGCGGGACGTGAAGCCGATGCCGTAGCTCTCCGCGAAACCGGCTATGTCCGTTTGGAATACGGCGATGGTCGGCACGTCGAGGAAGCGCGCCGCGTGCAGGCCGCCGTAGCCGAGCAGGGCGGGCGACGCCAGGTGCACCACATCGGGGTCGAAGCCGCGCAGCACGTTCACCATCCGCGGCCTCGGCACACCAAGGGGCAGCGAGGTGATCTTCGGGAACATCCGCGACGGCACCCGATGCACACGGATACCGTCGTGGATCTTGTCGGCGGGCGGTTCGCCACGCGGGTTGTCCGGCGCGATGATGAGGGCCTCGTGTCCGGTACGGCGGAGATGCTCGATGACCCGAAGCACCGAATTCGAAACGCCGTTGACGTTCGGGAGGAACGACTCTGCGACGATTGCAACGCGCACGCCACGACTGTCCCATCGACGGCTGTCGCAAAGGTTGCCTCAGGGCATACGACACGCGAAAACCTCGTGCCGATGATCAGGCTTCGTGCGGTTGCCGATTCGAGTATCGTGCGCACAAAGAAGGGCGGTTGACATGCGGATTTCCCGGGGTATCGCGCTGATCACGGCAGCCCTGATGATCACCGCGGTCGGCTGCACCAAGCAGATCACCGGCACCGCGGCCCCCGATCCGGACAAGCCGCCGCTGTCGGTGAGCAAGGACGGCTTCGGGATCGTCGCGGGGTTCGGCAACGCGCCGAAGAAGATCGAGATCTACACCGAGCCGCAATGCAACCACTGTGCGGATCTGCAGCACGACTTCGGCGACGAACTCGCTTACCACATCGCGGTCGGCCAACTCGAGGTCACTTACCGGCCGATGATCTTCATGGACGACAGGACCGACGGCTACTCGGGTCAGGTCAGCAACGCGCTGTTTCTGGCCGCGGAGAAGGCCGGCTCGCCCGCCGTCACGGCGACGGGCACCGAATTTCAGCGCTTCGTTGAAAACGTCTGGGCCAACCAGCGGCCAGGCGGTAAACCACCCACTGGAGACGAGCTCGCGGACTACGCGAAGAAGGCGGGTATGCCCGACGCCGTCGCGCAAAACATCAAGGGCGGCGGGTCCGCGGTCGACGTCAAGGACATGGACGACGCCAACTTCGAATTCCTCTACGAGATCGACTCCACCGAGATGGGCACGCCCACCGTCTACGACCTGGACAAGGGCGAGAAACTCGACATCTACGACAACGACTGGTTGACCAAGTTCATTCAATCCTGAACCGTTGCAGTCGTTTTCGTCATCCGCCTCTCGACCAACGTCACGCCGGCCAGCGCCGCGCCGGCGATCAGCCAGCCGACCACCGCGATCGAGCCCGCTGGAATGATCGCCAGCGACGCGTTACGGTCTTGTACCCGAACCAGATCCGGATTGTTCGTGTCGTACTCGACGTAGATCCGCATCCCGTTTTCCAGCTCCGACGGGTACAACACCCCGAGTTCAGGCCGGTAGGTAACGCGATCCGGGGTGACGAACTCGATGGTCGAGCGCCGGGGTCCCGCATTGAGCACATTCGCCTCAGCCACGCCCATGTGGCGCTCGATCTGGCGATCGTTGCGCCACGCGCCGAGCACCAGAAGTACCGACTGCAGCGTGACAAGGCATGCGGTGATGATGATCCCGATTCGAATCCGCCGGAACACGCGCTGGCTGCGGGTTTCATTCGGATCCTTGGCCAGACGCGGAATCAACCAGTGCCACAGGCTGATCAACTGCGTCACAGGGCAGCCTCGTTCGCCCCGCTCACAGGGCAGCCTCGTTCGCCCCGCTCACAGTGCAGCCTCGTTCGCCCCGCTCACAGTGCAGCCTCGTTCGCCCCGCTCACAGGGCAGCCTTGATCGATGCGTGCAACGCCCGCAGCGACGACCGGTCGGCCTTCACCTCCAGCACCCGCATCCCATCGAACGGTTCGCCGAGCGCACCAGCCAGCTGATCGGCCTCGATCTGGCTGCTTTCCACGTGATACGCCCGGCACAGTGCGCCGACGTCCACGTCGTGCGGTGTGCCGAAGATCCGCGACGAGACATCGGCGAACCTGGGGTCGCCCTGCTCGAGCAGTTCGAAGATGCCGCCGCCGTTGTCGTTGGACACCACGATGGTCAGGTTGCGCGGTGTCGGCTCCGTCGGCCCGATCAGCAGTCCCGAACTGTCGTGCACGAACGTCAGGTCACCGATCAACGCGATCGTCCTGCCCGCGTGTGCCAACGCGGCCCCTATCGCCGTTGACACCGTGCCGTCGATGCCCGCGACGCCGCGGTTGGACCGCACCTTGATTCCCCGCGCATCGAGGCCGACCAGTGCCACGTCGCGCACCGGATTCGACGCGCCGAGCACCAGTTGATCCCCTGGCCGGACGGCGTCGGCGACGGCCGCCGCGACGTGCAGTCCCGTGGTCAGCGGATGCGATTCGAGTTGGCTGCGCACCGCCTCGACCGCATGCCGGTTCACCTCGGCACAGCGGTTCAGCCACGCCGGGTTCGGCGCGCCCGTCGTCACCGCCCTGGTGCCGGTGGCCTGCGAGTTCCCCGACACGTCGGGCCAGCGCGGCCCGGTGGTCAGCGCGTACACCGGCACCGACGGGTCGGCCAGCAGGGCCGATACCGGCCGGTGCAGCGTCGGGCGACCCAGCATGATCACCTGCTGCGGGCGCACCAGTCGCAGCGCGAACGGGTGCAGCGGATTCTCGGCGGGCGGGGCGGTGGGCTCGGCGACGGTCGGGAGCATCGCGAGGTTGGGATGCGCGCCCGCGCCGTGCCCGGCGATCACGACGGTGTCCGGAGTCAGGTCGATGTCGAGTGGCTGATCGAACGTCACTGGCGGCGTGTATGTCCACGGCCTGCCGCCGGGCCTTCCCTCCGGGGCGTAGCCGGTCGCCGGATCTTCGTGCGCGTCCGGCACGAGCGGCTCGCGCAGCGGGATGTCGAATTGCACGGGGCCGGCGTTCGCGGTGCGAGATCCGGTGGCGGCCACCAAAACTCGGCATGTCGCCGAGCGCCACTGCGCATTGAGCGCGTCCATCTTCTCTGGGGCGTTTTCGGCAAGGCCGAGGCTGATGTTGGCGCGCACCTGGGTGCCGAAGTAGCCCATCTGCTCGAAGGTCTGGTTGGCGCCCGTGCCGAGCAGTTCGTAGGGCCGGTTGGCGCTCAGCACGATCAGCGGGACCCTGGCGTAGTTGGCCTCCACCACCGCGGGCCCCAGGTTCGCCACCGCGGTGCCCGACGTCATCGCCACACAGACCGGCGCGCGCTCGGCAACCGCGAGACCAATGGCCAGATAGCCTGCGGTGCGCTCGTCGATGCGGACATGCAGGCGGATGCGGCCTGCACGGTCGGCGTCGTGCAGGGCAAACGCCAGCGGCGCGTTACGCGAACCGGGGCACAGCACCACGTCCCTTACGCCGCCGCGAATCAGTTCGTCGACGACCACGCGGGCCTGCGCAGTCGATGGGTTCACCACTACAGACTATCGGCGATGAATTTGAGCGCCGCGGCGTTGACGACCTGCGGCCGTTCGATGAAGCCGAGGTGGCCGGTGTGCGGAATTTCCAGGTAGCGACCATTGGGGATCGCGTCGGCGACCTCCTTGCCCAGGTGCGCGGGCAGCACCACGTCGTCAGCAAAGCCGATGACGAGCACCGGGGCCTTGATACTCCGATATGCGGCAAGCCGGTTGCCATCGGGCGCGATCGACACCTGGGTGGTCGCGCCGGGCGTCGACTTGGTCGGCCACATGGTGAACATGTCGATCCAGTCCCGCACGGCCACGTCGTCGTTCAGCGTCGTGGGCGAAAAGTTCTCCAGCAGGCGCACTTTCGCGTCGTATGACGCTGGTAGCTCGACGCCGGAGCGCGCCAACTCCAGTTCCGCGTTGCGGAAGAAGTCGCGGGTGCGGTCGTGGCGGCCGCGGGTGGCCATCAGCACCGCCGACCGCACCAGTTCGGGTCTGGCCACCATCAGCTCCTGGGCGATGAATGAGCCCATCGACACGGCCACGATGTGCACCGGCGCCAGATCGAGCTTCTCGATCAGCGCCGCGGTGTCCGCGACCATCGTTTCCGTCGTGAAGCCCGCGGCGTTCTCGGTCGCGCCGATGCCACGGTTGTCGAACGTCACGCACCGATGCCCCGCCCGGAGGAACTCCGGAACCTGATGTAAGTGCCAGGTCCGTCCCGCGCCGCCGCGACCAGCGATGAACAGCACCGGGTCGCCTCTGCCGCGATCGTCGTAGGCCAGATTCACGCCGACGACGCTACTTGACGGCGGTGATGGCGGGACACGCCGTACTCGACGAGCTCAGCTGGCGATCAGACCTTGACGCGGCGGCGCTTCGAGCGGGCCCTGTCGATCGCCGCGTTCCACAGCAGAAGCGTTGACGGCACGAGCTGACCCTGCTTCACGGTCTCCTTCCCGAGCATCGCGGTCGCGGCGGCCTTGGTGGCGGCCGAGGCCTTGGACATGTGACCGGAGTCGAACGGCGGCTGCGGATCGTATTCGATGACGAGCTGAATTGCCTTGGCCTTGGCTTCGCCGACGAGACGGCCCACCAGCCACAGCCCGAGGTCGATGCCCGCCGACACCCCTGCGGCGGTCACGATCTTGCCCTCGTGCACAATCCGCTCATCGTCGACCGGCGTGACACCGAACGTCTTCAGCATCGGCAACGCCATCCAGTGAGAGGTCGCCCGCTTCCCCTCCAGCAGACCCGCCGCTGCCAGGATGACCGAGCCCGAGCACACCGACGTGGTCCAGGCGGTCGTCTGGTCGGCCCGCCGCACCCAGTCGAGCAGCTTCTGGTCGCGGGCATGTTCGAACGTCGTCATGCCTCCGGGCACCAGGACGATGTCCGGCGACGGCGTCTCGTCGAACGAGTGCGTGGCCCCCACAAGCAGCACACCCGAGTCGGCGCCGATCGGTCCCGGCGAGTGCCAGACGAACCGAACCTCCGCGTCGGGCAGGCTGCGAAGCACCTCGTAGGGCCCGATGAAGTCCAGCGCGGTGAAGCCCGGATACACCACGATTGCGATCTGCGTCATTGCCATCTCCTTTGATTAGGCAGTTGTGAAGGTCCTGCGGTATTGGTCTGGCGAAACGCCAAGCCGTCGAACGAAATTGCGCCGTAGCGTCTCGGCCGATCCGAAGCCGCACCGAGCGGCGATCGCCGTGACGGTGTCGTCTGTCTCCTCGAGCTGGCGGCGGGCGGCTTCGGTGCGAATTCGTTCGACATAGGCGCCCGGCGCCTCGCCGATCTCTTCGGTGAACAGCCGGGTGAAGTGCCGAGGGCTCATCGCCGCACGTCGGGCCAGCTCCGGAATGCTGTGCGACGCACCGGGTTCCGACTCGATGGCGTCCTGCGCCTCGCGGATCGGTGCGCGCTTGGCCCGCGGCATCCACACCGGCGCCGCGAACTGCGCCTGGCCGCCGGGCCGGCGCAGGTACAGCACCAGCCAGCGGGCCACGGTCTGCGCGGCCTCGGTGCCATAGTCGTCCTCGACGAGCGCCAGAGAAAGGTCGATGCCTGCGGTGACGCCCGCCGCGGTCCAGATCTTCTCGGAGCTGCGGACGAAGATGGGTTCGGGATCAACTGTGACAGAAGGGAATTCACGCGACATCTGCTCGGCGAACGCCCAGTGGGTGGTCGCGACGCAGCCGTTGATCAGCCCGGCCTGCGCGCACAGGAACGCGCCGGTGCAGACGCTGACCACGCGACGGGCGTTCTCGGCGGCGATCTGTATCCAGCCGAGGGTGTCCGGGTCGCGTCGCGCGTCGTCGACCCCGATGCCACCGGGCAGCACCAGGGTGTCGATGGGCTCGCGCGGATCCGGCAACGGCCGCGCCGCCAGCGCGAGTCCGGTCAGCGTGGTGGCCGGTTCGCCGCCGCGGGAAACGACGCTGACGGCGTAACCCTCGTCCGCGCGGCCCTCGCCGGCCAAGTAGATGGTGGTGCCGGTGAACACCTCGAACGGGCCGACCAGGTCGAGAGCCTGAACGCCCGGATAGCCGAGGACCACCACCGATCGCATGTCTTCAGTGTTGGCGACCGCCGTCGTGGCGTCTAGGCCACGGTCCCCACACATTAGGACAACACGTGCTCACAGCTTCTTTATCCGGCCGACCGCCTGGCTGAACGCCACTGAAGAGGCCAAACCCTTGCGGAAGTGCCGCTGCATCGGGCCGGCGAACCCCGGTTCACTGGCTTTGCTTGCGTAGGTGCCTACTCGACATCCGGAGTCGCTTCAGCCGTCGCAGGATTCGGAGGAACGGCGCAGTAGCACTCCGCGATGCGGGCGATCCACCACCGCCTGCGTTCGGAAGGCGCCTTGAGTGCATCGAGGCGAGCCGGGTCGGGCGTCGCCCGTTCGGCGGGCAGATAGCCGTCGACGGGTGGCGTCGGCGCGGCCACGTCCTCGACGAAGAGCCCCCCGGTGCCAAGGCCGCAGGCGTGCGGCAAGTCCGGCAACGCGGCCGCGGCCAGTAGGCCGTGGCCGATGCCGACCGCCGAATCCAGCGCGCTGGACACCACGATCGGGATGTCGATCTGCGCCGCGATGTCCAACAACTTGCGCACGCCGCCGAGCGGCGCCACCTTGAGCACCGCGACGTCGGCGGCGCCGGCATGCACGACCTGCAGCGGGTCGTCGGCCTTGCGGATGCTCTCGTCGGCTGCGATCGGCACCTCGACGCGGCGTCTGACTTCGGCGAGTTCGGGCACGGTCTTGCACGGCTGCTCGATGTATTCGAGCGGGCCGGCGGCGGTGAGTGCGGTGGCGGCCGCGGCGGCCTGCGCCACCGTCCAGCCGCCGTTGGCGTCCACGCGCACCGTCGGCACCAGTGCACGAACGGCGTTGACCCGAGCCACATCGTCGGCCAACGACTGGCCCGGCTCGGCGACCTTCACCTTGGCGGTGCGCGCGCCGGGGAAGCGCGCGAGCACATCGGGCACCTCGGCGGCTTTGACGGCGGGCACGGTGGCGTTGATCGGGATGCGGTCGCGCCTGATCCCGGGTGGCTTGGTGTAGGCCCCCTCAATGCCCGCAGCCAGCCAGTGCGCCGCCTCGGGCGGCTGGTACTCGAGGAACGGTCCGAACTCACCCCAGCCCGCCGGCCCGTCGAACAGCGCGACCTCGCGAATCATGATGCCGCGGAAGCGAACTCGCATCGGCAGCGCGACGACGTGCAGACGGTCCAGCAGGTCGTCCAGCGGCGGGGTCACCGGATCAGGCTAGACGGTGGCGCGGTCGCGGCCCTCCCAGTACGGCTTGCGCAGGTCCTTCTTCATGATCTTGCCGGTCGGGTTGCGTGGCAATTCGTCCTTGACGTCGACGGTCTTCGGGCACTTGTAGGCCGCAAGATGTTCGCGGCAGTATGCGATCAGGTCCTGCTCGGACGCCTCACCCTCGAGTTGGACAACGGCTTTCACCACCTCGCCCCACTTCTCGTCGGGTACGCCGATGACCGCGACGTCGACCACCGCCGGATGTTCGGCGAGCACCCGCTCCACCTCGATTGAGTAGATGTTCTCCCCGCCCGAGATGATCATGTCCTTGAGCCGGTCCTCGACGAAGACGTAGCCACCGTCGTCGACGCGGCCGATGTCGCCGGTGCGGAACCAGCCGTCCTCGGTGATCGCCTCCGCCGTCGCCTCCGGTTTGTTGTGATAGCCCTTCATCAATTGCGGTGAGCGGAACCACAACTCGCCCTGTTCGCCCTCCGGCACATCCTGCAGCGTGTCGGGGTTGACCACCCGCACCTCGGCATTCGGCACCAATGTCCCCGCGCTCGAAAGCCGCTCCTCTTTACCAGGATCGCGATGCGCCTCTGGCAGCAGGTGGCTGATGACGCCGCACAATTCGGTCAAGCCGTAGGCCTGGATGAAGTCGGTGTTCGGCCACGCCTCCAGTGCCGCACGCAGAAGCGGCAGCGGCATCGGCGACGCCCCGTAGGCATACGTCTTCAGCGCACCGAACAGCTTCACGGCGTCTTCGCCCGACTCCAGCACCTTGGCCAGTACCGCGGGAACCAGGAAAGTTCTGTTGGCGCCCTTGAGAATTGCGCCCGCCAGCGTCATTCCGTCGACGTCACGCGTCATGATGCTCGGGAAGCCGTCGTGGATACCGAATTGCACATACGACGAGCCGCCGACGTGAAACAGCGGCATCGACACCATGTTCTTGTCGCCCTCGTCGAACTCGAAGCCCTCGTGTGCGTTGACCGTGTGCGCGATGATGTTGGCCTGCGTCAGCTCGACACCCTTGGGTCGGCCGGTGGTGCCCGACGAGTACATGATGATGCAGACGTCGTCGGGTTGCACGTCGTCGCCGCGGCCAACGGCCGTCGCGCCCGCCAGCAGTGCCTCGTACTCGTCACCGTCACCGCCCTCGGGTGTCACCGTGACGACGTGTTCGACGTTGGTCAGATCACCGCGGATCTTGTCGATGCCCGGCTTGAGTTCCTCGCCGACGATCAGCAGCTTGGCACCCGAGTCGTTGAGCACGTAGTCGAGTTCGTCGGCGGCAAGCCGGAAGTTGATGATTGCGTTGGCCGCACCCAGCGACGCGGCGGCGATCGTCAACTCGACGCAAGCAGGGTGGTTCTTGTCGAGGAACGCCACCACGTCGCCGCGCTCGACGCCGCGTTCCCGCAACGCGCCCGCGAGCCTGCGGACGCGGTCGTTCCACTGCGCCCAGGTCCACGTCCGGTCAAGGTAGGTGAACGCCTCGGCGTCGGGCTTGGCGTCGGCCCAGTGGGCGGCTCGTTCGTCGAGGAAACGCGGTTCAGGCAGGTCGACCATGATCAGAGCGTGCCATAAACCTGCTTGCCTGCCAGGAAAGTTGCGCGAACCTCCAGGTCGGCGATGGCCTCCGGTGGCACCGTGCGCGGGTCGGCGGACAGCACGACCATGTCGGCGTACTTGCCGACTTCCAGTGACCCGATGACGTCGTCGGAGAAAAGCTGCCATGCCGCGTCGAGCGTCTGCGCCCGGATGGCCTGTTCGACGGTGATCCGCTCCTCGGGACCGATCACCCGCCCGCTCGGTGCGACGCGAGTGGCCGCGACGGCGATATTGCGCAGCGGCTCCTCCGGCGTCACCGGCGGATCGTTGTGCAGCGAGATCCGCATACCGGTCTTCAGCGCGGAATTGCAAGGCATCCAACGTGTTCCGCGTTCGGGACCGAACAGGCCGTCGACGATGATGTCGCCCCAGTAGTGGATCTGGTCGACGAAGATGCTGCAGGTGACGCCGAGGTCGCTGGCGCGCTGTAATTGCTCGTCGCGGATCGCGCCGACGTGTTCGAGGCGCAACCGGTGGTCGTCGCGCGGCCAGCGCCTCAGCGTCTCCTCGTAGATGTCCAGGATGGTGTCGACGCCTGCGTCGCCCTGCACGTGGCAGGCCATCGGCCAGCCTTTGGGGAAATAGGTGTGCACGATCTCGGTGAGCTGTTCGCGGGTGTAGTTGGCGTGCCCGCACGAGCCTGGGATCACGCCGATGGTGCGGGTGGCGTCGGTGTCGAGATAGGGAAACGACAGGTCGATGTTGCCGATCCACGGCGAGCCGTCGACCCAGATCTTGATGCCGACCTGCCGCACCACGTCGTCGCCGTTGTCCGGCGTCACGTCCGTCGTCATCTCGGCGTTGGAGATCTCGTACACCCGCAGGCGCACCGTGAGGTCGTCGCGCATCTGCTCGAGCACGGGCCGGAAGGCCGGCTCGAACGCCATCTCCGAACAGGTGGTCAACCCGGCGCGGTTGAGCCGCGCCAGTTCGGCGTGCAGCATCGCCGGGTAGTCGCTGGGCTGGATCGCCCCGGTCAACAGGCTGAACACGGCGGCGGTCTCCTCGGCGGTGCCGTCGAGGTCTCCGTTCGCGTCGCGGCCGTAGCGTGAACCCTTCGGGTCGGGGGTGTCCCGGCTCAGGCCCGATTGCTTGGCTGCCGCGCTGTTGAAGAAGGCCTTGTGCCCGGAGTTGTGGATGATCACCAGCGGGTAGTCCGGGGCGATTCCGTCGAGCCAGTCGAGGGTGGGCTCCGGGAGGCCGGGCTGCAGCAGCGGATCCCAGCCGTTCAGGTAGGCCCCCGCATCGCCGCGTTTGGCGACCTCGGCGCGGATCGCCGCGACGACGTCGTCGGCCTTCGTCATCGTGACGGGCCGGATGTCGACCATCCGATCCGAGAGCACGATCGCCTCCATCAACGGATGCCCGTGGGCCTCAACCAAGCCCGGCATCACGCAGCCGTCGCCGAGGTCGATTGTCTGCGTCGCCGGGCCGATCCAGCTCTCGATGTCCGCGGTGTTGCCGACCGCGACGATGTGGCCATCGGTCACCGCGAGGGCTTCCGCGGTGGGCGTTCGCTCGTCGACGGTGAGGACGGTGCCGCGAATGACCAGGTCAGCTGTGGGCATGCCGCCATCCTCGCAGTGCGCGAAAAGTCTTCGAAGAATTTCGGCTGCCGTGTCGATTTCGATCGGTGCCCATTCGACGTCTGTGCGAGGGCCACTTGCAGACAACAATGGACGGGCCCCGTTCCCAGAGGAGACACACAATGTCGCGTTACATGCTGATCATGCGATCCACGCCCGAGGCCGAGCAGGCCATGGCCGAGCAGAACATCGACTTCAACGAAGTCATCGAGGCGATGGGCCGCTACAACGAAGAGCTCATCAAGGCCGGCGTGATGCTGGCCGGCGAGGGCCTGACCGGACCCGAGGAGGGCTTCGTCGTGGACTTCAACGCCGATCCGCCGGTGGTCACCGACGGCCCGTACACCGAGGCCAAGGAATTGTTCAACGGGTTCTGGATCCTCGACGTGTCGTCGAAGGAGGAGGCCAAGCAGTGGGCGCGGAAGTGCCCGCTGGGTGCTGGCGTCAAGCTCGAGGTGCGGCGGGTGTCGGAGATCGAGCAGTTCGCCCCCGACAACCCGTGGGTCAAGAAGGAGATCCAGTGGCGGGCCGACCTGGCCCAGAAGGTCGCCGACCAGGCCGCCAAAGCCGCGGGACGCTGAAACCGGTGCGCCGAAACTGTATTCCGGCAGGAAAAAGTCGAGTACGCGCCTGCTGGAATACAGTTTCGGCGGATATGACGTCGGCTACCTGGCGCGGATCCGGATCGGTCCGCGCCAGGTCGCGTCCGGGTCGAGGACCTTCCCGCGTTGGGTGATCTCCACCTCCCCGGTCTTGGCGAGCGTCCTGGCGATCTCGCGGGCCTGCTCCATCAGGTCACGCCAGCCGTCTCCGCCGACGGCGCGGGCGGCGTCT
The DNA here is from genome assembly GCF_043197955.1 of Mycobacterium sp. NPDC048908. Taxonomy (NCBI): domain Bacteria; kingdom Bacillati; phylum Actinomycetota; class Actinomycetes; order Mycobacteriales; family Mycobacteriaceae; genus Mycobacterium; species Mycobacterium sp. NPDC048908. The sequence continues at coordinate 65,410 of NZ_JBICUE010000022.1, read as the reverse complement.
GAGGGGCAAATGGTCTTGGCAGGCCCGCGCTCGCGCGCGAGGTCGAGGATCGCCGCACGCAGTTCCTGGTTCACCCCGCCCAGTCAAGCCGGATCAAGCGGCGCTTGCCACCGTTTCTGTAACACGTTCTAATCTGAAGTCATGAGCGACTCGCTGCTGCGTCATCCCATCCACTCTGGGCACCTCACAGTCGGCGCGCTGAAGCGCAACAAGGACAAGCCGGTGCTGTTCCTCGGCGACACCACATTGACCGGCGGTGAGCTGGCCGAACGCATCAGCCAGTACATTCAGGCCTTCGAGGCGCTCGGCGCGGGCTCCGGTGTGGCGACCGGGTTGTTGTCGCTGAACCGGCCGGAGGTGCTGATGATTCTCGGTGCCGGGCAGACGCAGGGTTACCGCCGCACGGCACTACACCCTCTCGGTTCCCTGGACGACCACGCCTATGTGCTCAACGACGCAGGCGTCAGTTCGCTGATCATCGATCCGAACCCGATGTTCGTCGAACGGGCCAAGGGTCTGTTGGAGAAGGTGCCCGGCCTCAAGCAGGTGCTCACCATCGGGCCGGTGCCGGACGAGCTCGCCGACAGCGACGTCACAGCGGTGGACCTGACCGCCGAGGCGGCCAAGTACACACCCCAGCCTCTGGTCGCCGCCGACCTTCCGCCGGATCACATCGGCGGCATGGCCTACACCGGTGGGACGACCGGCAAGCCGAAGGGTGTGATCGGCACCGTGCAGTCGATCACCACGATGACCACGATTCAGCTCGCCGAGTGGGAATGGCCTGAGCGACCCAAGTTCTTGATGTGCACGCCGCTGTCGCACGCGGGCGCGGCGTTCTTCGTGCCGACGATCATCAAGGGCGGCCAGCTGTTCGTGCTGACCAAGTTCGACCCCGCCGAGGTGCTGAAAACCATTGAGGAGCAGAAGATCACGGCGACCATGCTGGTGCCGTCGATGATCTACGCGCTGATGGATCATCCCGATTCGCACACCCGCGACCTGTCGTCGTTGGAGACCGTGTACTACGGCGCCTCGGCGATGAACCCGGTGCGGCTGGCCGAGGCCATCCGCCGGTTCGGCCCGATCTTCGCGCAGTACTACGGCCAGTCCGAGGCGCCGATGGTGATCACCTATCTGCCGAAGGGCGACCACGACGAGAAGCGGTTGACGTCATGCGGGCGCCCGACGGTGTTCGCGCGAACGGCACTCCTCGACAGCGACGGGAACCCGGTGCCGCAGGGCGAGGTCGGCGAGATCTGCGTGTCGGGTCCGCTGGTGTCCGGCGGCTACTGGAACAAGCCTGAGGCGACGGCCGAGACGTTCCGTGACGGCTGGATGCACACCGGCGACCTGGCCCGCGAGGACTCCGACGGCTACTGGTACATCGTCGACCGGACCAAGGACATGATCGTCACCGGCGGCTTCAACGTCTTTCCGCGGGAAGTGGAAGACGTTGTCGCAGAGCATCCTTCGGTCGCACAGGTCTGCGTTATCGGCACGCCCGACGAGAAATGGGGCGAGGCCGTGACGGCCGTGGTGGTGCTGCGGCCCGACGCCGACCGGTCCGAGGCGGCCGTCGCGCAGATGACCGCCGAGATCCAGGCGGCGGTCAAGGAACGGAAGGGCTCGGTGCAGTCGCCCAAGCAGGTGATCGTCGTCGACTCGGTGCCGGTGACCGCGCTGGGCAAGCCGGACAAGAAGGCGGTGCGCGCACAGTTCTGGGCGGGCGCCGAGCGCGCCGTGGGCTGATCATCTTGCGCGAGCGACCCCTTTTGCCCGCGCAAAAGCGGCGTGTCGTCGTACAGACACGGTCAGTCGCGCGGAGAGGCTAATCCAGCAGCGCGTCGATCTCCGCGCGCAGTCGCTCGATGCGCTCCGCTTCGGGCGGGATGCCGCGACTCTCCTCGGCGGCGCGTTGCCACCCGAGCCGCCACATCCTGGCCACGGCACGGTCACCCATCCCGGCGTAGGGGTTGAGAAACGTCTGCCCGAAGGCCTTTCGCCCTTCGCGGTAGGCGATGACGAGCTTGTGTGCCATGGCACTACTGTCCGCCTCCGATGGTTGCCGGCGCCCGAATTGCCACGGCGTGTCATGCAGCCATTTGATAACAGAGCATCTGCTCTGTTACGTTCGCGGTCATGGCCCGGCCCCAGGTGTACGACCGCGACGCGGTGCTCGACGCGGCCGAAGACCTCGCCGTCGAGGGAGGCGTCACCGCCGTCACCATCCGCGCGGTAGCCGAACGCGCCGGCATCTCCAACGGCGCCATCTACCACGCATTCGGTTCCCGCGGTGGGCTTGTCGGCCGCGCCTGGGTGCGCGCCGCCCGCCGCTTCCTCACCCTTCAGAGGCAGGCCGTCGACGCCGAGTACGACCCCGTCCGGGCTATCATCGCCGCCGCCGATGCGCCAGCGGTGTTCAGCAAGCAGTACCCGGCGTCGGCGCGATTGTGGCTGGCCATCCCGCGCGACGAGTTGATCGGCGATGCGCCCGCCGACGTTCAGACCGAACTGCGCGCGCTGGAAGGCGACCTGCGCGACATGCTGATCCGGCTGTCCGTGGCGATGTGGGGTCGCAAGGACGCCGCGTCGGTCGCGGTGATCGAGGACTGCGTCGTCGGCCTGCCCACCGGGCTGATGTTGCGCAGGCCGATGCCACCGACCGCCGAGACCCGCCGCCGACTCGCGGCCGCCGTTGAAGCGATTCTGTCCGTCAAGGAGGAAAAGGATGCCCGCACATCTCGAAATCACCGATGACATCGCCGTGTTGAACCTCGGCGACGACGAGAATCGGTTCTCGCCCGGGTGGCTGCAAACCGTCAACGGCTTGCTCGACCGCGTCGACGCCGGCGAAGCCAAGGCGCTGGTCACCACCGGCGATGGCAAGTTCTACTCCAACGGCCTGGACCTGGATTGGCTTGGCGCGCATAGTGATCGAGGCGACTGGTATGTCGATCAGGTCCAGCAGTTGCTCGCCCGCGTGCTGGTGGCACCCGTCCCGACCGTGGCAGCCGTCAACGGCCACGCATTCGGCGCCGGGTCGATGCTCGGGATGGCTCACGACTTTCGGGTGATGCGGGTCGACCGCGGCTTCTTCTGCTTCCCCGAGGTGGACATCCACATCCCGTTCACCCCTGGCATGGCCGCACTCATCCAGTCGAAGCTGACCCCGGCGGCGGCCGTGGAGGCGATGACGACCGGCAGGCGTTACGGCGGCGCCGACGCCGCGGCGATCGGCCTGGTGACCGCCACCGCCTCGGAGCACGAGGTGGTTTCGACGGCCGTCGAAATGGTCACGCCGTTGAAGGGTAAGGACCCCGGCACTTTGCGGGCGATCAAATCGACGATGTTCGCCAACGCCACCGCGGCGCTGCGCGGTACCGCGTGAGCCGGGTCGGCACAATGGGCACGTGCCGGATCTACAGCAGACCGTCGATGCGGTATGGCGGATGGAGGCGGCCAAGATCGTCGCCACACTGACCCGCATGGTGGGCGACGTCGGTCTCGCCGAGGATCTGGCGCAGGAAGCGCTCGTCGACGCGCTCACGCAATGGCCGTCGGCGGGGGTGCCGCGCAACGCGGGCGCGTGGCTGACGACCGTCGCCAAGCGCAAGGCCGTCGACCACTGGCGCCGCCAGCAGAACCTGGACGCCAAGTACGCGGCGCTGGCCCACGATCTCGAGAATCAGATTGACGAGGCGTGGGACCCCGACCGCATCGACGACGACGTGTTGCGGCTGATCTTCATCTCGTCACATCCGGTGCTGTCGCGGGAGGGTCAGATCGCGTTGACGCTGCGCGTGGTCGGGGGCTTGACCACCGACGAGATCGCCAGCGCGTTCCTGACGTCGACGGCGACGGTCGCCGCTCGCATCACCCGCGCCAAGAAGACGTTGGCGGCGGCGAAGGTGCCGTTCGAGGTGCCCGACCGGTCGGAGTATCCGAAGCGACTGTCGGCGGTGCTCGCCGTGATCTACCTGATCTACAACGAGGGCTACTCCGCGTCGTTCGGGCAGCGGTGGATCCGCGATGAGCTGTGCAGTGAAGCGCTGCGACTCGGCAGGGTCCTGGCCGCGCTGGTGCCCGAGGAGGCCGAAGTGCACGGGTTGGTGTCGCTGATGGAATTTCAGTCGTCGCGGTTCGCGGCCCGCACCGACGCCGACGGCAGACCCGTTCTGCTCGAGGACCAGGACCGCGGAAAGTGGGACCGCGCGCAGATTCAACGTGGTGTGGCCGCGCTGGAGCGCGCGGCGAATGCGTTGCAGCGCAACGGCAGCGGGTGGGGGCCGTACGCACTGCAGGCCGCGCTTGCCGAATGTCACGCCGTCGCACCGACGGCCGCGGATACCGACTGGGCGCGCATCGTGCTGCTGTACGACGGATTGCGGCAGGTGGCACCGTCGCCCGTGGTCGAACTGAACCGCGCGGTCGCGGTGGCGATGGCCTCGAACCCCGCGGACGCGCTGGAGATCGTCGACAGCATCGACGGGTTGGACGGATCGTATCTGCTGCCCAGCGTGCGCGGCGAATTGCTGTCCCGGCTGGGTCGGCACACCGAGGCGGCGGACGAATTCGAAAGGGCGGCGACCATGACCGACAACGAACGTGAACGAGAAGTATTGCAGGGCAAAGCGTCTCGGGCGCGTGGTTAGATGGGCCCGGTGGACGCCGTTCTATTCGACTATTCCGGGACGCTGTTTCGACTCGAAGAGGACGACAGCTGGTTCGAAGGCATCGAGGTCGACGAGCGTCACGTCGGCGGCCATGTGCAGGCCGAATTGATGCGCAGGCTGACGGCGCCCACCGGCCAGCACGTCGACATGACTCCAGAGGCGTACCACGCCTGGGTCAACCGCGATCTCGCGCCGCATCTGCATCGGGAGGCGTATCTGCACGTGCTGCGCGAATCGGGGCTCGCCGACCATCACGCCGAGGCGCTCTACGGCCTGGTGATCGACCCGCTGAACTGGACGCCGTATCCGGACACCGCCGACGTGCTCGAGGGCCTGCATCGACAGGGCATCAAGACCGCCGTGGTGTCGAACATCGCGTTCGACGTTCGCCCGGCGTTCGCGGCGCTCGGCGTGGCCGGGTACGTCGACGAGTTCGTGCTCTCCTTCGAGGTGGGCGCTATCAAGCCGGACGCCGCGATTTTTCAGGCCGCACTGTCTCGACTCGGCGTCGAGGCCGGGCGCGCTGTGATGGTCGGCGACAGCGACGAGGCCGACGGCGGCGCCCGCGCGATCGGCTGCGGATTCAGCCTGGTCGACCCGTTGCCGACCGCCCAGCGAGCCGACGGCTTACTCGCGGCAATCGCCGACCATGGCGTGACGATATGACCGGGATATCGCCGGTGATATCGAGTTACAGACGGCACGCATGGTCGAGAAATGGGCTGTCCGGACCATGAGACGCTTCGCGAACTCGATGTCGCCGGTGATATCAGGTGATATCGGGTGATATCGGGTGATATCGGGTGATGAGGCGTGCCTGCCCGTGTTCCGCATCGACCCCGCTTGAGTAGCGTTAGCGGCATGTCCAAGAGCGCATTGCCGTGGTGGCTGAAGTACGTGAACAAGGTGATGATCGGCATCCAGCGACTCGGTGTGAGCTTCGGGCCCGCCGTGTTGACAGTCCCTGGCCGTAAGACCGGTAAACCGCGGTCGACGCCGGTCACACCGATGACGGTCGACGGCAAGCGCTACGTGGTGGCTGGTCTGCCCGACTCGGATTGGGCCGCCAACGCGCGGGCCGCGGGCAGGGCCACGCTGCACGCGGGCAGGCGCGCGGAAACCATCCAGATGGTCGAGATGTCAGCCGACGAGGCACGGCCGCTGCTGCGGGCGTTTCCGATCGAAGTGCCCTCCGGCGTCGATTTCATCAAGAACACCGGCCTGGTCACCGGTCCGAATCCCGACGAGTTCGAAGCTTTGGCCGGTCGACTGGCCGTCTTCCGGCTGGATCCCGTGACCGCATGAGCGACAACCCTTTTGACCCGACCGCGTGGCAGCCCGTCGACCGCTTCGACCTGACCGACATCACCTATCACCGGCACGTCGTGGACGGCCGACCGCAGCCGACGGTGCGGGTGGCCTTCGACCGGCCTGAGGTGCGCAACGCGTTCCGGCCGCACACCGTCGACGAGTTGTACCGGGTGCTCGACCACGCCAGGATGTCGTCGGACGTCGGCGTGATCCTGCTGACCGGCAACGGGCCGTCGCCCAAGGACGGCGGCTGGGCATTCTGCTCCGGCGGCGATCAGCGCATCCGTGGCCGCAGTGGCTATCAGTACGCCTCCGGCGAGACAGCCGAGACGGTCGACCCGGCCCGCGCGGGTCGGCTGCACATCCTCGAGGTGCAGCGGCTGATCCGGTTCATGCCGAAGGTGGTCATCTGCCTGGTCAACGGATGGGCGGCGGGTGGCGGGCACAGCCTGCACGTGACGTGCGATCTGACGCTGGCCAGTCGCGAGCACGCGCGGTTCAAGCAGACCGACGCCGACGTCGGCAGCTTCGACGGCGGATACGGCAGTGTGTATCTGGCGAAGCAGGTGGGTCAGAAGTTCGCTCGCGAGATCTTCTTCCTCGGTAGGCCCTACACCGCCGAGCAGATGCACGCGATGGGCGCGGTGAACGAGGTCGTCGACCACGCCGACCTGGAATCCGTTGGGTTGCAATGGGCTTCGGCCATCAACGGCAAGTCACCGCAGGCGATCCGGATGCTCAAGTATGCGTTCAACCTGACCGACGACGGGCTGGTCGGCCAGCAGCTGTTCGCCGGTGAGGCAACGCGGCTGGCGTACATGACCGACGAGGCCGTCGAGGGCCGCGACGCGTTCCTGCAGAAGCGCGAGCCGGATTGGACGCCGTTCCCCCGCTACTTCTGAGCTAGGTGTCACTCGGTCTCGGCGACCGCGCGGCGCGCGTCCCGGTTGGTCTTCAGCATGCTCAGCGCGGTCGTGACGGCCAACGTGGCGACGATGAACAGCAGCGACGTCACGGTCCCGATCTCCGGCAGGTGGAATGAGCCGAAGTCGTCGAGATGCGACCCGTGCAGCGCCTCGATGACGAGCTTCACGCCGATGAAGCCGAGGATGACGGCCAGCCCCTTGCTGAGGTAGACCACCTTCTCGAGCAGCCCCTCGATCAGGAAGTACAGCTGCCGCAGGCCCATCAGGGCCAGCGCGTTGGCGGTGAAGATGATGTAGGCGTCGCTGGTCAGCCCGAAGATCGCGGGGATCGAATCCAGCGCGAACACGACGTTGGCCATGCCGATCGCGGCGATCACGATGACCAGCGGGGTGAACTTGCGGCGCCTGCCCTGGCGGGTGACCAGGCGGCGGCCGTCGTAGTCGTCGCTGATCGGCAGGATCCGGTGCAGGAACCGCAGCACGGCATTGTGGTGGAAGTCGGGTTCGTCGTCGGGGTCTTCGAGGGCCAATTGGATCGCGGTGTACACCAGGAAACCGCCGAGCAGGTAGAACACCCAGCTCGCCGCCGCGATGGCCGCCGCGCCCGCGAAGATGAACGCCGCGCGCAACACCAGGGACAGCACGATCCCGATGTAGAGCACCTTGTCCTGCGCGAGGGCGGGCACTCCGAAGCGGGCCATGATGATCATGAACACGAACAGGTTGTCGACGCTGAGGCTGTACTCGGTGATGTAGCCGGCGACGAACTGCTGGCCCGCCGACCCCGGTAAGAAAACGAACAGCCCTGTGGCGAACACCGCGGCCAGCCCGACGTAGACGAGCACCCAACGCACTGCATCCGTAGTGCTGACGGTGCGCTGCCGTCGGGCGATCACGGTCAGATCGAGCACGATGATCGCGAGCAACGCCACCACGGTGACGGCCCAAACCAGTGGTGAGACAACAGAAACCACGTCGACCTCCGGACGGCACGAAGCAACGGTCCGGAGGTCTCTTCCGCCCGCGGCCTTGGCCGGGGCCGGCACCGCCGGGCCGGCCATGTGGCCGTCCGTGATGACGACGGTGCCGCGCGAGGAATACTCCCCTCCACGAACGAGCAGAACTATAGTTCGCGCTGCAGAATTTTGTCGAACCAGACGACGGTGCCGCCGAATACTCATCGACAGATACTCGACCTACACTCGGCGCCGATGTTTTCTCAGCACCGTCACCGCCTGCTCGCCGGGGTCGTCGCGCTGCTGGTCGCCGTGGTGGCCGCGTGCGGCGCCAACCCTCCCGACCGGCGCGCCGACGTCGCATCGTTCACCGACCGACTCCGCGAGATGCCCGGGGTCGTCAACGCCAGCTACGACTTCGCCGACAGCCGCGCGCAGGGCCTGGTCTACTTCACGGTGTACCTCGACGTTGCGGAGAACATGACGGGCGACCAACTGAAGCTGATCACCGCCAGGTACCTGCGGCAGCTTCGAACCGGCAAGTACGCCGGTTACCGAGCCGAGTTGGACGTGCGTAACGGCTGGAACCTGTTCGCCGTCGACAACGGGCGACTGCCGATCGTCAACACCGACCAGATCGTGCGGCAGTCCAACGACTGGGTGGCCCTGCGGCGCGAATTCCCGGGCGCCACAGTGCGTTTCCGCGCCACCATCGAGCACCCCGGTGGCCAGATGCCGATCCAGGAGTTCGGTCACTCCAATCACGCCACCATCACGCTCAACGGCGGTGCCGACTACACCGGCGTGGCCGCCACCGCACGCACCCTCACCGACCGGTATGCGCACCTCGCCGGGATCGACTGGACGGTCAACGCGGGCAAGGACCATCCCGCGCAGATCGTGACGTCGCGACGGCTGCCCACCGCCGCCGAACTCGACGTGTGGAACCGCCTCAACGCCGATCAGGCAATCCGCCACTTCGTCCGACTGCGGATAAACGGGCCCAACACGCCCCCGATCTGGATCTCCGAGGAGACGACGCGCTCACGCGACGTCGCCGTCGCACTGCAGTTGGCGCAGCGGCACCTGCCGATTGCTGCCACGCTTCCCGCGCCCGTGCTCTACACCGCCAGCGACGAGCCTTCAGGCCACATCGGCGACCAGGGCACAGCCAGGGGGCCGGTCTCGGTGACCATCGGCGGCTGCACCAAACACGACCCGCTGGTGTACCGGCCGATCCCTGCCGAGCAGGCGCTGATCAACAAATACGAGACTTGCTCCCGCTAGCGCGCGGACACCCCCGAAAACTAGGCCACCTAAACTCAGGATTCGTGAGCAAGAGTCCGCTGCGCCGGCTGTCCGAGGGCTTGCTGCTGAACAGCATGCGACCTGCCCTGACTGAGCGGGCGCTGCGCCGCCGACGTGACCCCATCGACCTCACCGGCAAGCGCGTGCTGCTGACCGGCGCCTCATCGGGCATCGGCGAAGCAGCCGCCGAGAAGTTCGCCCGGCGCGGCGCCCGGGTGGTTGTGGTGGCCCGCAGACAGGACCTGCTCGGCGCGGTCGTCGACCGCATCACCGAGGCGGGCGGCGATGCGACGGCACACGCGGTGGACCTGTCCGATCTCGACGCCGTCGACGAACTGGTCGCCAAGGTGGATCACGACCTCGGCGGCGTGGACATCCTGATCAACAACGCCGGGCGCTCGATCCGCAGACCGCTGGCCGAGTCGCTGGACCGCTGGCATGACGTCGAGCGGACGATGACGCTGAATTACTACTCCCCGCTGCGGCTGATCCGCGGCATCGCGCCCGGCATGATCGAGCGCGGCGACGGCCACATCATCAACGTGTCGACGTGGGGTGTGCTCAGCGAATCCTCGCCACTTTTTTCGGTGTACAACGCTTCAAAGGCGGCGCTGTCGGCGGTCAGCCGAGTCATCGAAACCGAGTGGGCGGACAAGGGTGTGCACTCGACAACGCTGTACTACCCGTTGGTGAAGACGCCGATGATCGCACCGACCCGCGCATACGACGGGCTGCCCGGTTTGACATCCGCGGAGGCCGCCGACTGGATGATCACCGCGGCGCGCACCCGCCCCGTGCGCATCGCCCCGCGGATGGCCGTCACCGCGCATGCCGTGAACAGCTTCGCGCCCAACGCCGTTGACGCGATCATGAAGCGGCAGCGGGTCCAGCCGACCGACTGACAATGCCGTCACCCGAAATCACCACCATCGCCGACATCGTTCGTGTGCACGCGGGCAAGCGGCCCGACGCGATCGCGCTGGTGGTCGGTGACCGCCGCATCACCTTCGCCGAACTCGACGTCAGGAGTAGCCAAGCGGCGCAGGCTTTTTCGGCTGCCGGGGTGGGCTTCGGGGACCGAGTTGCGTTCATCGAGAAGAACAGCGCCGAATTCTTCGAGGTGGTGTTCGGGCTGGCCAAACTGGGAGCCATCGGTGTGCCGGTGAATTGGCGGTTGGCCCCGCGCGAGATGCTGCACATCGTCGACGACGCGCAGGCGAAGGTCATCATCGTCGGCGCAGAGTTCTACGACCATGTCGAAGCCATCGAGGACCGGTTGGCGGCCTCGATCGTCGCGGTCGGTACGCATCCCCGCTGGCCCGGCTTCGACGCATGGGTCGCCGATCACCCGGCCGAAGATCCCGGCATGACAACGGAATCCGACGACGTGGCGTTCCTGATGTACACCTCAGGCACCACCGGCCCGCCCAAGGGCGTGATGCTGAGCAACCACAACTACTTCAGCAAGGCCGCGGGCATCGCCGAGCGGTGGCGGTTCGACTGCGACAGCACGAGCCTGGCGGTGATGCCGATGTTTCACATGGCCGGTTCGGGTTGGGCGTTGGTCGGGCTGTCCGAGGGCTGCACCACGGTGGTGCTGCGCGACGTCGATCCGCGGGCGATCCTCGATGCGGTTGCGCGCCATCGCATCACCAACATGCTTCTGGTGCCCGCGGTGATCCAGATGCTTGTGTCCACCCCCGGCGACAGCGACTTCTCCAACGTGCGCGCCGTCGTCTACGGGGCATCCCCCATCACCGACGACGTCTTGGTGAAGGGGCTGAAGCGATTCGGCTGCGAATTCCTGCAAGTCTACGGACTGACCGAAACCACCGGCTCCATAACGCAACTCGACGACCACGACCCGGTTCGCCGGCCGGGCCTGCTGCGGTCGTGCGGCAAGCCCTATCCATGGGTGGACGTCAGGATCGTCGACAAGGCAGGCGTGGACGTGCCGTCCGGCAGCGTCGGCGAATTGTGGACACGGTCAGCGCAGAACATGCTCGGCTATTGGAACAACCCCGATGCGACGGCTGCCACCCTCACCCCGGACGGCTGGCTGAAGACCGGTGACGCCGGCTACGTCGACGACGAAGGCTACCTCTATCTGCACGACCGGGTGAAGGACATGATCGTGTCCGGCGGCGAGAACGTATCGCCCGCCGAAGTCGAGAACGTCCTCATGACTCATCCGGCCGTCGCCGACGTCGCGGTCATCGGCGTTCCCGACGAGCGGTGGGGCGAGGCGGTCAAGGCCGTCGTGGTTCCCGTTGCCGGTGCCACCCCGCGTGACACCGAGTTGATTGCCTACGCCCGTGACCGACTCGCGGGCTTCAAGCTGCCCAAATCGGTGGACTTCACCTCAGCGCTGCCGCGCACGCCCAGCAGCAAGCTGCTCAAGCGCGCACTGCGGGAACCGTATTGGGAGGGTGTCGGGCGCCAAATCGGCTGACCCGGCGTGATAGACACTGGAGCATGGAGATCCTGGCCAGCCGGATGCTGATACGGCCGGCCGACTATGAGGCGTCGCTGCAGTTCTACCGCGACCGGCTCGGCCTGGCGATCGCCCGCGAGTACGGCGCGGGCACGGTGTTCTACGCCGGCCAATCCCTGATCGAACTCGCGGGCCACGGGTCACCGTGTGCCGGTGGGACGATGTGGCTTCAGGTTCGCGACGTCTACGCCACCGAAGAAGAGCTCACGAGCCGAGGCGTCGAGATCGTGCGCAGCGCAAAGCAGGAACCGTGGGGTTTGCATGAAATGCACGTCGTCGATCCCGACGGGGTGCTGCTGATCTTCGTGCAGGTGCCCGAGGACCACCCACTGCGGCGTGACACCAGGCGCTGAGCTCAGCGGACCGGCGCCGCCAGCGGCCACCCGACGGACGCCAGCCGCGCAGCGACCTGGTGGATCTCCTCGGGGTTGGGTTCCTTCTCGATCACCGCATGCACCGCCTCGCGGATCTCACCCTCGGTGACGGTGTCGGAATCGTTTGCCCTGAGGATCGCCTGCGCCGCCTTGACCACCTCTTCTTCGGTCAGCGACCGCTTCAGCAGCGCCAGTAGAGGGAAGTAGTCCTTCTGCGGAATGCCTTCGGGATACCCCGCGAGAAGCCACCCGAGCACGTTGTCGACGACACTGCGGTTCTGGGTCATCAGCCTCAGCTCTTCTTCAGCATTGGGAACGGGTCGATACCGAGGTGATGGATGATCGTCGTCCTGGTGATCCACAGGATCGCGATCAGGATCACCACCCCGACGAACGCGAACAAGGCCAACCCGAGAAACTTCAGCGCGGGGTTGGGTGCACTGACGGTGCCGTCCGGATGTTCGCCGCCGTCGCCAGCGGAGAACGCGACGATGCCCGCCGCGAAGACCGCGGGCAGTCCGGCGCCAAGGATGAGTCCCACGATGAGGACCTTGATGATGGCTTCGAGATACGTCATCGCAGATTTCCTTTGCTAGCCGGGAGCGGCGATCAGACCGTGGCCTTTGGCGTGGCTTCCTTCGAAGCCTCGCGCACCTCGACGGGCACGACCGAATTTGTCGAGGCGTCCCAATCGGCGTTGACGTTGTTGCTGTCGACCTTCTGCTGCTGGGCCCGCCACCACATGTAGCCGGAAAGCGCGACCAGGATGACGAAGATCACGCCGTCTCCCGCCAGTTCCGACCCGGTGACCGACTCGATTCCGCTGGAGAGCCAATAGGCAAGTGCCCCAACGAATGCCGCGGCCGGCAGGGTGATCAACCACGCGACGGCCATGCGCCCCGCAACGGCCCAGCGGACCTCCGCGCCCGGCTTGCCCACGCCGCTTCCCAGGATCGACCCGGTCGCGACGTGGGTGGTCGACAGTGCCATTCCAGCGGCGCTGGAGCTGAGGATTATCGCGGCCGAGGAGGCTTCTGCGGCCAGGCCCTGCGGCGACTCGATCTCGACGAGACCCTTTCCGAGTGTGCGGATCACCCGCCAGCCACCGATGTAGGTGCCCAGACCGATGGCGAGGGCACAGCTGAAGATGATCCAGAACGGCAGGCCGTTCTGCTTCACGTCGCCCGTCAGGTGGCCGGTGGTGATCAGCGCGAGCGCGATGACACCCATCGTCTTCTGAGCGTCGTTGGTGCCGTGAGACAGCGCGACCAGCGACGCGGTCGCGATCTGGCCCCAGCGGAAACCCTGTTCACGGCGCTTGGCCATCACGTTGCGGGTGAGCCGATACACCAGCCAGGTTCCGCAGGCGGCGACGAGGCAGGCGATCACGGGGGCGGCGACCGCGGGGATGAGCACCTTGGAGGTGATGCCACCCCAGTTCACTCCGGCGGTGCCGAGCGCGGCCAGGCCGGCGCCGATCAAGCCGCCGAACAACGCGTGCGACGAACTCGACGGAATGCCGAACAGCCACGTCACCAGGTTCCACAGGATCCCGCCGATCAGGCCGGCGAAGATGATCGTCAGACCCATCGACGGGGTGATGGCCGGGATCAGGTGGCCGGTCTTGCCGTCCTGCACCTTGAGCACCGAGGTGGTCACCGTGACGGCCACCTCCACCGAGAGGAACGCACCGACGAGGTTGAGGACGCCCGCCAACAACACGGCCGTCTTCGGCTTGAGCGCACCCGTGGCAATCGACGTCGCCATGGCGTTGCCCGTGTCGTGGAACCCATTGGTGAAGTCGAACGCCAGCGCCGTTGCTATCAGCAACAGCAGGATGATCGTCTCTGCGCTCATGGCGCTAATTCTGCTGCGCAAACCCGGCATTTGCCTAGCGACCCGCCGCCCCGCTCGCGCTGTCCGACCAGTGAGTTTGCCCCGCGGGCCGAGCTGTTCATCAACTATTCACCAGCTGTCCGGCGACCGTTAGCGTGCGTCGCTGCCAGGTCCGAGCACTACCATCGGTCCGGCATGTGAGTCGAGGCTGCCGGGCCGTCCGTGGGGAGGTGACACTGTGACCAAATTTCTCGCCAGAATCGTGGCGTGGATCACCGCCGGCTATCCCGAAGGGGTACCGGGTCCGGACCGGGTTCCGCTGTTCGCCCTCCTCAAACCGCGGTTGACCGACGACGAGGTGAAGACGGTTGCGACCGAGTTGATCAACCGCGGCGAATTCGATCACGTCGACATCGGCGTGCTGATCACCCAGATCACCGACGAACTTCCGGCGCCCAATGACGTGGAGCGGGTGCGGAATCGACTGGCCGTCAAGGGGTGGCCACTTGACGAGCCCCGCGACGACGAGGAGTCAGAATAGCCGAGCTTCAACCCGTTGCCGTCCCATCGGGCGAGTCAGCGCTGTCACTGCTGCCGGTGGTGGCCGACGCACTCGCCGGTCGAGTGTGCATGCTTCCGGTGCCCGCCGACGACGAAGGTCAAACCTCGCTGCTGACAACGTCATTGCGGGCCGGCGAGCCGATCGACGACGACGTCGCGGTGGTGGTGTCGACATCGGGCACAACAGGGACACCCAAGGGGGCGATGTTGACCGCGGCGACGTTGACCGCCAGCGCAGATGCCACGCACCGCCGGTTGGGCGGTCAGGGGGCGTGGTTGTTGGCGCTGCCCGCTCATCACGTCGCGGGCCTACAGGTGCTGGTGCGCAGTGTCATCGCCGGCACCACCCCGGCCACGGTGTCGCCGGCATTCGACGCGCCCGAATTGGCCTCCGCTATCGCTTCATTGGGCTCGGGCAGGCGATATGCGTCGTTGGTGGCGGTGCAGTTGGACAGGGCGTTGCGTGACCCGGTTGCGACGGCGGCACTTGCCGAGCTGGACGCCGTGTTGATCGGCGGCGGGCCGATGCCGTACGGCGTGGCCGAAAAAGCCTCTGCGGCAGGGATATCAGTGGTACGGACGTATGGGATGAGCGAGACCGCGGGCGGTTGTGTGTACAACGGCGTGCCGCTGGACGGGGTTCAGGTGCGCATCGACGACAACCGGGTCGTGCTCGGTGGCGCGACGCTGGCCAAAGGTTATCGCAATCCTGTGCAGCCGGATCCGTTCGACGAGCCGGGCTGGTTCCGCACTGATGACGTTGGTGTCCTTGATGATTCGGGCGTATTGCGGGTTCTGGGCCGGGTCGACGATGCGATCAGCACCGGCGGATTGACGGTGCTGCCCCAGCTGGTGGAGGCGGCGCTGGCGACACATCCGGCGATTGCGGAGTCCGCGGTGTTCGGTGTGGCCGATGATCGGTGGGGCCAGCGGGTGGTCGCGGCGATCGTCGTCGTATCCGAAGGTGCCGCACCGACGTTGGCCGAGTTGCGCACGCACGTCGCATCGACACTGCCTGTCACGGCCGCGCCGCGGGAGGTTCACGTCGTCGATGAACTACCGCGTCGCGGCATCGGAAAGGTGGACCGCAGGGCACTCGCTGCGCGATACGGCTAGTCCGACGGATTCGCGCAAACTGGGGCAGCGGCGAAACTGTATTCCAGCAGCGAAAGTGCGAGAAACGGCCTGCTGGAATACAGTTTCGGCGATTCGGTTCGTCAGATCTGGTTGATGCCGCCGTCGACGGGGAGGTCGGCACCGGTGGTGAAGCTGCTCAGGTCCGAGGCCAGGAACACCACTGCATTCGCCACCTCCTCGACTGCGGCGTAGCGGGCCAGCGGGACGCCGCTGATCTGATACTTCTCGAACTGGCTGGCCGCGTCGGGGCCGGGAAACAGGAGTTCGGCAAGCGCGTTGATGCCGGGTGTCTCGGTGGCGCCGGGGCTGACGACATTCACGCGAATGTTGCGCCCCCGCAACTCACTTGCCCACGTACGGGCCAACGACCGCAACGCCGCCTTGATCGCCGCGTACACCCCGATGCCGTCGCTGCCCTTGGCGTTGGTGTTCGACGAATTCAGGATGATCGAGCCACCGTCGTTGAGCAGCGGCAGCGCCTTCTGCACGGTGAACACCGCGCCCTTGAAGTCGATGTCCAGCAGATGGTCGAGGTGCTCCTCGGTGATGTCCCCGATCCGAGCGACGTCGATGACGGCGGCGTTGGCGAACACGACGTCGATTCGACGACCACTGTCACCAATCGCCGCGTACAACCGGTCGAGGTCTTCCGCCTTGCTCACGTCGCCCTGTACACCGGTGACGTTGTCACCGATTTCCTTGACGGCCGCATCGAGTTCGGCCTGACGACGCCCGGTGACGAAGACGTATGCGCCCTCTTCGACGAACCGCTTGGCGGTGGCCAAGCCGATGCCCGTGGTGCCGCCGGTGATCACCGCTGTCTTGCCCTTGAGGAGTGCCATAGCTGTGCCCTTTCCAATTCTGGACCATACGGTCAAGAACTAGGACACCGCCCGCGCGGAATCTATTCCGCTATGCGGACAGCAGGTCGATCATCTCCTCAGCGGCCGCCTTGAGCGCGGCGGGTTTCGTCCCGCCCTTGTGCAGCGCCTCCTGGCCACGCATGAACGCCAGCACGGTCGTGCCCAGCACCTGCGGGTTGCGCTGCTTGTCGATGTCACCGTCGCGCTGAGCCTCCTCGATGCACTGGCCGAGCTCAGCCGCCCATGTGGCATAGGCACTCTCGACGGCCCGTTCCACCACGTCGTCGGTGGCGCTCAGTTCGGCGGCGCTCTTGGCCATCATGCAACCGCGCCGCGACTTGTCCGCCGCGATGTCCTTGACCTGGCCGCGGATGTGCCGCACTAATCGGTCATAGGCGCTGAACCTCGGATCCCGCAACGCGCCGCGAACGCGGTCCATCGCAGCGTCGATGTAGTCGTCGAGGGCCCTCATGAACAGTGCGTGCTTATCGCCGAACGCCCCGTAGAGCGACCCCTTGCCCAGACCGGTCACCGACGTGAGGTCGTCGACCGATGTGGCGGCGTATCCGTGCGACCAGAACTGGTCACGGGCGGCGGCGATCACGTCGCCTTCGTCGAACTTGCGGGGTCGTGGCATGCGTCCAGCGTACGTCAGTTATGGAACGAACGGTACGGATCAGCTCTTGACCAGCACCGCACGCGTATACAGCAGATGAAAACCCCTGCGCTGCACGTTCTGCTGCGACTTCGATCCTGGCGCGGTGGTGACGACGGCGATGTCGCAGCCCGCACGCACGGCGTCGGCCAGTCGCGCCGACAACAACGCGGTCTGCACTCCCCGCCTGCGATGGGCAGGCGCGGTCGCCGCGCCGGTCAACTGCGCGACGCCGTCCGACACCCGCATGCTTGCACCGCCGGCCACCGCGCCGTCGCGGAACGCGAGATAGGGTGCGGCGCCTGCCCGTTGCATATCGTCGATCACCCGCGCGATCGCCTCGCGTGGAAAGTCCTCGTGCGTGGGCACGTCCTCCTCGTCCGGGTGAGCGAAGCCGTCGACCACCACATCGAGCCACGCGGCCGGATCGTCACTGGGCCGCACTTGGACTCCCGGCGGTGTGAGCGGCCGCGGATCGTCGTCCAGCGACCGCCCGAGCACGTTCTCGAACGACACCAGTTGATAGCCGCGGGCCGTCAGGGCCGCACCGATCGCCGGATCGGCAAGGTTGGACAACTCGACCTGGGTCGGGACGCCGCGCGCGGCGAATTCCCGCTCGATGCCGTCGATCGCGTCGCCATCCGGCACTCCTTCGAAGCCGAGACCGACGACCTTGTTCAGCGGCGAGCCGTCCTCGGCGTAGCACGCGGCGCCCCCTGCGATCGGGATGACGAACACTCCGGCACCCACCCGCTGCCTGGCGAACTCGGTGGCGGCGGTGATCATCTGTGTCTCGACACGCTCGATGCGCTCGGCCAGGTGTGTGCTGCCGAAGACCGGCGCGGCGTCGGTAGTCATCGAATCGTCAGATTAGCTGCGACGAGCGCCCAATAGGCTGACGTCGTGCGGATCGGTCACAGGGAGGCGGTGGCGGTCGCCGTCGGCGTGCTTCTGGTGGTCGCGGCGTTCGTCGTGCCGCACCTGCACCTGGGCATCGTCACGCCGCTGATTCGCGCGTCGCCCGCCCGGCTGCACAGCTTCGCCGACACCGCGCCGATCTTCGGATGGTGGAATGCTCATGTCGGCTGGGGAACCGTCCCGGCGATTGTGATCGGCATCGCCGCCGTGCTGTGGGGCCGAGCCGTCGCCGCCCGACTGCCGTGGCGGGCGTTGCCGTTGGCCACCTGGGCCACCGCGTGCGCGTGGGCGTTCGCCCTTGCGATGATCGACGGTTGGTACCGCGGCTTCGCTCATCGCCTCGCCGCCCAGCACGAGTACCTGCGCCAGGTGCCCAGCGTCACCGATATCGGAGAAGCGGTGCGCACCTTCGCGAGCAGAATCCCTGACTTTCAACCGAATTCGTGGATCACCCATGTGTCCGGTCATCCACCTGGCGCGTTGTTGACATTCGTCTGGCTGGACCGCATCGGGCTTGGCGGTGGCGCATGGGCGGGACTGCTGTGCCTGCTCGCCGGATCGAGCGCCGCGGCGGCGATCGTCGTTGCACTGCGCGCGTTGGCGGATGAAAGCACCGCCCGGTCGGCGGCGCCCTTCGTCGCCGTGGCGCCGACGGCCATCTGGGTCGCGGTGTCAGCGGACGGCTATTACGCGGGCGTGGCGGCCTGGGGAATCGCACTGTTGGCCTTGGCGGTTCGGCGCACGGCGCGCTGGCCCGTGCTCGCCGCCGCGGGTTCGGGGCTGCTGCTCGGCTGGGGCATCTTCCTCAACTATGGACTGGGATTGATGGCGCTGCCTGCGGTGGCCGTGTTGATCACGGCGGCGAATTGGCGATCGGCCGTCGCGGCATTGGTGCCCGCGGTCCTCGCCGCGCTGGCCGTCGTCGGTGTGTTCGCGCTCGCCGGGTTCTGGTGGTTCGACGGTTACACGCTGGTGCAACACCGGTATTGGCAGGGCATCGCGAACGACCGGCCGTTCCAATACTGGTCGTGGGCGAACCTCGCGTCGGTGGTGTGCGCGATCGGGCTTGGCAGCGTTGCCGGCATCGGCCGACTGTTCGACATCGCGGCGATCAGGCGGCGGTCGGGATTGCACCTGGTCGTGCTCGCCGCGCTGTTGTCGATTGTGTGTGCAGATCTGTCGATGCTGAGTAAGGCTGAGACGGAACGCATTTGGTTGCCGTTCATGGTGTGGCTCACCGCGGCAGGGGCGGCGTTGCCGTTGCGGACGCAGCGTTGGTGGCTCGCCGTCAACGTCGTCGGCGCGCTGTTGGTCAACCACTTCATCCTGACGAACTGGTAGTCAACGGCGCAGCCGGGTTTCGCGATTCACGTACGACAGCTTCTCGGGATTGCGCACGATGTAGAGCCCCGAAACCAGACCGTCGTCGATGCGTACCGCGACCACGTTGTCGATCTGGTTGTCGAGACGAATGATCAGCGCCGGTCCGCCGTTGATCTGCACGGTTTCGACGGAGAGTTCTCCGACGATCTTCGGCAGGCCGAGCGCCAGCATGCGCGCCACCCTGTGCGCACCCCTGATCGGCCGCTGCAGCGCCTGTTTGACCCCGCCGCCATCGCTCAACAGCACCACGTCAGGGGCGAGGACGTCGACCAGGCCCTGCAGATCACCCGTTTCCACCGCCCGCCGGAACGCCTCGAGCGCATCCCGGGTTTCGCCGGTGGACACGACGCCCCGCGGTCTGCGGGCCGCCACGTGCGACCGCGCCCGGTGCGCGATCTGGCGGACTGCGGCCGAACTCTTGTCGACGGCTTCGGCGATCTCGTCGTACTCCAACTCGAACACCTCGCGCAGCAGGAACACCGCCCGTTCGGTGGGCGTCAGCGTCTCCATCACCAACAACATCGCCATCGAGACGCTGTCGGCCAATTCGACGTCGTCGGCGACATCGGGGGTGGTGAGCAGGGGCTCTGGCAGCCACGGCCCGACGTAGGCCTCCCTGCGGCGGCCGAGCGTGCGTAACCTCCCAAGGGCCTGTCGAGTGGCGATCCGGACCAGGTACGCCCGCTGGTCACGCACCGTTTCGAGGTCGACGTCCACCCACCGCAACCAGGTTTCTTGTAACACGTCTTCGGCGTCGGCGGCCGAACCCAGCAGCTCATAGGCGGCCGTGAAGAGCAGGTTGCGATGAGCGAGGAAGACCTGGGTGGCGATGTCGGACATGTCCATCAGACACCGGTGGGCCCCGATTTGTGACATCGGATCGATTGTCACAAACGGCGGCCCGCCGGCATCTCATGTGCACCACGACAGAGGAGGAAGAATGGACGCCCGAATCGACCTGATGAACAACGACCTGGCCGCCGCGTTCGCCAAGCGGTTCGTCAACGCCAGCCTGGTGATCGACCAGTCGACGCTGCCGAAGGCCACCCAGGAGTTGGTCAGCCTGCGCGCCAGTCAGATCAACGGCTGCGCCGTGTGCGTCGACATGCACACCAAGGAGGCCGCGGCGGCCGGAGAAGATGCGGTGCGGCTCAACCTGGTGGCGGCGTGGCGTGAGGCGATCGTGTTCACCGATGCCGAACGCGCCGCGCTGGCGCTGGCGGAGGAAGGCACCCGGCTCGCCGACGCCAACGGCGGCGTGGCCGACCAGACCTGGGCGCTGGTCCGTGAGCACTACGACGACGACCAAGCTGCCGCGCTGGTCTGCCTGATCGCGCTGATCAATGCGGCCAATCGGCTCAACGTGATCGTACGCAATCCTGCCGGAACCTATCGGGCCGGGATGCTCGCCGGTATGTCCTGAGCAGTCGCCGAGATTCTCATTTCGCGACCAGGCTGGCCACCACGCGGCGGCCGATCGGGTGGATCCCTGCGACCGTGAGACCCACGTCGTCGGCTAGCCGCGCCGCGCAGTCGACGCCGACCGACGCCCACTGGAACCAGGGGCCGATCGCCCGCGCCGATTCGAGCCGGACCCATCCGGTGTGGATTCCCTCGACGGCCGAATCGAATTCGGCCAGACAGCGTCCGCCCTGGCGTAGCAGTTCGCCTGCCCGGCGCAGGATGCGCCACGGATCACCGCCGAGGCCGACGTTGCCGTCGGCCAGCAGCACGGTGTGCCACCGACCGGCCCCCGGCAACGGGTCGAACACGTCGCGGCGTAGGGCCGGGGCGCCGCTGCGGCGCGCGAGCGTGACCGCGGTGGCCGACTGGTCGACTCCCAACGCGGGCACTCCGCGCTGCACCAGGCGGACCACCAACCGGCCAGGGCCGCAACCCAAGTCGATGGTCGGGCCGCTGCACAGCCCGACAAGCGTGCGGTCGAAGTGGGCATCGGCGTTCCGGCCACCCAGCCACCTGCGTACCGGTAGCCGATCGAGGCGGCCGTCGTCGTGTCGTAGCCAGCAGCGCTCGCCGTTCAATGCGCGGTCGTAGAGGTTACCGAGCATGGGTCACACCCCGGGTCGCGCGCGCGAACCGACTTTCCGGCGCACATTGCGCGCGGACCACGTCGACGTCCTCGACGGTGTCCACGTCGGCCAGGGTGGGAACAAGGCTGACATTGGCGGTCGTGCCGCCGAGCGCGGCCAGCGTTACCGCTCCGGTGTCGGGTCGCGACATCGGGACCGAGCGCAGGCAGTCGGCCGCAGGGGCGTCGGTGACGCCAAGCACCCACCATCCCCCGTCGCGCGCGAGGCCCAGCACCGCGTCGGCAGCCAGCAGCTCACGCGTGCATTCGGCCAGCAGGTCGCCGGTGACCTGCGGGGTGTCCATGCCGATCTGCAAAACGGGAAGTCCGTTCGTGGCTACTGAGGCGTCCGCGTGCGCGTTGGCCAACCGAGCCGCGAAGTCTGCACCGCGCTGCGGCACCACGGTGAAATCAGCCAAGCGCGAACGGATTTCGTCGCCGGAGCTGGCGGCGTCGAGGTTGCCGGTCAGTGCCACCACCCGCGCGGCTACCGGCGCATCGGCCACCGCATCCAACGTGTCCAGCAGCGCGGCCGCCGCGATATCGGCCGCTGCGCGGTCTCCCACGCTGGCCGCCAGCCGCGTCTTGGCCTGCCCGGGCACGGGAGCCTTGGCCACCACCAACACCACCACCGGGATCACGAGATCACTCGCCAAAAGTCCAGTGCGGCAATGAAACTCCCCCGCAATGACCCGCTCACCTTCGACTTTCCGCCGGTGCGCGGGCCGTATGACACGTCGCGTTCGACCACCCGCCAGCCGGCTTGGGCCGCACGAACCAGCAGTTCGAGCGGATAGCCGGACCGCCGATCCGTTACGCCCAGCGCCAGCAGCGCCTCGCGGCGCGCCACCCGCATCGGTGCGATGTCGTGAACGGGCAACCCGTAGCGGGTACGCAACCGCCAGCACACCGCGGCGGTGCCGAGGCGGGCATGCCACGGCCAGCGCAGTCCCGCGACGGCGCGGCGACGACCGATGGCCATATCGGCGCCGCGGTCGAGTTCCTCGACAAGCGCAGGCAGCTCACGTGCGTCCAGCGAGCCGTCGGCGTCGATGACCGCCACGATCGGCGTCGAGGCCGCCACCACCCCGGCGTGCACCGCCGAGCCGTAACCCGGCCGCCGTTCGGCGACCACGTCGGCGCCGTGCCTGCGTGCGACGTCCGCTGTGCCGTCGGTGCTGTTGTTGTCGACCACGAGCGGCCTGTACCCATTAGGCATGGCGGCAAGAACCCCTGGCAGCGATGACGCCTCATTGAGGCAGGGCAGCACCACCGTGACGTCCGGCATGGTTTTCGACGGTAGGCCGTCCAAGTTGCCCGCGGCAACGAATGAACAGTGACGGAACAATGACATAGGCGCTGGTAGTGGCGTCGCGAGATTAAGGTCGAAAACATGACACGGGTGTTGATCGCCGATGACGACACCGTGGTGCGCGATGTCGTGCGCCGCTATCTGGAGCGCGACGGCCTCGACGTCTCGATCGCACACGACGGCACCGAGGCGCTCCGGCTGCTCGGATCGCAGCGCATCGACGTCGCGGTACTCGACGTGATGATGCCGGGACCGGACGGCCTGACGCTGTGCCGCAGCCTGCGCCAGCAGGGCGGCTACGCAATGCCGGTGATCCTGCTGACCGCACTCGGTGAGGAGGACGACCGGATCGCCGGACTGGAGGCGGGCGCCGACGACTACCTCACCAAGCCGTTCAGCCCACGAGAGCTGGCGCTGCGGGTCCGTTCGGTGCTGCGGCGGACATCCTCACCGATCGGGGGGCTGCCGCAGGACGTCACCGTCGGCGAAATGACGGTCTCGACCGCCGCGCGTTCGGTGACCATCGCCGGCGAGCCGGTCAGCCTGACCAACCGCGAGTTCGACCTTCTGACGTTCTTCCTCACCCATACCGACACCGTGTTCTCCCGCGAGGAGTTGTTGAAACAGGTGTGGCGCTGGGACTTCGGTGATCTGTCTACGGTCACCGTGCACGTCAAGCGGCTACGATCCAAACTCGGCGAGCACCATCGCGTGCAGACGGTGTGGGGCCGCGGATATCTGTGGAGCGGCGACGAGCGCTCGCGCGAAGAGCAGAAGGCCTAGATCGTGCCGAATGATCTGTGGGAGATCGCGGCGTGGGCGCTGGCATGTTCGGTGCCCGTCGTGCTCGCTGGGGCGCTCGTGATCCGACTGGCGCGGTCGTGGTCGCTGGCGGTCAGCATGGTGGCGCTGGTGCTGATCCCGGTGCTGGCGACCTTCTCCGGTGTGCTTGGCGCCAGCGGGTTCATGATCACCGAGACATTTGAGCGCACCGCAGTGGTACTGGTGATCGTGTCGGTGGTGACCATCCCCGCCGCGGTGATGCTGGCCCGCTATCAGGCCCGAAGAACGGTGTGGGAACAAGAGATCCGCGATTCCGAACGTGCGGCCGAGCATTCGCGCCGCCGACTGGTGGCGTTCGTCAGCCACGACCTGCGCACGCCGTTGGCGGGTATCCGGGCGGTGTCTGAGGCGATCGCCGACGGTGTGGTGCCGGATCCCGAAGTTCGAGTGCACGCGAAAACCATTGAGCAGGAGTCTATTCGGCTCTCTGAGATGGTCGACGACCTGTTCGAGATGTCGAAGATCAATGCGGGCGCGGTGGAACCGGTGCTCGACAGGGTGGCGCTCGACGAAGTCGTCGACGATGTGCTGGCCGCGCACCGGATCGCCGCCGAGCGAGCCGGGGTGCTGCTGAAGGCGGAGTTGCCGGAAAAGCCGGTGCAGGTCCTCGGCAGCGACCGGGCGCTGGTGCGGGTGTTGTCGAATCTTGTCGCGAACGCAATCGCACACACGCCTGCAGGCGGCAAAGTATTGCTGGCGTTGGGTTCCGACGAGAAGAGCGCGTGGGCCCGCGTCGACGACACCGGAGTCGGCATCGACGAGGCCGACCTGCCCAGGGTGTTCGACGTCGCGTATCGCGGTTCCAACGACCGAGTGCCGCGAGCCGATTCGTCGCTGCCCAGCGGTTCCGGGCTGGGCCTTGCGATCGCCGCCGGGTTGGTGCAGGCGCATCGCGGCACGCTGTCGGCGCACAACCTCGCGACGGGGGCGCGCTTCGAGGTGCGGTTGCCGTTGGCCGACTGAGCGCCGCCCGCCGACGGGCCGGTGTTTCGACCGTCCGGCGAAGGGCAACACCCCCGCCATGAAATCGGGTGCAAAAACGGGGATGGCGCTGTTCGGCGGCGCGGCGGCGATGGTGTTGGTGGTCGGCTGCGGCGGCGGTGACAGCGGCAACGAGACAACCACGACCACCACGACCACCACGACCACCACGACAACCACGACCACCACGGCGACGACCACTGCACCGGTGACGACCACCGACACGGCGGTTCCCGGCGGGCCCACCGGAGGCGGCGGCCCTGAGGGTGGTGGCGGCGGCGTTCCCGGCGGCCCCACCGGCGGTGGCGGCCCTGAGGGTGGCGGCGGCGGCGTTCCCGGCGGCCCGACCGGCGGCGGCGGTCCCGGTGGCGGTGGTGGCTCGATCCCGGGTGGACCCACCGGTGGCGGCGGACCAGGTGGAGGCGGCGGCTGCGTTCCGGGTGTGGGCTGCGTCAGCGTGCCGTAACGCGCTCAGTCCGGCAGCGAGTTGCTCAACCGCTCCGTCGCCGCCAGATAGTCCTCGATGAATTCGCGCACCACTTCGCGGGCGGGCTTCACCTTGTTCATCAGGCCCACACCTTGCCCGACGAAGTAGGTCGCCAACGCCTGGGCGCCCTGGTGACCCTGCGAGGCCAATGTGTCGACGCGGCGGATGATCGGCTCGCTCAACATCGACTGCAGTGGTAACGGCAACGGCTTCTGGCCGCCGTCATTCGGCAGCCAGGCGTCCGTCCACTCCGACTTCAGTTGTCGCGCAGGCTTTCCGGTACGCCCGGCGGACCGCACGGTATCCCGTGACGATGCGGCCAGCATCTTCTGCACGGTGTGCGGCGCCGTCTCGGCCTCCTCCGTCGTCAACCACACCGATCCTGTCCACGCGCCGTCGGCGCCCATCGCGACGGTGGCGGCCATCTGCCTGCCTGTCACGATGCCGCCGGCGGCGAGCACAGGGACCGCGCCCTCGATCGCTTCGATCACTTCGGGGATGAGCACCAGCGTGGTGACCTCGCCGCAGTGGCCGCCGGCCTCGGTGCCCTGCGCGACGATCAGGTCGACGCCCGCCTGCACCTGCTTGACCGCGTGCTCCTTGGCGCCGACCAGCGCCGCGACGGGAACACCTCGCTCCTTGCCCGCCTCGATCATGTAGTCCGGCGGCACGCCGAGCGCGTTGGCGATCAGCTTGATGGGATGACCGAACGCGACGTCGAGCAAGTCCTGACCGGTGTCGCCTGACAGAAACGAGGGACCGGTGCGCGGCGCCTCTTCCGGTTCGATGCCGTGGGCTGCGAGTAGGTCGGCGATGAATCCGCGGTAGTCCTCGGGAATCCGCGATGCCAACTCGCCAGGCGCGAGCTTTTCGCCCTTGCCCTCGAATTTGGCAGGCACGATCAGGTCGACGCCGTACGGCCTGCCGCCGACGTGCTCGTCGAGCCAGGACAACTCCTTGTCCAGCCAGTCCGGCGTGAACGCCGTCGCACCGAGCACCCCGAACCCACCGGCGTTGGTGACGGCGGCCACCACGTCGCGGCAATGACTGAAGGCGAACAACGGGAAATCGATACCGAACTGTTCGCAGATCGCTGGCTTCATGCCACCAGTATCACTAGGTGAAACGTCTACCCCCGCAGCGGGGCGTGCGCGAACTCACGCAGTCCGTCGCGCGGATCGACGGCCGCCACGAAGCCGAGCACGTCCGCGGCACGGGTCGGGTCGGCCACGATATGGCGCACATCGCCGCTGCGGTACTGACCCGTGACGACCGGCAGCACCTCACCGCGGGTCTCACACAGTTCGGTGGCCATCTCGAGGATGGAAATCGGCCGACCGGAACACACGTTGAACGCCGAGAATCCGGGCAGTTGACTGCCGACCGCGGCCACGTTGGCAGCGGCGACATCAGCAACGTGGACGAAGTCACGCATCTGCCCGCCGTCCTCGTAAACCCTTGGCGCATCGCCCGCTTCGAGCTGACTGCGGAAGATCGCCGCCACGCCGGAGTAGGGCGTGTCCCGCGGCATGCCGGGGCCGTAGACGTTGTGATAGCGCAGCGCGACCACGGAGCCACCGGTCGACTCGGCCCACGCCAAGGCGTAGTGCTCCTGCGCGGTCTTGCTGGCCGCGTACAAGCTGCGCGGACGAAGCGGCGCGTCCTCGCCGACCAGCCGCCACCGCACCTGCTCCCCGCAGATAGGGCAGCGGTGTTCGAAGATGCCTGCATCGAGATCGGCTCGCGTGCGCGCCGACGGATCGACCAACCCGTGCTCGTCGCACTCGAAGTTGCCCTGTCCGTACACCACCATCGACGACGCCAGCACCAGTCGCTGACAACCCGCCGCGAACATCGCGGCGAGCAGCACCGCGGTGCCGTAGTCGTTGTGGCTGCCGTAGGACGGCGCGTCGGCGGCATTGACGCCTGCGCCGACCACCGCGGCCTGATGGCAGACCACGTCGACACCCTCGAGCAGTGGCGCCAGCGCCGCGGCGTCACGCACGTCGACACGCGCAACATTCTGTGGCAGTTCGCCATTGGATCCGTGCGCGGCGGGCAGCATGGCGTCGATCGCCACCACGTCGTGCCCGTTGTCGGCCAGCGCGGCGGCCACCCTGGTCCCGATGAAGCCGGCCGCGCCGGTCAGCAGCACTCTCACGGCAGCTCGAACGGAAGTTGAACGCCCTCGTGCGGCAGGCAGTGCGTACAGCCGCGTTCGGTCGTCACACGGTCTATGGCCTCGTGCATCAACTTCTTGAACGGCACCATGTTGCGTTCGAACTCCGCGAACACGTCAACGGCCCGCACGGCCGTGTCGGCATCGATGCCCGCATCCAGATCGGTGACCAAAGCAATTGCGGCATAACACATTTCGAGCTCTCGAGCCAACACAGCCTCGGGATAGCCGGTCATGTTCACCAACGTGAAACCCTGACGGGCGTACCACTGACTCTCGGCGCGGGTGGAGAACCGAGGTCCTTGGATCACCACCATGGTGCCACCGTCGACCACGCCGGGCAGGTCGGCTGCCGCTGCTCGCAATGTCGGACAGTACGGATCGGCGAAGCCCGCGTGGATGCCGCCAGAATCGAAGTAGGTGTCCGCGCGGCCTGTGGTGCGGTCCACCAGTTGATCGGGCACCACCATGGCCCCCGGCCCAAGCTCGGCGGTGAGGCTGCCGACCGCGCAGGGTGCGAAGATGCGGCGCACGCCGAGCGCCCTCAGCGCCCACATGTTGGCGCGATACGGCACGGTGTGCGGCGAGAATTCGTGCTTGACGCCATGCCGGGGCAGGAACGCGACCTCGTGCTCGCCGACCGTGCCGACTGTGATCGGCGCGCTCGGCGCACCATACGGCGTATCCAGACTGATGCTGCGGGCGTCGGGACCGAAGAAGGTGTAGAAACCGCTGCCGCCAATGACTCCCAACAAGTCTGTGCTCCTCACGTCCGCGCAACTGGTCCATTGTCGGGCATCGCGCAAGGTCACCCTCAGGTTCGGGTGCTTGACTCGCACGATGGGGCTTGCGCAGCTATTCGGCCGGGACGGGCCGGTACTGGTTCGGGTGGGCATTGCCGTTCTGGTCGGCGGCGCGGCGGCGCTTGCCGTCGGCGTCACCGCGGGCTGGCCGTACGCGCCCGCGGTGGGGTGGATCCTCACCGCCGCCATCTATCTCGGTTCGACGTGGGCGCTGATCTATCACCTGTCCGCCGAGCAAACCCGCGACCACGCATGTCGCCGGCATGAGGAGGACGCCACCCGCGGCTGGTCGCACGCGATCATGGTGCTGGCGAGCCTGGCGAGCCTTGCCGGCGTGGGCTATCTGCTGATGGCGGAGAAGACCCATCGCGGCGATGTCGTCGCCGCGGCCGTCGGCGCACTGAGTGTCGCCGCGTCCTGGCTGGCTGTGCACACGGTGTTCACACTGCGCTATGCGCGCCAGTACTACTCGGGCGGCGGGGAGGGAATCGATTTCAATCAGGGCGGCGATCCGGACGCCGAACCCAGTTACACCGATTTTGCGTATCTGGCCTTCACGATCGGAATGACCTATCAGGTCTCTGACACCAACATCAAGGATCGCGAGATACGCACCACCGCGCTCGGGCACGCGCTGTTGTCTTTCCTCCTCGGCGCGATCATCATCGCCGTCACGATCAACCTCGTCGTCGGGCTGACCAACTTCAGCAGTTGAGGCCCGTGGCACGATTGCGCTCGTGGCCAGTTTCGCGCAGTGGGTGGAGGGCGCCCGCCCGCGGACGCTGCCCAACGCGGTCGCGCCGGTGATCGCAGGCACAGGAGGCGCCGCCTGGCTTGACGCCGCATGCTGGTGGAAGGTGCTGCTGGCGTTGCTCGTCGCGGTGGCGCTGATCATCGGCGTCAACTACGCCAACGACTACTCCGACGGCATCCGCGGCACCGACGATGTCCGGGCGGGGCCACTGCGGCTCGTCGGGTCGAAACTGGCTGCGCCGCGCGCGGTGCTGACGGCCGCCCTGGTGAGCCTCGGCGTGGCGGCGGTGGCCGGGGTGGTGCTGGCGTGGTTGAGCGCGCCGTGGCTGATCGCGGTCGGAGCCGTGTGCATCGCCGGTGCCTGGCTGTACACCGGCGGGTCGAAGCCGTATGGCTATCTCGGCCTCGGCGAGGTGGCGGTGTTCGTGTTCTTCGGGCTGATCGCGGTGCTCGGCACGCAGTACACCCAGGCGCTGAGGGTCGACTGGGTCGGGCTGGCACTGGCCGTCGCGATGGGATCGCTGTCGTCGGCGGTGCTGGTGGCCAACAACCTGCGCGACATCCCGACCGACAGGGATTCCGGCAAGATCACGCTTGCCGTGCGACTCGGCGACGCCCGCACCCGAATGCTGTACCAGACACTGCTCGTGGTCGCGTTCACACTCACACTGGTGCTGATGCTGGCGACGCCGTGGTGCGCGGTCGGGTTGATCGCGGCGCCGCTCGCCGCGCGTGCGTCGGGTCCGATCCGGAGAGGCCTCGGCGGCAAGGACCTGATTCCGGTGCTGCGCGACACCGGCCTGACGATGCTGGTCTGGGCCGTCGCGGTGGCGCTGGCCTTGGCGTTTGGCTGACCGGCCTGCGACGGTGTGCGGATACCCTGGCCGGGGTACACAACGCACTTCGTCTCCTCTTCAAGGGCTCGAAAGGCATCCATGACCGCAGCACGCGCGCAGTCGTCCGACATCGCGGACGTCCAGCGCGTCGTCGGTGCCATCGCCGATGCGTTCTCGGCCAAGGTGGTCGGCCAGGAGAACCTGCGCGAATCGCTGCTCATCGGGCTGCTCGCGGGCGGGCACGTCCTGATCGAGAGCGTGCCGGGCCTGGCCAAGACGACAGCGGCCCGGGTGATCGCCGAGGCCATCCACGGCGGATTCCAGCGCATCCAGTGCACACCGGACCTGCTGCCCAGCGACATCATCGGCACGCAGGTGTACGAAGCGCAGACCCACTCATTCGTCACCCAGCTGGGTCCTGTGCACAGCAACATCGTCCTTCTCGACGAGATCAACCGCTCGAGTGCCAAAACGCAGAGCGCGATGCTGGAGGCGATGGAGGAACGTCAGACCACCATCGCGGGCAAGGTGTATCCGATACCGGAGCCGTTCCTGGTGATCGCCACCCAGAACCCCGTCGACCAGGAAGGCACCTATCCGCTTTCCGAGGCGCAGACCGACCGGTTCATGCTCAAGGACGTTCTGAGCTATCCCTCGTCTGAACAAGAGGTCGAGGTGATGGCGCGAATGGATGCCGGCGTATACGACAAGGGCCGTCGCACCCGCGCTGTGGTCGGACTAGACGACATCCGCCGGCTGCAGCATGTCGTCCGTAACGTGCACATGGACCGCGCCTTGATGCTCTACGCAAGCAGGCTGGTCAACGTGACGCGCGCACCAGAACAGTATCTGCCGAAAAACCTTGGCCGCGTAGTCGAATACGGCGCCAGCCCGCGGGCCACCATTGCCTTGTGTCAGGCCGCACGCGCACTCGCGGTGCTTTCCGGTCGCGGACACGTCATCCCCGACGACATCGCCAAGCTCGCCCACCGGGTGCTGCGGCACCGGCTGATTCTCGGCTTCGAGGCGGTCAGCGCGAACATCACCCCGGAAGTGATCATCGATGCAGTGCTGCAAGCGGTGCGAGTGCCGTAGAGGTCGCGGTGGGCAAGCATCTCAACAGGGCCAAGGCGCATTTCGGCACCGACACCCGCGGCATGCTGGAAGGCGGTCGCTACGCCCTGCTGCACACCCGCAGCATGGAATTCGATGAGTTGCGGCCGTACGTACCGGGCGACGACGTCCGCGATATCGACTGGAAGGCGTCGGCCCGATCGGGCGCCGTCCTGATCAAGCGCTTCGTCTCCGAGAAGCACCACAAGATCCTCCTCGTCGCCGACGCGGGCCGCAACATGTCGGCGCTGGCGCCGAGCGGGGAGACGAAACGCGATGTCGCCACGAACATCTTGGGCGCGATCGGATTGATCACCATCGGGCGCGCCGACCAGATCGGCCTGGTGTACGGAGACGGCCGCGGCTGTGTCAACATCCCCGCACGTCGCGGTGAGACGCACATCGAAAGCATGCTGCACCGGTTCCAGACCCACACCCGCGAACAGCAGGGCCCGAGTGACATCGAGCGTCAACTCGATTATGTCGCAACGCATTACCGGCATCCCCTACTGCTGGTGGTGGTCTCCGACGAACCCGATGTCCGGGATGCCGGTGGCCGCCTCGACGGCACCGTCGCGCGCCTGCGGGCCCGGCACGACGTACTGTGGGCGATGGTTGCCGACATGCCAGCGGTCACGGGTGTCGACGACGACCGCGGCGGCTATGACGT
Organism: Mycobacterium sp. NPDC048908; assembly: GCF_043197955.1. Taxonomy (NCBI): domain Bacteria; kingdom Bacillati; phylum Actinomycetota; class Actinomycetes; order Mycobacteriales; family Mycobacteriaceae; genus Mycobacterium; species Mycobacterium sp. NPDC048908. Next base: position 33,946 of record NZ_JBICUE010000022.1, on the reverse strand, counting down.
GGCAACGGGACAATTCGTGATGAGCGGCGCCGCGCTCGGCCCCCGGATCGTGGCCGCGTATCGGCGCGCCGAGCAAGACAGAGTCCGCCGGCTCGCGAAATTCATGACCGGGCACGCGATTGCGCACACCACCATCGCGGGCAGCACGGATATCCGGCACCGCATCGTCGAGATGACGGAGGTGTTCGCCCGTGCCGGATGACGTGCTGCGGTTCGTCAGCGGTACTCCGCCGTACTCGCCATGGTGGCTGTGGTTGGGGGTGGCGCTGATAGCGCTGGTGTGCACCTGGTACGCGAGTGTGTTGGTCTGGACACTGCCGTCGCGACAACTGCGCAGGCTACCGGTGATCCGGTCGTTACACGGCCATGTGTTACGACGGCGGTTTCGCCACAGCATCCGCAACGCCGTTGCCGGGCACCGCTCCGGGCGCCTCACCGCAGCCGAAGCGGGCGCGCAGATCAGCCGCACGCTGCGCAGTTTCCTTCACCAGGTCACCGGAACGCCAGCACAGTACATGCACGTCGAAGCGATCATGGACAGTGAACTGGCCGCCACCGGTCCCGTTTTCGCCGCGCTCAACGACGTCCAGTTCAACGCCGAGTCGCGCGAGGACATGACCGACCTGGCCACCACGGCCGAGGAGTTGATCCGGACGTGGAGCTGAGTTGGTGGCCGGTCGCCGTCGTCGGACTGGTGTGCCTGGCCGGGGCCGTAGCATTGGCGGTGCTGTCAGCGAAAGGCGAAGCGCGTCGGGGGTTGCGGCCGTTGGCCAACACCGCGCGGCTGACTGGTCTGCCGGATTATGCCCGGCTGGCGCGCATGCGGTTGATCGCCATGATCGTTGCCCTGGCGCTGTTGCTGACGGCGTTCTGCGCTGCCGTGGTTGCGAGCGCGCGGCCCACGGGTTGGTTTTGGACGTCGAATGACGAGGTGTCGCAGGACATCATGCTGTGCGTCGGGGCACCGGTAGGCGAACCCGCGACCTCGCAATTCCTCACCTATTTCGCAGCCAAGGCCAAGACGTTCGGCACGCAACGCATCGGACTGACATCGCCGTCTCGCCGAGTGGTCCCGATGACGCGCGACTACCAGTTCGCCGCAGGGCAATTCGGGGCGTACGCCACCGCTGGGCGGTCAAGGGCCGCCGCATTCGCGCCTGACGTCACTTATGTCGACTACGCCCCCAGCGTCGACGATGTCCTCGCGCTGTGCATGACCGGTTTTCCGTCGTTCGAGGCCAAGAGCGACCGTGGCCGTTCCCTGATCTATCTGGGTCCCAGTTCGATCCGGGCGCCGGGCGAGACACGACCCGCCTTGTTCGTGGGGCAGCGCGTCACTGAGATGGCGGCCGAGGCAGGCGTCCAGATCAACGCCGTCACCACCTCGCCACGCGGCAGGGAGGCCGGCCTGCGATCGATCACGGAGGCCACAGGGGGACAGTTCTTCCACTACACCGGTGCGGGCACCAACCTGACCGCCGACCTGGACAGTATCGGCACCCGACCGCCGGTGGCCGGGCTTCCCGGTGGCGCAACGGTTCTCGGTTGGCGATCGGACGCGCCGGGGTTCCCTCTCGCCGTCGGAGTGATTGCCGCGGCCCTGCTGTGTATATCGGTGGCGGTGTTACGCCGATGACGTTCGATCCGGTCTTTCCGCCTGCCCTGCTTGCCGCGGTAGCGCTGGCGCTGATCGCGCTTCGACTGATCACGATGTACCAGTTGCACACCGCCGCCGGGGCGCGGTGGGCGACCGTATGGCGCTGGTGCGGGCTGACCCTCGCGGTCATGCTGCTGATGATCGCGGCGATGCGCCCCAGCCTCGCGACGGGCGGTCAGCAGGCCGCGGCGTCGCCGCCGGCAGACGACAACATCAACGTGTTCCTGGTCGTGGACCGATCGCCGGATTCCGGAGTGTCCGACTTTGCGGCCAGCACCCGTATGGCCGGCATCCGCGCCGACATCGCGGGCCTGCTCGACCGCTACCCACATGCCAGGTTCGCGCTCATCGCGTTCTCCTCACGCGCCTCGCTGGATTGGCCGCTGTCCGAAGATGTGTGGAGCCTGCGGCCGGTGACCGCGCGGTTGACACCGTACGATGAGCCTGAAGGGAGGTCGACCGCCGACGCCGGCGCGGCCGCGAATGTGTTGCGCTACCAACTGATTGCCGCCGGACAGCAGTACCGTGACTCGGCCAACCTGGTGTTCTATTTCGGGTCGGGGGCAAGCGGGTCAAGCGCGCCGCAGGCCGAGTTCGAGCCCGTGGCAGGCACGGTCGACGGCGGAGCGGTGCTCGGCTACGGCACCCCGCCGGAGTTCGACCAGGCGCGTCTGGAGCTCATCGCCGGACAACTGGGCATCGCCTACGTGCACCGGGAGCCCGGCCAGCCGCTGCCGGAGGCTGTCGTCAAGCCGAAACTCGGTGCGGCACAGCACGAGATGACGAGCATCGGTTCGTCACCCACCGAGCTCTATTGGGTGTTCACATTCCCCGCGGCGGTGCTGCTGCTGTTCGAGCTGTTCTTGACTGTCCGCGAGATCCGCAGGACTCGGACGAGATATCGGGGGGCGGCGGTGTGAAAGAGGCTCCAGCGCGCCTGCGTCTGCGCCGACGTCTGCTGCTGTTTTCGGCGCCGGTCGTCATCGTTGCATTGCTCGCCGCGGCCAAGATGATCTCGGCTGTGGTCGCGGGACATTCAGCGGGCGCGCATTTCGCCGAGGGCGACGTGTCGGGGCTTCGCACCGCCGTGTCGACGATGCGGATCATCAACGTCATCGAACCGGCCAAGGCGCCGTTCGCCGCTGGCACGCTGGCGGTGCTTCAGGGTCGCCTCGACGAGGCGGACAGCCGCTTCTCCGAGGCGTTGACACGCGCCGATGCCGCACTGGTGTGCCCGGCCCGGGTGAACCTCGAACTGGTGCGTGAGCGGGAGGGCGACCTGGCCGCCTGGGAGGGCCAACCAGACCAAGCGCGAATGTTCTACACCAGTGCGCTTGCCGTCATACAGGACGCACCTGCCGGGTGTTTCGTTGGCAACGCCGACCCGGACGCCGAGCGCCGAGCGGTCCGCAACGACGCTTCGGAACGGCTGAAGGCGAAGATGGCCAATCTTGCTGCGGCGCCGCCCCCACCGCCGCCACCGCCGCCTGCTTCGCCTCCGCCCCCGCCGACGGGAATCGGGGAACGCTCACCGCAACCCGACGAGCTGACCGGACCGCTTCGGTTGCATCCGGGCGAAGGCGACTCGATCGAACGGCTACGCCAACTGCTGCAGGACGCGGCGGGCTAGCCGGTCGACGTGCCCGTCCAGTACTCGACGAACCGGTCGTCGGCGAGTCGAAGGATGTCGTTGCCGGTGAACTGGGCGGGCCCCTGCGCGGTCGACCCCGTCCCTACCCAGCGGGCCGCCAACAGGTCGCGCTCGGTGAACGGCTCGACGTCGACGACGAACTGCAACTCGGAGAACATCGCATGCGTCTCGTCGACCACTGACTGCAGCTCCTCGGGACCGCGCACCTCACGGTTCGGCCAGTGCCCGACGAAGTCCTCTGAGACCAACTCAGCCGCGATCGGCTTGCCCGCCCACAACTCGTTGATCCACCGTTGATACAGCGACTTTGCGGTAGTCATAACGGCCGTCTACCCCGCGGCGACGCCGATTATGCGACCGCGGCGTGATCACGATCGTCAGGCCGAGAACGCGAATCTCGAAGCACATCAGCGCGCCGCCGATCCGCCGACGAGAAACGCGATCGCGGTGAAAGCTCCGGCAATTACCTGGCTGACCAGGTTGACACCGCCGAACAACGCCGCGAAATCGACCGAGCCCCCGATGACAGCAACTCCGATAGTCAAGTGCCACACGCTGTTCGGTGCCAAATGTCGCGGTTCGACACAGCTGAAGAGCACATATGCGAGCACCAAAGACAACAGAAGCTCGGCCCCGAACGCCAACATCAGCACGCGGCCCCCGAGCATCATCTCGGTGACGGCCTGGGACTGATCCGCTCCGACAACGAGCTTGCTCGCGATCGCCGCGAACGCCCCCGCGGCGAGCTGAGTGATCCAGAATCCGGCCGCCGCACCGAGCGGAATCCGGCCCCACAGCGCCGCCGCCAAGGTGATGGCGGGGTTGAGATGCGCCCCAACGCGATACCCGCCCGCATAGATCAGCACCATCAGACTGGTGCCGATACCCAGCGTCGCAACCGATGGACGGCTGCACAGCGCCACACCGACGGTCAATACCAGCCCAAATGTGCCCACCGCCTCAACGAGGTACCTTTCGAGCGTGCGAAGATTCTCAGCGAGCGCGCTCGACGTGTGGAGTTCGTCCAGCCAGTGCGGGGCAATGGTCATGGACAACAACTCTCGCGGCTGGGCGCCTCGAAGTCGTCAACGCTGACTGCCATCCGGCGTTCCCGCTGCCCCGAGAACGCCGTACCCGCTAGCCGCAATCTTGCTGCCTCGACTGTGAGTTCCATGCAAGATTGGTGACCTGCCCTGTTATATTCGGGCGCCGGAAGGATTGCTCATGTCTGCCGTGCAGGTCGTCGTCGCCGACGACGACGTGCTGTTGCGCGAGGGACTCGCCAGCCTGCTCGAACGTTCAGGATTCGACGTGGTGGGGCAGGCCGCAGACGCGACAGAGTTGCTTGCCCTGGTTCGCGACCGCAAACCGCAACTCGTCGTCGTCGACATTCGCATGCCGCCGACACACACCACCGAGGGGCTCGATGCGGCCAAGGTGATCCGCGCGGAACTGCCCGACACAGGCATCTTGGTGCTGTCCGCGCACGTGGAGGTCGAGCACGCGACCGAACTGCTGGCCAGCGGGCACGCCATCGGCTATCTGCTGAAGACGCGTGTCACCGACGTCGCGGACTTCGTCGACACCCTCGAGCGCGTCTCCAAGGGCGCCTCGGTGGTCGATCCCGCACTGGTGCAGGAGCTGGTCTCGGCGCGTCGCCGCGATGACCCGCTGGCCGTGCTCAGCGGCCGCGAACAAGAGGTCCTGATGCTGATGGCCGAAGGCCGGTCGAATGCCGGCATCGCACGGCGGCTGTGGGTCACCGAGGGCACCGTCGAAAAGCACGTCCGCAGCATCCTGACGAAGCTCAACCTGCCCGAGACCGGCGACGACCACCGCCGCGTCCGCGCGGTGATCACCTACCTCGAAGCTCGCTGACCTTCAGCAGGTCACGGATGGCGTCGGGGGTCAACGAGAACTTCTGCAGGAAACCCACTGCCGGGCTGGCGTGAATCATCTCTTCCAGGTCAGACTCGGCGTACGTGGACACCAGGATGACCGCCAGTCTGCTGGCCGCGCTCACACGATCGAGTATCTCCGCGAGCTCGAATCCGTCTTCGCCGCCCAGATCGACGTCGACCAACGCCACGTCGGGGTGCGTGTCCTCGTAAAAGCGAAGCGCCTCAGCGCTATTCGATGCCTTCCCGACCACGTCGATACCCGCGCGCTCGAGCATGGCGCACGCAGCATCGCGAAAGTCGGCGCTGTCGTCAACGATCAGACAACGCATATCGCAACCCACGGCAATACACTGCTTCAGCCTCGCAGATGTCCCTCGGCATTACATTCCGGCTAGCCGGAATGCACCTTATTGAAACCAACTGGAAATCGAACTTATCGCTGCCATCACCACGTCCACGGGCACCGGCAATAAACCGGATGCCGTTCCGTGTTGAAGACACAAGATGAACCAGCAGCAGCCTCCACCCTTTCCAAGCGGACCCGAACCTGGACGTTCGCTGTATGCCCGTCTGCTGGCAGTTGTCGTGCGACCGACGGCACCCCCGGTCTGGCTGGGCATGTTGGTGGCCGCCGCGTTCATCACCGCAGAGACACTTCTGGTGAATCAACTGCATCGCATCGCCCCGTCGAACGCCTTCGGCGCACTGTTCCTGCTGGGAGTGCTGGTGGTGTCGGCCGGGTGGGGTCTGCGCTTGGCGGTGGCCACCTCGCTGGCCAGCGCCACGGTCTACGTGTACTTCCACATGGAGACAATGGGGACGCTGATCCCGCGGCACCCCCAGGACGTGGTGTCCATCCTGATCTTCCTGCCGGTGGCGCTGCTGGCCAACGTCCTTGCCGGACAGGCCCGGTTGCGCGCCGCCGAGTCCGAGCAACGCAGACGCGAGGCCGACCTGGCCGCCGACCTGGCCCGCGTGATGCTGCGGGCCGGCGATCTGCGGCCGGCGCTGGACGCCGCGGGAAAGCGGATCGCGCAGATGCTCGGGTTGTCGTTTGCCGAACTCGATACGGACGTAGTGACCGCGACCGAGAAGACGTCGGTGTTTTCGCTGCGCGAGGGTGACACCGTGCTCGGCACGTTGTCGGTGCCCGCGGACCTGCCCGAGTCGGGGCTGCATCGCGTGCAACGGTTGGTCCCTTCGCTGGAAGCGTTGCTTGCCGCCGCGCGCGATCACGAAGCGATCAACGCCCAACTCGAAACCAGCCGTAAGGAACTCGAGCGGTTCTTCGACTTGACGTCGGACCTGTTCTTCATCGGCGACGCGACGCGAGTCCGTCGGCTCAACCCTGCCGCGGAACGCATATTCGGTTCGCCGCGAGTGGAGTTGCAGTGGCGGCGCTATGCCGAGTTCATTCATCCCGACGATCGCGACCGCTCCAGTTCGTTCTTGGAGACGCTGGCGAACAGCGGCGGCAGAGCGCAATTCGAGAACCGCTGTATCCGCGCGGACGGCGCGGTGCGTTGGCTGGAGTGGAGCATTGTGGCGGTGAACGGGCTGCTGTACGGCGCGGCGCGCGATGTCACCGACCGGCGTCGCGAGCAGGACCGGTTGCGGGAGGCGCAGCGGATGGTGGAGGCCAGCCACGCCGAAGTCAGCGCCCTCGCGGAGCAGCAAGCAGCGCTTCGGCGTGTCGCCACGCTGGTGGCACGGGGCGTCGATCCGGCGCAGGTGTATCCCGCTGCCGTCAGTGAATTGTCCCGGGGCCTCGGTGTCGACAATGTTGCGCTGCTGCGGTACGAATCCGGGGAGGCACTGGTTCTGCTGGCCGCGCGCGATGACACCGGTCTGACGAAAATGTCCATTGGCGAACGTATTCCACTGCACGGCGACAGCACGGCGGCGAGGATCCTGTCGACCGGCCAGCCTGCCCGAATCGACTCGTTCGACGTCGCCAGCGGCCCCGTGGCCGAACGCATGCATCAACTCGGCATCAATTCCTCGGTCGGTGCGCCGATCATCATCGACGGCTCTCTCTGGGGTGCCCTGGTGATCGGAACGGCGCGGACAGTGCCGCTGCCCGCGGAAACCGAAACGCGCATAGGCGATTTCGCCGATCTCGTGGCGACCGCCATCTCGAACGCCGAAACCCGTGCGGAGCTCACCGCGTCCCGCGCGCGCATCGTCACCGCGGGTGACGCGGCCAGGCGCCGCTTCGAACGCGACCTGCACGACGGGGCGCAGCAGCGGCTCGTGTCGTTGGGCCTCGAACTGCGCGCGGTCGAGGCAGCGGTGCCAGAAGAACACCAGGAATTGCGGAACAGATTGTCGAACGTCGTCGACGGGCTGGTCGGGGTGTCGACCGAATTGCAGGAGATCTCCAGGGGCATACATCCCGCGATCCTTTCCAAGGGCGGGCTTGGGCCCGCGATCAAAGCACTTGCCCGACGCTCGGCAGTGCCCGTCGAACTCGACGTGAGCGTCGATCGCCGGTTACCGGAATCGGTTGAAGTTGCGGCTTATTACGTCGTCGCCGAGGCGCTGACCAACGCCGCGAAGCACGCGCAGGCATCCTCGGTCGAGGTGTTCGCGTTCGCCGGTGACTCTGAGCTCACTTTGACCATCAGCGACGACGGCATCGGCGGTGCCACGGCGGGTGCCGGTTCCGGGCTGATCGGCCTCAAGGATCGGGTCGAGGCACTGGCGGGCCGCCTTGGCATCTCGAGTCCCGCCGGGAGTGGCACGACATTGGAAGTCACCATTCCACTGCACTGCGAATGACGTGACCGCACCGGCGTTCAGCGGCGTCCGTCGTGGTGCAGGATCAGCACGGGGCCGAAGAACGGGTATTCGGTCTGGTAATCGACCGGTGGGGGCGTGGCGCTGACTTGTGCGTTTCCAGCCGATTCACAGACGCTGGCCAGCCCGGTGGACGTACACGACGGGGCCGCCTCGGCGAGTGGCGCGACCGCCATCGCCGCGGCGCTCACTCCGGCCGCCAACGCAAGTGGAACAAACCTTCGAACCTTCATCATCGGCGCTACTCCTTTGTCAGCCTCTGTCGGCCATTCCAGGATCGCGCGCGTAGCACCGAAAGTCGTCGCTGCTGTCACCCATCACCGGCTAGCAGTTAGCCCCCACCCGAGCGCCTCGATCAGACGCAAAGTACGCGATTTTCGCGCTTCTACGCGGGCTGGGAACGTAATGCGTCGAGCAACCGGTCCAGATCGTTCTCGGTGTTGTACAAGTGGAAGCCGACGCGCACCGCCCCGGCGCGGACGGAGGCGCGGATACCCGCGGCGGCAAGCTTATCGGCCGCGTCGGCAATCGGTATCGATACGATGGCCGAATTCTTTTGAGGCAGGCCGAGTTCCGCGCAGGCACGGTTAGCCAACCCGACAGTGTGGGACTCGACGGCAGTGGCGTCCAATGTTGCCAGCCACGGCAATGTCAGCCCGGCACCCAGGACGCTGAACCACGTCGGCGAGACATCGAAGCGCCGCGCATTCTCGGCAAGCCGCAGCGGCAGCCCGTATATCGACTGCCACGGGTCCTCGCCCGCGTACCAGTTCGCCGCGTGCGGCGTCATGAACCGGCGGGCGCGCTCGCTCAGCGACATCCACGCGGTGCCTCTCGGCGCGAGCAGCCACTTGTAGACCGCCGCGACCGTGACGTCGGCCCAGCCGAGATCGACGTTCTTCCAGCCGAGGGCCTGCGTGATGTCGATCACGGTCACGGTGTCGGTGCCAGTCAGGGTGTTTCGCAATCCGTCGACGTCGAGCACCTCGCCGTTGGCGGACTGCACCAGGCTGGCCGTCACGACATCGAACTCGGCAGCCCGGGAAATCAGGTCCGCGGGTGTCAACTCGGTGAGCGTCACACCCCGGTCCGCCTGTGAGGCGAACGGGAAGGTGGTGCTGGTGAATTCGCCTGCCAGGGTGGCCACTCGGCTGCCGTCGGGCACCGCCGCCGCCACCAACCCGAGCGCAGCGGACACGTTGCCTGCCATCACGACGGAGTCGACAGGAACTCGGGCCAGCGCCGCATAACCTGCCCGCCCGGCACGGACGTTGTCGTCGAACGACGGCACGTCCATGGTTCCTGCCTGCCATTCGGCGATGCAGTCCTGCAGTGCGTCGATCGAGAACCGCGGCGGTAAGCCGTAGGTCGGCGAGTTGAGAAACCCTTCGGCCCCAACGAATTCGGCGCCGAACGCTTCGCGCGTCGTCATTTCCCGGACGGCTCCTCGCCGCCTGACGTTTCTTCACCGCGCAGCCTGGCCTGCAACTGTTCGCGATCCTTGCGGCGTCGCTCGTCGAAGACGGCGATGCTTGCGGTGGCACGCCGCCGCAGCGGCGCGAACATCCAAATGCCCAACGGCAAAGCGATCACCAAGGCGAACAGCAGCGCCACGACAAGCGGAAAATCGCGCACCCCGAGCAGATGTCCGGCAACGAAGATCACCGCCGTCAACGCGACGACGAGCAGCAGACGGGCCCCGACGTACGCCAGCAGGTCGAGCACCATGCGTGACCGGGGTGGTGGAGCAGACACGGCCCGAGCCTACCCACGACGCGTATATTCAGATAAAGGAGGTTTTTGGTGGCGTATTTGCTCCTCGTTCTCGTCTTGGCCGGATTGATCTACGCCGGTGTGCGGCTGGCACGCATGACCGCGGCGCGGCCGAAGACGCGTGTGATCGGACCTGACGACGATCCGGATTTCCTGCGGCGGCTCGGCCACGGAGACAACAATCCTCGGCCGGAGCGGCCCTAGCCGGACTGGTCTTCGGGCCGCCGTGTGCCGGAGAAGCCATCGGCGACGACCGCCGCCAGTTCGAGCAATGCCTCCCGGGTCTCCGGCTTTAGCCGGTCGAGGCTGATCTCTGCGCCCTCCTCCAGGTGCGGATCGAACGGCACCAGTTTGACCGCGCGGCACCGCCGCGAGAAATGATCGACCACCTTCTTCAAGTCGACCTTCCCCGACCTCGGTCGCACGGCGTTGATGACCGCGATCGAGTTGCGCACCATGTCCTGGTGGCCGTGCGCATCCAGCCAGTCCAATGTGGCCGACGCGCTGCGGGCCCCGTCGACCGACCCGCTGCTGATGACCACGAGCACGTCGGCCTTGTCGAGCACCGCCGACATCGCCGAATGCAGCATGCCGGTGCCGCAGTCGGTGAGCACCACGCTGTAGAACCGCTCGAGCACCTCGAGCGTGCGGGCGTAGTCGTCGGAACTGAACGCCTCCGACACTGCGGGGTCGCTCTCCGACGCGAGCACCTCCAGCCGACTCGGTCCCTGCGAGGTGTAGGCGCGGACGTCGCTGTAAGCCTCGATGCCCTCGGCGTCGCGCAACAGGTGCCGCACCGTGTTCGGCGTCTCCAACGGCACCTTCTGGCTGAGCGTGCCGCGGTCGGGGTTGGCGTCGACGGCAACGACGCGGTCACCGCGGATGGACGCGAAGGTGGCGCCGAGCGTCGCGGTGATCGTCGTCTTGCCGACGCCGCCCTTCAGTGACAGCAACGCGATCCGGTAGCAGCCGCGCAGCGGGCGTCGCACCTGGCCGACGAGGCTGTCGCGCCGGGTGACCCTCGGGCTCTCGCCAACGTTGACCAGCTTGAACGTCGCGAAGTACAACCACTTGCGCCAGCCCTCCGACGGCGCCCGCTTCGGCTGGCCAAGCAGGGCGACGGTGGACAGATCGAGGTAGGGCGTCGGCTGGTCCTGCGGCGGCTCGGGGGGACGTGAGGCGTCCCCCAACGGCAGCACGTTGGGCGGTGTCGGGGCGGTCCATTCGGCCGGCACCGACTCCGCCGGATCGCTGAACCGCTGCTGCGATCGAAATCCGCCCGAGTGGTCAGACAACGCGTTCCCCTCTCGTTATCAGCCGACGCCAGCGTACGAATGCAGTCCGACGGTGACCAGATTGATGAAGAACAAGTTGAACACCATCGCAACGAACCCGACGACGTTGATCCAAGCGGCCTTCTTGTCACGCCAGCCCGCGGTCGAACGCGCGTGCAGATACGCCGCGTAGACCACCCACGCGATGAACGACACCGTCTCCTTGGGGTCCCAGCCCCAGTACCGTCCCCAGGCCTCCTCGGCCCAGATGGCACCGAAGATGACGCCGAACCCGAACACCGGAAACGCAAAAATGGTTGTGCGGTAAGCGATTCGGTCCAACGTTTGGGCGTCGGGCAGCCGCTGCACGAAGGCGTTCTCGGGCAGGTACATCCTCAGGAGGAACAAGATGCTGGCCACGCCCGCCACCAGGAACACCCCGGAGCCCAAGCTGACCACCGACACGTGGATCGGCAGCCAGTAGGACTGCAGAGCTGGCATCACCGGCGCGGCGTTGGTGTAGAGCCAGCGACCCGACACCGTCAGCAGGATCAGCACCGGCACCAAGACGAAGACCCATAGCGCGCGGTACTGCGGCCTGCGCAGCACGATCGCACCCGCGACCAGACCCGAGAAACAGGTCAGGTTGATGAACTCGTACATGTTGCCCCATGGCACCCGGGCCGTGGCGAGGCCACGCAACACGATGCACACGAACAGCAGGCCGATGCCGACGTAGACCAGAGCCAGCCCCGCCTTGCCGACGCGTTCGTCGACCGGGCGCCTCGGTGCGTCAACGACGACGCCGGGGGTGACGCTGTCCGCGCCGACCGTGGCGCCTGCGCCCAATGTCGCCGCCGTGGCGGCTGCGCCCAATGTCGCCGCCGTGGCGGCTCCGACCAGCTCGCGCTGCTCGGTCTTGCGCCCGCGGCTGTACGCCAGCTCCACGGCGAGCAGCAGCAGCGCGGCGACCAGCACCACCACCGACGAGGTGAACGCCCAGTCGGAGTAGCGGGCCAGCCCGATGTCGATGTGCTCGGTATTCATCAGCGTTGTGCCTCCGCTTCCCGCTGGGCGTCGACGTCTAGCAGACGCTGCATCAACCGCTCGAACTCGTCGCCCCACCCGGAGTTGTCGGTGCGCGCCAAGCCGCCCAGCTCGACGCTTACGGTACCCGGGGCGGTGGGTGTCAGCCGAACCCAGACTCGACGGCGACGCACCACGAGCGACACCAGCAGACCGGCCATCATCGTCAGCGCGAACACCAGCACCCAGATCTGGGCGGGATCATGGGATACCTGCACGTTGATGAACGGCACAGCGCCGTCGAACCGGACCACAGTGCCGTCATCGAGCCGGGTCTGCTCGCCTGCGCGCAGGTTGACCCGCGCCTTCTTGGTCAGTCGGTTCTGCTCGATGAGCTTGGGATCCAGCGAGAACAGCGACTGCGGCTTGCCGGTGTCCAGGCCGGTGTCGCCCTTGTAGATGTCGATGGCGACGGCCGGCTTGTTCAGCGCCGGGTAGCTCGACGACAACAGCGTGCCGTCGAGTTGTTCGGTCGGTGCGAACAGGCCCTGGATGGCGATCTGGTTCTTGCGGCGCTCGCCCGGGTCGGGATAGCTGCCGCCGGGCGGGTCGAAGCGCATCGCCCCCGACGACAGCAAGGTTATCTGGTCTTCTGGCCGGAACTGCAGCGTCTGGGTGCGGGTCTGCCCGCCGGGGAACGTGACGGTGAACGTCGGGGCGTACCCGTGGCCCTGCAGGTACACCCGGTCGCCGCCGACCCGCAGCGGCTCGTTGACCTTCAAGTCGTACGGCCGCCAGGTATCGGAGTCCAGGTCGGAGCCGGCCTGATAGTCGATGTTGGCGGCGAAGCTCACCGCCTGCCCGGTCGGCAGATAATGCGCCTGAAAGTCGTTGACCCGCAGGCAAATCGGATACAAGGAGGTGCCGTCGACGGTGTTGCCCGCCCGGAACGAGTCGAATGCGGCCGGCGACGCCGAGCAGAATCCGGGGCCCTTGTCCGCGACGACGATGACATTGCCCTCGTAACCGAACAGCTTTCCTGCGGCCACCGCGACGAGCAGCCCGAGCAGCGAGAAGTGAAAGACGAGGTTGCCGAACTCGCGAAGGTAACCCTTCTCGGCAGACACCTCGGTGACGTCGCCCTCTCGGCGAACGACGCGGCGCCAGCCCTTCAGTTGTCCGGTGATGCTGTCGGTGAGTTGCTGCGAATCTCCGGCGACCTCGGCCGCATGGTGCTTGGGCAGCCGACTCAGGTTGCGGGGGGCGGCGACGGGCGTGGCCCGCAGGCTACGGGCATGCTCGATCAGGCGCGGCGTCAGGCAGCCGACCAGCGAGACGAACAGCAGCACATAGATCGAGGTGAACCAGAAGCTGGAGAACACCTGGAAGGCCTGCACCCGGTCCAGCAAGGGACCAATGGTGGGGTGCTCTACGAGATACTGCTCGACCTTGGACTCGTTGAGGCTGCGCTGCGGCAGCAGGGCACCGGGGATGGCGCCCAGCGCCAGCAGGAACAGCAGCACCAACGCGGTGCCCATCGAGGTCAGGGTCCGCCAGGTGTTGCGCACCAGCGCGAGCAGACGCAAAAGTGGCCCATTTCGGGGCTTTTTAGCCACTTTTGCGTCTGTTCGCGCGGAAATGGTGCTCATATCGGCAACGTCACATCGCTGACAAACGCGTCGCGCACCCAAGACACGAAGTCATTCCACAGCCCCGTTACCAGCGCGGCGCCGACCAAGATCAGCAGTATCCCGCCGAAGATCTGTATAGCGCGGGCGTGTTGGCGCAGCCAGCCCAAACCTTGTACGGCGCGGGCAGAGCCGAACGCCAACAGCACGAAGGGAATGCCCAACCCGAGGCAGTACGCGATCACCAGCGCGACGCCGCGGGCCACGCTGGCGCCGTCGGTCGCCGACGCCACCGCGATCACGCCGGTCAATGTCGGCCCCAGGCACGGCGTCCAGCCCAGCCCGAAGACCGCGCCGAGCAGCGGAGCCCCGCCGAGCGTCGAGACCTGGCGTGGGGTGAACCGGGCCTCGCGCTGCAGCACCGGGATGAAGCCGACGAAAACCAGCCCCATCACGATCGTGATGACGCCGCCGATGCGTTGCAGCAGAAGCTGATTGGTGATCAGCGTGGTCGTCATCCCCAACACCGCCACCGTGCCCAACAGGAACACGGCGGTGAAGCCCGCGACGAACAGCAGGGCCGCCCCGGTGACACGCAGTCGGGCAGTGCGCACGGCGACGCCGCCCGGATTCTCCTCCACACCGACGACCGCCGCCAGGTACGACAGGTATCCCGGCACCAGAGGCACCACGCACGGGGAGGCGAACGAGACGAAACCGGCGACGATGCTGACACCGACAGCGAGGAGCACCGGCCCGGCCGCGGCGATCTCGGCGAACCCGGTCACGCGCCGGCCTGTTTGTGCTGCGGTGCTGGCTCTTTCTCGCCGGCCAGCCTTTCCACCACGGGCTGCAGGTCCTCGGCGAGCAGTTCTCGGAGGAACACGGCGGCGACCCGGTGTTGGCGGTCCAGCACGACGGTCGACGGAATGACCGTCGTGGGATATTTGCCGCCGAACGCGAGCATGGTGCGCATCGGGGGGTCGTAGATCGACGGGAACGTCACCTTGCGGTCGACGATGAAATCCTTTGCCGCGTCGCGGTTGTTGTCGCGGACGTCGATGCCGAGAAATTCAACACCCTCGGCGCGCGTGGCATCGTATACCTTCTGCAACTGGGTGATCTCGGTGCGGCAGGGTCCGCACCACTGACCCCACACGTTGACGACGACCACTTTGCCCGCGAAGTCGTCAAGCGAGACCGTTTTAGCGGGATCCATCAGCTCCGGGCCCGCCAACGTGCCTGGCCGACCCCGGCTTTCGGGCGGATCGTAGAAGATGTCGGTCTTGCCGCCTGGCGCCACGAACTCGAAGGTGCCGCCCTGGGCGACGGCGTCGTCACCGGTGGAGCAGCCAGCGAGCGCGACGACCGCCGCGCTTGCCAGGGCCACCAGCCACTTCACTGCCCGGCCAGCTCCGAGTATCCCCAGCCGACATATGAGTCGCCGTGGAAGTAGAAGGAGGTGACCGAAGCCAAGTTGCACATCCGCCGGGTCGGGAAGTGGTGCAGCGGATGGCCCGTCATCGCGCGGCGCAAGGTTTCCACCGGCAGTTGATGGCTGACGCACACCGCCTCGTGACCAGCCGCCTTGGTCCTGGCCCTGTGCAGCGCCGCCGTCATCCGCGCCGCAATCTCCGCGTACGGCTCACCCCAGGATGGACTGCGCGGATTGCGCAGGTACCACCAGTTGCGAGGATCGCGCAGAGCACCGTCACCCGGCGAAACCCGTTGCCCCTGAAAGATATTCGTCGACTCGATCAAGTCGTCGTCGGTGTCGATCGCCAGACCGAGGGCCGATGCGATGGGCTCGGCGGTCTCCTGTGCGCGCTCCAACGGCGACGCGACGACGTAAACGATGTCACGCAGTGCGAGCCACCCCGCCACAGCCTGTGCCTGCGCCCGGCCGCGGTCGGAGAGATGATAGTTCGGCAGCCGGCCGTACAGGATCTTCTCCGGGTTGTGCACCTCGCCGTGCCGCATCACGTGCACCACCGTTTTCTCGGCCTCGCCGGCCTCGGCCGCCTTCTCCGTCATGCAGGCTTCTTCACTTCCGCGGCGGCGCGCGCCGCGCCGGGCAGGGCGTCGACGATGCGCTCGAACGCCTCGTCATCGAGAGCCGTTGAGACGAACCAAGTTTCGAAGGCACTCGGCGGCGGGTAGATCCCCGCATCGAGCAGTGCGTGGAAGAACGCCGGGAACCGCCACGTCTGACTGGCGCGCGCGGACGCGAAGTCGTGGACGGGCTCGTCTGTGAAGAACACGCTGAGCATGTTGCCCGCACGCTGGACCTGGTGGGCCACGCCGGCTTCCGCGAGCGCCTGGCCGAGCAGCGCCGCCAACCGGTCCGCGTTGGAGTCCAGCGCGGCATACGCGGCGTCATCGGCGGCGCGCAGCGTTGCGAGGCCCGCGGCCATCGCGACCGGGTTACCCGAAAGGGTTCCTGCCTGGTACACGGGGCCGAGCGGCGCGAGTCGCTCCATTACCTCCGCGCGGCCACCGAACGCCGCGGCGGGCAGGCCGCCACTCATCACCTTGCCGAACGTGAACAGGTCGGCGGCTACGGGATCGATGCCGTACCAACCGGATCGGCTGACCCGAAAGCCGGTCATCACCTCGTCGGAGATCAGCAATGCGCCGTGCGCGGCGGTGATGCGACGCAGTGCGGCGTTGAAACCGTTCAGTGGCGCGACGGTGCCCATGTTGCCGGGACTGGCTTCGGTGATGACGCAGGCGATCTCGTCGCCGAACTGCCCGAAGACCTCCTCGACAGCAGGAACGTTGTTGTACGGCAACACGATGGTGTCGGCGGTGGCGGCACCCGTCACCCCCGGCGACGATGGCAGGCCGAGGGTGGCCACGCCCGACCCGGCGTCGGCAAGCAGTGCGTCGCTGTGGCCGTGGTAACAGCCGGAGAACTTGATGATCTTGGCGCGGCCGGTGTAGCCACGGGCCAGCCGGATCGCGCTCATGGTGGCCTCGGTGCCGGAGTTGACCATGCGCAGCCGTTCGACCGGCGCGACGCGGCTGATGATCTCTCCTGCGAGTTCGGTCTCCGATGGGGTCGGTGCGCCGAAGGACAGTCCGTCGGCGGCGACGCGCTGCACCGCCTCGACGACGGCGGGGTGCGCGTGGCCGAGGATCATCGGACCCCACGAGCTGACCAGGTCGACGTAGCGGTTGTCGTCGGCGTCGGTCAGCCAGTAGCCCGCCCCCGAGGTGATGAAGCGCGGGGTGCCGCCGACCGAGGAAAACGCCCTGACCGGCGAGTTCACTCCACCGGGGATCACGGCGCACGCGTCGCTGAACAGCGCAGCGGAGGACGCCGTCGACAACGAAGTGCGGTGCATGACCTCTAGTGTTCCAGCCCCGTGGACCAGGTCAACTACAGGGTGTAGTGGTCGGCGTTCGAGCTGTTCACGGTAATAGCTCAACGTACCGACCACGGACGTGGGTAACGGCGCGGCGTGGTGACGTGACGAAGACCGCCGAGTGAGGTGCGAGCTGTCTAGAAAGCACGCCTGAGATGAAGGTTGGTCACTGCGTAGAGCTGTTGAGCGGTTCAAGGTTCGGATCTTGCGCCGCGGCCACGCTGCTGCGTGGCACCGTGGGTACATTGGGGACGGTGCGCATACCGCCGATTCGTGGGCGGCACGACGAGCTCGAAATGGTTGGTGGGCTGGTTTCCGCGGTGGCTTCCGGTCACGGGGGTGTGCTGGTCCTCGAGGGACCGCCGGGTATTGGGAAGAGCCGGTTGCTCACCGAGGTGTTGAGGTTGGCCGACGAGGCCGGAATTCGTGCGCTGTTTGGTGAGGCGTTTGAGTATCAGCAGTCGGTGCCGTTTTTCTCGTTGTTCATGGCGACGCTGCGTGCGGATCCTCCGGTGGGTGATGCCGAGGCGTTGCGCAGGTTGGGTGGTTCGGCGGATCTGCGGTATTGGGTGGTGCACGATCTGGCCGAGGCGATTCGGGTGGCGGCCGCGGAAACCCCGTTGGTGATCGTGTTGGAGGACATTCACTGGGCCGATAACGGCACGCTGTTGGCGTTGCGGTCGTTGGCCACTGCGCGGCCGGATGTGGCGGTGTTGTGGGTGTTGACTGCGCGTACCGGGGCCGGTGGACCGGCAGTGCAGGGCACGTTGTCGGTGTTGCAGCGGGCCCGTGCCACGGTTGTGCGGTTGGGGGCGATCGCGGCGGACGCGGTCGCCGACATGGTGCAGGACGCGGTGCGCGCGAAAGCCGATGTGTCGCTGTTGAATTTGGCCGCCAAGGCGCACGGTAATCCGTTTCTGGTCAACGAACTGGTGGGCGGGCTGTGTGAGGAGGACCGGCTGAACGTTGCCGGTGGGCGTGCGGTGGTGACGGGGGAAGGGTTGCCGCGGCGGTTGGGTGCCACGATGCATCAGCGGCTGGACCTGCTTTCTGCGGAGGCCTCGGACGCGGTTCGGGTGGCCGCGGTGTTGCCGGATCGGTTTTCGGCCGGGTTGTTGGCGACGATGCTCGACCGTCAGCCGGTGTCGTTGCTGTCGGCGTTGCAGGAGGTGGTGCGTGCCGATCTGCTCGTCGAAGACGGTGAGCAGTTGCGGTTTCGGCACGACTTGTTGCGGGAGGCGACCCGGCAGTCGTTACCGCAATCGTTGCTCCGGGCGATGGAGCGCCAATCGGCGTCGGTGATGCTGGACATGGGTGCGGCGCCGGCCGAGGTGGCCACCCAGTTGGCGCGCAGCGCCGAGCCCGGAGATATGGAAGCAGTCGATGCGCTGCGCCAGGCCGCCCAATCCGTTGGGCGCGGTGATGCGAGCGCGGCCGCGGACTTGAGCAAGCGGGCATTGGAGTTATTGCCGGTCGACGATGCTGAGCACGGGTCATTGGTCGCCGAAACGGTGGAGTGGCTCAACCGGGCCAGCCGCTACGACGAGGCCGAAGAGTTGGCCGTCGTGGCGCTCGCCGAGGCGTCCTCGCCCGAAGTGCAGGCCGAGATCCGGCTCCGGCTTCCGACGCATACCAAGCACAGCACGCAGTGGCGGGTGCAGGAGCACCGCCGGGCGCTGCGGTTGAGCGGGATCAGCGAGGTCACCCGGACACGGCATCTGGCGTGGCTGGCCTACAACCTGGTGTTGCAGGACAAGAGCGGGCAATGGCGCACCGCAGCCGACGAAGCCGCCGCCGCCGCGGCAGCCACCGGTGATCTCGAGGCGACGATCATGGCCGAGGTCACTCACGCGTTGCTCGATTCTGGTGAGGGGTACCCGGCTCAGGCGCTGGGCCGCCTCGAGCAGCTTCGCCTATTGGCCTACACGAACGAAACGGCATCGGCACATGCCTATGCCGGGATGTACCACGCAAACCTGCTGGCGGTGGTCGGGCGATTGGACGACGCGACCGCCAGGGTCGCCGACGGCATGGGACAGGCCCGCCGGGAAGGCAACTCGTTGGCGCTGGCTACTTGGGCCGTCTTGAGTGGGTGGGTCCATCTGGCTGCGGGTCGGCTGTCGGCCGCTCGCGACGCGGCCGAGTCCCTGCCGCCTCCACCGCCGACCGGCGCGACCGAGCAGGACGTACATCGTATGCTGATCCTCGCCGAGGTGGCGGTGCACACCGATGACCGAAACTTGTTGCAGCAGACCGCTAATGACGCCCGCGATGCCCACACCGGATCACCTGGGCAACGTCGGGCATCGGCGTATGTGCTGGCGCGCGCGGCGTGGTATCGCGACGACGTTCATGAAGCAGCGCGCTGGCTTGGCGACATCAGCCTGTTGGGGACACCCCTTTTCCCCCACGCGTTGGTTCGGCTGATCTTGAGTGCGCGGGTGGCCTCGGCGGCAGGTGATGCCGGTTTGCGTGCGCGGGTCTTGCAGGCCAGCGAGGTGCTGGAGCGTGAACGGCCACCGGTGCCGTTGTTGGCGGCGGTGGCCGGATATGCCCGCGGGATACTGGAACGTGATGCGCACGCACTGGTGGGTGCTGCCGGGTTGCTTGAATCATCGCAACGGCCGCTTCTTTACGGTGGCGCTGCCGAGGATGCCGGTGCGGAACTCGCACGCATCGGCCGCAGTGCCGAGGCGGTCGATCAGCTCAATGCCGCATTCGACACCTACACCCGGTATGAAGCGATCGCCGATGCCCGCAGGGTGGGCCGCATGCTGCGCGGGTTGGGTGTCGCACGGCGCATTGTCTCCCGCGCGCGGGCAAAAACCGGCTGGGAGAGCCTCACCGAGTCGGAGTTCAAGGTCATCAACCTCATCGCCGAGGGCGCAACCAATCGCTCCGTCGCGGACGAACTGCAACTATCGCCTCACACCGTCAAAACCCATGTGCACAACGCGTTCGCGAAGCTCGGCATCACCTCTCGGGCTCAACTGACCCAACTCGTGGGCCGCTGACAGTGACGACTACGGCCGTGGCGTTCGGCATCACCCTCCTCGAGGGAGGCATCAACGTGCACCGCCGAGGCGTGTGCATGCTTAGTTGTGTTCGTCAGCGCCTCTGCGACGACGTAATACGCTGCGACCTCTACTTATTCCGCGAGGCGGCAACCAATGTCGATGGTCGACGAGGTCGATACCGCCGACCGGCGCGCCAGTGCCGTGATGGCTGGACCCAATCCACCCCCTGGACATGATCGCCGGATGCATGCCACGCGAGAACTCGCGAAGGTCGGCGTGCACGTCCATCGAAGACTCGACTGCGCGGCTCACCGTCTCGCGATACTCGGCCGGCACCGACGTCTCCAGGTCGCGAAGTCCATGCCCAACTTCACCAGCCGCTGTTGGGCTCTATCACCCGAATCGGCCTAGGCGGCAGCATTACTCACCCGGGTGAACGCGGGGGTGGGCGATGACACCTCACCCACTCTTGCCGCATTGTCAGTACATCCAAATCCCCGCGGGGTTGCAGGCCAGTTTGCGAGGCCACCGCAGTTGCGATGCGTTCGCCGTCATCGAGATGACGCATCGCGGTCGAATGGGATCCGCACCGCTTCATGGCCACCACAATGAAGATGAGGAGAATCTGATGAAGGCAGTACGCCAGCACGCTGACGGGTTGCGGCTTGAAGAGATTGCCCAACCCGAACCGGGTCCCGACGAGGTGCTCATTCGAGTCCACGCCGCGGCGATCACCAGGGATGAGTTGACCTGGTCGACGGATCGGCTGCCTGCGACTCCCTCCTATGAGCTGTGTGGCGTCGTCGAGTCGACACGACAGGAGGTCATCGCGCTGACTCCGTTCGATCGCGATGGCGTCGCCGCCGAGTTCGCGGTCGTGTCGAAGTCCCTACTTGCGCCGAAGCCGTCCGCACTGACTTATGAGGAGGCGGCGGCGCTACCGATGCCAGGGACGACCGCTTGGCAGGCGCTAGTCGTCCACGGCAAGATCAAAAGCGGCGAGCGATTACTGATCACCGGCAGCCGTGGCGGAGTTGGACACATAGCCGCCCAACTCGCACCTCACCTAGGGGCGGTTCTGGTCGGCGACGGCGAGGCCTGTGACCTCCTCTTCGACACCACGGGCGGGGAGCCGCTCGCGCGTAACGCCGGCGGCGCGGCGCGCATCGTCACGGTCGCGGCTGAGGCGCCCGGCGCGCAGTATTTCGTTGTAGAACCGGACGGTGCGCAGCTCAGTGCGCTGCCAGAACTGCAGCCGCAGATCGACAGCGTCTTTCCGCTGGACCAGTTCGAAGCCGCTTTCGCTCGCAGCGCCGAGCACGGCAAGAAGGGGAAGGTTGTGCTTCGCGTCTCCTAGATATAGCCGAACCGCTTGATACTGACGGTTATTGGCGAGCGCCAGGCCAAGTTCGGCCCAATGTAGCGCTCGTCCAGCCGAATCGGACGCTGTCACAACCTTCTAGGGGCCGCAATCCGCATATATCAACCTGACCCGAGCTTCTCCGGTGACATGCAGCGATGCGGCAGGACGGCCAGGACGGTAACAAGGGTGCCGCCGGCACCCCGGGGCGCCGCGCGGAGGACCGGCTCAGCGCCGCGGCTTCACGCGTGCCGGGATGGGCCCGTCGGCGACCGTGGTGAACGGTACGTCACACGTGAAATCGCTTTCCACAGAACGGATTTCGAGTGCGCGGACGATGGTGGCCAGGGCCAGCGTGGTTTCCAGCCTCGCGAAATGCTCACCGATGCATGGCCGCCCGCCGCCGAGGAACGGAAGGAATTCCCATCGGTTGCGGGCCGTGGTGTTCTCCGGGCTGAACCTCTCGGGATCGAACACCATGGGGTCGGGCCAGATCGCAGGATCATGGTGCAGCCCATAGATTCCCACCGCAATCAAACTGCCTGCCTGCACGCGGTAGCCGGCCACCGCGATGTCGCGCGTCGCCAACCGGGCCACTCCGGCGGCGGGCGGGCACAACCGCAGCGACTCGTGCAGCACCTGCACGGTGTAGCCGAGCCGGGGCACGTCCCCGGGTGTCAGCTGGCGATCGCCGATCGCGGCGGCCTCGGCCGCGACCCGATCCTGGATGTCGGGGTGGTGGCCGAGCACCCACAGCGAATAGGTCAGCGCCGTCGCGGTGGTGTCGTGCCCGGCGAGCATGAAGATCAGCAAGTCGTTGGAGATGTCGTCGTCGGAGAGCGGCCTGCCAGTTTCGGGGTCGGTGGCGGCGATCAGCGCCTGTACGAGCGGCGCGTCGCGCGTGGGGTCCGCGCGGCATGCGCGCACCATCTCGTCGGTGATTTCGCGCATGGCGAGCACCGCGGCACGCGCCCGGCGGCGCGACAGAGTCGGCAGCCACCGCGGTGCCCGCACGGGGCGCAACGCCCGGTCAGCCGTATACGAAGACGCCACGTGCATACACCGGGCGATGGTGTCCGCCCGCTCGTTCAGGTCGATGCCAAGGACCGAGCGTCCCAGTGACTGCATCGCCACCTTGCGGCATTCCCTGTCGAGGTCCACGTCGCCGCGGTCCGGCCACCGGTCGACAAATTGCTGGGCCGCGGCGGCCATGTGGCCGCCGAAATTTCTGACGTTCTGTTTGGTGAATACGGGCTGAAGGGCTCGCTTACGGGGGCGCCACTGCTCGTTGGGCAGCACGAAAAGGCTGTCCCCCGCCATGTTTTGCACTTCTTCGTGAATGACGCACCGTTCGGAGGATGCGTCGCTGCGCCCCAGCACGTCGCGCATCGCGTCGGGCGACATCACCGCCACGATCGGCGGGAACAATTTCGCGGGACCGAATTGAATCCTGGTGATCGGGCCGCCCGCGTCGCGGATCACCTCCTGGCCCGTGTCGAGCCTGCGGACCAGCTTCACCAGTTGCCGAAGCGGCAGTGGGTTTTTCGGCACCAGCGGCAGTGCGCTGACGTCGACGGCATCGGTGATCGTCGGGTTCATGAGGCGGTCCAGGTGAGCGTTTCGCCTTCACCGCTGAGCATCGCGGTGCCAGGCATCACCCGCAGCCGATATGGGCTCAACCGCAGCGCGGCGAATTGCTCCGAGGTAGGGCCGTCGGCCCACATGGGGACGATGCGAGGGTCATAGCCAACGGGCGCCGGCGCGTCGGCGAACCTCTTCCAGACCGCGGATCGGGTCTCGTCGTCGTGATACCACTCCACCAGGCAGTCGGCGCTGCAGGTGTCGTGGTTCGTGGTCCAGTAGCTGACCGCCATTTCCGGGTGGACGGCGAGATGCGCCTTCTTCACCGGACTGGGCACCGTGGCGATCCAACCGAACAGATCCATGCCGTCCCATTCCCAGATCGGATGAAGGATACGGGTACGCGGACGGCTGTTCTCGTCGACGGTGGCGACTGAAGCCCACACGATCGAGTGAGCCATCTCGACAAAGGCCGGGGCGATTACCTCAAGGGGTGTCACGCCTTTCAAGCCTAAGCATCGACGCGCACGCCCGGGCTGGAAGGCTCAGTACTCTCAGGACTCCTGGATCTTCTTGAATTCCTCCGTGTTGCGGTATTCCACCTTGCCCTCTTCGGCGGAGGTTTCGATGTTGCCCTTGTCCTTGTCGTCCACCCAGTCGGTGACCGCTGTCCCGGAGACTGTCCCGCCGCTGCCGGGCAGCGTGGTGGTCTCGAGGTCCTCGTACGCCCTGGCCATCTCCTTGGCCTTTTCCTTGTGCTCGTCGGTGACTTCGGGCTTCTCAGTCAACTGACCCGATTCAGTTTCGTTTGGTTTCTGTTCGTCGGTACCCATGAGCTATGGCTTGCCCGATGCTGTGATCCACCAAACACAGCGCGTCTAACCAGCGGGTATCGCCCTCAGCGCGACCGGCAGGCTCGGCAGGAAGTGCTGTCTGGCGAATGCGCGGATGTCGTCGGCGGTGTCCAACGGTTGGGCGCTGGGCAGCAGTAGCACCATCGCGGCGTAGCGCAGGATGGTGTCTGCCAAGTCGGTGACGGCCTGCTCGCCGATCCGCTCGGCGAACCCAGCAGGAAAAATGACCCGCAATGCCTCCGCCATCCGGTCGATGGCGGAGGCGTAGTGCTGATCCGCCAGCTCGAGCACCAAGCCGGGCTCGTCGGTGATCATCCGATCGAGCACCCGGTGCCGACGAAACTTCAGGATCGAAAGCGTAAACGCCTCGGCATAGTAGTTCGCTTGCGGCCCAGCATTTTTCAGCTCGATGGCAATGTCGGCAAACAGGCGGAGGTTCTCACGTTCGATGACGGCCGCGACCAGCTCGTCCTTGTTCGCGAACCGCCGGTAGATGGTGGTGCGGCTGACCCTGGCCCGGCGCGCGACGTCGTCCAGCGCCACCCGACGGAAGCCGTGCTGTTCGAACTCGACGACCGCGGCGTCGAGGATGGCCTCCAGAGTGGGATCAACCGCGGGCATAGCCCTTCAATGCATAACCGTTGTAGCGCAGTCGCATTGGAAGATGATCCCACAGCCAGTTCACCGGCCGCGACCGCCAGAATGCGGCGAACCGTTGGTAGCGCCGCTCTTGGCGGTCGGTCCACGGCAAGCCGAGAAGATCGCGGGCCCGCGGCGGCAGCCCGCCGGTGGTCAGGAATGCGGCGGCAGGATTGAACACCACCGCGATGACGCGCCACAGCGCTGGTGACGCAGCCTTCGGACACGGGAAGCCCTTCGTCACATAGCCGACGCCATACTTCGCGGTCGGATGCGCGACGACGATCTCCTCGATCATCCGGTCCCAATATCGTTCGAAATCGGCGTAATTAACGGGCATGGGCCGGTCGCTGACGCCGTAGCGGCGGTACCACGTCTTGGATTCGAGGTAGATCTGTTCCTTCTCGGCCCGCGTCAATCGTTTGACGAAGGTGTCGGCGAAGTAGAGCACCTGCTCGACGAACGTGGCATGGGCCCAGAAGTACGTGTCCGGATCCAGTGCGTGGTATCGGCCGACTGGTCCGTCGGGGCCGGGCATGTCGCCCTTCACGTGGTGGTGGAAGTCGCGGACCTGGGTGCCTGCTACGGAACCAGAGGGGTCGTCGGCGGAGCCGTAGACGGTGTTGAAGATCGGCGGGATGGTGCGCTTGAGACGCTCCGCGGTGTCGGCGAAAAACGTGGAGTGGTCGAGCACGCCCTGGCCGAGTTCGGCCAGCATGTTCTGCAGCACCGCGGGGCGCGGGCCGATCAGATACATCCTGTTGTCGCCGAAATACCGCCAGACCAGCGACTCGGGCCCCAGTGGGAGGGCGTCGGTAGCTGTGGGGCGTTCGGCTAGCTCCGTCATGTGGAACAGTGTTACAGATTTCGAACTTTGTACCAACCGAGTGTGAGCGCGCTCACGGCACCCGATTACGTCGATCTCGACGGCAAGGTCAGGAGCGACGCAGCCGGGCGATACCCAGCACCGCCAGCACCCCGGCGATCGTGGCCAGTAGCAGCGACAGCACCAGCAGCAGTGCGCTGTAGACCACCGACATCGTCTGGGGTTCGCCGTCCAGCACCGGGGCGACCACCACAGTCGAGCTGGCGCCCAGCCAGCTCAGCACCGAACCGACGCCGGCGACCACCGCGCCGATCAGCTCGAGCCGGGCCCTCACGACCGGGGCTCCGGTGGAATGCGCTCCTCGACCAGATGCGTCAGCGCGGACCGCAGTTGGTGGTGCTTACGCGCCCAGGCCTGGGCGGTGCGATCGTTGGTCAGCCGCAGGCCGATACCGGTGCGCCCGCGCGGCACCCCGGTCAGCTCGCCGAGCGCCCGCGCCGACTGCCATTTCGGCTCGTCGGGACCGGTGGGCTCGGGGTAGATCCGCACGATGTCGTCGATGCGCAGCCGTTCGGTGCCCTGCCGCAGCACGTCCGGGGTCAACTCCACCGAGGTGTGGATGCGTGCGGCCTTGACCTGAATCGCCAGGAATCCGCTGACGAGCACGAAGAAGACGCCAGGAACCAGCAGCTGGATGCCGTAGCCGGCGGACAGCTGGATCAGCGCCATGGCGAGCCCGGCGGCGGGCCCCGCCGAGAGCCACCACCAACTGGCGCCCTGTTCGTAGAACAGCACCTCCGGCGGCGAGCCGACCCTGGTCACTGCGACTCCTGTTCCTGTGCCGCGGCGGGGCGGGTGATCAGCACGGTTCCGGCTACCAGCGGGAACACCGCCAGCAGCGTGATGCCGTTAGCCAGCCGGAACAGTGCCGCCAGCGCGATCAGCACGACGGTGGCCAGCGCGAGGGCCAGCGCGGCTCGACGAAATCTAGTGTCGCCGCCGCGGCCGCGGCCCGCCAGAAACGCCAGCGCGCCGCCCGCCAACGCAAAGATGACGCCCGCGCCGCGGAAGACGATCGGAACGTCCAACGACGCAGCGATCAGACCGCCCAGCATGAGCAGGAAAGAGGCGGCGACCCAGCACCAGAATGCGGCGGTGACGACGCGTGGACGCGACTGTGGGGCTGTCATGACCCGGCCAGCCTAACGGCTCACCGGGTGAAGAACGTGTGTGCGTCCTTGCGATGCAGCAGAAACACACCGCCCACGATCAACACCGACCCGACGATCGCCGCGACCGCGTACATGATCGCCGGTGCGGTGGGCCGGTCCACACCGAACAAGTTGCTGGCGGTGTACACCACCGAAGCAATACCGCCACCGGTGAGCAGCGTGCGCGCCCACCGATAGCCCTGCCGCATCAGGATCAGGAACGTCACCACGATCGCCGACGCCACGAGGACGAACACCAACGAAACCGCGTACACGATCGCCCGCGGGTGGTCGCCGGGCGTGGCGAAGAGGTCCACGACGTAGCCGGTCACCATCAGCGGCAGCGCCGCCACCCACAGCCAGAATCCGGTGTCGACGTCAACAGGCCTGCCCGGCGCGGTCGTCGGCTGTCGCTGATCCGTCAAAGGTCGTCGGCCTTCCGGCTCCGTCACGCCAGCCAACCGGCGACGTCGGCCGCCCAGTACGTCAGCACGATGTCCGCGCCGGCGCGCCGAATGCTGGTCAGTGTCTCCAGTGCCACCGTCTGCAGATCGATCCAGCCGTTGGCGGCGGCGGCGCTGATCATCGCGTACTCGCCGGACACCTGGTAGGCCGCCACCGGCACGGGCGAGATGTCCGCGGCGGCGCTGACCACGTCGAGATAGCTCATCGCCGGCTTGACCATGATCATGTCGGCGCCCTCTTCGAGGTCCAACTCGATCTCGTGACGAGCCTCGCGGGCATTGCCCGCACCCTGCTGATACGTGCGGCGATCACCACTGAGGCTGGACGCGACGGCTTCACGGAAGGGGCCGTAGAACCCGGACGCGAACTTCGCGGCGTAGGCCATGATCACCGTGTCGATGTGCCCTGCCGCGTCGAGGCCGTCGCGGATGGCGGCGACCTGGCCGTCCATCATGCCGCTCGGCCCCACCACGTGAGCACCCGAATCTGCCTGCGCCACAGCCAACTCCACGTATCGGGTGTTGGTGGCGTCGTTGTCGACGCGACCCGCGGCGTCGAGCACGCCGCAGTGGCCGTGGTCGGTGAACTCGTCCAGACAGGTATCGGCCATCAGCACGGTGTCCTCGCCGAGGTCCTTGGCCAGATCGCGCAACGCGACGTTGAGGATGCCGTCCTCGGACACGCCGACCGAACCGGTGGCGTCTTTGTCCTCGTCGCGTGGGACGCCGAACAGCATCAGCCCGCCGACCCCCGCAGCCACCGCATCAGCGGCGGCCCGCCGCAGCGAGTCGCGAGTGTGCTGCACCACGCCCGGCATCGAAGCGATGTCGCGAGGCTCTTCTATACCGTCGGCGACGAACATCGGCAGCACCAAATGCCTTGGTTCGACTGAGGTTTCGGCTACGAGTCGACGTAGCGCGGGGGTCGACCGCAGTCTCCGGGGTCGGTGACGCGGAAACGACATCAGCGCCTGCGGCTCTTCTTGCGCGGCGGCGGCAGCGCGCCCTCGGCACGCAGCCGGGCGGCGTGCTCGGCCAGCGCGTCGACCAGCGGGCCCACCGCGGCCACCTCGGGTTGCACGTCGACGCGCAGACCGAACTCCGCAGCCGTCTCAGCGGTTTTCGGGCCGATGCAGGCGACTATGGTGCGCGCATGCGGCTTGCCTGCGATGCCGACCAGGTTGCGCACCGTCGAGCTAGAGGTGAAGCAGACGGCGTCGAAGCCGCCGGTCTTGATCATCTCGCGGGTCGCCGCGGGCGGCGGCGCCGCGCGCACGGTGCGGTAGGCGGTGACGTCTTCGATCTCCCACCCGCGTTCGCGCAGCCCCTCGGCCAGCGTCTCGGTGGCGATATCGGCCCGTGGCAGCAGCACGCGGTTCACCGGGTCGAAAATGTCGTCGTAGGGCGGGAATTCGTCGAGCAGACCCAGCGATGACTGCTCACCGGAGGGCACCAGTTCGGGGTTGATGCCGAAGGCGCGCACCCGGTCTGCCGTGGCCTGTCCGACACAGGCGATCTTCACACCCGAGAAGGCGCGGGCGTCGAGACCGAACTCGTTGAACTTCTCCCACACCGCGCGCACCGCGTTGGTGGAGGTGAACACCACCCACTGGAAACGGCCGTCGACCAGACCCTTGACCGCGCGCTCCATCTGCGCCGGGCTGCGAGGCGGCTCGACCGCGATGGTGGGCACCTCGACCGGCAACGCGCCGTGCCCGATCAGCTTTTCGCTCATCTCGCCGGCCTGGTCCTTGGTGCGGGGCACCAGCACGGTCCAGCCGTACAGAGCGCGGCTCTCCCACCAGTTGAGCTTGGCGCGGTTGGCGACGGTCCTGCCGATGGTCACCACCAGCGGGCCCGCCAATGGGCCTGCCGGTTCGCTGCCCGCGGGCTTGTCCAGCACAGCCTTGTCGAGCAGCCCCGCAAGGGTGGTCTCGACCGAACGTTGTTGGCACGTCGTGCCATTCGCGGTCACCACAGTGGGAGTGGTGTCCACCAGACCGTGCTCGATCAGGGTGCGCGCCGCCTCCGGAAGGTGAGATGCGGTGGCGTGCAAGATAAGTGGACCAGGTGCGGCGGCCAGCGCCGCCCAGTCGACGTCACCACGGACGTCGGCGACGGTGTGCGCCGAACCCAACGGCAGACCCGCGTACGTGGGCACCGCAGTGGTGTCGGGCAGTCCCGGCACGATCTCGAATTCCAGATGCGTCTTCGCCAGCGCGTTCACCTCGGTGATCACCGCGTCCACCGACAGCGGATCGCCCGCGACCAACCGGACCACGTCGACGCCGGTGCGCGCCTCGGTGGCCAGCGTCTTGGCGACCTCGGCGGGATCGCCCAGCGCGGGCCGGATGTCGGGGCCGCCTGGGCCCCCACGCCAGTAGGGGAGGATGGCGGTCACCGTGGCATTCGAATCGCTGTCGGTCTCGCCCAGCTTCGCCTCGGCCGGTTCCGGGCCCGACGGCGGAGGCAGCTCGCAACCTGCAAGTGCAAGCACCCCTTCGGGCACATCGGGATCGGTGAACACCAGCGCGGCGTTGGCGAGCACTGCGCGCGCCCGCGTCGTCAGCAGGCCGGGGTCACCCGGACCCGAGCCGACGAATGTGATGCGGCCGGGCTTAGTCTTACGCCCTCGGCTGGAGTGCCCAGTCATCTCTCTCTCCCAGCATCGCCCAACAGATCGCGTGCGCCCAGTTCGAACAACTCCGCGGCCACCGAGAGCCCCAGCTCTCGTGCCCGCTCGGGTGTCCCGATGCCGGACGCACGGATCACGTCGGATCCGTCCACCGTCGCCACGCAGCCGCGCAGCGACAGCTCTTCGAAGACGCGGCCGTCCTCATCGATGGACTCGACCACCTCGGCGATCGCCCCCACCGGTGCGGAACACCCCGCCTCCAGTTCGGCGAGCAGAGCACGTTCAGCGGTGACCGCGGCGCGTGTGTCGGCGTCGTCCAACTCCGCCAGCAGCGCGGCGAGCGCGGTGTCGTCTGCGCGGCACTCGACCGCGAGCGCACCCTGAGCCGGCGCTGGCAACATCTGCACCGGCTCCAGAGTCTCGGTGACGTCCGCGAGCCGTCCGATGCGGGCCAGTCCCGCCCGTGCGACCACGATGCCGTCGAGATCACCGTTGCTAACCCTGTTCAACCTGGTATCAAGGTTGCCTCGTAGGGGGCGGATTTCCAAACCGAGACCCAATGCTCTAAGCTGCGCGGCCCGTCGCGGGCTCGACGTGCCGATCACTGAGCCGGCTGGCAACTCGCCGAGCACCAGCCCGTCGCGGGCCACCAGCGCGTCCCTGGCGTCCTCGCGCGGGGGTATCGCGGCGATGTTGAACCGCGGATCGGGCGCCGTCGGCAAATCCTTATAGGAGTGCACGGCCATGTCGACCTGACGCCGGTCGATGGCCTCGCGCAGCGCGGCGGTGAACACGCCGACACCGATGTTGGCAATCGGGCCAGACGACCGGTCTCCTTCGGTGGAGATGATCACCAGTTCCGCGGCGTGCCCGTTGGCGGCAAGGGCGTCCTTGATGGCACCAGCTTGCGTCGTCGCCAACAAGCTGCCCCGGGTACCGATCCGGATGATATCTGTCAAGCGTTACTCGGTCTTGTCGAGATCGTCTGTGAACAAAGGCAATTCGCTTGCCGCGACGGCGTCGACAGCCTGCTGGTCGAGCTCGAACAGCTCACGCAGCGCCTCCGCGTAGCTGTCACCACCCGGCGCGCTGGCCAACTGTTTGACCCGCACGGTCGGCGCGTGCAGCAGCTTGTCCACGACACGGCGCACGGTCTTGGCGACCTCGTCGCGGTGCGCGGCGTCGAGTCCTGGCAGCCGGTTGTCCAGCCGCAGCAACTCCGCCTCGACCACGTCGGCGGCCCGTTGGCGCAGCGCGGTCACGGTCGGCGTGACCTCGGCCATACGCTGCCCGGCGAGGTAGTTGGCAACTTCGGCCGCCACGATGGTCCGGGCGGCCTCGGCGTCGGAGGCCGCGGCGCGCGCCGACGGGTCGCGCTGGATGCGGTCCATGTCGACGACGAATACGTCAGGCAGGCCCGCGACAGCGGGATCGACGTTGCGCGGCATGCCTAGGTCGCAGATCACCAGCCGCTTCGGCTCGTGCCCGTGGGCAAGGCCGCGGTGCACGTCGGCGAGCGACACGACCGGCCGCACCGCGCCGGTGCAGCAGACGACCACGTCGGCATCGGTCAGCACCGGCGTCAGGTGGTCGAAAGGGAACGCGTCGGCGGTGACGCCGAGTTCGCGGATCTTGTCGGCCAACCGCTTCGCGCGGGGCAGGGTCCGGTTCACCACATGGATGCGCTGCACGCCTGCGCGGGCCAGATGCTTGGCGGCCAGCGCGCCCATCGAGCCGGCGCCCACGACCACGGCCGCACGGCCCGCCAGCGTGTCCAGCTTGGCTTCCGCCATGCCGAGCGCCACCGACACCACCGACGCACCCGCTGCGTCGATGCCGGTCTCGGAGTGCACCCGCTTACCCACCGACAGTGCGCGCTGAGACAACTCGTGCAACGTGCGGCCAACGGTGTGGTTTGCCTCGGCCGCGGCATAGGCACGGCGCACCTGGCCAAGCACCTGCGCCTCACCTATCACCGCGGAATCCAAACCGCTGGCCACGGCGAACAGGTGCTCGACGGCCGCCTCGGCGTACCGCACGTAGGCGTATTTCGTCAGATCGTTCAGCGACATCCCGGAATGTTTCGAGAGCACCGAGCCGATCACCGACAGGCCGCCGTGGAACGCCTCGACGACCGCGTAGACCTCCACGCGGTTGCACGTCGACAGCACCATGGCTTCGGTGACCAATGAGGACTGCAGCACCTGCTCGACGATCTTGGCTTGATCGGATTCGTCGGTGCTCAATTGCTCGAGCACCGAAACCGGCGCGCTGCGGTGCGAAACCCCGAAAAGCAGCACGCTCACGGCCTCATCACCACGTCATCCAAGGTAATGGTTTACCAGCTGGGCTACCAAATTTGCTCAGGCGTTCATCAGGTCCGCAGATCCGCGCGCAGCCGGGGCTCGTCGACCTCCCAGTAGCTGTGCTCGGCGCCGTCCAAGATCACCACAGGCAGCCGGTCACCGTATTCGGCACGCAGCGAGGAATCGCCGCCGGCGGCGACCTCGTCGACGTCGGTGAAGCTCAATTCGAAGCCCAACTCGTCGGCCAGTTGCCGCAGTTGCGAAGCCGCTGCCGAACAGAGAGTGCAGCCCTGTCGTGTGAGCAATTCCACGCGTCGGTTCACCCCGCCAGTATGGCGACCGCGTGACCTAATGTTGATCCGTGTCCGACACCGGGGGTATCGACGCCGCCCATCAGGAACTGGCCGGCGAGGCCAGTGCGGAGGCCGCCGTCACCGATCTCCAAGACGACGCCGCCGCCGCGCCGCCTCCCCCGCCGCCGGACCTGACCGCCGCCGCGTTCTTCGATGTCGACAACACGCTGGTGCACGGATCGTCGCTGGTGCACTTCGCCCGCGGCCTGGCCGCCCGCAAGTACTTCACCTATCATGACCTGGGCCGATTCGTCTACGCGCAGGCCAAGTTCCAGCTTCTCGGCCGGGAGAACAGCGACGACGTGGCGGCAGGCAAGACCAAGGCCCTGGCGTTCATCGAGGGCAGGTCCACCGCGGAGCTGGAAGCGCTCGGCGAGGAGATCTACGACGAGATCCTGGCCGACAAGATCTGGCCGGGCACCCGCGCGCTGGCTCAGATGCACCTCGACGCGGGCCAACAGGTATGGCTGGTCACCGCGACGCCCTACGAACTGGCGGCCACGATCGCCAAACGGCTCGGGCTGACTGGCGCGCTCGGTACGGTCGCCGAGTCGATCGACGGCGTGTTCACCGGCCGGCTGGTCGGCGACATCCTGCACGGCACCGGTAAGGCGCACGCAGTGCGCTCGCTGGCCATCCGCGAGGGGTTGAACCTCAAACGCTGCACGGCCTACTCCGACAGCTTCAACGATGTGCCGATGTTGTCGCTGGTCGGCACGGCCGTCGCGATCAACCCCGACGCCGACCTGCGGGAGCTCGCCCGTGAGCGCGGCTGGGAGATCCGCGATTTCCGCACGGCGCGCAAGGCCGCGAGAATCGGTGTGCCGTCGGCGCTGGCGCTCGGCGCGGTCGGCGGGGCGTTGGCAGCGATCGTGTCCCGCAGGCAAGACGGCAGCTGAACACGAGTTGATAGGCTCGCGCCGCTAACACAACAGGGGAAGACACGCACGATGGCAATCGCGGAAAACATCATCGGTACTCACTACCGGTACCCCGACTACTTCGAGGTCGACCGGGAGAAGATCCGCGAGTTCGCGAAGGCCGTCAAGAACGACCATCCGGCTCACTTCAGCGAGGAGGCCGCCGCGGACAGCGGCTTCGACACGTTGATCGCGCCGCTGACGTTCCTGGCGGTGGCAGGCCGCAAGGTGCAGTTGGAGATCTTCAACCAGTTCGACGTGCCGATCAACATGGAGCGGGTGCTGCATCGCGACCAGAAGATCGTGTTCCATCGCCCGATCGTGGCCGGCGACAGGCTGTACTTCGACTCCTATCTGGACTCGGTCACCGAGTCGCACGGTGCGGTGGTCACCGAGATCCGCGGCGAGGTGACCGACGCCGACGGCAAGCCGGTGCTGACCAGCGTCGTCACGGTGATGGGCGAGGCTGCCTCAGACTCCGAGGCCGACGAGGTGAGCGCGCAGATCGCCGCCGCGCGTGATGCCGCGATCGCAAAAATGATTGCTGGGCAACGCTCGAAGGGAAGTTGAGCTCTCCCGCGAGCAGACATAAACCTGCCCAAATTCGGGGGCGGTTTCTAGCGCTGGGTGCAACAGCTTCTTGTTGAGGGGTTGTCATGAGGGTTCCGCGTTATCCGTTTGTGGGTCGTCGGTTCTGGGAGTT
>NZ_JBICUE010000021.1:0-82893 GCF_043197955.1 Mycobacterium sp. NPDC048908 | reverse complement strand
CACTGGACTGGAAAACACCCGCCGAAGCCCTCGACGAACTACTCTCCAACCCGTCCACACCGACCGCTGTTGCATAGAGCGCTAGAAACCGCCGCAAGAAATGGGCAGTTTTGTGTCTGCTCGCCGAGAAGGTTGCTAGGCGGAAACCGCCTCGAGTGCGCGGTGTTTGGTGAACGCGAGCGCCTCGTCGTCGACGTTGCCGCGCCGGATCAGGCGCAGATCGAGCAGATAATTCTGCTTGAGCCGCCATGGCGCGACGTGACCCGCCTTCGGCAGGTAGTCCAGAGCACGCAGCACGTAGCCCGGGGTGAAGTCCATCAGTGGACGCTCATCGACCGAGTTACCGGGATGCTGCGGCTCGACCGTGTCAAAGCCGTTGGCGTCCATGTAGTTCAGCACGCGGCAGACGAACTCCGACACCAGGTCGGCCTTGAGCGTCCACGACGCATTTGTGTAGCCCATGGTGAAGGCCATGTTCGGCATGTGCGTCAGCATCATGCCCTTGTACGCCATGGTGTCGTTCAGTTCCACCGGCACACCGTTGCGCGAAATCGCGGCGCCGCCGAACAGCTGCAGGTTCAGACCTGTTGCGGTGACGATGATGTCGGCCTGCAACTCCTCACCGGAGGCCAACTTGATGCCGGGCTTGGTGAAGCGGTCGATCGTGTCGGTGACCACGTCGGCCTTGCCGGAGCGGATGGTCTTGAATAGATCACCGTTGGGCGCCAAGCACAGTCGCTCGTCCCACGGGTTGTAGCGCGGACCGAAGTGCTTGTCGACGTCGTAGTCCTTCGGCAGTCGCCGGGCCGCCATCGTCATCAATTGCTTGCGGAAGAATTTCGGGAAGCGCCTTGCGATCCGGTATTGGGCCGACCGGACCAGGATGCACTTCCAACGGTTCACCACGTACGCGGCCTTTGGAGGCAGCGTCTTGTTCATCCGCACCGTGAACGGGTCGACGTCTGGAAGCGCACCGATGTACGTGGGTGAGCGCTGCAACATCGTCACGTGGTGAGCGCCCGAATTGGCAAGGGCGGGAACCAAAGTCACCGCGGTGGCGCCACTGCCGATCACCACGATCTTCTTACCGGTGTAGTCCAACTCCTCTGGCCAGTGCTGCGGGTGAATGATCGTCCCGCCGAAGTCCTCGGAACCGGCGAACTCCGGGGAGTACCCCTGGTCGTAGTTGTAGTAGCCGCTGCACGCGGACAAAAACGACGCCTTGATCTCGACTTGTTCGCCGTCACGCTCGACGTGCAGGGTCCATCGGTTCTCGGCGTCGGACCAGTTCGCGCCCGCCACCTTGTGCCCGTAGCGGATATGCTCGTCGATGCCGTACTCGGCGACCGTCTCCTTCAGGTACGCCATGATCGACGGCCCGTCAGCGATGGCCTTCTCGGACGTCCAGGGCTTGAAGCGGAAACCCAGGGTGAACATGTCGGAGTCCGAGCGGATGCCGGGATACTTGAACAGATCCCACGTGCCGCCGAGGTTCTCGCGGCGCTCCAGGATCAGATAGCTCTTATCGGGACAGCGGTCCTGCAGATGCCAGGCGGCGCTGATGCCGGAGATGCCGGCTCCGACGATGACGACGTCGACAAATTCGGTCATGATGTAAAGCTATCAACACCGTGTCGAGAGAGTCAACAGCGTGTCGAGAAATTCAACGTAGCGTAAAGTAAAGCGCTGTGACGACTGCCAGCCAGTCCCGAACCGGTCGTGCCCGCCGGGCCACCCGGCCGTCCGGCGACGACCGCGAACTGGCGATTCAGTCCACCCTCGAGCAGTTGCTAAAGGACCGACCCTTCGCCGATATCTCCGTCGATGATCTGGCAAAAGGCGCAGGCATCTCGCGGCCGACCTTCTACTTCTATTTCTCATCCAAGGACGCTGTGCTGCTGACGCTGTTCGAGCGGGTGCTCGCCGAAGCCGACGCCGCGTTCGGCGGTCACACGGCGGACTACAGCGTCGATCCCACAGCCGCTTGGCGGGACGGCATCTACGGCTTTTTTGAGCCACTACGTGCTCGCCTGGCCGTCGTGCTGGCGGGTGTCGCGGCGACCGGGACAAATGCGGAGATCCGCGAGATGTGGTCGAGGTTCATGCAGAACTGGGTCGATCGCACCGCCACGGTCATCACCGCCGAACGCGCCCGCGGTGCCGCGCCGGAGACTGTCCCGGCACAAGACCTTGCTGCGGCGCTGAATCTGATGAACGAGCGCACTATGGTCGCCTCGTACACAGGCCAGACGCCTGCCATCGCCGAGGATGCTGCGCTCGATACGCTCGCCCACATCTGGATCACCAGCGTCTACGGCCGCACACCTTAGCCTGTCGGCCCTCTATGCGAACATACGTTCGTGTCGGCTGCGGACTTCTACTCGGCGGCTCGGCCGCCGACCATTCTGCATGCCGACTTGGACTCGTTCTACGCGTCCGTCGAGCAGCGGGATGATCCGTCACTGCGTGGCAAGCCGGTGCTTGTCGGCGGCGGCGTGGTGCTTGCGGCCAGCTACGAGGCGAAGGCCTACGGCGTACGCACCGCGATGGGCGGGCGTCAGGCTCGCGCATTGTGCCCGCACGCCATCGTCGTGCCGCCCCGGATGAAGGCCTATTCGGAAGCAAGCGCTGCTGTGTTCGAGGTGTTCCACGACACCACGCCGATGGTTGAACCGCTGTCAGTCGATGAGGCGTTCCTCGACGTGTCCGGGCTGTGGCGGGTTTCGGGCACGCCTGTGGAAATTGCCGCCCGACTGCGCGCGCAGGTTCGTGACCGGGTCGGGTTGCCGATCACGGTCGGTATCGCGCGGACCAAATTCCTGGCCAAAGTCGCCAGTCAAGAAGCCAAGCCGGACGGTCTGCTACTGGTGCCGCCCGACCGCGAACTCGCCTTCCTGCACCCGCTCCCGGTGCGCCGACTCTGGGGCGTCGGCGCCAAGACGGCAGAGAAATTGCGCGCGCACGGCATCGAAACCGTCGCTGACGTCGCGGAACTGAGCGAGTCAACACTCGGGTCGATGGTCGGCGGCGCCATGGGCCGCCAGTTGTTCGCGTTGTCCCACAACATCGATCGGCGTCGCGTCCTCACGGGCGTTCGGCGCAGATCGGTTGGGGCGCAACGAGCGCTGGGCCGCGCGGGTAACACCATGACATCCGCGGAGGTCGACGCGGTCGTCGTCAATCTCATCGATCGGATCACTCGGCGGATGCGCAAGGCTGGGCGCACCGGTCGAACTGTGGTGCTGCGGTTGCGATTTGACGACTTCGGTCGCGCCACCCGATCGCACACGATGCCGAGGGCCACCGCTTCGACTGAGACGGTCCTCGACGCTGCGCGTGGTCTGGTGGCCTCTGCGGCACCACTTATCGCAGAGCGCGGCCTGACGTTGGTCGGGTTCGCCGTCTCGAATATCGATCGGCAGGGCGCGCAACAGCTGGAATTGCCGTTCGAGGAGGTCGCCGACGCCGTCGCGATCGACGCCGCGGTCGACAAAGTGCGGCAGCGTTACGGCAATGCGGCGTTGACGCGGGGCGTCCTGCTTGGCCGCGACCCCGGACTGGAGATGCCGCACCTACCCGACTGATCAGCGGGCCTTACGTGCCCTGTTGGTTTGGCTTTTCGGACTCGATGTGGAGCCACCGCGCTTGGCAGCAGCTTTCTTCGCGGGCACCTTCTTCACAGGCACCTTCGTCGCCGCCGCCTTCTTGGCAGGCACCTTCGTCACGGCCGCCTTTTTCGCGGGCGCCTTCTTGGCAGGCGCCTTCGTCGCGGGCGCCTTCTTCGCGGGCGCCTTTTTCGCGGGCGCCTTCTTGGCAGGCACCTTCGTCACGGCCGCCTTCTTGGCAGGCACCTTCGTCACGGCCGCCTTCTTGGCTGGCGCCTTCGTCGCGGGCACCTTCGCCGCCGGCTTCTTGGCAGGCACCTTCTTCGCGGGTGCCTTCTTGGCCGGTGCCTTCGCCACGGCTGCCTTCTTGGCCGGTGCCTTCGTCACGGCCGCCTTCTTCGCCGCCGCAGGCTGAGATTCGGACGGATTGCCCGAGTCCTGTTGGTCAGCCATAGGTAGGCCGACCCGCTCGGCGGTCTGCTGAACGACCTCACGAACGCGGCGCACGCCGCGGCCCGCGGCCTTGGCTCCCGCGGTGGCCACCTCTGCCGCGCGTTGCGCCAGTTGCTCGGGGTTCACACTGCCTCCTTCAAGCCGCCTTCGACCCAGCTGGTCCGAAGGCGGGTACCCCGTCTACCGCAATTCATCCCAGCGGGTCAGGAAGTCGTCCACTCCAGCAGTTTGTCGGCCGACCAGGTGTTGACGATCCGTTCGACGGGGACGCTGTTCGCCACCGCACGCTGCGCGCCGTAGCCGAGAAACTCCAGTTGCCCGGGCGCATGCGAATCGGTATCGATGGAGAACACGCACCCGATGTCCAGCGCAAGCTTCAGCAAGCGTGTCGGTGGATCACGGCGTTCCGGACGGGAGTTGATCTCCACGGCAGTGCCGTGATCACGGCACGCGGTGAAGACCTTCTCGGCGTCGAATTTCGATTCGGGCCGGGTACCGCGGCCGCCGGTGACCAGTCGACCAGTGCAGTGCCCGAGCACATCGGTGTGAGGGTTGGTGACCGCCTTGATCATTCGTCGTGTCATCGACGGCGCGTCCATCGCCAGTTTGGAGTGCACGCTGGCCACCACCACGTCGAGTCGCTCGAGCAACTCAGGTTCCTGATCCAGCGAGCCATCCTCGAGTATGTCCACCTCGATACCGGTCAGGATGCGCATGGGGGCCAGCCGATCGCGCAACTCGTCGATGACGTCGAGTTGCTGACGCAGCCGGTCGGGCGACAGGCCGTTGGCGACCCTGAGCCGCGGCGAGTGGTCTGTCAACGCGCAATACTCGTGGCCCAATTGCTTTGCGGCGAGCATCATTTCCTCGATCGGCGCCGACCCGTCCGACCAATTGGAATGCACATGGAGATCACCCTTCAGAGCCGCGCGCACGTCGCCGCCACCGAGATCCTTTGCTGTCGAACGTAATTCGACAAGCGCGTCGGGCTCGCTGCCGGCCCACGCCTGCGCGATGACCTTGGCGGTCTTTGGCCCGATGCTGGGCAACGACTGCCAGCTGTTGGCGGCACCGTGGCGGTCACGCTCGGCGTCAGACAGCCCTTCGACGACATCGGCGGCATTGCGGTAGGCCATGACGCGACGCGGATCCTCGCGCGCCCGGTCCTTGTAGTACGCGATCTGGCGCAGGGCAAGTACCGGATCCATTTCTCCAGTCTGCCCTGGCGAGCATCCAATTTGTGCAAAGGGTCGCCGCGCCCTAATCTAAATTGAGAATTCGTTCAATCCATCAACCCGCTAGGTCGTCACGTGCCCCACCGCTTCCCAGGAAGCCCCGAGCTGCCGCTATACGAGATCAAGGCGAACCTGTTCAAGGCGCTCGCGCACCCAGCGCGCATTCGCATCCTCGAAATTCTGTCGGCCGCCGACCGGCCCACTGCGGTCAGCGAGATACTCGCCGAAACCGAGATCGAAGCCACCTTGCTGTCGCAACACCTCGCCGTCCTCAAACGTCACCAGGTGGTCAGTGCCCAGCGCATCGGCAACGCCGTGATCTACGAACTGGCTCACCCGAAGATCGGTGAACTCTTGGTCATCGCGAGGGCCTTCCTCGCCGACACGCTCGGCGCTCAACGCGATCGACTCAAGACGTTCGACTCGCTGCCACCATTGCGACCCCGCAGTTGATCGCCGCCACCGCAGCGAACATCGCTCGACTGCTGTGGTCGCCGCGACGGTAGGTGTAGCAGCGTTGGGCGTCTCGGTTGCGACCATTCACACGTTGGCGCAGATCGCGACCGAGCTGGAGGCCCGCGGAAACTCGGTGATCATCAAGGGCGTTCGGCCCGAACACATGAGCCTGCTGACCAACGTCGGTGTGTTCGAGTCGCTTCGGCATGAGAACCACCTGCTCGACTCGCTGGAGGCCGCCATCGGTCAACCACGTAAGCACGTTGCCCACCAGCCGCACTAGTCGCGCGACGGTTGCCGTCCGGTCAATGCGATAGCGCGGTCGAGGTCCGAGACATCCTGGGACACCGGAACGGCAGGACCGAACAGGCCTTCGGTCGGCCCCTCAGCGGCGATCGCGGTCACGTGCGGCAGCACCGCCGCCAGCGTCGCGGGATCGACGTCGTAGTCCTGCCCGGTGGCGACCGCGACATCCCAGCCGTGGACAACGACCTCGGTCAACGCGATCATGCCGCCAACCTCACCAGGGAAATCGATGCCTCCCGCGCGGGACATGCCTTCCCAGGCCGTCGGTTCCTGCCAGGCCTGCGCCAGTTCGGCGAGCCTTCGCGGGTACGCCGCACGCCAGTCGTCGTCAAGCGGTGCGCCCGGCTCCGGCGGGGTGTCGGTCAGCGGGCCGAAGTCCTTCCTTGCGGCCGCCGTGAAGGCCAGCGTCAGCCCACCGATATGCCCGACGAGATCTCGCAGGCTCAGCTTGTCGCACGGGGTGGCGCCGTCCAGCTGCTCGTCAGTGATGTGGGTCAGTAGGTCGGCGGTGCGTTGACATGCGGGGGTCAGATCGATCATGTGTGTACTGACCGATGACGCGCCAGGAATTAATCAGCTTGCAGGACTACTTTGGACAGACGTGAGATTCGCCTTCAAGACATCCCCGCAAAACACCACCTGGTCGGACATGCTCGCCGTCTGGCAGGCCGCTGACGACATCGACGTCTTCGAGTCGGGTTGGACCTTCGACCACTTCTATCCGATCTTCTCGGACTCGTCCGGGCCCTGCCTCGAGGGCTGGACCACCTTGACCGCACTGGCGCAGGCCACCAAGCGCCTTCGCGTCGGCGTGTTGGTCACCGGCATCCATTACCGGCATCCTGCGGTGCTCGCCAACATGGCTGCAGCACTCGATATCGTCTCCAACGGCAGGCTCGACCTCGGTATCGGTGCGGGCTGGAATGAAGAAGAGTCCGGCGCCTACGGCATCGAGCTGGGCAGCATCAAGGAGCGCTTCGATCGCTTCGAGGAAGCATGCGAGGTGCTCACCAGCTTGTTGAGCAAGGACACCACCACCTTCGACGGCAAGTTCTATCAACTCAAGGACGCCCGCAACGAGCCCAAGGGCCCGCAGCAGCCGCATCCTCCGATCTGCATCGGCGGGAGCGGTGAGAAGCGCACGCTGCGCATCACCGCGAAATACGCCCAGCACTGGAACTTCGTCGGCGGCTCACCCGAGGAGTTCGCGCGCAAGCGTGACGTGCTCGCATCACACTGCGCGGATATCGGCCGCGATCCCAAAGAGATCATGCTGTCATCGCACATCCGGCTCAGCGACAACCACCTCTCCCCCGACAGCCCGATCGACTTCGGTCATGCCATCGACGAGGCCGCCGCACTCGGTGAGGAAGGCCTGGATCTGGCGATTGTTTATCTGCCGACGCCGCACACGCCCACGGTGCTCGAGCCGCTCGCCGAGGCGATCAGGGAGTCCGGGCTGCTTGCCAGCAAAGGTAATAGTCGGTAACGAAAATATAACGATTAGGCAAATGAAAGGTCACTCGGCGCCCGGTACAGGTAACCAGTCGGGCGCGGGTTCTCTAGATGCTGTAACGAAGTAGCTCGTCGGCGGTGATCAGACGCTCCGCCTTGGCGGGAAACTCGCGACTCTTGACAGGGTGCCGAAGCCATGACCAGGCGATTCGCGTCACCCGGGACCTCGATATCGGATTGAGGTACACGGTACTCACTCCTGCGATATAGCAATAGCTGACCGGGGGCTTACGTTACCGCAAAACCCTCACCAAGTCATTAGATACCCAGCATCTGGCAAACTCCACTAGGCGCGCCGATCAAAAATCTGATGTTTTTAGAGTGACTGGTGTGACTTATGAGGTCTAATCGGTGTGCCCTCACGCCTGCGTCTCGGGCTTGGCGAACACGTCGTCGAGCGTGACCGTGCGCAGTTGGCGCGACCGGATCACGTCCACCAATTGGTCGTACACATGGGTGACCGGCAGGTGGTTGAGGTGGCCGATCACGATCGCCTGCGGATGGAAGTACTTGTTGGCCATCTTCACGATCTCGGTTTCAGCGATGACGTTCTGGTCCTCCAACGACCCCGACCACATCGTCGGCACCGTGTAGCCCAGTTCGGCGGCGATCGCATCGACCACCGGATTGTGGCTGCCGTAAGGCGGCCGGAAATAGGGCCTGGCGTCGACCCCGTACTCCCGGGCCAGGAACTGGTGGTTGCGTCGAAGTTGGTCCACCACTTGGTCTTTCGGCAAAGTCGCCAAGTCTGGATGCGCCCACGTGTGGTTGCCGAGCTGAATCTGGCCGGCCTCGACGAGCGGCCGCAGCAAGTCCTTGTTGTCGGTCCACGACGCATACCTACCATTGACGAAGTACGTCAACCGCACGCCGGTGTCCCTGGCGAACTGCGTATAAGCCCGCACCACATCGGAATTGACACCGTCGTCCAGGGTCAACGCCAACAGGTCGCCATCGCCGGGAATGCTGCTCAATTCCCCGCCGCCAGGCAGCGGGAACCGGTTCGGAACCAGCGGCGATGGTACGGGCGCTGAGGCCGCCTGCGCGACGCGCGGTTGCGCGTTGACGGTGCACCGTGCCAGGCCGACGCCGGCGAGAGTCGCGACGGACAGGCCCGCGAGAAAGTGGCGCCGAGTTAGCTCGGTGCCCGCATAGGTGATCGGTCTGCGGCCAGTCATCGGGACTACTGTCTCCCGGCCGCACGCGAAAGCCCCTGATTCGGCCGCGTGTCGCAGCCGCTTGCGGGCTAACCCACAGGTTAGCGCTGCGGTACTGCGGTGGGCTTGATCGGCGCAGGAAGCAGCGTCTCGCCCATCAGGTAACGGTCGACACCGGCCGCGGCCGCCCGGCCTTCGGCGATTGCCCACACGATCAGCGACTGCCCGCGGCCCATGTCTCCCGCCACGAACACACCCGGCACCGAAGTCGCGAAATTCGGATCGCGGGCAACGTTGCCCCGCTCGCTGATTTCGACGCCCAGGTCGGTCAGCAGGCCGTCACGCTCGGGGCCGACGAAGCCCATCGCGAGCAGCACCAGATCGGCTTGCATCTCGAAGTCGGTGCCTTCGACCTTCTCGAACTTGCCCGCCTTCATCACGACCTCGTGGCCGCGCAGTCCCGTGACGTGCCCGTCGCTGCCGAGAAACTCCTCGGTGTTGACCGAGTAGACGCGCTCGCCGCCCTCCTCGTGGGCCGACGACACCCGGAACATCAACGGATACACCGGCCACGGGGTCGACGCGGCTCGCTCCTCCGGCGGACGGGGCATGATCTCGAACTGGTGCACGCTGGCGGCGCCGTGCCGGTGCACGGTGCCAAGGCAATCCGCCCCGGTGTCTCCGCCGCCGATGATGATGACCCTCTTGTCCTTGGCGTGGATCGGCGGCAGGCCGTTCTCGTCGACCACCGGATCACCCTGCTGCACCCGATTGGCCCACGGTAGGAACTCCATCGCCTGGTGGATGCCGTCGAGGTCGCGCCCTGGTATCGGCAGATCGCGCCATGCGGTCGCACCGCCTGCCAACACCACGGCGTCGAACTCGGCGCGCACCTGCGCAGCGGAGATGTCGCGGCCGACGTTCACGCCGGTACGGAATTGCGTGCCCTCGGCCTCCATCTGCGCAAGGCGCCGGTCGATGTGGCGCTTCTCCATCTTGAACTCGGGGATGCCGTAACGCAGCAGGCCGCCGATCCGGTCGTCGCGCTCGAACACCGTGACGGTGTGGCCCGCGCGGGTCAGTTGCTGGGCGGCGGCCAGCCCGGCGGGGCCCGAACCGACGACGGCGACGGTCTTGCCGGTCGTCCTGGTCGGCGGCAGCGGCACCACCCAGCCTTGATCGAAGGCGTTGTCGATGATCTCGACCTCGACCTGCTTGATCGTCACCGGATCCTGGTTGATGCCGAGCACGCACGAGCCCTCACACGGTGCCGGGCACAGCCGGCCGGTGAACTCGGGGAAGTTGTTGGTGGCGTGCAGTCGCTCGATGGCGTCGCGCCAGCGGTCGTTACGCACCAGATCGTTCCACTCGGGAATGAGGTTGCCCAGCGGACAGCCGTTGTGACAGAACGGAATACCGCAATCCATGCACCGGCTCGCCTGCTCGCGCAACACGTGGTGGGAGAAGTCTTCGTAGACCTCTTTCCAGTCCATCAGGCGCAGCGGGACCGGCCGCCGTTGCGGCGTCTCACGTTTGGTGAACTTGAGGAAGCCCTTCGGATCAGGCATTG
The DNA here is from genome assembly GCF_043197955.1 of Mycobacterium sp. NPDC048908. NCBI lineage: Bacteria > Bacillati > Actinomycetota > Actinomycetes > Mycobacteriales > Mycobacteriaceae > Mycobacterium > Mycobacterium sp. NPDC048908. Next base: position 72,596 of record NZ_JBICUE010000021.1, on the reverse strand, counting down.
GCCGCCGCCATGATCGCCTGATCGACGTCCGCGCCGTCATGTTCGGCCTCGGCAATCGCTTCCAGCACCCGCTTGAAATCGCGCGGCATCACCTTGGTGAAGTTCTTCAGCTCGTTCTCCCAATCCGACAGGACGCGTTGTCCCACCGCTGAATCCGTCGCATCGACGTGTGCCTGGATCATGCCGTGCAGCCATTGGATGTCGTCGGCGTCCATCTCGTCGAGGTCGACCATCTCGGCGTTGAGGTTCTGTTCCAGCGCATTGTTCGGGTCGTACACGTAGGCCACACCGCCGGACATGCCTGCCGCGAAGTTGCGGCCGGTGGGTCCGAGGATGACGACCTTGCCGCCGGTCATGTATTCGCAGCCATGGTCGCCGACGCCTTCGACGACGGCATGCGCACCGGAGTTGCGAACCGCGAACCGTTCGCCGACCACCCCGCGCAGGAACATCTGGCCGCTGGTGGCGCCGAACAGGATCACGTTGCCCGCGATGATGTTTTCCTCGGCCACATAGTCGGCTGGCGCGTCGTCTGACGGCCGTACCACGATGCGCCCACCCGAAAGACCCTTACCGACATAGTCGTTCGCGTCGCCATACACCCGCAGCGTGATGCCCTTGGGCACGAACGCGCCGAAGCTGTTGCCCGCCGAGCCGTCGAACGTAATGTCGATGGTGCCGTCGGGAAGCCCTTGCCCGCCATAGGCTTTCGTCAGCTCATGGCCCAGCATGGTGCCCACCGTGCGGTTGGTGTTCGCGATCGTGGTGGAGAATTTCACCGGGGTGCCGGAGTCAAGAGCCTCCCGGCTCATCACGATCAGCTGCTGATCCAGCGCCTTGTCCAGACCGTGGTCCTGACGCGAGCTGCAATACAGGTCCTGGTTCATGAACGCGGACTCCGGCTCGTGTAGCACCGGTGTCAGGTTCAGCTTGTAGGCCTTCCAGTGCTCGGCGGCCTGCGTGGTGTCAAGCACCCCGACCTGGCCGACCATCTCATTGACGGTGCGGAAGCCAAGCTGCGCCATCATCTCGCGCACCTCTTCGGCGATGAACATGAAGAAGTTCTCCACGAATTCCGGCTTGCCGGTGAATCGTTGGCGCAGCACGGGATTTTGGGTCGCGACGCCGACCGGGCAGGTGTCGAGGTGGCAGACCCGCATCATGATGCACCCGGAGACCACCAGCGGCGCGGTCGCGAAGCCGAACTCCTCGGCACCGAGCAGCGCGGCGATCACCACGTCGCGTCCCGTCTTGAGCTGGCCGTCGACCTGGACCACGATGCGGTCGCGTAGTCCGTTGAGCAACAACGTCTGCTGCGTCTCGGCCAGACCGAGCTCCCACGGCGCGCCCGCATGCTTCTGCGACGTCAGTGGCGTCGCACCCGTGCCGCCGTCGTGACCCGAGATCAGCACCACGTCGGCGTGCGCTTTCGACACACCGGCAGCGACGGTGCCAACACCGTTCTCGCTGACCAGCTTCACGTGCACGCGAGCCTGGGGGTTCGCGTTCTTCAGGTCATGGATCAGCTGTGCCAGATCCTCGATCGAATAGATGTCGTGGTGCGGCGGCGGAGAGATCAGGCCGACACCAGGCGTCGAGTGCCGTACCTCAGCCACCCATGGATACACCTTGTTACCCGGAAGCTGGCCACCCTCACCGGGTTTCGCACCCTGGGCCATCTTGATCTGGATATCGGTGCAGTTGGTCAGGTAGTGGCTGGTGACGCCGAACCGCGCCGACGCGACCTGCTTGATCGCGCTGCGTCGCCAATCGCCGTTCTCGTCCTGCTCGAAGCGCCGGACGTCCTCACCGCCCTCGCCCGAATTCGACCGGCCGCCAAGGCGATTCATCGCGATCGCCAGCGTCTCGTGCGCTTCGGCCGAGATCGAGCCATAGCTCATCGCGCCGGTGGAGAACCGCTTGACGATCTCACTGGCCGGCTCCACCTCGTCCAGCGGTACCGCCGGGCGCACACCGTCGCGGAACTTCAGCAGGCCGCGCAGCGATGCCATCCGCTCGCTCTGGTCGTCGACCAGCTTGGTGTACTCCTTGAAGATGTCGTACTGGCCGGTGCGCGTCGAGTGCTGCAGCTTGAATACCGTGTCCGGGTTGAACAGGTGGTACTCGCCTTCGCGGCGCCATTGGTACTCTCCGCCGACCTCGAGTTCGCGATGTGCCCATTCTTCGGGGCGGTCCACATACGCCAGGGCGTGGCGGGCCGAGACATCGTTGGCGATGTCGTCGAGGTCGATGCCGCCGACCGGACAGGTCAGCCCCGTGAAGTACTCGTCGAGCACCGGTTGGCTGATGCCGATCGCCTGGAACAACTGCGCGCCGGTATAGGAGGCGAGCGTCGAGATGCCCATCTTGGACATCACCTTCAATACGCCCTTGCCCGCGGCCTTGACGTAGTTCGCCTTGGCCTGATCGCTGCTGATGCCTGCGATCACCCCGCGATCGACCATGTCCTCGATCGACTCGAACGCCATGTAGGGGTTGATCGCGGCCGCACCGAAGCCGACCAGGCAGGCCATGTGGTGCACCTCGCGGGCGTCACCGGCCTCCACGACGAGGCCGACCTTGGTGCGGGTGCGGTCACGGACCAGGTGGTGGTGCACGGCCGCGACACTCAGCAGCGACGGGATCGGTGCCATCGACTCGTCGGACTCGCGATCGGACAGCACGATGATGCGTGCGCCGTCGCGGATGGCCGCCGACACCTTCGCGCGGACGTTGTCCAGCGCCTCCTTGAGACCCTGCCCGCCGCGGTTGACCGGATACAGGCAGCGGATCACCGCCGCCCGCATGCCGTGCTTGTGGCCGCGGATCTCGTGGTCAGGGTCCACGCACATCAACTTGGACAGCTCGGCGTTACGCAGGATCGGCTGCGGCAGCACGATCTGGCGACAGGACTCGGCGTCCGGGTTCAGCAGATCACCCTCCGGCCCGACGGTGCCCTGCAGGCTGGTCACCACCTCTTCCCGGATGGCGTCCAGCGGCGGGTTGGTCACCTGGGCGAACAACTGCTGGAAGTAGTCGTAGAGCATCCGCGGCCGCTCCGACAACACCGCGATCGGGGTGTCGGTGCCCATCGAGCCGATCGGCTCGGCACCGGTGCGCGCCATCGGCGCCACCAACAGGTTGAGCTCCTCGTAGGTGTAGCCGAAGATCTGCTGGCGCAACACAACTCGGTGGTGCGGCATCCGTACGTAGTCGCCGGGCGGCAGATCCTCGATGCGGAACAGGCCGGCGTCGAGCCAGTCCTGATACGGCTGCTCGGCAGCCAGCTCGGCCTTGATCTCCTCGTCGGAGACGATGCGGCCCTTCGACGTGTCGACCAGGAACATGCGGCCCGGCTGCAGGCGCATCTTCTTGACCACGGTGGACGGGTCCAGGTTGAGCACGCCGGCCTCGGATGCCATCACCACCAAACCGTCCGCCGTGACCCAAATGCGGGACGGGCGAAGGCCGTTGCGGTCGAGCACCGCACCGATCACCGTGCCGTCGGTGAACGTCATCGACGCCGGGCCGTCCCACGGTTCCATCAGCGACGCGTGATACTCGTAGAACGCCCGCCGCGCCGGGTCCATCGACTCGTTGCGCTCCCATGCCTCGGGGATCATCATCAGCACCGCGTGCGGCAGGCTGCGCCCGCCCAGATGCAGCAGTTCGAGCACCTCGTCGAACCGGGCGGTGTCCGAAGCGCCAGGGGTGCAGATCGGAGTCACCTTCTCCAGGTCTCTGCCACCGAACAGGTCGGTGTTGATCAGCGCCTCACGCGCGCGCATCCAGTTCTCGTTGCCGGTGACGGTGTTGATCTCGCCGTTGTGGGCGATGCGCCGGAACGGGTGGGCCAGCGGCCAGGACGGGAACGTGTTTGTCGAGAACCGCGAGTGCACGATGCCGAGCGCACTGGTCAGCCGATCGTCCTGCAGGTCAAGGTAGAACGCCTTGAGCTGCGGTGTGGTCAGCATGCCCTTGTACACGAAGGTCTGACCGGAAAGGCTTGGGAAATACACGGTTTCGCGGCCGGGACCATCCTGGCCCGGTCCCTTGGTGCCGAGTTCGTGCTCGGCCCGCTTGCGCACGACGTACGCGCGGCGCTCAAGGTCCATGCCTGAGGCGCCCGCGAGGAACACTTGCCGGAAGGTCGGCATCGCGTCACGGGCCAGCGCACCCAGCGACGACTCGTCGGTCGGCACGTCGCGCCAGCCGAGCACCTCGAGACCCTCGGCCTCGGCGATCTTCTCCACGGCCTCGCACGCGGCGGCGGCGTCCTTGGACGACTGCGGCAGGAAGGCGATGCCGGTGGCATAGCTGCCGTACTCGGGCAGGTCGAAGTCGACGACGACGCGACAGAAGTCGTCGGGGACCTGCAGCAGGATGCCTGCACCGTCACCGGTGTGCGGTTCAGCGCCCTGGGCACCGCGATGCTCGAGGTTGACCAGGGCCGTAATGGCCTTGTCGACGATGTCGCGACTGCGCCGACCGTGCATATCGGCCACCATCGCCACGCCACACGCGTCGTGCTCGAACGCGGGGTTGTACAGCCCTTGCGTCCTGGGCGCCATTCCCACCTGTCCTTTACTCACACGCCTTAACGAAGCTGCTGCAAGGCAGCCGTCAACGACGGCTTTAGCCGGCTTGCGATGGAGGTGCCCGCGTGCAGCATCGAACGATGGCCCTATCCCACTCGCCACAAGTGGTGAAACGATATGACAAACACCGCCTGACATGCCAACTTAGTCATACCTAACTATACTGATTGCGCGCGGGCGCGGCGGTGCCGATCTCGGCCCAGATAACGAACGAATAACGTTGCCGCTGTTCGACTTTCAGCGACGTTGTGGTGCAGCCGGCGAAGCGAGCGGTCGATCACGTCTTTGGTCCATCCATTGACGATGTTTGCTGTAGTGAAAGACTGATTGTGTGCGCTGCATTAACTGCGTCTGGTTGATTTGCACAAAGCCTAGCCAGATTCTTAGAGAATGGCCGCCACGCTGGCCTGCGGCCGCAGATCCAGGCGACGCAGCAGTTGAGCATTCAGTGCCACCACCACCGTCGAGATCGACATCAAGATCGCGCCCACCGACATCGGCATGACGAAGCCGATCGGCGCAAGCACACCCGCTGCCAGCGGCACCGAGATGAGGTTGTATCCCGCTGCCCACCAAAGGTTTTGCTTCATCTTCCGATACGACGCCTTCGACAGCGCAAGCACCGACAGCACCGACCGGGGATCCGAGCTGGCCAAGATGACCCCCGCCGACGCGATCGCGACATCGGTGCCAGCGCCGATCGCGATCCCCACGTCTGCCTGGGCCAGTGCGGGCGCGTCGTTGACCCCGTCGCCGACCATCGCCACCTTGAGGCCCTCGTTTTGCAGCTGCGCCACCTTGGCGGCCTTGTCCTCGGGCCGCACACCTGCGAAAACCCTGTCGATGCCGAGCTGGCCCGCGACCGACTCCGCGACGGTGTGGGCGTCCCCTGTGATCATCACCACGCGGACGCCCAGCCGGTGCAGGGCGTCGACGGCTTGGCGGGATTCCTCACGCACCTCGTCGGCCAACGCGAGTGCGCCGACAACCTCTGCGGCCCCGTTGTCTTCCAAGAGCACGTGCAGGACGATCGCGCCCTGCTGCCGCCACGCCCCTGCACCGGCCAACTCGGCCCGGCCCACCTCCTCGAGCAGCCGGGGCCCACCGACACGCACGGTCATGCCCTCGACCCGCGCCGTCACTCCGACCGCAGGCGAGGAGCTGAACCCCGATGACGACGGCACCGTCAGCCCGCGGCGCGCTGCCGCGGCCACGACGGCTTTCGCGAGCGGATGCTCGGAGTCCGACTCCGTGGCCGCCGCCAGCGCCAGCACCTCGTCCTCGGTCCGGCTCACCGCGAGTACGCCCGTGACCGTCGGTTCGCCCTTGGTCAGCGTGCCGGTCTTGTCGAACAGCACCGCGCCGACAGTCCGCATGCTCTCCAAGGCCAGCCGATCCTTGATCAGCACGCCGCCGCGGGCTGCACGTTCGGTCGCGATCGACACCACAAGCGGAATCGCCAGGCCGAGCGCGTGGGGGCAGGCGATCACCAAGACGGTGATGGTCCGGATCACGGCGTCGGCGGGTTGCCCGGTCGAGCCCCACACGACCGCGGTCACGATCGCGGCTCCCAGCGCGAACCAGAACAGCCAGGCCGCCGCCCTGTCGGCCAACCGTTGCGCACGCGAGGAGGAGTTCTGCGCCTCCGTCACCAACCGCTGGATGCCTGCCAGCGCGGTGTCGTCACCGACGGCGGTGACCTTGACCCGAAGCCCGGAGTCGGTCGCGACGGTGCCCGCGACCACGGCGTCGCCAACGCTGCGGCGCACGGTTCGGGATTCACCCGTCACCATCGATTCGTCCATCTCGGCGGCGCCCTCGACGATCGCTCCGTCGGCGGGCACGCTGCCGCCCGGTCGTACGATCACAATGTCGTCGACCCTGAGGTCGGACGGTGCGACGGTCTGGGTGCCGTCGGCCGTGATGCGCTCGGCCTCGTCGGGCAGCAACGCCGCCAAGGAGTCCAGCGCTGAGGTGGTCTGCGCCAGCGACCGCATCTCGATCCAGTGGCCGAGCAGCATGATCACGATCAGCAGCGCCAACTCCCACCAGAAGTCGAGATTGTGGGGCAGCAATCCGATGCTCGCACCCCACGACGCGACGAATGCGACCGTGATCGCCAGGCCGATCAGCAGCATCATTCCCGGTGTGCGGGAACGTATCTCACTGATCGCACCGGTGAGGAAGGGCGTGCCGCCCCAGAGGTACATCACCGTGCCGAGCAGCGGCGACACCCAACGCGAACCCGGGAAGTCGGGCACCTGGTAGCCCAGGATCATCGCGAACATGCCCGAGAAGACGACCGTGGGGACGGCCAACGCCAGCATGGTCCAGAACAGCCTGCGGAATTGGGCGACGTGATCGGCGTGGCCGCCATGACCGTGCGCTGCGTGGTCGGCCTGCATGTGGTGCTGCGGATGGGTGACCTCGGTCATGCGGTTCAATATATACCCCCTAGGGGTATATGGCCACCCTCCCGCACGCCACCCTGGATCCGATGTCGCATCCGCTGAACACTCCACTGGGCCGCTTCGGCATCGTGACGCCCGAGGAAGGTCCGCAGCGCTTCCTCGCCGCGATACCCGCAGGCGGCATGCTCAACCCGTTGACCGGCCAACCCACCGTCGCGACGCTGGCGATGCTCGTCGACCACATCGGCGGGCTGGTCAACCATCACCGCCGCGGGCCCGGCGAATGGACGGTCAGCAGCGAGCTGTCGCTCGAGCTGGCGCCGGATGCCCTCCCCCGACTCGAGTCCGCACCCGAGGTGCCGGTGTACGCGACCGGTCAGCCGTGCGGACCCAAGGGCCGCAACGCGCTCAGTCTGTGCGAGCTGACTCACCGCGACTCCGTGATCGGCACCGCGACCGTCCGGTCGTTCTACATCGCGGCCCCCGAGCACCTCGCCGCGTGGCCGGACGGTCCGACGGGGCCTCTTCCAGCCGGGTCGCTCGCCGACCGGATGGCGGTTCGAATCGCCGAGAGCGGCGGCGCGGCCAAGGTGCTGATACAGGACCGGGATCCCGTGCTGAACAACAGCCTTGGCATCGTGCACGGCGGCGTATCGGCGATGGCACTGGAGTTGGTCGGTTCCGCGGCCGTCAACGGTGGCCGCGAGGGCCCGCCACTGCAGACCGCGTCGCTGCGGGTGAACTTCCTGCGCCAGTTCCGCGCCACCTCCGGCGGCCCTCAATCACGTTACGAGGGAACCGCTTTGCGGCTCGGCCGTAGTACCGGTGTCGCGGAGGCACTGGCCGTCGACGACACTGGCAAGGCCGCGATCATCGCACGCGTGACGGCTTATCTCGGATAGCATCCGCTCATGTCCGAGCCCGACGATTCGATGCGGGGTTCGGTACACATCTGCGTCACCGCGATCATCGCCGGCGTCGTCATCGGTTTCGTCGGCGGCGCGTTCCGGTGGTGCCTACAAACGGCCGATGACCTACGCATCGATCTCGTTGACTGGGCACACCGGTTGCCTGGGCCGGGTTGGCTGGTGGCGATCGCTGCCGCCGCGGCAGGCGCCACGCTCGCCGCGCTGATCGTGCGGTGGGAACCGCTGGCCGCGGGCAGTGGCATCCCGCACGTGGAGGCGGTGTTCCTGGGCGCCGCGCAGCCACCGCTCATCCGGTTGCTTCCCGCGAAGTTCATCGGCGGCGTGCTGAGCATAGGGTCCGGCCTGGTGTTGGGCCGCGAGGGACCCACCGTGCACATGGGCGCGGCCATCGGAGCCGAAACGGCGCGGCGCGCACGGTTACCGGATTCTGAGGTCAGAATGATGCAGACGGCGTTGGGCGGCGCCGGCCTTGCCGTCGCGTTCAACGCACCGATCGGCGGAGCGCTGTTCACCCTCGAAGAGGTGACCAAGTCATTTCGGTTGAAAACCGTACTGGCGACCCTCTTTTCGGCTGCTGTCGCAGTCGCGTGTTCACGGCTGATATTGGGAAACCACGCCGACTTCCGCGTCGAACCGATGGCCGCTCCGGCGCTGGCATGGCTGCCGGTGTTCATCGTCTTCGGCCTGCTGACGGGACTGCTAGGGGCCGCCTACAACGGGTTGGTGTTGTGGTTCCTCGATCACGTGGGTGCAATACGGCGAGTCCCGCCCGTGGCGAAAGCCGCGGTCATCGGTGCCATCGTCGGGCTCGCGATGTTCGTATATCCCCTCTCGGTGGGCGGCGGCGATGACCTGACGCAGCGAATCCTCGGCGGACAACACCTGGTCGTCTCCGTCGTCGTCGGAATCCTCGCGGTGCGATTCATCGCCGGTCCGCTTTCGTACTCGGCCCCGGTACCCGGCGGTCTGTTCGCGCCACTGCTGGCCGTTGGTGCACTGTGGGGATTGTTGTTTGTCGGAATCTTCGGCGCGGTATGGCCCACAGATGCAACGCAATTGGCCGTCCCGATGGCGCTTGTCGGCATGGCGGCGTTCTTCGGCGCCACGGTGCGCGCTCCGGTGACGGGGATGGTCGTCGTCACCGAGATGACGGCGACGACCGCGACGCTCGTGCCGATGATGGCCGCGACCGCTGCGGCGGTGCTCGTCGCATACCTCATGGGATCACCGCCGATCTATGACAGTCTGCGGGAACGGATGCCCGCCAAGGCCGATCAGTAGGTCACGCAACAGTCGCGATAGTTTCCGTTGCGGCACAATCCGGATACGGGGTGCCCGTGAGGCAGCCACCCGTGTCACTCTCTCCGCACAGGCGTCACATCCACCGAAGGAGTCACGCATGCGCGAACCGACAATGCTGCATCGATTGGCGGCGGAATTCATCGGCACGTTCTGGCTGGTGTTCGGCGGTTGCGGCGCGGCGGTCTTCGCGGCGAAGTTCACCGCCGACGGCACCTCGCTCGGCATCGGCTTCCTCGGCGTCGCACTCGCATTCGGGTTGACCGTACTCACCGGCGTCTACGCATTCGGCACCATTTCCGGCGGCCACTTCAATCCCGCGGTCACCCTGGGGGCGGCACTGGCCCGTCGGGTGGAATGGAAGGCGGTGCCTGGCTACTGGATCACGCAGGTCGTGGCGGGCTTGGCGGCAGGCATGATGATCTACGTCGTGGCCAAGGGCCAGGAAGGCTGGACGGCGACGGGACACATGGCCGCCAACGGCTTCGGCGACCACTCCCCAGGCGGCTACTCGCTGTGGGCCGTGATCGTGGCGGAGGTGCTGCTCACCGGCGTGTTCCTGCTGGTGATCCTCGGTTCGACCGATGACCGTGCACCGAAAGGATTCGCGGGGCTTTCAATTGGATTGACCTTGACGCTGATCCACTTGATCTCCATTCCCATCTCCAATACGTCGGTCAACCCCGCGCGGTCCACGGGCGTCGCCTTCTTCAACGGCGAAGGCGCCGCCGCGCAACTCTGGGTGTTTTGGCTGGCGCCCCTGCTGGGCGCCGCGGTCGCGGGTATCGCCTACCCGTTCCTGTTCGGCCGGCACGAGGAACTGGCCGACCGTCCGGTACGCGACGACGCCCTCGAAGAGACCCGGCCTGACCCGCCATAGACGAATTCGCCGCCGGGCCAACGGATGTGAATCAACGGCGTCTTCGGTAAAGGCCGAACGGACCTACTTGACCGGCGCCTTCTTCTTGGCCCGGCTCGCGGCGGCCTTTTCGGTCCTCGCGCCCTCATTGGCCAGCTGTCCGCCCGAGTTCTCCAGGTGGGCACGCATGAACCACTGGAACTTCTCCAGCTCGCCTGCGTGGCTGATGATCATGTCCTGAGACACCAGGTCGAGTTCCTCGAGTGTCTCGATGCACTTGCGGGTGTCCTCGATGACGCCGTTGTAGACCAGGTCCAGTGCCGCGAGGTGGGCCTGCACGGTGTCGCGCTCCACGGAGTAGTCGTCCCAGGTGCGGTCCTTGAGAATCGCCCCCGGTGTGCCGAGCGGCGATTTGCCAAGCGTGGCGATGCGCTCCGCGACCTCGTCGGCGTAGCCGCGCACGAGTTCGACCTGCGGGTCGATCATCTCGTGCACACCGATGAAGTTCGGGCCGACGACGTTCCAGTGCACATGCTTGAGCGTCAAATGCAGGTCGTTGTAAGTGCTCAGCTGCTTCTGCAGCAGATCGGCGACCTTGTTGGCGCTCTTTTCGGAAAGGCCAGGGATCGTGAATGAAGTCATGGGCCCCGTGTACCCACCGTCCGCGTCCGGTATTCGCCGCTACATGGCGCGCAGCCTCGGGATGGCTTGACGCGGCGCCCGGCGTGGTGCGTGCGCAGGCCCGGTGACTTCCAACAAGCGCACGGCCCGGTGACGATGCGGCCGCAACGGTTCGAGCAATGTCTCCATCGCCGCGTCGTCGATGGGACGGCCGAGCAACCGCCAGCCGACCATCTTCGCCAGGTGGAAGTCTCCGATGCTCAGCGCATCGGCGTCACCGAACGCCCGCTGCGCGGTCTCCGCCGCGGTCCAGATGCCGATTCCTGGCAGCGACATCATCGCCGCGCGGGCGTCCTCGGGCACGCGCGTGGTCAACCGCTCGAGTGAATCCGCCCGCTGCGCGCAGCCCACAATGGTTCTCGCCCGGCCGGGGTCGACATTGGCACGGTGGAACTCCCACGACGGTATCCGCCGCCACCCGTCCGCAGGCGGCGGCACCCGCATGTGCTCGGGCGCCGGGCCGGGGGCGGGTGCGCCGAACTTCGTCACCAGCGCTCGCCAGGCGCGCCGCGCGTCCTTGCCGTACACCCGTTGTTCGAGGATCGCCGGTACCAGTGCCTCCAGCACGCGGCCGGTGCGGCCCAGTCGCAGGTGCGGCACCCGCCGGTGGGCCGCTGCGATGGTCGGCTCCGACGGCGCGAACCCGGTAGCGTTGTCATGCACACCGAGGAGGTCGGGCAGCGCATCGACGAATTCTGTTGCGCCCGTTCCCCATGCCTCACAGTCGACGGTGTCCACCGCCGACTTCTGCAGCCGCGCGGTGACGGGTCCGCTACGCATCAGGCTGGTCCGCCAGATCGCGCCGTCTTCCGCGTCGTGATAGCACGGATCGCCGCGGCCGCGGCGCAACGGCGACAGCGTCAGTCCCGGAGTGGCAGGCCCGTCGAAGACGACGCTGACCGATCGATGCACCGGTCCAGGCTATGCGACGGTGATGTCGGCCTTGTTCGGATAGAAGGCGACATGGCCCGCGATCTGACCCACCGCGGGGTACGGCTCCCGGTACGTCCAGATCGCATCATCAACTGTGGCGCCTGCCGTGGTGACGACGTGGTAGTAGCTGGCATCACCCTTGTACGGGCAGTAGGTCTCGGTGCCGCTCGGTTTCAGGCGCTCGGCCACCACGTCGCGCAGTGGAATGTATTGCACCGCCGGATACGTGGACTCCTGCAGCGTCAGCGCGGCATCGGTCTCGGCCACCAGTTCACCGTTCACACGCACGGTGACGTGTCTGCCGGTCGGTACGACCGTGATCGGGTGGGAGTCGGTGGGTTCGAGTACGGGTCGCTCGCTCATAGAAGTCCCAACGCGCTCACGCCATACCCTGTTCCACACCCGCTTCCAGGTCCGTCGATACCATCACGCCATGACCGACCAGCAACCGGCCGATGCACAAGCACAGGTGGTCATCAACGCCGACCCGCAGACCGTGTATGCCCTCATCACCGACCTCTCCTCTCTTGCCTCGCTTGCCGAGGAGGTCACGTCGATGACGTGGCGCAAGGGCGATGCGGCGCGGCCCGGTGCGGTGTTCAAGGGCCACAACCGCAACGGCTTCTACCGATGGAGCACCGTCTGCACGGTCACGGATGCGCAGCCCGGACGCACGTTCGCGTTCGACGTCAAGACCGGCGGCGTCATGCCCGTGGCCCGTTGGCGCTACGACATCGAACCGGTCGACGTCGGTTGCAGGGTGACCGAGCGCACCTGGGACCGTCGTCCTGGGTGGATCGTCAAACCCTCGCGGCTCACCACCGGCGTCAGGGACCGCACCGCGGCCAACGTCGAGCACATCAACGTGACACTGCAGCGGCTCAAGCGCAAGGCCGAGCAGGGCTAGTGCGGGCGACCCGCGATCTTGTCGGCGACGACCGCGATGGGTGACGTCGTCGCCCGTCCGCGGCCCTCATGCCAGTCGGCGGCCTTGTAGGCGAGGTACATGCCGCGGACGCCGATCCAGCGCAGCGGTTCGGGCTCCCAGTTCCGTGACCGGTGACCGACCCACGGCAACTCGGTGTGCGCACCGGGCCGGTCGAGCACCAGGTCCGCCAGCGTGCGGCCGGCAAGGTTGGTGGCGGTGACGCCGTGGCCGACGTAGCCGCCCGCCCAGCCAAGACCCGACGCCTTGTCGAGTACGACGCCGGACTCCCAGTCCCGCGGTACCGCGAGCACCCCGCACCAGCCGTGGGCGATCGGAATGTCGCGCACCTGCGGCAGGATCGCATGCAGCGTCGCAGTGAGGTGTTCGATCGTCTCCTTTGGCACCCGTCCGTCGACGTCGATGCGTGAGGCGTACCGGTACGGCACGCTGCGCCCACCGATTGCGATTCGGTCGTCGACGGTGCGCTGGGCGTAGAAGAAGCCATGCGCCGTGTCGCCGACGGTTTCTCTGCCGTCCCAACCGATGGACGCCCAGACGCCCTCGGGTATCGGCTCCGTCGCGATCATCGAGCTGTTCATCGGCAGCCAGCGGCGTCTCAGGCCGCGCATGCGGGCGGTGAAGCCCTCGGTCGCACGCAGCACGATCGGCGCGCTGACGGCGCCCACCGGTGTCCCCGCACGGCCCGCGTCGATCGTGGTGACCGGCGAGTTCTCGTAGATGACGACACCGAGCCGCTCGACGGCGTCGGCCAGCCCGCGCGCCAACTGGGCGGGCTGGATCCGCGCGCAGTGCGGTGTGTGGTAGGCCGATACCACACCGTCGAACTGAATGCGTTCGGCCGCTTCCGTTTTCGTCAACGGGGCGATGCCGCCGATCTTCCAGCTCAACTCTTCGTCGATCTCGGCGGCCAGCCTCGAGGCCTGCGCAGCGTTGCGTGCGATCTGCATGGTGCCGCCCTTGGCGATGCCCGCGTCGATGCCCTCGGTCGCGGCCACGTCGATGACCTCGTCGATGGCCTCGTTGAGCGCCGCCTGCCACGCCAGTACGCCGTCGCGGCCGCACAGCCGGGCCATCCGGTTGCGATCACCAGGCACCAGCCCGGACAGCCAGCCGCCGTTGCGTCCGGAGGCGCCGAAGCCGGCGAAGCGGGCCTCGAGGATCACCACGCGTAGCGAGGGGTCGGCGCGTTTGAGGTAGTACGCCGTCCACAGTCCGGTGTATCCCGCACCGACGATGCACACGTCCGCGTCTCGGTTCCCCGGCAGCGGCGGCCGCGATGGCGGGTAGCCGCTGAACCAGTGCGAGACGCGACCGTTGACGGGACCTGTGGTTGGCACCGTCCGATTCTGGCACCACCCGCACTTGTCGGACCCGAGGGGCAAGCTGGCCGCACCGACGGCAGAAAGAGACGCAGCATGTGCTGGTTGTGCGATCACCCCGAAGCGACGCGCGACGACTACTACGACCTGCTGCAGGCAAAGATCCGTAGGAAGGGGTGGACGGTACAGTACGTCGAAAGTGACAGCAGGCCATACGCTTACACGATCGGGTTGCACGCCTGGGACGTCCCCGAGTTACTGATCACCGGCGTCTCCCCACAACGTGCACTTCGGCTGCTGGACACCGTGGCGCGCAAGCTGGTGCGCGGTGAGGTGCTCACGCCGGGCCAGCAGTTCTCGCTGTCCGACGGACCGCTCGTCGAGGTTGTCGAGGTCGGCCACCCGGATGTGCACATGGGCTGGGCGGTGGCGTTCGGCGGACCGGAGGTCGAGGCGCTGCAGCTGGTGTGGGCTGACGGCAGGGGGCGCTGGCCGTGGTCAGCGGAATTCGCCGACGGGCGGGCGACACAACCGGTGCTGGGTTGTCGGACCCCAGGCGCAAGCTGGCCGTAACCACTAACGAAAGGTGCGGCCATGTGCTGGCAGTGTGAGAACCCGAACGGCACCACCGAGCAATACCTCGACGAACTCCGCGCGATGGTCCGGCTGCACGGTTGGGTGGTGCAGGGCGTCGAGGACGATCGACTCCCCTTTGCCTACACAATCGGCTTGCACGACCGCGGTCTGCCTGAGCTGCTGGTGACGGGCATGTCGCAGCGGAACGCGGCGCGCCTGCTGAACGACGTCGCGGTCGCCGCGCTCAGTGGACGGACATTCGAGCCAGGCGCGCATGTCGCGGTGGGCGACGGCCCGCTACTGGAGATCGTCGAGGTGGACCATCCCGATGCGCACCTGAATTTCGCGGTGGCGCTTGGCGGTCCGGATGTTCGCGCGCTGCAGCTGGTGTGGTCCGACCAGCGCGGTCGGTGGCCGTGGGCTGCGGGATGGGGTCGCGGTCAGCGTCGGCAACCGGTGTTGGGCATGCGCGCACGGAACGCTCAAAAAGCGTAGCGGTGGTATTGCGCCATAAACCGCAGAGCCGGCACGGAACTCATCGCCTTGAGCGTCCACCGGTAGTACCACGGCACATGCTCCAGCGCGTCCGAATCGAGGGCAGATACCCATGACAGCAACCGCACCCCGGGCACCGCCTCGGTGATGTCGTCCGGCCCATTGATGCCCCAGTACAGGGTCGCTCCTGACCGTCGCACCACGGTGTTGGTCCACTGCGATCTGATGCCAAGCCGGTTGAACGCGTCGAACTGCAGCTCACCGGACGGGGCATGGTCCAGCACCCGACGCAGAAGCGCAACGCCGTCGTGCTGTGTCAGGTACATGGTGAGACCTTCGCCTATCATCAATGTCGTTCTGCCGCAGGGGATCTCGGCAAACCAGGCTGGATCGGTGACCGACGCGGCGATGAGGTGGTAGTGGTCGCGCGCGGGGTAGAGCTGGCGACGCAGGTCTGCGACCTCGGGATAGTCGACGTCGTACCACTCGACGCCAGGACCGGGGTCCAACCGCAGGAAGCGGGCATCCAAGCCGCAACCAAGGTGCAGCACGACGGCTTCGGAATGCACTGCGAGAAATTGGCGCGCCCAGCGGTCGAAGTGCGCCGAACGAGTCGTCACCGCAGGTGAAGTCGACGCCGTGATCGACGTCTTCGTCCAGTCGTAGTCGATGCGGTCGACAATGTCCTTGGCGAATCGATCGCCGAGGACAGGACGGTCGAGACTGGCATCCAGCGCCTTGGCGTAGAACGTGGCCAGCATGGTCTGCGGCGCACCGGACAGATCGACGTGAAGTTTCTCGGTCACGTCATCCGACGGTAGTCACGTCGCGGATGGACGGCTAACCGCTGAACGGCGGTCGGCGCGCCGTTCAGCTACCGGTCCTGCTCCCGCGCCTGGCGTCCCGAAGGCTCACCCAGAACCGGGCGGCTTCGCGAATCGAGTCCTCGACGGGCCTTGGCTGCCAACCCAATTCGCGTACCGCCTTGCTGTGATCAACGGGTGCCTCCGCGCGCATCAGGCGCAACGAGCCCATCGACAGCTGCTCGTCGGTGCCGCGCAGCTTGGCTTTGACGCTGCCGGCCGCGGCCAGCGCATACGACATCGGCAGCGGAATCGACTTGGTCGGCGCGGGCACTCCTGCCGCAGCAGCCGCGATCCGGACGACCTCGGCGTTGCTGATCATCTTCTCCGAGATCAGGTACCGCTCGCCGGCCCGCCCACGGTCGGCGGCCAGGATCATCGCGCGTGCCGCGTCGTCCACGCCGACGGCCTCGAGTTCGATGCCGCTCATCACGAACGGCAGCTTTCCGAACGCGGCGCCCGCGATGATCGCGCCGTGTGGCGTGCGGCCCCAGTCGCCGCTTCCGTAGGTCGTCGACACACACATCGCCACCGCGGGCAGGCCGTGTTCCCTGGCGTAGTCCAGCACGATGTTCTCGGCGTGCACCCGCGACCGGACATACGGGGTCAGTCCGCGGAGCCGATTGGTCGGCGACATTTCGCCTCTGTCGACAATGACGTCGTCCTCATTGGCAACACGGCCGCGGCGCCGCCCGACGGTGACGTAGCTACTGGTGAACACGAACTTCCGAAGGCCCGCGTCCTTCGCGACGTCCAGTACGTTGCGGGTGCCGTCGACGTTGGTGTGGAAAAGC
Organism: Mycobacterium sp. NPDC048908; assembly: GCF_043197955.1. Taxonomy (NCBI): domain Bacteria; kingdom Bacillati; phylum Actinomycetota; class Actinomycetes; order Mycobacteriales; family Mycobacteriaceae; genus Mycobacterium; species Mycobacterium sp. NPDC048908. The sequence continues at coordinate 55,890 of NZ_JBICUE010000021.1, read as the reverse complement.
GGCGCGGGATCACGCAGCCAACCGCGGGTGTCGACCACGCAGTAGTACACGTCGTCGACGCCGGTCATCGCCTCGCGCAACGTGTCGTTGTCCCAGATGTCGCCGACGAACCGCGTCACGTCGAGATCGTCGATGCCGACGGTCATCGCGTTGGGACGCACCATCGCCCGAACCTGATGGCCGTTGGCGACGAGTTGCCGGGTGACGTGCGAGCCGAGGAATCCGTTGGCGCCGATCACCAGCTTCGCGGTCACTTGTCACCTCCGAACTGCCGCAGCCACACCTCGGCCTCGTCGGGAAGCGTGCCGAGTTCCTGAGCCTTGCGGCACCACTTGCGCGTCGCGGCGACGAACCGAAGCGGGTTGTAGACGTCCTCCTGGCGGCGCCACTGACCTTCGCCGGCATAGGTGAGGATCGAGATGTTCGTGGCGCTGATGATCGTGCCGTCGCCAGGATCGCGCATCGGGTTGTCCAGTTCGCAGATTATCCGCCCGGTCGACTCGTCGATCACCGACCACAGCGACGGAAACGACGTCATGTAGCTGCCGGGAAACGATTCCATGGTCTGCCAGATCCAGGGCCGCACCGCATCCCTGCCGTGCATGGTCCCTGCCGCGTGCTCGACGTAGGTGACGTCGGGTGTGTACTGGTCAACCCAGGGATCCCAGTCACGGGTCTGAGCGGCCCGGTCGACTGTCGCCTCGAACGTCTCGAACGCCGCGGCCAGCTCTTCGTGGGTGAACGTCTCGCTCGTCACACCCAGAACTAGAACACGTTCTATCTGTATTTGTCGAGTGCCCGGCCGTATCGTCAGGTGAGTGAAGGGCCTGCTCGGGCTCGTCTTCGCGCTGGTCTTCGCGGCCGGCTGCGTGGCTGAACCGCGGGCGGCGAACTTCGCGGGTGCCGTCGACATCGGGTCCGGCAGGCAGTTGTTCCTCGCCTGTCAGGGTGCGGGTTCCCCGACGGTGTTCATCATCCCGGGCAAGGGCAGCTACGCCGGAGCGTGGAGCGCTGTCATGCCTGCGATCGCGAAGACCACCAGGGTCTGCGCCTACGACAGACCGAACACCCGTCAGGACGGGGCCTACCTGTCCACCCCCGTGCCGCAACCGCACACCGTTCAGCAGGATGTCGGCGACGTACTGAAATTGGTTGCCGCCGCTGGCCTTTCCACACCGATGGTGCTCGTCGCCCACTCTTACGGCGGACTGATCGCCGATCTGCTGGCCCGCACCCACCCCACTGTGGTCGGTGGGCTGGTCTTCGTGGATCCGACCTCGGAGTACCTGCCGCGACTGGGCCGGGCAGAACAGGACGCCCAGTTCGATGAGGCTGCGCGCACGCCGACGCCTGACCCCGGCGGCGAGGCGTTCTTCGCCGACGATGCGTTCAGCACGATCAGTACGGCCCCGCCGTTGCCGGTGCCGCCGCTGCCTGCGGTCGTGTTGAGCGCCGACGTGTTCCGCGGCGACATGCGCCAGGAGGACTACACCAAATTCCAGGTGCACCGCGCGAACACCCTGCTGGCCGAAACGCTGTGGACGGACAACGTGATCGTCGGCGGCAGCGGGCACAACATGATGCTCTATCAGCCACGCGCGGTCGCCGCGAAGACCCTCGGGATGGTGGACTGGGTGCGCTCGGGCGCTAGCCGGCGCTGAGAACCTGCCGGTCGCCGAGTGGGCTTTCCAGCGGCACGACGAGGGTGCCGGTCACGGCGAGCATGATGCACATCCGGCCTGCGACGGGTGGCAGTGCGCCGCCCTTCAAGTCGATCGTGACGGCCTCGGCCGTTTCGCGCGCGGTCGCGTGCACGCCGTTGCACGCGGGCGTGCCCGACGTGAAATGAACGGCCACGGCCCGATCACCTGCGCGACTCCACGATTCGATGGGCACTGGCTGCGGATCGACGATCGACGCGTTGTCCTTGAAGAGCACGCCGTCCGCATCCGGCACTTCCGGCGGCGCGGTCGGGGCCGCCGCCGCTGCGGGCGCAGCCCACGCGGCGACCACGAGGGCGACGAGAACCACGGCGGCTGCGCGCATGTATTTACGGTAGCGACAACCGCGGATTAACTCGGCGCGGCGCGCGGTTATAAAGACACTATGTCGCAGCATTATCACAACAATCCGGACGCGGTCGCCGCGCTGTCGCCGGAGCAGTACCACGTGACCCAGAAGAACGGCACGGAGCGGCCCTTCACCGGCGAGTACTGGGACAACCACGAGCCGGGCATCTACATCGACGTCGTGTCGGGCGAGCCGTTGTTCGCCTCGGTCGACAAATTCGACAGCGGCACCGGTTGGCCGAGCTTCACCAAGCCGGTCGACGCAGCCAACGTGATCGAGAAGCGGGACTTCTCACACCTGATGATCCGCACCGAGGTGCGGTCCAAACACGGTGACAGCCACCTCGGCCATGTGTTCAACGACGGACCACGCAGCGAAGGTGGGTTGCGCTACTGCATCAACTCGGCTTCGCTGAGATTCATCCACCTCGACGACCTCGAAGCCGAGGGATACGGCGAGTACAAGAAGCTCTTCGAGACGGAGGAAGCACAGGCATGAGTGGCTACAAGAAGGCAATCCTCGCAGGCGGCTGCTTCTGGGGTATGCAGGATCTGATCCGCAAGCAGCCCGGCGTGGTGTCCACCCGCGTCGGCTACACGGGCGGGCAGAATGCGCACCCGACCTATCGCAACCACCCGGGCCATGCCGAGGCCATCGAGATCGTGTACGACCCGGCGCAGACGGATTTCCGCAACTTGCTCGAGTTCTTCTTCCAGATCCACGATCCGAGCACGAAGAACCGACAGGGCAACGACGTCGGGACCAGCTACCGGTCCGCCATCTTCTACCTCGACGACGAGCAGAAGCGCGTTGCACTCGACACCATCGCCGATGTCGACGCATCGGGGCTGTGGCCGGGCAAGGTCGTCACCGAGGTGACGCCTGCCGGCGACTTCTGGGAGGCCGAACCCGAGCACCAGGATTATCTGGAGCGCTACCCCAGCGGGTACACCTGCCACTTCCCGCGGCCAGGCTGGAAACTGCCGGTGGGCCCACGCGCGTAGCGCAGGGTACGGCTCGAGGGTTTAAGCGACCCGGCGGCGCGCCACGATGCGACCGCCATCCTTTGGTGTGAAGGCGATGCCCCGGAAGTGAACCTTCTCGTCCGGGGCGTCGTCCGTCTCAATTACGAAGCGCCGCAGGATCGTTCGCAGCACCACGTCCATTTCGACGTTGGCGAACGCCGCCCCGATGCAGCGCCGGGTGCCGCCGCCGAACGGTATCCACGCCGTGGGTGTTCTGGCGCCAAGGAAACGCTCGGGATCGAAGCGTTCCGGATTCGGGAACACGTCCGCGTTGGCATGCACGTTGGCCAGCGCGATCATCACCGTGTAGCCGTGCGGTATCCGGAAGTCGCCGAGATCGAAATGCGGCGCCTGCACGTGGCGCCCGGAGAAGTCGATCACCGTCCGGTTGCGTTGCAGCTCCTGGATGGTGGCTTGGCGAAACTCGTTGCCGCCCTTGTCGTTTTCCTCGACCAGCCTGGCCAGCACGTCGGGGTGACGGCGCAGCCGTTCGAACGCCCAGCCCAGTGTGGACGCGGTGGTCTCGTGACCGGCACCGAGCAGCGTCAGCAGTTCATCGGATACGTCCTGGCGCGACATCGGCGTGCCGTCCTCATACGTGCTGCGCAACAGCAGCGCGAGAATGTCGGTCCGCTCGCCCAGATGCGGGTCGGCCTCGGCCTTGTCGATGAGCGCGAAGACGGTGCGGTCGAAGTTGCGACGGAACTCTGCGAGCCGGCCCCACGGACTGCGCCTGCCAGTGTCGAACCGCGGTTCCGGCAGCGTGGCCATCCGCGAGCCCAGTTCGGCCCATGGCGGAATGATCTCGCGCAGGTGATCGAGTTCCGCGCCGTCTGCGCCAAAAACGGTGCGCAAGATGACATTCAGCGTGATTCTGTTCATCGCTTCCAGCGTGCGGAACTCGACACCCTCGGGCCATGTCGCGATCTCGCGCAGCGTTTCTTCTTCGATCACCTTCTCGTAGTTCTTGATGCTCTGGCCGTGAAACGGCGGCGCCAGCAACTTGCGGCGGGCCCGATGCTCCTTGCCGTCCAACGCGAAGACCGAACCGGGACCGAAGATCCGGCTCAGGTTCGGTTTGACGTTGATCAGATCATCGGTGCTCGCCAGAAACACCTGTCGCGCCAACGCGGGGTCCGAAACCACCACGCTGCGGCCGAAGAAGGGCACATTGATCGTGAACACCGCGCCATACCGCTTACCGGCGTATCGCAGGAACCTGCGGCGGAATCCGGCCATCAAGACCATCTGAACCGGCTTGGGCAGTCGCACCGCCGGCGGCACCTTGCCCGGCGACTTCGGAGTCGCTGCGGCCTTCGCTTCGACGGTCACTGCGGTGTCTGTCATCGGTGTATCACTCCCCGCCCTTTCCTGGTACTTCGGTGTACCGTTGGTGTGTGTAGTACGGTACCGGTTGGTACCAACAACCACAAGGGCTGCAGGGAGGTGACATGACGACATCGCTCGACAGGGCGGTCGGCGACGCCTACGCAGCTTTTCGGGACCGGTTGATCGACGGGCTGGCTGCATCCATCGGTGAGCGCGGATATCGCGACACCACCGTCGCCGACATCGTCCGGCATGCCCGCACCTCCAAACGCACCTTCTACGAGCAGTTCAGCAGCAAGGAGGAGTGCCTGGTCGAACTGCTGCGGCGAAACAACGAGAACCTGATCGCCAACATCCAAACCGCCGTCGACCCCGAGGCGGACTGGGACGAGCAGATCCGGCAGGCATCGGTGGCCTACGTCGACCACATCGGCTCGCGTCCCGCGATCACGCTGAGCTGGATCCGCGAGGCGCCAGCGCTGGGGGAGGTGGCCAAGCCGTTGAACCGGCAGGCCATGGAGGCGCTGACCGACATGCTGGTCGACCTCACCGACAGCCCCGGTTTCCGGCGTGCGAAGCTAGCGCCGATATCGCGGCCGCTCGCGCTGATCCTGCTGGGTGGATTGCGGGAGCTGACAGCGCTTTTCGTGGAGGACAACCGCGACGTGCACGGCATCGTCGAGCATGCGATCGCGGCGGCCACCGCGATCCTCGGCCCACGCTAACGCAGCATCAGCCTCGCCGACTTCTCGAGTCGCTGCGCGATCTCCGTGTACGACGCATGCCCCATCCCGGCGCGCACCAGCGCCCCCGAGTACAGCATCTCCAGCGAGTCGATGATGTCCGGATCGGTTTCGGGGCGCAGCGCTGCGGCAAGCCGGTCGCGGATGTCGCGGCCGATGCGAAGCCGCAGCACTTCGACGTCGGGATCCTTACCCAGCAGCGCATTGGTGACCGCACAAGCGAATTCAGGTTCGTCGGCGACCAGCAGCGAGATGTGGCGAAGCACGTCGACCACGCGGGTGGCCGCATCGTCGGTCTCGTGCGCGGCGGGTGGCGACGCCGCCAGCCTGCGCCAGAACACCTCCGCGACGAGGTGCTCTTTCGACGAGAAATACGTATACGCGGTGGCAGCCCCGACGCCGGCCTCCGCGGCCACCCGACGCACGGTCAGGCCCGCGAATCCCTCCCGGCTGAGCAGATCGACCGCCGCGCGGCCAAGGCGGTCGACGGTGTCGGCCTGCTTGGCGGTCAGGCGGCGCCGCGTCGACTCCAAGCCCGGATCGGACACGTGTCCGGACGCTACTACAACCACCATCTACCAGCAACGGTAAGTTGGCACCGATGAGCAACACAGAGCAGCTGTTCGCCCTCGCAGAGCAGGTCACCGGCTTCATGCCCGCCGAAGAAGGGCGGACGCTATACGACACCGCCCTGCGGTATCTGGGTGACGGCATCGGTGTCGAAATCGGCACGTACTGCGGTAAGTCGACAGTGCTGCTCGGCGCCGCCGCCCAGCAGAGCGGCGGCGTGGTCTACACCGTCGACCACCACCACGGTTCCGAAGAACACCAGCCGGGTTGGGAGTACCACGACACCACGATGGTGGACGCGGTCACCGGGCTGTTCGACACGCTGCCGGCATTGCGCCACACCCTTGACGCGGCGGGCCTCGACGACCACGTGGTGGCGGTCGTGGGCAAGTCGCCTGTGGTCGCCCGCGGTTGGCGAACCCCGTTGCGACTGTTGTTCATCGACGGCGGCCACACCGAGGAAGCCGCGCAAAGAGACTTCGACGGCTGGGCCCGATGGGTCGACGTGGGCGGGGCGCTGATCATTCACGACGTCTTCCCGGATCCGAACGACGGCGGGCAGGCGCCGTTCCACATCTACCAGCGGGCACTGCAGACCGGTCAGTTCCGCGACGTGCTGGCGGCCGGTTCGATGCGAGTGTTGGAGCGGACGTCGGGATCGACGGGCGAAGCGTTGTAGGCGGCGCGGATTCCTTACCTGCCCGACAGCGAATTCTTGCCTAGGAGCAGGCGCCTGTGGCTTCTGCGCCATTACGGCAGCGCCGGCGGTCACGACACCCTGTTGTGAGCAAAGCCCCCAGAGGGCTTGGCACCGCACCATTGGAGACCACGTCAAGTACATCGGACCCGGGCCGCAACAGCCCGTCCTGAGTCATGTCGACTTCGCCGCCCAACCGTTACGCGTGCTTGATGCCCGTGTGGCACAAGCAGGTAACCATTCATGGATGCACAAGACGCGTGCTCGAATGGCCGCTGCCGTCGTTTCAGTGGGGTTGTCAGTCATCGTCGCTGTGACGCCCTGTGCCGTGGCTGACCCGGAGGTCGATGCGCCGTCCGGCCCGTCGGCCGCCGATGCGCCGCCGCCAATCGCGTTTCCGCTCTTCCAGTTTGCGCTTCCCAACCCAACGCCGGACGGTCAAGACGCGACGCCGTTCACCGGCGTCGCACCGTTCGACGCGCCGACCATCCATCCCTCCGATGGCTCAACGGTCGGCGTCGCCATGCCGATCATCATCAAGTTCAGCGCTCCGATCGGTGATCGAGCGGCGGCAGAAGATGCGATCCACATCTGGTCGGATCCGCCCGTGCCGGGAAAGTTCTACTGGATGAGCGACTCCCAGGTGCGATGGCGGCCCATCGACTTCTGGCCGGCACATACGGTGGTCAACGTCGACGCAGCGGGTACGACGTCGCGCTTCTCGACAGGTGACGCGTTGGTCGCGACGGCCGACGACGCGACCCATCAGCTGACGATCACCCGCAATGGTGCTGTGGAGCACGTGTTTCCGATGTCTATGGGCAAGCCCGGCCACGACACCCCCAACGGCACCTACTACGTTCAGCAGAAGTTCAGCGACATCGTGATGGACTCCGCAACATACGGGGTGCCGAGCTCGGCGCCGGACGGCTACCGGGTGGACGTTGAGCTCGCGGTCCAATTCGACAACAGCGGCAAGTTCGTGCACAGCGCGCCGTGGTCGATAGCGGACCAGGGCGTGCGCAACGTCAGCCACGGCTGCATCAACGTCAGCCCGGCCAACGCGCAATGGTTCTATGACAACTTCGGCGTCGGCGATCCGATCGTGGTGACGAATTCGGTCGGCTCCTACAGCCAGAACGACGGCAGCCAGGACTGGATGATCTAGCGTTCGCTGGTCGCGCAGGCGCAGTCGTACTCGCCCTCTAGGCCGCGCGGCAGGTCGGCCCCACGGAAGATGCCGTTGGCAGGCGTGGTCTGCGACAGCGCATCTGCGGCGAGAATCACCGCCGCGCCGGTCCAGGTGGTGCGCTCCACCGGCCAGCGCTTGCCGTCGGCGTAGACCAGGCCGGTCCAGTAAGACCCGTCTTCCTCGCGCAGATGATGCATGGCGGCGAACTGTTCGTGCGCCCGGCCGGTCTCGCCCATCGCATCCAAAGCCAGAACCAGTTCGCAGGTTTCGGCGCCGGTGACCCACGGTCGGTCGTCGACGCAGCGGATGCCGACGCCGGGCACCACGAAGTCATCCCACCGCGCGTCGATGCGTTCCCTAGCCGCCGCGCCGCGCAGCGCGCCGCCGAGCACTGGGTAATACCACTCCATCGACCATCGATCCTTGACCACGAACGATTCTGGATGGTGCGCGATCGCGTGGCCGAGTTGGCCGACGGCCACCTCCCACTCGGGCTGGGGATCATCGACGTAGTCGGCCAGCGCCAACGCGCACCGGATGCTGTGATAGATGCTCGCGCAACCGGTCAGCAGCGCCTCCGGCTCCGGCCCGGACGGCCCCCTGGCCCAGGCTATTTCGCCACCACTGGCCTGCAGCCCGACCACGAAGTCGATCGCCTTGATCACGACGGGCCACATCGCTTCTGCGAAGCCGCGGTCGCGGGTGATCAACACGTGATGCCACACACCGGTGGCGATGTATGCGCAGAAATTGCTGTCGCTGTTGGCGTCCTCGACCACGCCGTTGCGCAACTGGATGGGCCATGACCCGTCCGGCCGCTGAGCGGTCCGGCACCAGTCGAATGCTGCCCGTGCCGGCTCGAAAAGGCCTGCGACGGTGAGGGCCATTGCGTTCTCGACGTGATCCCACGGGTCGGTGTGACCACCGTCGAACCATGGGATGGCACCCGAGGATTCTTGCGTCGCCGCGATCGATCGCGCGGTCTGCCGACACTGCGCCGGCGTCAGCACGCCGGCAACGCCGGGAACCTCAGGAGACAGCAACAGGCCCCACCGGCTTCCTGAAATACAGCGCCACGCTCTTGCCGATCAGCGGGTTCAGCAGCGACTCAGCGGTGCGTGTCAGCCACGGTTGCTCGACCATGTCCCACACCAGCAGCTTGTGGTAGGCGGCGACCGCGGGGTGGTCGTTATCCGAGGCGCCGACAGCGCATTTCAACCACCAGAACGGCGAGTGCAGCGCGTGCGCATGGTGGGTGTGCGTCAACCGAAGCCCGTGCGTCAGCACCTTGTCGCGCAGCGCATCGGCTTTGTAGATGCGGATGTGACCACCCTCGTTGGCATGGTATTCGTCGGACAGCACCCAGCAGACCTTCTCGGGCAACCACCGCGGAACCGTGATCGCCAACGCGCCACCGGGTTTCAACACGCGCACCAGCTCGCTGATCGCCCGGTCGTCCTCGGGCACGTGTTCCAGAATTTCCGACGCGATCACACAGTCGAAAGTGCCGTCCGCATAAGGCAGTTCGAGCGCATCACCCTTGACCGCCTCGGCACGCGCCGAGTCAGGGACCTCGCCCTGCTCCTTCATGGCCTGCAGAATCTCGTCGACGTCGTTGAGGTCGGCGGCGTTCTGGTCGAATGCGATGACGTCCGCGCCGCGCCGGTAAGCCTCGAACGAGTGCCTGCCCGCACCGCAACCCACATCGATCACCTTGGTGCCCGCGCCGACGCCGAGCCTGTCGAAGTCGACGGTCAGCATTTCGCCATGGCCCGCTCGTAGACCGTGACCGTCTGCGCCGCAACGGATTCCCAGCTGAATACGTCCAGCGCGCGCTGACGTCCGGCGGCCCCAAGGCTGCGCCGGTCACTCGGCGAGTCCAGCAATTCGCCGAGCACTCGGGTCAACTCGTCGACATCGGCAGGGCGCACCAGGCGTGCGCATTCACCGCCGGTGCCGACCACCTCGGGCAGCGCACCCGCCCTGCTCGCGACGATCGGGGTGCCGCTGGCCATCGCCTCGACTGCAGGCAGCGAGAAACCTTCGTAAAGAGAAGGGATGCAAGCGATTTCAGCCGAAGCCAGCAGGTCCGCCAGTTCCGAGTCGGACAGCCCGCTGGAGGTGTGCACGATGTCGGAGATACCCAGCTCGGCGATGAGCTTCTCCGTCGGCCCGTTCGGTTCCAGCTTGGCGACCAGCTGCAGCTCCAGATCCCGCTCGACGCGTAGCCGCGCCACCGCGTGCAGCAGGTGACTGACGCCCTTCAACGGCACGTCGGCGCTGGCGATCGCGATGATGCGACCGCGCACCCGGTGCTGGGCCGGTTTGAACAGCGCGGTGTCCACACCCAGCGGCACCACATGCAGCTGGCTCGGCGCCACCGCGAAGTCCTCGGCGATGTCGGCCGCCGACGTGGACGACACGGTCAGCAGCTCGGGGATCTGGCGGGCGACGTTCTTCTGCATCTCGGCGAACCCGTACCAGCGGCGCACCAATGGCTTGCGCCACCACTTCGCAGCCGCTACCTCGAGTACGCGGTCTCGGGTGATCGGATGGTGCACCGTCGCCACCACCGGCAGGCCGATGGCGGCGATGTCCAACAGCCCCGTGCCGAGGCTCTGGTTGTCGTGCACCACATCGAAGTCATCGCGGCGCTCGGCCAGCAACCGCGCCGCGCGCATCGTGAACGTGCGCGGCTCGGGGAAGCCTGCCGTCCACGTGGTCAGCAGTTCGAATAGATCGATGCGATCACGAATCTCACTGAGCCGGGGAACGCGGAACGGATCCGGCTCCCGGTAGAGGTCGAGGCTTGGCACCTTGGTCAACCGCACGCGCGGGTCGAGCACCTCGGGATAAGGCTGTCCGGAGAACACCTCGACGTCATGGCCGAGTTCGACGAGGCCGCGCGACAGGTGACGGACGTAGACGCCCTGGCCGCCGCAGTGGGTTTTGCTGCGATAAGACAACAAAGCGATGCGCATGGTCAGCTCACGAACGCGCGCAGCCGCGGAGTAATCGAAGGGCCGGTGAGCGGGGCAGATGGCGTCACGCAAGAACTCCGAACCTTCTGGACATGTGTCCAGACTATAGTTTGACGTACTAGCGGGCGCAACGCGACCACCTAGCTCTGACTACCACAGACCCGTCGATTCCCGAACCTCGATCAGGGGTATTCGGCTGCCATGAGCAGACACATCGAGGCGCGCTTCGAGATCGCCAGCTGGGACGAGACACCGTTCGAGGACGGCGACGAAGCGACGAAGCTGACCGAAGCGCTGGTGGCGAAGCGCTACGAGGGCGACATCCAGGGCACCTCGACGACGAAGTGGCTGTTGGCCTATTCGCCGGACAAGAGTGCGTTGTTCGTCGGCGTCGAACACATCACGGGCACGATCGGCGGGAAGAAGGGCGGCATCGTGTTGCTCCACGACGGCCGATACAGCGACGGCGTCGCGGCGGCCGACCTGCGGATCGCATCCGGCACCGAGGGGTTGGCGAAGGTGGCGGGCACCGGAGAGTTCCGGGCCGACCCCGCCGGCGCCATGACACTCGACCTCGACGGCGCTTGGTAGCGCTACTGCGGCGGGGGAAAGCCGCCGGTGGCCACCGGGCCCCACCGGCGCGGCGTGACGCGGATCAGACACTTGCCCTGGTCGACCATCGCCTGCCGGTACTCGTCCCAATCCGGATGCTCACCCGCGATCGACCGGTAGTAGTCGACCAGCGGTTCGACGGCATCAGGAAGGTCGATCACTTCGGCGTCGCCGTCGACTTGCACGTAGGCGTCGTTGAACTCGTCCGACAGCACCATGACGCTGGCCCGCGGCGTGCGGCGGATGTTGGCCGACTTCGCGCGCCGCGGATAGCTGGCGATCACGATGCGACCGTCGTCGTCCACACCGCCGGACACCGGGGAACTCTGCAGCGACCCGTCGGCGCGAAAGGTGGTCAGCACCATGCGATGTCGCGGTCGGATGAAGTCCAACAGATCCGGCAGACTGACCGCGTCGGCGGTCGCATACTTTCGGGCCATAGGACAAACCCTAGCGACGGAGCCTTTGACGGAAGCCAATGACGAACGCCTTTGACAAACTTGTCTCCCTGCTGGACTACCCGATGTACGTCGTCACTGCCCGCGCCGGTGGCGACGCGGACGGTTGCCTCGTCGGGTTCGCCAGCCAAGTCAGCATTCATCCGCAACGGTTCCTGGTGGGGCTGTCCAAGCGCAACCGGACGTATCGGATCGCCGCGAACGCCGATCATCTCGCCGTGCACCTCCTCGAGCGGCGGCACTGCGAACTGGCCCGGTTGTTCGGCGGCGAAACCGGCGATGCGACCGACAAGCTCGCGCGGTGCTCGTGGCATCCCGGCCCGGACGACCTACCGATCCTCGACGACGCGGCGGGCTGGTTCGCCGGTGTCGTCCTGAGCCGTTACGACCTCGGCGACCATGTCGGCTTCCTTCTCGAACCAGTGACCGGTAGCGCGCCCGACCGCTTCGAGCAACTCGTCACGTTCGCCGATGTCCGCGATCTGGAGCCCGGTCACGAGGCGTGATCCGGCAAGCACGACTGTCGGCGCGCTTGTCGTACCCCGCCGATAGTCTTCGAACATGGGTTCGAGTAAACAACAGATCATCGCGGCTCTCGATGCCGCCGAAGCCAGCTACCGTGAGCTGGCCGCGCTCCCCCTGGAGGCGCTGACCCGCCCTGAGAAGACGCAGCTTCTCAAGCGGTTGGGTGATATCGACAAGAAGATGGCCGCACTCGACCGGCGGCTGATCGGCCAACTCATCAGCCAGGGCGACCCCGCGATGTTCGGCGCCCGTTCGTGGGCCGAGGTGCTGTCCAGACGGCTACGCATCTCACCAGGAGAAGCACAACAACGCATCGCCGCGGCGGCTAACCGGTCTTCCGCTTGAGCACCCACGCCGGGATCCAGTGGGTCACGGATTTGCGGCGCGGTCCGTACGCGATTTCGTAGGTCACCAAGCCCCACCAGTAGCCCTGCTCGCAGATGCCCCAGCAGGTGAGGCGGCCTTCGACCACCGAATGCATCTGCAGGCCCGCCGGGTTGTAACCGCCGGCGCGGTGAGGTTCGCGGGGGAACAGCACCGCCAGGTCCACCAGCACCGCGACCGCCGGGTCCACTCGGCGGAAGGTCGGCTGCACGGGTTGCCCGTTGTAGCCGATCGACTGCAACTCGCCCACTGTTCGATCATACGTTCGAACGTTTTCGGGTCGACAACCGTTCTACGCTGAAGTGGCGATGTACATCCCTCGACAGTTCGCGCTCTCCGATGAGCAGACCGCGGCCGCGCTCGCGCAGGCCGAGTTCGGGCAGCTCGTCACCTACGGCCCGTCGGGGTTTCTGGTCACGCCGCTACCGCTGATCTACGAGGGGCATTCGGTGATCGGCCACATGTCGAGGGCCAATCCGCACTGGAAGGCCGACGGCCAGCAGTCGGTGGCCCTCTTCTCCGGCCCGCACGGATACATCTCGCCCGGCTTCTACGCGACGAAAGCCGAGACCGGCAAGGTGGTCCCGACGTGGAACTACGAGGTGCTCAACGTCTACGGCACGCTCGTCGCTCATGACGACCCGGATTGGGTGCTCGACCTCGTCACCCGGCTCACCAATCGGCACGAACAATCGCGCGCCGAACCGTGGCAGGTCACCGATGCGCCGCAGACCTACACCAGGGCACAACTGCGCGCGATCGTCGGCGTGGAACTGGTGATCTCGAAGGTCGAGGGCAAGGCCAAGATGTCGCAGAACCAACCCGAACGTAACCGCGCCGGGGTGGTGGCGGGCCTGAGAGCGTCCAGCGCGCCCGCCGATCAGATCGTCGCCGACCGGGTGGAGGCTTTCGGCACCACGAACGCGAACGGCCGCGGGTAGCCCAGCCCAGTCAGCCGAGACCGCCGCACAGCGTCGACGGTCACGGTGCGCAGCGTCCCCGAGGACGGCTCGTAGCACCGCCACTGCCGTCCCACCGCCTCGACGATCAGCACCCAGTGCCGCGGGATGAACCGGCCGATCAACATCGGGACCGGCAAACGCGCCTCGACCGCTCGCCGGACGTCGGACAACGTGTCGCGGCGGCCGAGGAACGGCCGCCATCGGTAGCGCACACCGGATGCCCGCGCGGTCAGTGCACGCGCCATACCGGCCGGCGTGGTGCCGAGCCGCCGCGGCCACACTCGGTTCACCTCGGCGTGCACCCTGGCTTGCTCGTCGTTGAACCAGTCCGGGTCGGAAAGCTCGGCGTCGTCACGCAGCAGCGCGCCCGCCACCACCGCAACCGTCGGACCACAGGTCACGCCGTCGCGTTGCCGAAGAACGTGCGCCGGGAGCTCCATCGGTTACCACGCTAGGCCTTCGGGGTACCCGACACCGGTGAGCTTCGACATCACCCCGACCGCCGCACAGCACGACCTCGCCCGACGCACACATGACTTCGCCGAGAAATGCGTGCGTCCTGTCGCCCTCGAGTACGACCAGCGCCAGGAGTTCCCCTGGCCGGTGCTGGAGGAAGCGGCCGTCCAAGGCTTCTACAGCCCGCTGTTCTACCGCGATCTGATCGGTGACCCGACCGGGCTGTCGCTGCCGATGTTCATGGAGGAGCTGTTCTGGGGTTGCGCGGGCATCGGCCTCGCGATCGTCATGCCCGCGCTGGCGCTGTCAGCGATCGGCCAGGCCGCCTCGCCTGAACAAATGCTGCAGTGGGCGCCCGAATGTTTCGGCACCCCAGGCGATCTCAAGCTCGCGGCGCTGGCGATCTCGGAGCCCGAAGGTGGCAGCGACGTTCGCAATCTGCGCACCCGGGCCCGCCGTGACGGCGACGACTGGATCATCGACGGCCACAAGATGTGGATCGGCAACGGCGGTATCGCCAACGTGCACGTCGTCAACGCCGTCGTGGACCAGGAACTGGGCCACAAAGGACAGGCCCTCTTCATCGTGCCGGGCGGCACCCCGGGCCTGGAATTGGTCCGCAAGCTGGACAAGCTCGGTTGCCGCGCCTCACACACCGCCGAATTGCGGTTCAACGGTGTGCGCGTGCCCGCTGAGAACCTGCTCGGTGGCGAAGACAAGCTCGAGCACAAGCTGGCCAAGGCCCGAGAGACCGTCGAGGGCGCCAGGAACTCCGGTTCGGCCACCATGGGCACTTTCGAACAGACCAGGCCGATGGTCGCCGCGCAGGCGCTCGGAATAGCAAGGGCCGCACTGGAATACGCCACCGCGTATGCCAACGAGCGGGAAGCGTTCGGGGCGCCGATCATCGACAACCAGGGCGTCTCGTTCCCGCTCGCCGATCTGGCCACCGGCATCGACGCGGCGCGGTTGCTGACATGGCGGGCGTCCTGGATGGCCGCATCAGGCGTGCCGTTCGAGCGCGGCGAAGGTTCGATGGCGAAGCTGGCGGCCAGTGAAGTGGCCGTCCGTACCACCGAGCGCGCCATCCAGACCATGGGCGGGTGGGGTTACATCAAGGACCACCCCGTCGAGAAGTGGTACCGAGACGCCAAGCTGTACACCATCTTCGAAGGCACCAGCGAGATCCAGCGGGTCGTGATCTCCAACGCGCTCGGCGCCGCCGTGGGCAAGCCGCCACTTCACGTCAGCCTCGAACCCACCGGCGGTCCCCTGAACAAGTGGTTCGGCCGCGGCACCCCGCTGCGCAGCAGGGCAGCCGATGCGGCGCTTTCCGCCAAAGACTCCGTTCCCCAACCGATAATGCGATTGGCGATGAACGTGTTGCGCCCACCCCGCAAGTGAAAGGGGGCCGCGATGGGCGTCAGGATGATGGATCTGCTCACCGGCCAACTCGACACCCTGCGGTATCAGCCCACTGCGAAACGGGTGCGGGCCTGCGTCGGCGGTGAACCGGTAGTTGACACCTTCGAAGCGCTGCTTGTCTGGGAACCGCGACGTGTGGTGCCCACCTACGCTGTTCCGGTCGCGGCGCTGTCGGCCCAGTTGGTGCCCGCGGGCGGCGAGTCGGGCGCCGATGACGAGCAATTCGGCGTGCGTCTTCCCGCGATCAGTTCGCGGCCGATCCTCGACCCATCGGTGCCGTTCGACGCGCACTCGTGCGCGGGCACCGCATTCGACGTGATCGCAGGCGAGGAGACCGGCGCCGCGGCGGCGTTTCAACCGGACGATCCCGACCTCGCCGACTACGTGATCCTCGAGTTCGCGGCGTTCGAATGGCGGGAGGAGGACGAACACGTCGTGAGCCACCCGCATGACCCCTTCCATCGCATCGACGTCCTTCGCAGCAGCCGTCACGTCCGCATCGAATTCGACGGACGGGTGCTCGCGGAGTCCGACCGGCCGCTTCTGCTGTTCGAGACGCTGCTGCCCGTCCGGTTCTACCTCCCGCGCGACGACGTCGCCGCCCGACTCGAACGCAGCGACACCGCGACGTACTGCGCATACAAGGGCCGCGCGTCGTATTACTCGATCCCCGATGGCCCCCGCGACCTGGCGTGGGCCTACCAGGAGCCACTGCACGACGCCGAGCCTGTGCGCGATCGGATCTGCTTCTTCGACGAGCGCGTCGATGTAATGGTCGACGGCCGGCGCCGGGACCGGCCGGAGACGCCGTGGAGTGACCCCGATCGCTAGACGGCGCTGAGCGGATCAGAAGTTCAGCGGATAGCCCCCGCTGACCTTCAGCGTCTCCCCGGTGATGAACGACGCCTCGTCGGAGCACAGGAACAACGCCGCGGACACCACGTCGTCCATCGCGCCGAGACGGTGCACCAACTGATGCTTGTGCACGAACTCGTCGATCAACGACGTCGGCAGGTCGGCGAGCGCGCTTTCGGTGTTCGTCAGTCCGGGGGCGATCCCGTTGACCCGAATTCGGTCAGGCGCCAGTTCCGTGGCGAACGCGACGGTCAGGCCCCGGACAGTCAGCTTGGACACCGCATACGGCGTTGCGCTCAGGTAACCCGCCATCGACGAGATGTTGAGCACCACGCCGCCGCCGCGTTCACGCATCGAGTCACGGCACGCCAGCGTCACGTTGACGACGCCCATCACATTGACGTCGAACAGCCTGCGAACATCGTTGCGCGACAACGCTGCGAACGGCTGGTTGTACTTCGTCAAGTGCAGACCCGCGTTGTTGATCAGGATGTCGATGCCGCCGAACTGTCCCGACGCCACAGAAACAGCGGCGTCCACCTGTGCGGGGTCGGCGACATCACAGTCAATGGCGACCGCCCGGCTACCCGCCGAAAGAATCTCGGCCGCAGTGCGTTCGGCTGTTTCGGTGTCCGTATCGGCGATGACCACATAGGCACCCTCGGCGGCCAACGCCCTCGCGAATGCGCGGCCGAGCCCGATCGCGCCGCCGGTGACCACCGCGGTCCGGTTGACAAACTTCATAGCAGCTCTTCCATCGGTGCGGCCGTCGCGCGGTCATCGGCCGGCATGGTGTGCGCGGGCATCACCGTGGACTGCAGAGCCTCGACAGCGTCCGTGTACTCCTGCCGCGTCCAGAATCCGGAGTGCCCGCAGATCGGCGCGCCCGGCTCGGGTCGGCCGTCGATCGACCGCACATCGGGCAGGCGGCTGTCGACGCAGTGTGTCTGCGCGGCGGCCGGGGATGTGTTCTGGTGGTCGAAGATCCACGCCCCGATCGGATCGGTGTGGGCCCACAGATTGATCCACTGTCGAGTCGGCTCCTGCCACGCCCGCAGGAGCCGAAGCGTCTCGGGCCCGAAGTAGGCAGGGAAGTTCTGCGCGTACAGCCGCCGCAGCGGCGAGCCGAATGTCAGCAGCGGGTAGTGCTCGTCCTCGGTGTTGGCCTGCAGGAGTGCCGCCGCCGCGATCACCGTGCCCTGGCTGTGGGCCACCAGGACCACGCGAGTGGGGCCGGCCATTTCCGTCAGCGCGGCCAGCCGCAGCCGAATATCCCACACCGTGCGCGCACCGTAGGACGGCGGGGTGAGCGGATGATTCGCGCGCGGCCAGAACGTGACCACATCCCACAGGATCGCGACAACGCGCCGCAACTGCCGAATTCGATACGCCGCCACCACCAAGGTGACCAGGCCGGCCGCCAGCGCGACGGAGATGAACACGCTGAAGCTGAAGATCGCGCCCGACCAGAAGCGGGCCGAATCAAACTGAGGTATCGACAGATTGAGCACCATCATCGCGACGATGGCCGCCACTGCGACCAACGCCATACCGGCCACCATTCGGGTGCCCACGTCGGTCAGCGACGCGAGCGCCCGCGCGCGGGCGATCCTGTTGATCTGTTCGCAGGCATCCTTCTGGCCCGGATAGTCAGCGTGCACGCCGGGCAACTCACCTGCGGTCCGCTCGGGGACGACTCGGAAATATACGTAGATGCTCATCGCGACCGCGACGGCGATTATGGCTACGGTGGCCACCGAGGCCCAGACATACGGCGGCGGCACAATCAGCGGCGCATCCGCGTTCACGGCCGCGATCTCGCCGTCGAGGGTGGCCGACGACCTCGCGAGAATGCCTGTCATCGAGCTCTTTTCGCGGATAGCCGCCGACGTCGACAACACTGCCTTGCCGAACGTCTGGGCGGCCAGCAGCCCGATGCCGACACTGAAACCGCCGCCGATGAGCCATCCGATCAATGTCACGAACGGCCCGGTGAAGCCGCCGAGCGTCATCCGCCAGCCGCCGTCGTCTTTGGTCCGCTGCGCGCCCCGAGTCCCCCGCAACGACACAGCGGTGAACGCGAACAGCGCCAGCAGCAGCGCCACCTGTACCACGAACAGAACGTAGATCGCTTCGTGCAGGCCGGGAAGGTGCGTCGGCGCGAGGGGATATGCCACCTGCGCGACAGCCACCCAAACCAGCGTTGCGACAAGCAGTCCCAGCGACAACCACCGCGCCACCATGAGCGGTTTCGTCAGCCGGTACACGCCGCTGCCGCCGCGGGCGGTGGCCCTGCTCGATGCGGTGGCCAGCACGGCGACGCCGAGAAACACCGCATTGGCCACCAGCAGGCCTACGCTCACTGTTCGGACGCCACCCGACTGCGCGTAGCGCACCGGCGCCGCCAACGCCACCGCGGCCACGCCTGCAGACCACGCCGTCACATGGCAGTAGCGCAGGCGGACCACGGATTCGTCCGGATTCCAGAACGACGACTGCGTCAACGGAGTCGGTTGGCCCTCCACCACCGCAGGACTCGGCGGCGGCGTGCGCCCACCGGTGTCGACCCCGGTCTCCTCAGAACCCAGTCGCCACAACAAGACCATCACCGCCATCAACGGCACGGCAGCCAGCGCCAGTTGCGCGCCGCGGTGCCACGACGCCAGAAACGTCAGCGGGCCCGCGCTGCAGTAGTCCAAATTCGCACACTGCCAGACCATTACGTCCATCACCGCGACGGCCGAGGCGAGCATCAATGTCAACGTGAACGACAACGCGATCAATCGCAGCAGCGTCACCACGACGACCGCGGAACGCTTCTTGCGTGCCGGCGGCAGCATCCAATGCGCGAGGTCGACGAGAATGAACGGCAGAAACAGCAGCCACAGGGCGCGACTGGCCCGACCGGATGTCAGGGCCCCCCAGGAATACGCTTCCATCACTCTGCGCCATTGGTTCGGCGCGGTGGGACTGGTGATCATGTCAAGCCACGGCTTTCGCCGGTAGAAGCCGGCGTCGTTGCCGCCTGCCGTGCGTTCGATGAATTCGACGGGACAGCCCAACAGCGCTTCCGGCGGCGCGCCGGACACGCCGTGCACCCGCAATTCCACGACCGTTCCGCTTGCGGCCACGCTCCCATCCTTACGCGAGGTTTGGCATTCGCCTCGCTGGGCACGCCCGTAGAGGAACACGAATTCATGAGGAGGACGCCCATGCGAGCGGTTACGTGGCAAGGACGCAGGAAGGTATCTGTCGACACGGTGCCCGACCCGGCGATCAAGGAACCGACCGATGCGATCATCCGCGTCACGAGCACCAACATCTGCGGATCGGATCTGCATCTGTACGAGGTGCTCGGTGCGTTCATGACCCCTGGCGACATCCTCGGCCACGAAGCGATGGGCATCGTCGAGGAGGTCGGCCAGCAGGTGGAGACGCTGAGCGTCGGCGACCGAGTCGTCATCCCGTTCAACATCTCCTGCGGTCACTGCTTCATGTGCGACCATGGCCTGCAGAGCCAGTGCGAGACGACGCAGAACCGCGACCAGGGCACCGGCGCCGCGCTGTTCGGTTATTCCAAGCTCTACGGCGAGGTGGCGGGCGGCCAGGCCGAATACCTGAGGGTGCCACAGGCGCAGTACACCCACATCAAGGTTCCTCAGGACGGACCCGACGAGCGCTATGTGTACCTGTCCGACGTGCTGCCCACCGCATGGCAAGCCGTCGAGTACGCCGATGTGCCGGACGGCGGCACGCTGGTCGTACTGGGTCTCGGCCCGATCGGATCGATGGCGTGCCGGATCGCGGCGCATCGCAAGGGCTGCCGGGTGATCGGTGTCGACCTGGTCGACGAGCGGCTCGCGCGGGCACGGGAATACTGCACGGAGGTCATCGATTTGCGCCGCGACGACGCCGATGAGGTGGTCAAGAGCCACACCGACGGCCGCGGCGCGGACTCGGTGATCGACGCCGTCGGCATGGAAGCACACGGGTCGCCCATCGCCGAGACGATGCAGACCGCTGCCGGCTTCCTGCCGTCGCCGGTGGGCCGGGTCGTGATGAAGCAGGCCGGTGTGGACCGGCTGGCCGCGCTGAACTCGGCCATCACTCTCGTCCGCCGCGGCGGCACCGTCTCGCTGTCCGGGGTTTACGGCGGCGCTGCCGATCCGATCAACATGATGACGTTGTTCGACAAGCAGATTCAATTGCGCATGGGACAGGCCAACGTGAAGAAGTGGGTGCCAGACATCATGCCGTTGCTGACAGCCGAGGACCCGCTCGGCGTCGAGCAATTCGCCACCCACCGGCTTCCCCTCGCTGCGGCGCCCGAAGCCTACGGAACCTTCCAGAAGAAGGAAGACGGCATGGTCAAGGTGGTTCTCACGCCGTAAACCGGGTACTCCGCCGATCATGGATCAATCCGAGGCTCCGCTCCTCGATGCCCTGGTCGACTATCGCAAGAGCAACCGATACGGCTACACCCCGCCGGGGCACAGGCAGGGCCGCGGCGCCGACGACCGGGTGTTGGCGGTGCTGGGTCTCGATCCATTCCGCGATGACCTACTCGCCAGCGGCGGCCTCGACGACCGCAGAACCAGCAACAAGTTCCTGAAGCGGGCCGAGGACTTGATGGCCGACGCGGTCGGCGCCGACGTCGCGTGGTTCTCCACATGTGGGAGTTCGTTGTCGGTCAAGGCCGCGATGATGGCCGTCTCCGGTGGCGGCTCATGCCGGATTGCCGGCTCAGCCGGCGCAGGCCGGATTGCGGGCTCAGCCGGCGCAAGCCTGCTGGTCCCCCGCGACAGCCACAAATCCATCGTGGCCGGATTGATCTTCAGCGGCGTGCAGCCCCGCTGGATCACCCCGCGGTGGGATGCCGACCGGCACATCTCGCATCCTCCGTCGCCGCAGGACTACCGCGACGCCTGGGATCGTCACCCGGACGCCGCAGGCGCCCTGGTTGTCAGTCCCAGCCCGTACGGCACATGCGCCGATCTGTCGGCCATCGCCGAGATCTGCCACGAGCGCGGCAAGCCGCTGATCGTGGACGAGGCCTGGGGTGCCCACCTGCCGTTCCACGAGGACCTGCCGACGTGGGCGATGGACGCGGGCGCGGACGTCTGCGTGGTCAGCGTGCACAAGATGGGTGCAGGATTCGAGCAGGGCTCGGTGTTCCATCTGCAGGGCGACCTTGTCGACCAAGACCGGTTGTCGGCGTGCGCGGACCTGCTGATGACCACCAGCCCGAACGTGCTGGTGTACGCCGCGATGGACGGCTGGCGCCGGCAGATGGTCGAACACGGCCGCGAAAGGCTCGGCGCCGCACTGGAATTGGTGCGTGGGCTGCGCGACGACATCGAGTTGATTCCCGATGTGGAAGTGCTCGACGACGAACTTCTCGGCAATGAAGCGTCCCATGACCTGGACCGCATGCAGATCCTGATGGACGTCTCGGCCACCGGCACGTCGGGCTATCAGGCCGCCGACTGGCTGCGCGAGCACAAGCAGATCGACCTCGGCATGACGGATCACCGCAGGGTGCTGGCCACCATGTCGTTCGCCGATGACAAGGCCACAGGCGAGCGGTTACTGGATGCGCTGTGGGGGTGGCGCAAGGCCGCCAACGACTTCGACTCCCCGCCCCCGATCCGACTGCCCTCGCCGAAGGAGATCGAACTCGAGAACGTGCAACTGCCGCGCGAGGCGTTCTTCGGCAACGTCGAGTCCGTGCCTGCCGAGAAGGCCGGCGGACGGATCTGCGCCGAGCAGATCACGCCGTACCCGCCGGGTATACCTGCGGTGGTTCCGGGTGAGCGACTCAACGACGCGGTGATCGACTACCTTCGCTCCGGCCTGGCCGCCGGGATGAACGTGCCGGACGCCGCGGACACCACTCTGGAGACGATCAAAGTGGTCGCTACCTGATACCGCAGGTTTCGCCTACGGTGGTTCTGGCAACATTACTCACGAGTCAGTTCGGTCCGACGACATTCACCGGTGGGGATGACAATGGGGAACTCGCACAGCTCAGAGACGGTTTCACTGTTAGCGCAGGGAAGCGAGGGTGGCGGCGCTGCGCTCGACCAGGTGATCGGAATGTCGGTGGCCGCGCTCGTGGTCACGCTCGGCCTGCTTTGGATCGGCTACCTCCACCGG
Source organism: Mycobacterium sp. NPDC048908 (assembly GCF_043197955.1). Classification (NCBI taxonomy): domain Bacteria; kingdom Bacillati; phylum Actinomycetota; class Actinomycetes; order Mycobacteriales; family Mycobacteriaceae; genus Mycobacterium; species Mycobacterium sp. NPDC048908. The sequence goes on along the minus strand of NZ_JBICUE010000021.1, from coordinate 33,450 downwards.
CAGCGCCGGATCACCTGGCTGAACAACCTCGCGGAATGGGCGGCCCGCAGATTCAAGCGGCCGCCATGGGTGGCATTGCCGATGGCGCTGTTCATCGCGACGCTGATCTGCGCGTTGTTCGGCTTCATCTGGGACGTCAGCCTGCACATCGGCAAGGGCCGCGACCCGGGGCCGCTGGCTAATCCCGCACACTACTTCATCCTGTTCGGGCTCTTCCTGTTGTTCATCGCCGGTTGCATGGCCTGCGTGCTGCCGTATGACAAGCCCGGTCCGTCGGCGGTGCGCATCACCAAGGATTGGTACGCGCCCGTCGGCGGCATCCTGATGGCCGGGTGCGGGCTGTATGCGTTGATCGGTTTCCCTCTCGACGACATCTGGCATCGCATCTTCGGCCAGGACGTCACGCTGTGGGGGCCGACCCACCTCATGATGATCGGCGGGGCGGGGTTCTCGACGTTGTCGGCCATCCTTCTCAACCACGAAGGCCTCAAGGCCATGGGCGACGACGCCCCGACCGGCGGCATCGGCATCAAGTTCGTCCAGTACCTCGGCTTCGGCGGCATCCTCGTCGGCATGTCGGTCTACCAGATCGAATTCGACTTCGGCGTAGCGCAATTTCGTCAGGTGTTCCAGCCGATGCTGATCGCCGCCGCGGCCGCCTTCGCCTTGGTCGGCGCCCGCATCATGATGGGCCGCGGCGCGGCGATCATCGCCGCTTTACTTGCGATTGTGCTCAGGGGTGGGGTGGCACTCGTGGTCGGCCCGGTTCTCGGCGCACCGATCAACTGGTTCGCGCTCTACCTGGGGCCGGCCATCGTGGTCGAATTGATCGGTCTGACACCGCTTGTCAAACGGGCCGTGGTCTTCGGCGCCGTCAGCGGCCTCGGGGTCGCCACGGTCGGCCTCTGGCTGGAGTCGCTGTGGATCGATGCGGTCTACTACTATCCGTGGCCGAGCAGCATCTGGCCGGAGGCGTTGGCGATGGCCATTCCCGTCGCTGTGCTGACCGGCGCATGCGGCGCGATGTTCGGTCTGGTTGTCACCTCGCAGCGACTGCCTTCACGCGCCATCAGCATCGGCCTGGTGGTGCTGACTGTCGTCGCGATCGGCGGCGCGGCGGCCAACGGATTGCGCTACCACGTGCCCGAAAACGTCACGGCGGCAGTCACACTCACCGAAGCACCCGCCCCTGCGGGTCAGCGGATGGTAAACGTCGACGCCAGGATCAATCCGCCCGACTTCGTCAGCGAGCACCCGAACTGGGTGTCGGTCCTCGCCTGGCAAGGCCATCTGCCCAACCAGCGTGGTCGAGTCATAGACAACATGGACAAGGTCGGGCCCGGTCACTATCGCAGCACCCAACCGGTGCCAGTCTGGGGCACCTGGAAGACGTTGTTGCGGGTGCACGACGGTAAGACGATGACGGCAGTGCCGATCTTCCTCGCCGCTGACCCTGGCATCGGCGCCAAGGAAGTTCCGGCAGAAGCGTCGTTCACGCGGCCGTTCGTCGCGGAGATCACGATCCTGCAGCGCGAACGCAACCCGCAGACCCCAGAGGTGCTGTGGACGATCGGATGTCTGGTGGTGCTGTTCTGCACGCTGGTGCTGATCGGAGGCCTCAGCTGGGGTGCGGGCCGGATCAACCGCACCGAGGGCTCGGGCACCAAGGCCGAACTCCAACCGACGGCCCAAGCATGACACCAGCGCCGCACGTCGAAATACTGGCCCATCACGGGTTGCTGCTCGCGATACCGGCGTTCGCTCCCGCCGTAGCCGTTGCCGGCGTGGTGATCTACATCGCGGTGAGGGACCGCCGGCGCGGCGACGCCCCTCGAGGTGAGAACTCCCGGGCGGCAGGCCAAGATGGTTCACCGTGACAGCTTCCAGGACCCTTCTGATCGTGGCCGCCGCCGCCCTCATCACCGCTGGCTGCGGCGGATCCACCAACTCCGATAACGCTACGGGCAGTGCGCAACCCAGCAACCAGCCCTCGACGGTCAACCCGTCGGACATGTCGAACGAGCAGGCGCCGCCGTCGCGGCTTGTCGTCGACGTCACGATCAAGGAAGGCAAGGTCACGCCCACCAACGAGCAGCTGCAAGCCAGCGTCAAGGAACAGATCGTGGTGCGCGTCAACAGCGACGCCGCCGACGAATTGCATGTGCATTCGACACCGGAGCACAGCTTCAACGTCGAAGCCAAGCCCAACCAGTCCTTCCAATTCAGCGTCGACTTGCCCGGCAAGGTGGACATCGAGTTGCACAAGCTGAACAAGACGATCGCAACCGTCCAGGTGCAGTGATCAGCGATCGGTCGACCGCGGTTTTGGCGCACGGCCTGGGCGGCTCGACCGATCTACCAATTCCGTTGAGCTATGCGCTGATTGGCGCGGCGTGGGCGTTGACGTTCACATTCGCGGTGGTGGCGCTGGCCTGGCGGCGGCCGCGATTCGACCCCGGCAGACCGGGCCGTCCGCTGCCGGGCTGGGTCACCACGATGGTCGACGCGCCCGCGACGCGCTCGGTCGTCGGCCTTGCCGCGCTGGCGTTCGCGGTCTGGGTGGCCATCTCGGGCTGGCTCGGACCGCAGGACAGCGACAACCCGCTGCCCGGCGTGTTCTACGTGTTGTTGTGGGTCGGGTTGGTGGCGCTGTCGCTCCTGATCGGCCCGGTGTGGCGCGTTGTCTCGCCCGTGAGAACCGTGCACCGCCTGCTGGGGCGACGATCGCTGGGCCTGACCTATCCGGAGCGGGTCGGTTATTGGCCGGCCGTCGTCGGGCTTTTCGCCTTCGTCTGGCTGGAACTCGCCAGCCCGGACCCGGGTTCCCTCGGCGCGATCAAACTCTGGCTGCTGGCTTATGTGGTCGTGATGCTGGTGGGCACGTTCAGCTTTGGCGAACGCTGGTGCGCGCGCGCCGACCCGTTCGAGGTGTACAGCGTGGTGGCATCGCGGCCGGCGATTGTGCGCCGCAACAGCGACGGGCGCATCGCGGTCGGCAACCCGTTCGACCACCTGCTCTCATTTCCGGTGCGCGCGGGCAGCGTCGCGGTGCTGTCGGTGTTGCTGGGATCGACTGCGTTCGACAGCTTCTCGGCGTCGCCGCAATGGCGTGGCTTCGTCGACAGCCACACCGACACGGCAGCGACCGCGACGCTGATGAAGACCGCAGGGCTGCTGGTGTTCGCTTGCGTGGTCGCGGGCACGTTCTGGCTCGCCGCACGCGCGACCGGCGGAGTGGACCCGCAGCGCCGCCGTGAGTTGCCGGGCCAGATGGCGCATTCGCTGATCCCGATCGTGATCGGCTACGTGTTCGCGCACTACCTGACGTATCTGGTCGAGCGTGGACAGCAGACGATCATCGCGCTGTTCGGTCTCGACGGCGCGCAGGTGCACTACGTGCTGTCGATGCACCCGTCGCTGCTGGCCACCATCAAGGTGGCGTGCGTGGTGGCCGGCCACATCGCGGCAGTCATCGCCGCCCACGACAAGGCGCTGCGGCTGCTGCCCGCCGGTCATCAGCTGACCGGGCAGTTGGCGATGATGCTGGTGATGGTCGGCTACACCTTCACCGGGCTGTACCTGTTGTTCGGCGGATAGGCTGTCGCCGTGCGCACGCAAGGAGCAGAACCACAGAAGCGGGCACTGATCATCGTCGACGTCCAGAACGACTTCGCGGAGGGCGGTTCGCTCGCCGTGGTCGGCGCGGCGGCGGTGGCTCGGGGGATCAGTGAGTTCCTCGCGGGCAAGCCCGACTACGCGCACATCGTCGCGACGAAGGACTTCCACATCGATCCCGGCGACCACTTCTCCGAGAATCCCGACTACACCGTGTCGTGGCCGCGGCACTGCGTGGCGGGAACGGCGGGTGCCGACTTTCATCCCGAACTCGACACCGACGCCGTCGAAGAGGTCTTCATCAAGGGGAACTACCGGGCGGCCTACAGCGGCTTCGAAGGCGTCAACTCCGAAGGCACGCCGCTGGCGGACTGGCTGCGGCAGCGCGACGTCGATGCCGTCGACATCGCAGGTGTTGCCACCGACTACTGCGTGCGTGCCACCGCCGCAGACGCCGCGAAGGCAGGCTTCATCACCCGCGTGCTGCTCGATCTGACGGCGGGCGTCGCGCCGGAAACCACCACCAAGGCCGTCGAGGACATGCGCGCGGTCGGCGTCGAGGTGGCCTAGACCGCGCACCCAGCTGCGCGGCTCGGCGCCCGTTGAAAGTTGCGAGGTTCTTCGCCGACCCCGGCCCGGGTCGGGCGCCTGCGCAACGCGGGCCGCTCACCAGCACCGCGCGGCCGGTTCTACAGTGATGGACGCCACATCACCGCGCACGACCAGCACCGATGTCCTGCACGTTGGCACGGACCGGTTTGGTTGCGATGCTCTCAGTTTGGGCACCCCCGTATCGTCGCCATATCGGTGATCCACGTCGTCCATTGGAGAGTGCCACTTTGACCCAAGCCGCCACCCCAGATGTCACGCAATACGACGTGTGGCCAGGTAAGGCGTACCCGCTAGGGGCCACCTACGACGGGTCGGGAACCAATTTCGCGTTGTTCAGCGAGGTGGCCGAGAAGGTGGAACTGTGCCTGTTCAGTGCTGATGGAGCCGAAACCCGGGTGACACTGCCCGAGGTCGACGGCTTCGTCTGGCACGGGTTCATCCCGAACATCGAACCCGGCCAGCGCTACGGCTACCGCGTGTACGGCCCCTACGATCCCGCCGCCGGCCTGCGGTGCAACCCGAGCAAGTTGCTGATCGACCCGTACGCCAAGGCGATCGACGGCACCTTCGACTGGGGCCAGTCGCTGTTCAGCTACAACTTCGGCGACCCCGACAGCCGCAACGACGACGACTCGGCGGCCTGCGTGCCCAAGTGCGTGGTGATCAACCCGTACTTCGACTGGGGCGTGGACCGGCCGCCGGGGCATGAGTACGCCGACACGGTGATTTACGAGGCGCACGTCAAGGGCCTGACGCAGACGCACCCTGACATCCCGGAGAACATCCGCGGCACCTACGCCGCCGTCGCGCATCCGGTGATCATCGAGCACCTGAAGTCATTGGGTGTCAACGCAATTGAGCTGATGCCGGTGCATCACTTCGCCAACGACTCGACGCTCGTCGAGAAGGGCCTTTCGAACTATTGGGGCTACAACACGGTCGGCTTTTTCGCTCCTGACTCCAAGTACGGCTCGAGCCCCAATCCCGGCGGCCAGGTGCAGGAGTTCAAGGCCATGGTGCGGGCCCTGCACGAGGCCGATATCGAGGTGATCCTCGACGTGGTCTACAACCACACCGCCGAGGGCAACCACATGGGCCCGACGCTGTCGATGCGCGGAATCGACAACGCCGCGTACTACCGACTGGTCGACGACGACAAGCGGTACTACATGGACTACACCGGCACCGGCAACAGCCTCAACGTCGGCCATCCGCACTCGCTACAGCTGATCATGGACTCGCTGCGCTACTGGGTGACCGAGATGCACGTCGACGGGTTCCGGTTCGACCTGGCCTCGACGTTGGCCCGCGAGTTCTACGATGTCGACCGGCTGTCGGCGTTTTTCGAACTGGTGCAACAGGATCCGACGGTCAGCCAGGTCAAGCTGATCGCCGAACCGTGGGACGTCGGGCCGGGCGGCTACCAGGTCGGGGGGTTTCCGCCGCAGTGGACGGAGTGGAACGGCAAGTATCGCGACACGGTTCGCGACTATTGGCGGGGCGAGTCGGCGACGCTCGACGAGTTCGCGTCCCGGCTCACCGGCTCATCGGATCTCTACGAGCACACCGGCCGGCGCCCCGTCGCATCGATCAACTTCGTCACCGCTCACGACGGCTTCACGCTGCGGGACCTGGTGTCCTACAACGAGAAACACAACGAAGCCAACAAAGAGGACAACCGCGACGGTGAGAGCCACAACCGCTCGTGGAACTGCGGCGAGGAGGGCCCGACCGACGACAAGGAAATCAATGCGCTACGGGCCAGCCAGCAGCGCAACTTCCTTGCCACGCTTCTGCTTTCGCAGGGTGTGCCGATGTTGGCGCACGGCGACGAACTCGGCCGCACCCAGCAGGGCAACAACAACGTCTACTGCCAGGACAACGAGTTGTCGTGGATCGACTGGGCCAACGCCGACACCGAACTGATCGAGTTCACCAGGACCGTATCCGAGTTGCGCGCCGCGCACCCGGTGTTTCGCAGGCGCCGCTTCTTCTCCGGTCGCCCGGTGCGCCAGCGCGGCGGCGACGCGCTGCCCGACATCGCGTGGTTCGCGCCTGACGGATCGGAGATGAGCGACGAGGACTGGGAGTCCGGCTTCGCCAAGTCCGTCGCGGTATATCTGAACGGCCAAGGCATCCCCGACCTCGACGTACGCGGTCAGCGCGTCACCGACGACTCGTTCCTGCTGTTCTTCAACGCCCACTACGAGCCGATCGAATTCACGCTGCCAGCAGAGAAATTCGGCGCTTCATGGGTGCCGGTGATCTACACCGCTGACACCGCGGCGGCCGACGAGAGCAAGCCGGTTACCGCGAACGCCACGGTCTCGGTCAACGCCAGGGCGCTGATGGTGCTGCAGGCCAGCACCGAATAGCTCAGTCGACGACGGGGAAGAACGAGTCGCCGTCTTCCGGCGTCCCGCTGATCTGCGTTTCGTCTGTGCCGTGGTTTTCGGGATCGATCCGGTCCATCGCCACCTCGGCGTCCGGCGGCGCCGCTGCCATGTCCGGCCGCTCGGCGGCGAGCTTGTCATCCAGCGACTCCTGGGCCTCCCCGTGCGCGGCGATCTTGTCCGCCTCGCGCCATGTGTCGGGCGGGTCGACAACCTCGTCGCCGTCGTCGTTGCGGACATCGTCGGAGTCGAAAGCCTCCGTCGGCCTCAGCGTGTCACCGACACCGTCGCCGTCATTGGGGGAATAACCAGGGTCAGAGTTTGCGCTCACACCGCCCCGGTTGCCCACTGGGCTGTGCGCTAAACGCCCGGCTCACTCGACGACGTCGTAGAAGGACTCACCATCCTCGGGCGTGCCGTCGATCTGACCGAACTCGCGGCCGTGCGTCTCGGCGTCGATGTGATCGATCTCGTAATTGCTGACCAGCCTCAGGCCGCCGCCCGCGTCGGAGTCGTGCGCATCGGTAGGTGCCTGGTCATCCTCGTCGTCGGTGCCGTCAGGTACTTCCTCGGCCAGGCGTTCGTCGAGTGTCTCGTTGTCTTTCGGCTCGATCCACTCATCGGGAGGATCGACCACCTCGTCCCCGTCGTCGTTGCGGACTTCGTCGGAGTCCAGTTCCTCCTCCGGCGTCAGTGGGTTGTCATCGAAATCGTCAGAGGCCATGCGCCCATCGTGCCGTACGTCTGGCATCGACGCGCGCGCACTGCGCCGATCGGTCGAACCTGTTGTGCGGCATGCCGCTTGCAAACGAGATGACATCTCCGTACCAGGACGTATGGTACGGTTTAGCTGCTGCAGCAACCGTGGCCGCCGCCATGGCACTCGGGATTTCTCGAAATCTCGCTGACGCCGCCGGCCGGGCGGGCCGGAGTAGGAGCCGAAGAGCGGCGGCGCCCTACCTGGCGGTCACGGTTGCCAGCACCTTTGTTCCGCGTAATCATCGTGGCCGTCAATTGCAATCCCAGCGGATCGCCGTATGCTGCCCGCATGGCGCCGCCGCGTAACTCTGGCGGTCGGCTGACGGCCGATGACTGGATCGACGCCGGATTTGCTGCACTGGCGGAGGGCGGCCCGAATGGGCTGCGAGTGGACCGGCTGTGCGAGCGGCTGCACGTCACCAAGGGCAGCTTCTACTGGCACTTCGCCGACACCTCCGCCTACCGCAACGAGTTGATCAAGGCATGGGGCAGCCTTCGCGACCGCAACCGCAGAGAGTTCGAGCGGATGCCCGACGTCGACCCGCGAGATCGCCTGCGCGTGATGATGCAGACCTGGGTCGCGCCCGAACAATGGCGACTCGAGAGCGCGATGCGGGAGTGGGCGCTGACCGACGACGCGGTGCTGGCCAGCGTCCAGCAGAGCGATGCGCGGATATTGCGCACCATCCGACGCGCGTTCCTCGATTGCGGCTTCGACCGTGCGGACGCAGCGCTGCGCGCGTTCGTGGTGTTCTCCGCGGGCGTCGGGCTGCTGCACTCGACGGATTCCGCGCCCGCCGCTCCGCCCGATGTTCGGGACCGCTTCCTGCGGTTCATGCTGCGGCCGTAGTCACGACCTGGTGGTGGGCTCCAGACCGGTCTGCTTGTCGAGGTACTGCAGGAGGTCGTGGGCGGCGAGCTCGACGTCTTTGTGCCGCCACTCGGACGCCCGGTAGACGCAGGCGATCAGCCCGGTGCGGTGGATGCGGCGAAAGTCCCCGTACACGAACGCATATCGCGCCTTGGTCTCGTCCGACGCGCCCTCCGTCAGGCCAAGGTGCCACTCGGCATATTCGGCCCAGGTGTGCGACCGCAAATAGCTGTTCTGTGCGTCTGCCCGCGGCTGTGCGTCGCCCCAGTCGCTGTCGAGCACGTACTGGCGGGCATCGATCAGCGCCCGCGCCTTGGCCACGGCGGCGTCGTTCAGCAGATAGGAGGCCATGGCCTCATTGTCCGCCAAGGACCGGCCGGATACCTCTGTAACAGAGGTATCATCGGCAGTCGTGGAGACCCGTACCGATCTGATCGCCGAACTGTTCAACGTGGTCGGACGGTTCCGGCGACAGCTACGCCGGTCGACCGGCAGCGGATTCGACGCCACCGGACTGACCCAGTCGCAGGCCGAGATGCTGCGCTTGGTCGGCCGCCAACCGGGTATCTCCGTGCGGGAGGCGGCCGCCGAGTTGGGGTTGGTGCCGAATACGGCGTCGACACTGGTGTCCAAGCTGACGGCCGACGGCCTGCTCCTGCGCACCGTCGACGCGGACGACCGCAGGGTCGGTCGATTGCGGCTGACGGAGTCGGCTCAGCGGATCGCCGACGAATCTCGCGCCGCGCGACGCGCCGCACTGGCCGCGGTGCTCGACGAGTTGGACGCCGATCAGCTCGACAGCCTGGAGCAGGGACTGGAGGTACTCGCCGAGATGACCCAAATGCTGCATGAAAGGCGCACACGATGACACCGCTCGCGATCGACTGTCAGCACTTGACCCACCGCTACGGGCAGTTCACCGCGGTCGACGACCTCAGCCTGCAGGTGCGCTGCGGCGAGACGGTCGGGCTGCTCGGCCCCAACGGTGCCGGAAAGACCACGGTGGTTCGGGTGCTGACCACGCTGACCCCGGTGCAGAGCGGGCAGGTGGCCGTGTTCGGCCTCGACTCCCGCAGACACACGATGGACATCCGGCACAACATCGGCTATGTGCCGCAACAACTTTCGATAGAGGCAGCGCTGACCGGCAGGCAGAACGTCGAGCTGTTCGCCCGGCTGTACGACGTGCCGAGGAGCGAACGCACCGACCGGGTCGACGAAGTACTGCAGGCGATGCAGCTGCTGGACGTCGCCGACGCGGTCGCAGGCACCTACTCCGGCGGCATGGTACGGCGGCTGGAGTTGGCACAGGCGCTGGTGAACCGGCCCTCGTTGCTGATTCTGGACGAGCCGACCGTCGGTCTGGATCCCATTGCGCGCGACAGCGTCTGGAACCAAGTCGAGCACATGCAGAAAACCTTCGGCATGACCGTACTGCTCACCACCCACTACATGGCCGAGGCCGACGCGCTCTGCGACAGGGTGGCGTTGATGCACCACGGTCAGCTGCAGGCGGTGGGCACGCCCGCCGAATTGAAGCGGACCGTCTCACCGGATGCGACGTTGGAAGACGTCTTCCGGCAATACGCCGGATCGGATCTCGGTGAGGACGCCTCGCAGACCGGTTTCCGCGCGATCCGCAACACCAGGAGGACGGCTCGCCGTGTCAGTTGATCAGAACATCGACGTGCAGATCGTCCGCGCGCCGCGCGGCTGGCGCCGCATCCGCGGAATGACCATGCGGATGAGCGCTTTCGCGATCGTGGAACTGCAGAAATTGCGCCACGACCACACCGAGCTGTTCACCAGGATGGTGCAGCCCGCGCTGTGGCTGCTGATCTTCGGTCAGACTTTCAACCGGCTGCGGGTGATCGACACCGGCGACGTGCCCTACCTCGCCTTCCTGGCACCGGGCATCATCGCGCAGTCTGCGATGTTCATCTCGATCTTCTATGGAATCCAACTCATCTGGGACCGGGACGCGGGCATCCTGGCCAAGCTGATGGTGACGCCCGCTCCGGCGTCGGCGCTGATCACCGGAAAGGCGTTCGCCGCGGGCGTGCGTTCGGTGGTGCAGGTGATCGGAGTACTGGCGCTGGCCTACCTGCTCGGCGCCCAGCTGACGGTCAACCCGCTGAAGATCCTCGCCGCAATGGCGGTGGTGGTGCTCGCCGCGGCGTTCTTCGCCTGTCTGTCAATGACTCTGGCCGGGCTGGTGCGCCACCGTGACCGCATGATGGGGATCGGCCAGGCCATCACGATGCCGCTGTTCTTCGCGTCCAACGCTCTCTATCCCGTCGACGTCATGCCGCAGTGGCTGCGCTGGCTGTCGGCGATCAACCCGCTGTCCTATGAGGTGAATGCGTTGCGCGGACTGCTGATCGACACACCGAGCAACACCTTCCTCGACATCGGGGTGCTGCTGCTGGCAGCGGTCCTCGGCATCGCGATGGCCTCGGCGCTGCTGCGCCGACTGGTTCGCTAGGGCATCCGCGCGGCTACTTGGGCGCCGACAGGTCGTACACGGTGGCGTCGCCGACGTTCGTCGGGCGGAACGTGGCGGCAACCCAGTCCGCGATGTCGGTGTGACCGCGACTGCCCCACGTCGGCCCGTGGCCTCGGCTGTTCAGCACCAAGTAGTACGCCACCTTGTGCCGCGCCACATCGTCTTTGAACTCGCTCAACGTCGGCACCGGATCGCTGCCCGAGAATCCGCCGATCGCCATCACCGCAGTGCCGGAGGACAATTCGAGGTTTGCCGCAATCGACGACCGCAGCACTGCCGCCGACCATTCGGTATCGGAGTTCTTCAGGATCGCGCTGAGGCCGGGATTGTCGGCGCCCTGGGCGAACCAGAAGTGCGCCTGCGGATCCTTGTCGGCGGGCCCGACGGTCGGGCCGCCGCCTTCGTGCGGCTGACCGATGGTGACGATCGCATACGCCGCTGGCCCTGCAAGCGCGGCCACCACCCCTGCGCCAAGCACACCGATCGCCACGCCGTGCCGCTGCCGGTGTGTCCACGGGGCGAGCAGGGCGATCGCCGCAACGACCGACAGCAGCAGAATGGCCCACCGCAAGGCCGGCAGCCATCCGGCGTTGCGGCCAAGGATGTACCAGCCCCAAACGCCCGTCCCGCTGAGCAGCACCGCCAAACCGGCGCGGTAGAGCCACTTTTCCCGCAGCCGCCACAGCTCGCGCACACCGATGGCGAACATCGCCGCCACCGGTGGCGCGATGGACATGCAGTAGTACGCGTGGATCGTGCCGTGCATGAAACTCAGCACCAGCCCGTCGACGATCAGCCAGCCGCCGAACAGTATCGCCGCGGCCCGCGTCAGGTCTGTTCGCGGCGCGCGGCCACGGGACAGCACCACCACAATCGTCGCGAGCAGCGCCGCGGGCACCAGCCAACCGATCTCGAATCCGAATTCACCGCTGAACAGCCGGGGCAAGCCATGCGACTGGTTGCCGAAGCCGCCGAAACCGTGCCCGCCGGTGCGTAATTGGGCTCCTGCCGATAGCCCGACGACATGGGCGGGTGTGCCGAAGCCCATGTGGTTCTTGCCCAACACCCGGGCAAACCCGTTGTAGCCCAGCACCAGATTCATGAAGTTGTTGTCGGTGGAACCGGCGATGTACGGGCGCGTGGAGGCCGGCCACAGCAGCGTCAGTACCACGAACCAGCCCGCGGCGACAACGAACGCGACCGCGGCCACCAGCACGTGTCGCAGCCGACCCCGCAGTGTCGTCGGCGCGGCGGTCAGATACGCCGCCGCAAGCGCGGGCGCCACCATCAACCCTTCGAGCATCTTCGCCAGGAACGCGAATCCCAGCGCCACCCCCGCCAAGGCCAGCCACCGCGGACTTGCCTGCTCGAGAGCCCTGACCGTGCAGTACGCCGCGGCCATCATCAGCAGCACCATCACTGCATCGGGGTTGTTGAATCGAAACATCAACGCCGCCACCGGTGTCAGGGCCAGTACCGCGCCCGCGAGCAATCCGATCCGCGGGCCGCTGATACGGGCGACGGCACCGTAGAGCAGCGCGACCGCGGCGACCGCCATCAGCGCCTGCGGGATCATCATGCTGGCGCTGCTGAACCCGAACAGCTGCCCCGACAGCCCCATCACCCATTGCGAGACGGGCGGCTTGTCGACGGTGATGAAGTTGTGCGGATCAAGCGAGCCGAACAGCACCGCTTCCCAGTTCTTCGAACCCGCCTGTGCGGCAGCGGCATAGAACTGGTTACCCATCCCATTGATGGTGATGTTCCACAGGTACATCACCGCGGTGGCGATCAGCAGCACGACGAGGCCCACCCGATGCCGCGTGTCGGCGCTCCACCGGGTGGGCCGTGCGTTGTCGAGGTTGGCAGCGGGCATGTCCAGCGTCGAAGTCACACCCGCCAGTGAGTCACCGCGAGGTTGCGTGGGCCTGTGAGGAACCGGGGAGACTGCTGCGGGTCGCCCGCAGGGCGTCGGACGCCCTCGAAAACACCTGTGGTGGTGGGCAGGAAACTGATGGTGACGATGAACAGCAGAAGCGCCGATGCATTGCCGCGGTGACTTCGAAAATGCGCGCCGACCGCAACACCATGAACACGTGCCGACCACACGGTTATTGACGCTCGCCGTGATTGCGGCGGTCGGCGGCAAACCGACTATCGCGGTTTTGTTACTTTTTGCGGAGAAATACCGATACATCTGTTGATGTCACTTGTCGGGTCCCGAGATAAGGGGTTGGGTTGCGTACCTTGCTGAAGAGCGTCATGGCGCTGGCGGCTGTCATATTGCTGTCGGTGACCTTGACCAACGTGCTGTCCCCGGAGTCGAGGCCGCAGAATTACCAAGTGCGCGAGACGGCCGCGGTGGGGTCGCTCGGTTTCGCCGACTCGTGGTTGTGGTTCCTCTCCCCTGACGACGTCAACCGGCAACTGGACCTGATGGTGTCGACGGGTGTGCACAGCGCCCGAATCCTGATGCCGTGGGCTGCTATCCAGCCCGCCCCGGACTCGTACGACTGGGGCCAGGCGGACACGATCGTCAACGCGGCCAACGCCAGGGGTATCGCCGTCGTGGCCCTGCTCAACTCGACCCCGGGTTGGGCCACCGGAGGCGGACCCGCGATCTCGAGCCCACCCGCGGACCCCAACACGTTCGCGAGCTTCGCCGGCACGGTCGCCTCGCACTTCGCGGGCCGCATCGCCGCGTATGAGGTGTGGAACGAAGAGAACGCGGTCCAGTTCTGGAACGCGGGCGCCGCAGGACCGCAGCCGGATCGGTATGCCCAGATGCTCAAGGCCGCCTACCCCGCGATCAAGGGCGGCGACTCCGGCGCGACCGTCGTGATGGGCGGGTTGAGCCCGACCATCAACTTCTTCTCGATCACCAAGAACCCCGTCGACTACCTGAACAACGTCTACGCCGCGGGTGGCGGCGGCTCGTTCGATGCGGTGGCGTTTCACCCGTACCTGTTCACCAGCAACACCGACGCGCGGTTCTCGACGGGCAAGGCGAATTCGCCGCGCGGCCTGTACGACGGCCTGCGCGGGGCGATGAACGCCAACGGTGATGGCGGAAAGCAGATCTGGGCCACCGAGTTCGGCGAGGCCACCTCGAAGGTCGACGAGGCGACGCAGGCGGCGTGGATCCAGGACTTCATCGTCACGTGGCGCGGACTACCCGGCGCCGGTCCCGCGTTCGTGTACACCACGCGGGACCGCAACACCGGCAACGGCAACGCCCAGGACAACTACGGCGTGTACCGCACCGACTGGTCACCCAAGCCTGCCGCCGATGTGATCCGGGGCTTGGCCTGACGTTCGGGGCTAACCGACGATCCTGGCGATCGACTTCAGCGGGATCGGCAACCAACTCGGCCGGTGCCGCGCCTCGTATGCGGCCTCGTACACCGCCTTGTCGAGTTCGTAGGCCTCGAGAACGTGCCGCGAGTCGCGAGGGTCGGCGCCCGTGACTTCGGCGTAGCCCTCGCAGAACGACGCGGCGTTGCGGTCCACCCACTCGCGGGCACGCGCACCGAGTTGCCGTTCGTTGTCCCCGTCCGCCGACTGCTCCATCAACCGGTGATACGCGGCGTACTCGAACGACCGCAGCACACCTGCCACGTCACGCAGCGGCGAGTCCTGACGGCGCCGCTCGTCGAGCGGTTGGCCGGGTTCGCCTTCGAAGTCGATCAGCAGCCATCCCGCGGGTGTGCGAAGCACCTGCCCGAGATGCAGGTCGCCGTGCACGCGTTGGACGGTGATGGTCTCCTCGGCGAGCTTTCGGTAGCGCTCCTCGATCAGCGCGACGTACTCCTGGAATTCGGGTACCGCCGCGGCCGCGGCGGACAACCGGTCCAGCATGGTGTCGGCCGGGAACACGACTGTCGTTGTGCCGAGTTGGTCGGCGAGTGTGGCGTGAACGGAGGCCACCGCCTCGCCGAGCCGGTACGACTCGCCCGCGAAGTCGCCGCCCACCTCGTCGGCGTAGAGGTCGCCTTCTGCGAACAGGTCGCGGGTGCTTGCCGTCGCCATATCCCAGCCTTCCGCGGAGTTGGCCGCGAATTCGGTGACCATGCCGAGCGCGTACGGTTCGCCGGCGAGCGTGGTCTCATAGGAGCCGAGCAGCCTGGCCACGTGCTCGTTGCCTGCGCGGGCGAGCACGCGGTTGAGTTCGATGTCCGGGTTGACTCCTGGCGTGATCCTGCGGAACACCTTGAACACGGCTCGTTCCTCGAAGATCACGCTGGTGTTCGACTGCTCGGCACTGGACACCCGCGGCGCGGCGTCCACCGGCAGCGTCACCTCGGGCTCCTTGACGAACCGGACGTCGCCAACGGCTGCCGATGAATCCATCAGCGACAGCAGGTATTTAGCGTCAGCTGGGTTGTAGAGCGCGTCGTAGGCGGTGCGGTCGTCCTCCGCGCCGATCGTCGCGATGTCCGCGTATTCCTCGATCGGACTTCCGCCTGATGTCGCCGCGCCCGCGGCTCGGCCGTCCCAGCGGACGATCACCTGGTACCGGTCGCTCGGCCCCTCGCGGTACGCAACATCGAGTGCCACCAAGTCGAGGTCGTCCCTGAGCGGCACCACCACGGCGGGCTCCGCGGACACCAGTTCACGGTTGCGTCCGGCGTACCAGCGTTGGTGGACGATCCATTCGTCGAACGGCAGGCTCATTGCTTTCATTGCTGGTCTCCAGGTTCCGCCGGCCGCAGCTGGAACCAATAGAAGCCGTGGCCGGGCAGGGTCAGCAGGTAAGGCAACTGGCCGATGCGGGGAAACTCAACGTACCCGGTCATCTCGACTGGGGTGTACCCGCTCCAGGTCTGGAGATTCATCTCAATCGGCTGCGGGAACCGCGAAAGGTTATTCACGCACAACACGGTGTCCTTCTGCCCGTCCTCCTCCACTTCGCGAACGAATGTCAGCACCGACGGATTGGAACCGCCGAGTTCGCGGAAGGTGCCGATCGCGAACGCCTCGTGTCGTCGGCGCACCCCGAGCATGGTGCGCGTCCAGTTCAGCAGCGAGTTCGAGCTGTCGCGTTGCGCCTCGACGTTGACGGCCTGATAGCCGTAGATCGCATCCTGGTTCGGCGGCAGATACAGCCGGCCCGGCGTCGCGGTCGAGAACCCCGCGTTGCGGTCGGGTGTCCACTGCATCGGCGTGCGGACCCCGTCCCGATCGCCCAGCCAGATGATGTCGCCCATCCCGATCTCGTCGCCGTAGTACAGCACCGGCGAGCCGGGCAGCGACAGCAGCAGCGCGGTGAACAACTCGATCTGGTTGCGGTCGTTCTCCAGCAGCGGGGCCAGCCGACGGCGGATGCCGACGTTTGCCTTCATCCGCGGATCCTTGGCGTACTCCGCGTACATGTAGTCGCGCTCTTCGTCGGTGACCATTTCGAGCGTCAACTCGTCGTGGTTGCGCAGAAAGATGCCCCACTGCGCCATGTCCGGAATGGGCGGAGTCTGGCCAAGGATTTCCGAGATCGGGAACCGGGACTCGCGTCGTACCGCCATGAAGATGCGGGGCATCAGCGGGAAGTGGAACGCCATATGACATTCGTCGCCACCGGTGTCCGGGTCACCGAAATACTCGACCACATCGGCGGGCCACTGGTTCGCCTCGGCCAGCAACACGCGGCCGGGGAACTCGTCGTCGATCACCTTGCGGCAGTGCTTGAGGAACGCGTGGGTCTCGGGCAGGTTCTCGCAGTTGGTGCCTTCCCGCTCGAACAGATACGGCACCGCGTCCAATCGGAAACCGTCGATGCCGAGGTCGAGCCAGAACCTCAGCACGTCGAGCATCGCGTTCTGCACGGCGGGGTTGTCGTAGTTCAGGTCGGGCTGATGACTGAAGAACCGATGCCAGTAGAACTGGCGCCGAACGGGATCGAACGTCCAGTTCGACTCCTCGGTGTCGACGAAAATGATCCTGGCGTCGCTGTACCGCTCGCTGGTGTCGCTCCACACGTAGTAATCGCCGTACGGACCGTCAGGGTTGCGCCGCGATTCCTGGAACCATTCGTGCGAATCCGACGTGTGGTTCATGACGAGGTCGGTGATGACGCGGATGCCCCGGCGATGGGCCGCGTCCAACAGATCGACGAAATCGTCGACGGTGCCGAACTCGGGCAGCACCTTGTAGAAGTCGCGGATGTCGTAGCCGCCGTCGCGCAGCGGCGAGTCGTAGAACGGTGGCAGCCAAAGACAGTCGACGCCAAGCCACTTGAGGTAGTCGAGTTGTTCGCATAGGCCGCGCAAGTCGCCGGAACCGTCGGAGTTCGAGTCATAGAACGCGCGCACCAACACCTCGTAGAACACCGCGCGCTTGAACCAGGTGCGGTCCTCCGGTAGTGCGCGCGCATGGCCGAAGTCTTCGGCGGTGGGATGTTCCACCACGCCGTGCTCGACGTGGCTGCCCTTGGTTGGATCGTGTGCGACGTTCCCGCTGCTTTGGTCCATCAGCCTTCAAACCTACCCATGTCTGCCGAAACTGAATCGCTCAACGGCCACCAGTTGAAACCGCAATCAAGTCGGGTTACGGTTTCCGCGTCCTAGATCCGTCAGCGTGGCGATCTGGCCATCACTGGCGCAATTTTTTCGATAAAGAATCGAGTGGCCGTGGCTGATTCGACGCCCAATGACGGTGAAGCTCCAGTAATTGTCGGCATGGCCGACGCGGCGATGCACATGTACTCCGCCGCCATCGACACGCTTCCAGATGTGCACGATCCGGAGTTTCCACACCGCGCGGGCATCATCCTCGCCGGCCTCCGCAAACTTCAGGCGTCGTTGTCGGAGGCCGCTGGCCGCAGTCGGGTCACCCCGTCGGTCATCGTCGCCCTCAGCGGTGTCCGCCGCCGTTACGACGAGTTGATGGAAACCGCCGCCAACGGTCCCGGTGCGACGCTCGGGCAGCGACTGTACGTAGCGCGCGGACGGGCCAAGCTGTCCACCAAGGAAGCGGCCAACGGCGTCGGTCTGCGCAAGGACATCATCGAGGACGTCGAGGCCGAGGAACCGGCGACCGAAGAAGAGACGAGCAGGATCAAGGATCTGATTGCCGCGCTCGGCGGCTAGTAGGCAACGCCGCGCTCGGCGGCTAGTAGGCAACGCCGCGCTGGGCGGCTAGCGGTCGGTCAGCGCAGGAACCGGGCGGCGCGCTGCGTGCACAACATGCGGGCGCTGTTGGCCTGCCGATAGCCAATGACGCCTCCGGACATGGTGAGCAGCAGCAGCCCCGCAACTCCTGGCAGAGCGAGCATGGTCAGCTCGGCCTGGCGGGAGCCGCGTAGTTCGCGTTGATAGCCGAGCCTCGTCGGCGCAGCGCTCATCGGCGTCACCGGACTGGCGACCGGTTCCGGCGCAGGCGGCGGCGAACCGCGGAGCACCGGAACGGGTACTTCAGCCGGGGCTACTGACGCCGGCGGGGCATTCGCCCCTGCGCCGACCGGAGCGAACGGCGGGGGCGCCGGCGGCAGTGGGACGGGCAGCGGCGCAATCACCAGAGGCGCCTGCAGCACAGGCGGCTCGGCTGCGACACCGACCGCCAACGGATCGACACCGCCGCCTCCGGAGGAGTCCACCACCGGCGGCGCCTCCTCCCCCCGCATCTTGAACGACGGAGCCGGGGCGGGCGCCGGCGGTTGTGGTTGCATCGCCGCGAGGAAGTCGCCGAGCGTTGGCACCGGGATCACGATGGTCCCGTAGAACAGCGACGGGTCCGGCAAGCCCTTCGGCGGTAGCTCTTTTTGCCGAGGGATGCGGAAGTAAGGAATGACGAAAGACCCCGTGTATTTCTTCGTCGCGGGTTTTGTGTCGTTATTCTTTTTCTCACCGGCTCTGGTTTCGACTCCGACCTCTTCGCGGCCATTACCGATGGTGCTGCTGGGCGGATCGGGATTGCTGGCGCCGTTCGCCTTCGAGTCGGAATCGTTCCGGTCGGATTTGCCGGGGGCTGCGGCAGTTTCGGGTTCGGCACCGGCAGTCTCGCCCGTATCCGCGTAGCCGATCCCGGCATTTGCGGCGATGATCACGAGGCAGGCGGCGAACACGCAAACGGACGAGATGAACCGCATTGCCGAACCTCCTCACCACCGAAGAGAATCGTTGTCCGTCAATCGCATAATCCCGTTTATCTTCGCACAGTGATGCGATTTGAAAGGGCCGAAATACCTCACCGAATTCAAAACCCTCGCGGCCGTTGGGTATCGTGCCGACGTGGCGTCCCGTGATCACGGCGACCCGGGCTCCGATTCGGCGCGCCCGTCGGTCCCTCCCCCGCTCACCGCTGTCATCAACGCGGTTCGGCCGTCGGCGGCCGAGGAGGCCCGCACCATCGCCGCGGCGACGAACACCGGCACACTTGCGACCTTGACCGCCGACGGCGACCCGTGGGCATCGTTTGTCACCTATGGCTTGCTCGGCGGCGCGCCGGTGCTGTGCGTGTCGAATCTGGCCGAGCACGGCCGCAATCTGGCCGCCGACCCGCGGGCCAGCATCGCGATCGTGGCGCCGCAGCGCGAATCCGATCCATTGGCCAGCGGCCGCGTCACCCTCGCGGGCGTCGTCGAGCAACCGGCAGGAGACGAAGCGGCCGCGGCGAGGGAGGCGCACCTCGCGGCCGTCGCGGCAGCGAAGTACTACATCGACTACAGCGACTTCACGCTGTGGGTGCTGCGCGTGCACCGAGTGCGGTGGGTCGGCGGCTACGGCCGGATGGACTCCGCGACGGGCGAGGCGTACTACGCCGCCGAACCGGATCCGGTGTCACCGCACGCCGACGGCGCGATCGCGCACCTCAACGACGACCATGCCGCTGCGCTGGTGGCGATGGCGCAGACCCTCGGCGGATACCCGGACACCACGGCGGCCACCTGCACCGGCGCCGACCGCTATGGGCTGGACCTGCGGGTGGTCACCCCTCGCGGCGTCGCCTACACCCGCATCGGTTATGCGAACCCGATTCAGTCCTTCGATGAATTGCGTTCGGCCACGGTCGAGTTGACGCGTCGCGCCCGGGACGCCTGACCTAGGCTCTCGATATGTCTGTCACCGACCGCCCGGACACCTGGCAAGCCGCCTTCGATCTCATCCGCAGCCGCGGCTATGAGCATCGCGAGGAGCCGTTCAAGTTGGCCAGCGGCCAGCTGTCGCACGACTACATCGATGGCAAGTTCGCCGTCGACACGGGAGAGCGGTTGGGCATCGTCAGCAGGGCTGTGGCCGACCTGGCAGCGCGGCACGGGATCGAATTCGACGCCGTCGGCGGGCTCACGATGGGCGCCGACCCGCTGGCGCACGGGGTCGCGATGGTCACCGGCAAGGCCTGGTTCTCCGTCCGCAAGGAGCAGAAGCAGCGCGGCCGCGAGCAGTGGATCGAGGGCACCCGGATCGAACCGGGCATGCGGGTGCTGCTTGTCGACGACGTGATCAGCACCGGCGGCTCCACCGAGAAGGCCTACGAGCGGGTGACGGCGGCGGGCGCCGTGGTCACCGGCGTGATCCCGATGGTTGACCGCGGCGACGTGGCCACCGAACGCTTCGCCGCGCGCAACGTGCCGTTCGTGGCGCTGGTCACCTACCGGGATCTCGGCATCGAACCGGTCAAAGACGTGTGAGGTGTCTGAGCGCAGCGCATCAATATTGACCCGCTGCCCGTCAAGACCCCGTCAAGGTTCGTGCCATCCGACGTCGACTGGCGCACGGTGGCCTCATGACCTTGCTGGACTTTTTGCCGTCCCTGCACAACGCCGCCGCATCCCGAATCGATCCGGCGATCTGGCCGCTGACAACCTCGGTTGACGAGCTCGGCAGGCTGTGCGTCGGCGATGTGCCATTGACCGACATCGCAGACGAATTCCGCACCCCCACATATGTTCTGGATGAGGCCGACTTCCGGCACCGACTGCATACCTACCGCACGATGCTTCGCGACGTCGAGATTCGCTACGCCGCGAAGTCACTCCTGACCACCCGCGTCGCGCGCTGGGTGGCCGAGGAGGGTGCGGGTGTGGACGTCAGCTCGGCCGGTGAGCTGGCGACCGCGTTGGCCGGCGGTGTGGATGCCGCGCGGATCGTGTTGCACGGCAACGCCAAACCGGTCGACGAGTTGAGCGACGCCGCGGCGGTCGGCGTTGGCCGGGTGGTGATCGATTCGCCGATGGAGATCGCCTACCTGTCCTGTGTGGCAAGGCGTCCGCAGCAGGTGCTGATCCGGGTCACGCCGGGCATCGACATCGGCGGCCACCCCGCGGTCACGACGGGCGTCGACGACCAGAAGTTCGGCTTCGCCCTCAGCGACGGGCACGCGCTCGCCGCCGCCCAACGCGTCCTTCATCAACCTGCGCTGGAGTTGGTCGGCCTGCACTGCCACATCGGCTCGCAGGTCACTGACCCGACGCTGTACGGCGAGGTGATCCGGCGGATGATCGCCGCCATGGCCGACATCCGGCGAGCTCACGGTGTCACGCTGCCGGAGCTCAACATCGGCGGCGGGCACGGAATCCCGTATGTTTCAGGTGATCCCGAGTTGAGCGTCTCACAGCTGTCCGACATCATCTCCGACGCGCTCGACTGGGCGTGCGCCGCAAGGCGGTTCCCCCGGCCGCGCATCGTGGTCGAACCCGGCAGGGCGATCAGCGCCCGCGCAGGCGTCACGCTGTACCGCGTCGTCTCGGTGAAATCCCAACCCGGCGGCCGCACCTTCGTGGCGGTCGACGGCGGCATGTCCGACAACCCGCGCGTCGCCTTGTACGGTGCGAAATACACTGTGGCGCTGGTCAACCGGCACGCTCTGGGCGCGACGAACCGGGTGACGGTCGCCGGTAGGCACTGTGAATCAGGCGACGAGATCGCCCGCGACGTGGCCTTGGCCGCCGATGTGCACCCCGGCGATCTGCTGGCGGTGGCGTGCACCGGCGCGTATCAGCACAGCATGGCGTCGAACTACAACATGGTGGGCAGGCCACCGATCGTCGCGGTGAAACACGGGCGCGTCGAGGAACTGGTGCGGCGCGAGACCATTGCCAATTTGGTTGCCCGCGACCGTGGTTGGTCAGGAGGCCTGCACGACTAGCACGCCGGTCGGCTCGACACCGACCGTCACCCGGTCGCCAGGCGCGAACGTCTTCGCCTTCGAGCTGACCATCTGCGAACTGATCACAGTGCCGTCTTCAAGTGCGGCATAGACCCGGGAGATCGGCCCGAGGAAAGCCACCGAACTGATGGTCGCTGAACCCCGCGGGTCGGCGGTGATGGTAACCGACTCCGGCCGCACCATCGCCAGGCCACTTCCCGCCACGGACCCCTCGAGCGCGGGCACCGACGTACCGAGCAGACGCGCCTGGCCTCCCGAAACATCGGCTGGCACTTTGTTGTTCAGGCCGACGAACTCGGCGACGAACGGCGTGGCGGGGTTGGCGTACAGCTCGGCCGGGGCGGCCAACTGCTCGAGCTTGCCCTGGCTCATCACGCCGACCCGGTCTGCGACGGCCAGCGCCTCCTCCTGGTCATGCGTGACGAACAGAGTCGTCGTGCCGACCTCGAGTTGCACGCGCCTGATCTCATCCCGCAGTTGGGTGCGCACCTTGGCGTCCAACGCCGACAGCGGTTCGTCGAGAAGCAGCACCCGCGGTTGAATCGCGAGTGCGCGGGCCAGCGCGACGCGCTGCTGCTGGCCGCCGGACAGCTCGCTGGCGTACTTGTGCTTGTGCGCGGAAAGGCCGACCAGGTCGAGCATGTCGGCGGCCCGAGAAGTACGTTCGCTCTTCGGTTTTCCGCGCATCTTCAAGCCGAACGCGACGTTGTCCAACACGGTCAGGTGTGGGAACAGGCTGTACGCCTGGAACACCATGCCCATGTCGCGCTTGTTGGCAGGCACATTGCTGACGTCGCGGCCACCCACCGACACGCTCCCTGAAGTGGCCTCGTCGAGGCCGGCGAGGATGCGCAGCGCTGTGGTCTTCCCGCAGCCTGACGGGCCGAGCAAGGCAACCAGTTCGCCGGGCTCGATGTGCAAGGTGAGCCCATCGAGCGCCTTGACACTGCCATAAACCCGTGTCAAGTCCGTGAGTTCGACGGCGACTCCGTTGGTTGTCATGCGGCGGCTCCAGGTTGGACGACGTTCTCGACGGTGGCCCTGCGGCGGCCGCGAGTCACCAGCGACAGGATGAGCAGAAGCAGGAAGCCGAACAGCAGCACGGCCAGCGACGCGGCGACCGACGTCGGTCCGTCGGTCTTGCCGATCTGCACGATCTGCACCTGCAGCGTCTGATAGCCGGAGAGCGACGCGATGGTGTACTCGCCGAGCACCACCGCGATGGAAATGAAAGCCGCCGACAGTATTCCGGACCAGATGTTGGGCACGACGACTCGCAGGATCGTGGTCGCCCAACCGGCGCCCAGTGACCGGGCCGCCTCGGCGAGAGTCTTGAGGTCGATGGACGCCAACGCGGCGTCGATCGCCCGGTATGCGAACGGCAACACCAGCACGACGTAGACGAATGTCAGCGTCAGCGCCGATTCACCAAGGAAATACGTCACCCACAGATAGACGTTGCGCAGTCCCACCACGATCACCAGCGCCGGGATCGTCAGCGGCAGCAGGCAGAGGAATTCCACCATCCCCTTGGCCCACGGCGTACGCAACCGCACCCATATCATGGTCGGCACCAGCACGAGAAGCATCGCGATCACCGTGAAAACGGCCAGCAGCAACGAGATCACGATCGACTGGTACAGCGCCTCGTCGGCGACCAGGTTCTGCCACGCCTGCGCGGTGCGGCCACCGGCGATCAGATTGCGGGTCGAGAAGTCCGCCATCGCGTACAACGGAAACAAGAAGAACAGCCCGAACGCCAGCCACAGCACAGGGCGAACGATGCGGCTCATCGCAGCCACCTCGCAGTGCGGCGCACCAAGGCGTTGTAGGCCACCATCACCAACGCCACCACGATGATCATCTCCAGCGCCAGCGCGTACGCGAAGCCCGACTGGCCGAGCACCACTTCACTGGTGAGCGCGGCGCGGATCAGCAGCGGCACGATCGGGCTGCCCTGGCTGACCAGCGCGGCCGCCGTGGCGTAGGCGGCAAAGGCATTGGCGAACAACAGAAGTGCCGAACCGAGGAACGCGGGGGTCAACAGCGGTACCGCCACTTCACGCCAGTAGCGCCACGTGGACGCGCCGAGGCTGACCGCGGCCTCCCGCCATTGATCCCGCAGTCCCTCGAGCGCAGGCACGAACACGATCACCATCAGCGGAATCTGGAAGTAGGTGTACACCAGGATCAGACCAGGCAGCGCGTAGAGCCAGCCCGAGCCCGCGAGGTTGATGCCGAACATCTGCTGCACCCACAACGTCAGCACACCGTTCAACCCGATCGTGGCGAGAAACGCGAATGCCAAAGCAACGCCGCCGAACTGGGCCAACACGCTGCACAACGAGATGACCGCGCGTCGCACCATTGAGGTCGGCGGACTGCTGACGATCAGCCACGCCAGCACCGCGCCGAGCACCGCCCCGATCAGTGCGGTGCTCCCCGAGAGCAGCACGCTCTTCCACAACGCGCTCAGCGCGGTGTCGGAGAACAGCGCCTGGATCTTCGCCAATGAGAACGCACCGTCGGCGAAGAAAGCGCTGAAGATCACCGTCACCGTCGGGATGATCAAGAAGATCACCACGAGGGCAAGGAAGGGCAGCAACGGAAGCCCGTCGCGCAGCTTGCGTAGCACGGTCAGCCGATCGCCTTGGCCCAGTTTTCCGACAGGTACTTGGTGGCTTTATCGGTCTGGTCGGGGCTCGGCACGGTGACCGGACCGTCGATGACGGGGATCTTGGTCACCGACGCCTTGTCGATGGTGCCCGCCGCCAACATCTGGTCGGCGCGCACCGGACGCACCCCGCCTGCGGCGTAGAGGTTCTGGCCTTCATCGCTGTACAGGAACTCCTGCCAGAGCCTGGCCGCCGCGGGATGCGGGGCGTCCTTGTTGATGGCCTGGTAGTAGTAGCCGGCAACCACCGCGTTCTGTGGAACGAAGACCTGCCAGCTCGGCAGCTTCGCGGTGGTGGCGGCGTTCAGGTAGTTCCAGTCGAGGACCACCGGTGTCTGGCCCGACTCGATGGTCGCCGGAGTGGGATCGACCGGCAGGAAGTTGCCCGCCTGCTTGAGCTTGCGGAAGAACTCGACACCTGGCGCGATGTCGTCAACCGACCCGCCTTGGGACAGCGCAACCATCAGCACGCCGGAGAACGCGGCACCTGCCTGTGTCGGATCGCCGTTCAGCGCCACCTTGCCCTTGTATTCGGGCTTGAGGAGGTCATTGACGTTGCCGATCGGCGGCACCTTGCTGCTGTCGAATCCGATCGACATGTAGCCGCCGTAGTCGTTGACCCACGCGCCGTTGGCATCCTTGAATGCGGCGGGGATGTCGTCGAACGTGGCGACCTTGTACGGCGCGAACACCGCCGTGTTGGCCAGCGCCACCGATTGGCCGAGATCGAACACATCGGGCGCGGTGCTCTTGCCCTTCTGCTGATTGGCGGCGTTGATCTCGTCCTGGCTGGCCGCGTCTGGCTGCGCCGAGTTGACCTTGATGCCGTACTTGTCCGAGAACGCCTTGATGATGGCGCCGTAATTGGCCCAATCTGGTGGCAGCGCAATCACATTGAGCTCACCCTCCTTTTTGGCCGCGGCCACAAGGGCATCCATTCCGCCGAAGTCGGCCGCCGACTTCGCCTCGCTGACGTTCACGCCGGACTCTGTCTTGCCGCCTGAGTTGTCCTTCTGCGGCGGGGCGCAGCCGATCACGGTCGAGAACACGAGGGTGGATGCGGCGGTGACCGCCAGGAGCGACTTGTACATTGGCGAAACCTTCCGATGGGCGAGAGACCGCGCAGTGGCCCGGCGGTAACGGCGCCGAGTCACGATGGTGAATGAATCCGACCGGGGCGACCGAACCCTATCGTGGCGGCGGTGATGTCGCTGTGCGTTCTCTCGACTCAGGCGGATTTCGGCTGACGGCCCATTTGCCCTGGTCCGGGCGATAGCATCGCTGTGTGGTTGAACGCGAAGCCTCGGGGGACTTCGACTATCTCTGGGACGACCAGGCCGACGCGGACGGGTTGACCGGTGATGACCTGGCGTTTGACGCGGATCCGGCCGAGACGCCCGACGACTTGTTGAAGGGCCCTGGCGACGATCAGTGGGATGACCCCGACGACAACTTCTGGGATAACCAACCGGATGTGGACGCCGGCCACGATGGGTTCGACGCGTTCAACGCCAGCACGTGGAGCTTCAAACCGGCGCCCGTGCCCTGGTATCGCACCAAACAGGCGATGACCGCGATTGTCGCGGCATCCGCCGCGATGGCGGCGATCGTGGTGTCGGGCGTGCTGCTGGTGTTCCGCGGTGGCGCCGACGGCACCGTGCCCGAGGTGACGTCCTCGGTGACCCCGACGGCGCCGACCAGCGTCGCGCCCTTGCAGGTGGCGAGCAGCGAGGCGGCGCCGCCGCCAGCGCCACCGCCGCCTGCTCCCCCGCCGGAAACCGCGGCGCCGGTGAACCAGGCCCCCCGATACGAGGCTCCGCGAGTGCAGCCGCGGCAGACGAAGGGCCCTGAGATCAACGTCACCCGATCACCGCTCAGTGTCGCGCCGCAGCCTCGCGGCGGGCGTCATTGACCACGCCCGATATCCGCGACCGATCGCTGCCATAACGTGGACGCATCGCGGACGCGGAACAGTCGGTCAACGGTCGCTATTTACCTCAGGTATGACATCAACACTTGACGGCTCGACGCGTTGGTAACCGGCGCGACCTCGGGCATAGGCAAAGCGATCGCTTCACAATTGGCCGCTCTCGGCGCCGAGGTCGTCGTCCACGGCCGCAGCGCCGCGCGCGGCGCCGAGACGGTGCGGGCGATTGAAAACGGCGGCGGTAAGGCCCGTTTCGTGGCTGCCGACTTGTCGAACGCCGACGACGTCCGCCGGTTGGCAGACGAGGTCGGCCCCGTCGACATCCTGATCAACAATGCAGGTGTCTACCAGTTCGGGGCTACCGCGGATACCGATGACGCGTTCTTCGACGAGCATGTGAACGTCAACATGCGGGCGCCCTTCATCCTGGTGCAGAAGCTCGTGCCAGGCATGGCCGAGCGCGGACACGGTGCCGTGGTCAACATCAGCACCTTGGCCGCGTCGACGCCCGCTCGTCACGCAGGCATCTACGGCGCCACCAAGGCCGGCCTCGAACTGCTGACCCGGGTATGGGCCGATGAGTTCGGTCGCTCCGGTGTACGCGTCAACACTGTGGCGGCAGGACCGACGGAGACGCCGGGCACCTCGGTGTTGCCTGGCCTCACCGGCGCGCTTGCGACCACCACCACGCTGGGTCGAGTCGCCGATCCCGAGGAGATCGCCAGGGCCGCAACCTTTCTGGCGTCACCCGAGGCCAGCTACATCAACGGCGCCATTCTGCATGCAACGGGGGGTCAGCTCGCCGTCGCGCCCTAGGGTCAGCTGTCGTCGGCGGTCTCGAACTGGGTGATCAAAATTCCGACATCGCGCCTGCGCAGACTGGCCGGCCACACCGCCCATGTCCTGCGGACCAGCGGATTGCCCGCGAGCGGCGCCCACACGACGGTATCCGGCATCTGCTCGACCAGCCGTGACGGGGCGAGCGCGAACGCATGGCCCGAGCTGACCGACGCGTACTTCATCGCCGCGATCAACTCGAGGCCGTCCGGCACCGGAGGGCCCGCGTCGATGCCGTGTCTGCGGAAGATCGAGGTCACTTCGTCGAACCAGGCCGGACTGCCCGCGCGTGGGAAACCGACCCACTTCAGCCTCTTCAATGCGGCCAACTGCACACCGTCGGGACCGACGAGTTGATCCGCCATCTCCGAGGCGATCAAAACGCCGAGATTCTCCCGCGACACCAGCATCGCGTCGAACTCG
This sequence comes from Mycobacterium sp. NPDC048908, assembly GCF_043197955.1. Lineage (NCBI taxonomy): Bacteria > Bacillati > Actinomycetota > Actinomycetes > Mycobacteriales > Mycobacteriaceae > Mycobacterium > Mycobacterium sp. NPDC048908. The sequence goes on along the minus strand of NZ_JBICUE010000021.1, from coordinate 5,733 downwards.
GGACCGGTGGGGCGCTCACGCACGAGGCCGACGTCGAGCGCATCGTCGCGCAACGCCGCGAATTGCGCCGCAGTGGACAACTGACGCGGAACCACCCGCGTGTTGGGGGATTTCGCGGCGAAGCGCGCCAACGCCGGTGGCAGCACGTCGGGGTCCAGCTCCAGCGGGACGCCCACCCGGATCACGCTGATGCCCCCGGCCGTCAGTTCGGCCATCGTCGCGAGCGCCTGGTCGCGGCGCGCCAGCACGGCGCGGGCCTCGCCCAGCAGCGTGTGTCCCGCCGCCGTCGGCCGCACGCCGGTGCTGCTGCGCACCAACAGCTTGACGGCCAACTCGCGCTCGAGGTTGTTCACGGTCTGCGACAGCGCGGGCTGGCTGATGTGAAGGCGCCGGGAGGCTGCCGAAAGCCCACCCTCCTCGACGATCGCGACGAATGCGGCGAGTTCGCGGAACTCCATGCCTCCGTGAGGCTACGCGGCGTTCTCGCCTGCGGTCCACAACTGGTCGACTGCGGCGAGCGCGCGGTTCAGACTGTCGGCGGCCAGCGGCCGCAGTTCGGCCATCGCCGGATTGACGTCAGCCATCGTGAGTTCCGCGGTGATGAATCGCGGCTGCAGACCGGTCATCGACACGCCGTGTGTCAGCCACGGCTGCGCGTGGTCCCAACCTTCGCGAGGGGTGCCGGGTCCGTATCCGCCGCCGCGGCTCGCCAACACGACGAAATCGGTGTCGCCGAGCAGACCCTGGCCGGTGTCGGGGTCGATGGACAAGCCCGGCGCAACGATGTGGTCCACCCACGCATGAACGGTGCTCGGCGCGCCGAAGTTGTACAGCGGCAGGCCCAGCAGCACGGTGTCGGCCCGCTTGATCTCGTCGACGAGCACGGTGCTCAGCGTCGATGCGGTCGCGGGGTCGAGATGCGGGATCGGATTCGCCGCGAGGTCGCGGTAGGTGACGGTCCCGCCCGGATGCGTGGCACGCCAGCGGTCGGCGGCGCGGGCGGACAGCCGACGACTGACGGATCGGTCACCCTGTACCGACGAGTCGATGTGCAGCACGTGTGCCGTGTGTAGTCCTCCATAGATAGTTTGTGTTCTACAAATTATCTATACAAGACCGACTGTGGCTTTATTCCAGTAGCCTGGTCAGGTGGATGACCTGCCGATTGTTCGTCCCGCGGAGCACCTGTCCACTCCGCTGCTCGTCCACCTGGCCCGCCGGATGCAGACCGAGGCGGAGGCCGAACTCGAGGAACTGGGGCTGCGCGCCCGCCACGTCATCGTGCTCACGCTGTTGCGTGACCACGGTGAGCAGAGCCAGTCCGATCTGGCAGTGACGCTCGGCATGGACCCGACGAACGTCGTCGCGCTGTTGAACGAGTTGGAGAACGACGACCTGCTGCAGCGCCGGCGCTCGCCGCAGGACCGTCGCCGCCACACCGTCTCGTTGACCGACGCGGGGCGGGCGCGCCTGAAGAAGGTCGAAGCTCTTCTCACCGGTGTCGAGCAGCGGGTGCTCGAGGCGCTCACACCGGAGGATCAGCAGACGTTGTACGGCCTGCTGTCGCGCGCCGCCTCAGGGATCTCGTGCGCTGAGGCGGCCGGGAATACTCTGGACTGATGGCCGACAATCAGGCAGAGGCCATGTTCGCGGCGTCGCCGGTGGCGATGCTTGCCACGGCCGGAGCCGACGGGAAGCCACATGTGGTGCCTGTCGTGTTCGCGGTTCACGGCGGCGTCGTATACACGGCGGTCGACGCCAAACGTAAATCCACTCAACGGCTTCGCCGGTTGGCCAACATCGAAGCCAACCCCGCGGTCAGCATGCTCGTCGACCATTACGACGACGATTGGACCCAGTTGTGGTGGGTTCGCGCGGACGGCATAGCGGCGGTCCACCACAGCGGGGAGGAAATGGCCGCCTGCTATGCCCTGCTGCGTGCGAAATACGTTCAGTATCAACGCGTTGCGCTGGACGGACCGGTGGTCACGGTCGAGGTCCAGCGCTGGACGCTGTGGCAGGCCTAGGCCATCAGGCCGGCGCGGGCACCTTGTCGAGGAAACCGAGCACGGCTTCGATGCGGCCGGAGTCGTCGCAGACGGCCACGTCGAAGCCGACGATCGGTGCTTCGGCGCCCGCGGGGCCCAGCTCCCAGCGGAACCGGGCTTGGTTGTGGTGGCCGTCGACCGGCCCGGCCAACCGGAACACGAAGCCGGGAAACTGCTCGTGCACGGCACCGATCATCGCGGCGATCGCGTCGCGTCCTTCGGCGGCCGCCAGCGGATCGGTGTAGCGGGCGTCCGGGGTGTAGAGCTGGTCCACGGCGGCGCGGCGAGCGTGCGGGTCGGTCTCGTTCCAGGTGTCGATGTAGCGCTGTGCGAGTTCGTCGAAGTTGGTCATGGCGCCCACACTGGCGGCCCTGTGACCGCGTGTCGATTACCCGCAAGGTAGGGCTGACCAAAGTCGCCGAATCGCTTGTGCTCGGTGTCGGTTGGGGGAATTGTGGTTTAACACATGCCCCGGTAGCGATGCTGCTGCTGTCAGGAGGAACGTCATGGCTGACAAAGCGACAACTTCCCAGGGCGCCGGAGCCGCCCCCACCGCGGACAGTCCGGCCGCCATCCGCAACGTGGTGCTGGTGGGCCCATCGGGTGGCGGCAAGACGACACTCGTCGAGGCGCTGCTCGTTGCCTCCGGGGTGCTCACCAGACAAGGCTCTGTCGTCGACGGCACCACCGTGTGTGACAGCGACGAGGCGGAGATCACGCAGCAGCGCTCCGTCGGCCTGGCGCTGGCGTCGCTGCAACATGACGGGGTGAAGGTCAACCTGATCGACACTCCCGGCTACGCCGACTTCGTCGGCGAGTTGCGCGCCGGGTTGCGCGCCGCGGATTGCGCGCTGTTCGTGATCGCGGCCAACGAAGGCGTCGATGATCCGACCAAGTCGCTGTGGCTGGAGTGCGCGCAGGTGGGTATGCCCCGCGCCGTGGTGATCACCAAACTGGACCATGCCCGAGCCAGTTACGAGACAGCATTGGCCGCGGCGCAGGAAGCGTTCGGCGACAAGGTGCTTCCGCTGTATCTGGCCGCCGACACCCCCTGCACGGGCTTGATCGGACTGCTGTCGCAGGCGCACTACGAATACGCCGGCGGTAAGCGCAGTGGGACGCACCCGCCGGACGATTCCTACGCCGATGCGATCGAGGAAATGCGCGGCACGCTGATCGAAGGAATCATCGAAGAGTCCGAGGACGAGACACTGATGGAGCGCTACCTCGGCGGTGAGGAAATCGACCAGACGGTGCTGATCGATGATCTAGAAAAGGCCGTCGCGCGGGCATCGTTCTTCCCGGTGATCCCGGCCTGCAGCGGCACCGGCGTCGGAACGCTCGAACTGCTCGAGATCATCACCAGCGCGTTCCCGTCGCCGCCCGAGCACACGCTGCCGGAGGTGTTCACGCCACAGGGCAAGGCGCGCAACGGGTTGGCCTGCGATCCGAACGGACCGCTGTTGGCCGAGGTGGTCAAGACCACATCGGATCCGTACGTCGGCAGGGTCAGCCTGGTCCGGGTGTTCTCAGGAACCATCAGGCCCGACGCGACGGTGCACGTGTCGGGCCATCTCTCGCAGTTCTTCGGTTCGGACGGCTTCCTTTCCTCGCATACCGACACCGGCGCGATGGCCGCACATGCCGATCACGACGAGGACGAGCGGATCGGCACGCTGTCGTTCCCGCTTGGCAAGCAGCAGCGGCCTGCGCCGTCGGTGGTGGCGGGCGACCTCTGCGCGATCGGCAAACTCAGCCGTGCCGAAACCGGTGACACACTGTCCGATAAATCCGATCCGCTGGTGCTCAAGCCGTGGACCATGCCCGAACCGCTGCTGCCGATCGCGGTGCAGCCACGGGCGAAGACTGACGAGGACAAGCTGTCGGTGGGCCTGCAACGGCTTGCGGCCGAAGATCCGACGCTGCGAATCGAGCAGAACCCGGAGACACATCAAATCGTGTTGTGGTGCATGGGCGAGGCGCACGCGGGGGTGGTGCTCGACGCGCTGAGCCGCCGCTACGGTGTGGCCGTGGACACCGTCCAGCTGCGGGTGCCGCTGCGAGAGACGTTCGGCGGCAACGCCAAAGGTCACGGTAGGCATGTAAAACAATCCGGCGGACACGGCCAGTACGCGGTCTGCGACATCGAAGTGGAGCCGCTGCCGGAAGGGGCGGGTTTCGAGTTCGTCGACAAGGTGGTCGGCGGCGCGGTGCCACGCAACTTCATTCCCAGCGTGGAAAAGGGTGTGCGCGCGCAGATGGAGAAGGGCGTCGGCGCCGGCTATCCGGTGGTGGACATCCGGGTGACGCTGTTTGACGGTAAGGCGCACAGCGTGGATTCATCCGACTTCGCCTTCCAGATGGCCGGCGGGCTGGCGTTGCGGGAGGCGGCGGCCGCGACGCGGGTGAACCTGCTCGAGCCGGTCGACGTGGTGGCGGTGTTGGTCCCCGACGACATGGTCGGCGCCGTGATGGGTGATCTGGCCGGTCGACGGGGACGCGTGCTCGGCACAGATAAGGTCGGCGAAGACCGCACGATGATCAAGGCGGAGATCCCTGAAGTCGAATTGACACGCTACGCAATCGATTTGCGTTCGCTATCGCACGGGTCCGGCTCATTCACCCGGTCGTTTGCCCGGTACGAGCCGATGCCCGAATCCGCGGCAGCCAAGGTGAAGACGTCTGCCTGAGCCAATTCTCGGCATCGACTTCGGCCGGGTGATCGAGGGCGGCCTCGGAGCAGACGAAGCAGCCGACACCAGTTTCCTCGGTTCCGCTCTTCAAGACGCGATGGCGTCGCCGGCGACACCCGGTGCGTTCGAGGTCATCCCGCGCCTCGTCACGCTGTTCGATGGTAGGGCGTGGATCATCTCGAAATGCGGTGTGGAAACCCAACTCAAGACGCTTGCCTGGCTGGACCATCACGACTTTTACGGACGCACCGGTCTGCCGCGCGGCAACCTGCGGTTCTGCCGCGAACGCGCGGACAAGGCCACCCATTGCCGCGAACTCGGCGTCACGCACATGATCGACGACAGGCTCGACGTACACGCAGCCATCCGAGACGTCGTTCCGCACCTGTATCTGTTCGGTCCGCAGGACGGTGAGATACCGGACTGGGTTGTCCATGTGCCGGATTGGCCCTCGGTCGCTGATCGATTGACATCGGACATTACCGGCTAGCAGGGGGGCCGTTTTGGGCGTCAACCGGGACGACGTCCGCCCACCCCCGGAGAACTCTGGAACTCGTGGAAGAACGCAATCTTCCTCAGAGATAGGCATTTTCGAGGAGTTCGGATGAATCTCAAACGGGTTATCGGCAGTGTGGCGATCGCCAGCGCCATAGGTGTTTCCAGCCTCGGCATCGGTGTGGGCGTCGCCAACGCCAGCACCGAAGGCGCCGGTTCCGGCACGGCCGTGGTGCAACCCGTCGACTGGCGCGGTTACGACCATGGCCACGACTGGGGCCACGGTTACGGACGCGGCTTCCGTGGCGGATGGCCCGATAATCACTGGTGGCATCCGTGGTTCCGGCCCTGGCGCTGGTGAGCCGTAGCCTCCTGCGCGGCAACATCACTCATCGCTTCGGTCCGGTGGGTCGGTGTTGCCGTGGAGGAGTTCTTCGGGGTGGTGGGCGTGGTTGATGTCGGGTGGGCGGGTGCCGTCGGTCCAGGCCAGTCGCCCG
>NZ_JBICUE010000020.1:0-85479 GCF_043197955.1 Mycobacterium sp. NPDC048908 | reverse complement strand
TAGACAGCTCCACTTCACAACCGGAGGCCTTCCCTGTCACACAGGCTCACCGACAGCGACCCGGATAACCTCCCTGGACATCACAACTAGGCCAGCACGCCGCGCAGCACCAGTTCGGACAATTGCTTGGCCGCGGTATCGACGTCCTTGATGCGCCGCACGCAGACCGCGTACCAGGCGCCGCCCGCGATGGCGTCCATGATGGTGTCCGCACTGATGCCGGGGCGCGCGTCGCCGTCGGCGACGGCCGCGCCGACTCTTTCGGCGAGGTGACTGCGGGCGGTCGCCTCGAGGCGGTCGCTGAGCACCCGCCGCATCCGGCGGTCCGACCGTAAGTCGTTGAGCAGACCGGGTATTGACTCGCGCACCGCGGGGTCGCCGTACATCTGCAGCGCGCCGCGGCACAGCCTGGTGATCTCGGCGGCGAAGTCGTCCTCTTCAGTCTCGGGGCCGAGGTCGGGGAACAGCGCCTCGTGGACCAGCTGTGCCTTGGACGTCCAGCGCCGGTAGACAGCGGGTCTGCTGACGCCCGCAGTGGTGGCGATCAGGTCGATGCTGGTGGCGGCGTACCCGCGGTCAACCAACAGTCTGCGCGCGGCGGCCAACACCGCGGTGTCGATCGACGGATCCCGGCGGGAACCCTGCCGCCGATGCCGCCGTTCCGCCTCCACGATTCGCCTCCCCGCCGCTGACGTTTGTCGTTACAGTGTGTCACAACAAAGACGAATGGAGGCCGCGATGTCGACCGAGCTGAACCTGGCCCCCGTCGGCGAGGACGGCCGACACCTCTACACCTGCCCGCTCTGTGAAGCCATGTGCGGCTTGGAGATTCACGTCTCGGACGGTCGCGTCGCGAGCATCCGCGGCAACCACGACGACACCTGGAGCCACGGACACATCTGCCCGAAGGGGGCCACGCTCGGGGCGGTGCACGACGATCCCGACCGCATCCGGCGCCCGATGATCAAACGCGGCGAGCAGTGGCAGGAGGTCAGTTGGGACGCGGCGTTCCGTCGGTGCACCGAACTGTTGACGCCGGTGATCGAGAAGTACGGCATCGGCGCGGTCACCTGCTATACCGGTAATCCGCTGGCGCACTCATTCTCGCTGGGCCGCTACACCGGTGTGCTGCTCGGCATGTCGGGCATCCCACTGTCGTATTCACCGGGCACTGTCGATCAGTGGCCGAAAAATCTGTCGTCGCACCTGATGTACGGCGGGTGGTGGACCTTCCCGGTGCCCGACATCGAGCGCACGGATCTGCTGGTCGTGATGGGTGCCAACCCGGCTGCGTCGCAGGGCTCGCTGCTGGCTGCGCCGAACGTGATGGGCATCATCGACGGAATTCGCAAGCGCGGCAAGGTGATTGTGATCGACCCGGTCCGCACCGTCACCGCGGCGCGCGCCGACGAGTGGCTGCCGATCACCCCCGGCACCGACGCGGCGCTGCTGCTGGCCGTCGCGCACACCGTGTTTGCGGAGGGTCTGGTCAACCTCGGCGCCGTCGAAGAACACCTCGACGGTGTGGACCGGATCCGAGAGGTGGCCAACGACTGGTCGCCTGAGCGTGTCGCTGCGGTCACCGGCATCGGTGCCGACCGCATCCGCGGGTTGGCCCGTGAGCTGGCCGGCACTGAGCGCGCCGTCGTCTACGGCCGAATTGGGTTGTGCAATCAGGAGTTTGGCAGCCTGGCCAGCTGGCTGGTCGACGTGATCAACATCCTCACCGGACATTTCGACGTCGAAGGCGGCGCGATGTTCCCGCGCGCCGCGGCGTGGTCGGTCACGGTGCAGCCGATCCCCGGCTTGGAGGACGGCGCGCCGGAGTTCGGCCGGTACCGCACCCGGGTTCGCGGCGCCAAGGAAGTGCTCGGCCAGGTGCCGGTGTCGTGTCTGGCCGAAGAGATCGCGACGCCGGGGGAGGGGCAGATCAAGGCGTTGATCACCGTCGCGGGAAATCCGGTGTTGTCCACGCCCGCGGGCCACAAGCTCGACGAGGTGCTACCGGCGCTCGACGCGATGATCGCCGTCGACCTCTGGCTCAACGAGACCACCCGGCATGCCGACGTGTTCCTGCCCGCGCCGTCGCCGCTGGAGCAGCCCCACCACGACGACCTCATCCTCAACTTCGCGATCAACAGCATCGCCAACTACTCGCCGCCGGTGTTCGCGCCGCAGGACCCGGACCGGCCCGAGGAGTGGGAGATCCTGATCCGGCTGACCGGGTTGTGCACTGGCACGCCCGCCGAGGATGTCGACGTGACCGCCATCGACGACGGGTTCTTCGACTACATGGCGTTCACCAAGGGCCTTGACGGCGCCGAGCTCCGCAAGTGCTACTCGCACGGCGGCCCTGAGCGGATCCTCGACTTCACCCTGCGCACCGGGCCGTTCGGCGACCGATACGGCGAGAACCCCGACGGCGTCACGCTCGACAAGCTCAAGGCCGAGCCCAACGGCATCAACTTCGGGCCGATGGTGCCGCAGGTGCCCGACGTGCTCGGCACCGCGGACGGCAAGATCCGGTTGGCGCCAGAGTATCTGCTCGACGATCTGCCCCGGCTTGCCGAGCGACTCGAGCGTGCGCCGGATGAGCTGGTGTTGGTCGGCAGGCGTCATCTGCGGTCGAACAACTCGTGGCTCCACAACGTGGGTCCGTTGATGAAGGGCAAGGATCGCTGCACACTGCTGATGCACGACGACGACGCCACCAAGCGCGGTGTGACCACCGGTGACGTCGTCAGCGTCACCTCATCGGCCGGTCAGATCGAGGTGCCCGTGGAGGTGACCGACGCGATCATGGCCGGGGTGGTTTCGATGCCGCACGGCTGGGGTCACGGCAAACCCGGCACCCAGATGTCAATCGCCAACGATTCGCCCGGCGTCAACACCAACATCCTGTCGCCGCCTACGTTCGTCGACGAGCCGTCGGGCAACGGCGCGCTGAACGGCATCCCGGTGACGGTCACCGCGACCGGTGCCTGATAGGCATTTAGGCGTGGGCAAGAACGAGCGGGCGAAGATCGTCATGAGCGACGAGGAGATCGCCGAATTCATTGAGCGCAGCAGGACGGCGACGATGGCGACCGTGCTGCCCGACGGCAGGCCGCATCTGGTCGCGATGTGGTACGCCGTCGTCGACGGCGAGATCTGGTTCGAGACCAAGGCGAAGTCGCAGAAGGCGGTCAACCTGCGGCGCGACCCGACGATCACCGTGATGATCGAGGACGGGCAGAGCTACGACACACTGCGCGGGGTCTCGATCGACGGCAAGGCCGAGATCGTCGATGACGCGGAAACCATTCTGCGCGTTGGCATCAGCGTCTGGGAGCGCTACACCGGTCCGTACACCGACGAGATGCGCCCGTTCGTCGATCAGATGATGAACAACCGGATCTGCGTGCGGGTGGTGCCCAGCCGACTGCGCAGTTGGGATCACCGCAAGCTCGGGATGCCGTCCATGCCCGTCGGCGGCAGCACAGCCGAGTTCCTCTGATGCCGCAGGACCGCCCCAGACAACTGGATTCGCCGCTGCTGCCGAAGATCTTCAAATACGTGGGCAGGGCACACGTATGGATGTATCGCCGGACCGGCGGGAAGGTCGGCGGAAAGTGGCGCATCGGTGCGGGGTTTCGCAAGCCGGTGCCGACCCTGCTGCTCGAACACCGTGGCCGCAAGTCCGGCAAGGTGTTCGTCACGCCCCTGCTCTACATGTTCGACGGTGCCGACGTGGTGATCGTCGCATCGCAGGGCGGTCGGCCTGAGAACCCGCAGTGGTATCGCAACCTGGTGGCCAACCCCGACACGTTCGTCGAAATCGGCTCTGACCGTCGCCCTGTCCACGCCGTCACCGCATGCGCAGACGAGCGGGCGCGGTTGTGGCCGAAGCTCGTCGAGTTGTACGCGGATTTCGCGAACTACCAGAGTTGGACGCAGCGCGAGATCCCGGTGGTGGTGTTGAAGCCCCGCTGAGGATTGCGACTTATCTCACACGCGGATCACGTTCCGCACGCCCCATAGTCCGGGTAGCTGACGGGCAGGTGCGCTCATGCGCCGAACCCGATACGACCACACAGGGGGCGAAACCTAATGGCTACAACGCAAACCGAAACCACATTGCTAGCTCAGCTGCGTACCGTGCTTGACCTGACGCACACCGAGATCCAGGTCGCCGAAACGCGCGTGGCGCAGGCGCGGACCGAGGCGGTCCGTCGCGAGCTGACGCAGAACGCCGAGAACGGGCGGCTGCGCGCAGAAGCGATCGAGAAGGCGATTCGCGATCTCGGCGGTTTTCCCGACACCATCGGACCGTTCCTCGGCCGCGCCGCCGCCGCGGTGAAGGCGCTGACCGAGCAGGCGCAGCCGTTCGACGAGGCGCTGCTCGGCGACTTGGCGCTCGAGGACCAGCTCCTGGACCGGTCGCGCTACATCAAGGCGCTGGCCGTGGCGGCGAAGCGCTCGGACGTCGAGGAACTCGCCGACCGGTTGATAACTGCTCACTCGGCGACCGTGAACTGGCTGACGACGGTGCTGGCCGAAGATGCGCTCGGCGGGCCCGCCGCACTGCGGCGCACACCTCTGCAGGCGGCGACAGGCACCGCGGTGAAGCTGGTGAATCTGCCGATGGGTTTGTCCGCCCAATCGGCTGAGCGCGTCGCGGAGTTGGTGCGCTCGGCGGGACCTGCCGTCGATGACCTGATCCGGCGCGCGCAGCGCGCAGGCGAGGTGGCGCTCAAGGCGCTTTCGGCCTCGCGGGACGCCGCGCTGCAGCGGGCCGAGGAGGTCAGCCGCGAGGAGGGTGCGGATCGGACCGCGGACGCGCTCCATGCCGCGCGTAGTGCCGGCGGTGTGCTCGACGCCGACGAGCTTCCCATTGCGGGCTACGACGAGTTGACCGTCGCGGACGCCGTCGCCGAGGTCAAGGAACTCACCGATGCGGCCGACGTCCGGGCGATCGTCGCCTACGAGGAGGCGCACAAGAACCGCCAGCGTGTGGTGTCGGCCGCGCAGACGAGGCTGGCCGATATCGCGCAGGAGGTCGTCGGCCTGAGCTAGAGCCCTCAGGGATGCGGCGGGTCAAAGCCGGGGTTGGACAGAGCATTGGCCACGCCGCTCCCGATCGGGCCGTGCTGATCGACGATGGTGGCTGTACCGGTCGCGATGCCGTCGTGGCTGTAATGGGTCAGCGCGGCGAGCCCCAGATACGGACCCCGGGGGAGGCGGCTCAGCGTCAGCGTGTAGTCGGCATTGATGAACTGCAAACCCTCTGGACCGAAATGGGTCAACGAGCTGACCATGTCGCCGGCCATCGCGGCCCTGGTGAACGGGGTGAGTTCTGCTCCGTCGACCAGCGGCCTGACGTCGCGGACCCAGATGTGCTTCGGTCCGGCGTGTTGCCACGCCTGAAGCCCGAACCCCGGGCCGGGGGTGTGGTCGTCTTTGCCGTAGGTCCACACCAGCATCGCGAGGCCGCGTGGAATCGGATCGGGGGCTTGCGGGAGGTCGGGCATGGTCACCGGTGACGACCAGATCTTCGCCGAGGGTTGCTCGCCACGGCGCAAAAACAGTCCGCTGGCACGGGCGACGACGGTGTCGCCTTGCGTCATCACCGCGTCGACCAGTTTCAGGCGTCGGCCGTGCCGGGTGACCGAGGTGTCGACGCGCACCGGCGCCAGCGCGGCGGGCCGAAACAGGTCGACGGTCAGCCTGGTGGGCTGCAACTGCGGCTCGCCGGCATCGCGCTCGAGGACGTGGCCGAGCAGACCGCCGACGTAGTTGCCACTGATCGTCTGGCCCCACGGCCCACGCGCGATCGGCTGAGGGACGAAGGTGTCGCCGTCGGCGACGAAGAATGCGGTCGCCACGCGACCGACCCTATCGGGCTAGCTGAGCTAACGATTGGCCAGCCAGCGTTTGACGTCCGAGTCGACAGGGTCGACGGCGTCGGCGAGTTCCTGGTGCTTTTCGACGTAGCCGGCCACCATCGGGCACACGGCGACGATTCGCAGCCCGGCATCGCGGGTGGCTTGCAGAGCCTCGGCGATGACAATCGTGCCCAGCCCGCGGCCGCCGTACTCGTCGAGCACCTCGGTATGGGGGAAGATCCGTTGACCGTCGCGATCGGCGTACTCGGTGAAGCCGACCTGCTTTCCATCTACGGAGATGCTGAAGCGGTCGGATTCCTGGGTGACTGTGGTGGGTGCGCCGGTCTTGTCGGTGGTCATGTCTCTTCTATACCCCGGGATTGGGCCGCGGGCGCAACGTGGCGTTGGGCAGCGGCGGCGCCGGCAGTCGCGGCACCGCGCCCTGATATCCCTGCACTGCGCCGAAGCGGGGGTCGTGGTCTTGCCACAGCTGCCGATAGGTTGCGATGTCGGCATGGCTGCGCCCGACGAAGTTCCACCACATCACCAGTTGCTCAGGGAACGGCGGACCGCCGAGCAGCACAACGCGGGCAGGGGACCGGCCGTGGTTGACCATGTGCAGCCGGTCATTGCCCGCCGCCTGGAACGCCAGATCGGCCACCTTTAAGTACGTACCGGCGACCTCCACGCTGCCCTGGTCGAGCAGCACGCCGTGCTCAAACGCGGGATCGACTTCGAGGGTGAGGTCAGCGCCCGGCGCCAGGTCGAGTTGTGCGCCGAGCAGCGGGGTGAAGGTGTGCACGGGAGAGCGGTCACCCGCGAGCTCGCCGAGGAACACCCGCACCGTGGCGCCTTGGACCGTCTGCGGCTCCGGCGCGTAGTGCGCGAAGTCGCGGTCGGCGTCGCGGGCCGCGTCGGGCAACGCCACCCACAGTTGGACACCGTGCAGCACGGCGGTGGCCGGCGTTGACACCTCTGAGTGGCAGATGCCCGCGCCCGCCGTCATCAGGTTCAGCTCGCCCGGGCGTACCAGCGCATGCACTCCGGCGCTGTCGCGGTGCTCCACCTCCCCGCTGAACAGCCAACTGACGGTCTGCAATCCGGTGTGCGGATGCGGCGGCACGTCCATGCCCCTACCGCCCCGCACGTCGTGCGGACCGTAGTGGTCGGCGAAGCACCACGCGCCGATCAGCGACCGTTCCCGCTGCGGCAGAGTGCGCCGCACCGTGATCGCGCGCGGGCCACCGAGCGGTACCTCACGAGGATGCAGTACACCCGCGAACGGCAAAGCGGCACAGGCGACTTCGGATGGGGCCGGCTCGGTGTTGCTCACGGACCCACGGTAGCCCTCAGCCGGAGTCGGTCATCGCCGAACGGATCACGTCGAGGTCGTGATCGCTGATCTTGAATACCCCGAACCGGAACTTGTATCCCCAGCGCGCCGGATCCTCGATGAAGTGGAGCTTGTCGATCAGCGGGCGAATCGGCGTCTCGGCGCACTCCAGGAAATCGACGTTGCGTCGCCACGGCTGGAAGTCGGGCGACACCTCGACCTGATACGCCTCGTCGTCGGCGACCCGGCCGATCGCGGTGAAGGCTTGTAGCGGCTCCCCGTCCGGGTAGCCGGTCTTCGGCGAATAGAAGACGATCCAGTCGCCCTTGGCCATCTTCTTCAACATATGCGGCTTGCCGTGGTTGGCCTGGGTGAAGCGGCCCCGCACCCCACGCTGGACGTGGTCGCGGCTGACGGTGTTGATCCATGCAGTCATGCCCGCACGGTAAGGCGGATCGCCGACAGATCGGTGTCGGTGGCGGACGGCCTGTGGATAACATCGGACGCCATGCCCGACGACGCGATGCGCGACGACTATGCCGAATTGTTGAGGCGACGTGCGCTCACCGAGGATGCGGCCCGCGCGGATGCCGTCGAACGCAGGCACGCCGCGGGCGGGCGCACGGCGCGCGAGAACGTCGACGATCTGGTCGACCCCGGTTCCTTCGTCGAGTACGGCCGGTTCGCGATCGCGGCGCAGCGGTTTCGCCGCGATGTCGATGACCTGATCGCGCGCACCCCCGCCGACGGGCTCATCGCGGGCACGGCCCGCGTCAACGGCGGCCCGTGCGCCGTGTTGTCCTACGACTACACGGTGCTGGCGGGCACACAGGGGGCGCTTGGCCACCGCAAGAAGGATCGGTTGTTCGAACTGATCGAGCGGATGCGGCTACCGACCGTGTTCTTCGCCGAAGGCGGCGGCGGGCGCCCCGGCGATACCGACTACCCGACCGTCTCGGCGCTGGACGCGCGCGCCTTCAAACTGTGGGCGGCGCTGTCGGGACTGGTGCCGCGGATCGCGATCGTCAAGGGCCGCTGTTTCGCGGGCAACGCGGTGATCGCCGGATGCGCCGACTTGATCGTCGCGACAGAGGACGCGTCGATAGGCATGGGCGGACCCGCCATGATCGCAGGCGGTGGCCTCGGGGAGGTGCCCGCCGACGACGTCGGCCCGATCTCGATGCAGTACCCCAACGGTGTGGTCGACGTCGTGGTGGCCGACGAGGCGGAGGCGGTCGTGGTGACGAAACGTCTGCTCGGCTACTTCCAGGGCGCGACCACGCCGGGCCCGGTCAGCGACCAAACCCGGTTGCGCGCAATGATTCCGGAGCGAGAACGACGCGCATATCCGGTGAACCCTATCATCGAGACGTTGGCCGACGAGGAGTCGGTGACGTTTCTGCGTGCGGGGTTCGCCAGGGAGATGGTGACCGCGTTGGCCAGGATCGAGGGGCGCGCGGTGGGCGTCATCGCGAACAACACCATGGTGATGGCCGGCGCTATCACAGCCGCGGCCGCCGACAAGGCCGCCCGATTCCTACAGCTGTGCGACGCCTTCGGGCTGCCGGTCGTGTCGCTGGTCGACTGCCCCGGCTATATGGTCGGTCCTGCGGCGGAGGCAGAAGCGTTGGTGCGCCGTGCTTCTCGCATGTTGGTGGCAGGCGCCGCGTTGCGTGTGCCGTTGGTGGCGGTGGTGCTGCGCCGCGGTTACGGGCTGGGCGCACAGGCGATGGTCGGCGGGAGCCTGCACGAGCCACTGCTCACAGTCGCTTGGCCCGGCGCCCATCTCGGTCCGATGGGACTGGAGGGCGCGGTTCGGCTAGGCCTGCGAAAAGAACTCGAGAAAATCGTCGACGACGACGAGCGCGAGCAGCGCGTCCGGCAGGCCACCGCTGCCGCGGAGTCAAATGCGAAGGCGCTCAATGCTGCTGCGCTGTTCGAGATCGACGACGTCATCGACCCCGCCGACACCCGCGGCCTGATCGCCGCGACCCTATCGGCCGCGGCGGAGCAGCCTCAACCGCGCTGCGACCGCCGCTTCGTGGACACCTGGTAGGTGAGATGTTGGGACGGTGCCGCCATGGCGCCTCTCGGCGAGTGGTCGCACTAAGCGACGATTCTGGTTGGGGCCCGGGGCATGCCCGGCACCGTCGCATGAGTCAACTGCCCCGCCGGACAAGATATTCCGTTCGCCGCCGACCCCACGCAATCGGCGGCGAACGGACGGGTTGTCAGGCCGATTCAGCGAACAGGCGGCGGTCACGGACCGGATATCCGTGGCGGTCGGCAAGGGAACGCAACTGCCGAAGAGCAAACGTCCTACCGCGGCCGCCCTCGGGGATGACGATGCCCGCCCACAGTCCCTCGGCGCGCGGAAGTTCGCATGCCTCGCGGGCGCACAGCCAACGCCGAGGGCATTCCCTGCAGATGGCCTTGGCTTCGTCATCCGCTCTGGTGGTCCACCTCTCGGGGTCTCGGGTGCATGCCCCGATCGGCGTCTCTTCCCATTCCGGTGCGTTCATCGTTGTCGCTCCTCTGTCACGCTCTGCGGCGGTCGGCCGCGATGCCGCTAAACGTAGCGAACAAACCGTAGCAATGCAACAGTTCACTGCCGCGGAAAATGGGCCTCGTCGTGTCGTATCGGTGCGGTAATCGGCTGGGAAGAGCTCCAAAACGATGTTCTGCGTGCGTCGATGCCCGGCATACGCCGATACTGTAATTCCGTAGCGTTGATACGGTTCGCTGACGATCAAACCGTAGCCGCGCCTCGCTTCGTCCGGCGAAACACGGTCCCAAGTCGTAGCAGCGGCCGTCATGCTGGTTAGTATTGCGACACCCTGCGCAGCACCAATTCAGCGAGGAAATCGCCGCCATGACAGACGCCGAGACGACCGCTGAGGCGTCGGACGTCGTCGATCCCGGATTGGGCCGCGCGGGAGCCGCGGCCGCCGCCCGCAGGCGCGAACTCGACATCAGCCAGCGCCGCCTCGCCGCCGAGGGAATCATCAACGCCGGCGCGCTGATCGCATTCGAGAAGGGCAGAAGCTGGCCGCGGGCGCGCACCCGGGCAAAGCTCGAGGAGGTACTGCAGTGGCCGCCGGGCACCATCGAACGGTTGCGCCACGGCGAGCCGGTCACACGGGACGAGCCGACCGAACCGGCCGCGGGAGCGGGCGAAGGCCAGTTGATCGCGCAGGCCATCATCACGGCGGTGCACACGTTGGGCGGCGCCATCGACGCGCTGCCTGCCCTCGACGATGCGAACTACACATCGCGGGTGGCGGCGATTCTCGCCGATCTACGTCAGCTAGAGGCGGTCACCGCCCGCGCCGCGCGCATCAGCCAGGTCACCCCGGCGCTGATCAGGGCGCTTGGCACCGTGCGCGGCCGGATCGACGAGCTGACCATGGCCGCGGCGTCCGCACCGCGTGCGACGCTGGGTCAGCGGTTGTACGCCAGTCGCAGGCGCGCGAACCTCACCATCGCCGAAACCGCCAAGGCCGCAGGGGTTTCGCAGGACGATATCGCACACGCTGAAGCGGAGGAGCCGGTGTCTGCGGCGTCGGTCGACGCAATCGAGGCGCTGCTCAAGCAGCTCGACTAATAACGCTCCCTGCTTCGGTCGTCGCGCGTGGGGAAATGACTTGCCAGCGCCGCGGCGATTTCGATGAACCGGCGCCTGGTGGCGGTAGACATCTGGCTGGTGTGGTCGATGACGCCGCCCGGCCGCAAGTGGCCGTCGAACGGCACTTCGACGACGGTCTGGCCCTGGCTGGCGAACTGGTGGGCGAGAATCGAACGAGTCCTCTTGTCGGCGTGACCATCCGAGTCGTTGAGCACGATCACCGTGCGCTGCAGCAGGCTGTTCAGTCCGCGCGCAGCCAGCCAGTCCATCGTCTGCCCCGCCGCGGCCGCGCCATCCACCCACGGTGACGATACGACGATCAGGGCGTCGAGATCGCGAAGCACCTCCTGGGTGACCGGGGCGTCCATGGTGGAACTGCAGTCCACGATCGAGATCGAAAAGTATCTGTCCAGCCGCGATGTCGCTTCCCGATAGATGGCGGGATCGAGCACCCGGCGACGCGCGGGCGTCGCCTCGCCCGCGAGCACGAACAGCCCCGCGGCGTTGTTTCCGACTCGGCTGCGCACGTCGGCGAACGTGTCGAGGTGCTGGTCGGACGTTAGCTCCCAGTAGGAGCCCTGCGCCTTCGGATCGACCCGGCTGCCCAGCTTGCCGAACGCGGTGTCGGCGTCGATGGCGACCACCCGGTCCTCTTGGCGCAGTTCGGCGAACACGGAGCCGACGCTGGCCGACACCGTCGTCTTGCCGACGCCGCCCTTACCCATCACGCCGATCTTGTAATGCCCGCGCAGCACCGACTTGATCGCGGCCTCCAGTTCGGCTTCGCGGATCTCATCGGGCGAGGGGCCGAGGTTGACCAGCCCGAAGGTCGCCTTGAACAGCGCGAGCCGCCAGCCACGCCCGGGCGGTTTAGGTTTGGCAGGCACCAGCTCGTCGGCCCTGATCCGGTCCGCGTAGGACGCGGGCGGCGTCGGAGGGGCGGTACCAGGGTCGGGCGGGTAGAGCGGAGCCTTCCACGGCTGCGTCGGCGGCCCTGGCTGCGGCGGCGGCGCCGCGGGGCGGGGAGCGCCTGGCGGCGGCTGTTGCGGGGTCCACGTACCGTCGTCGGGCCTGGGCACTGATATCGGGCCGGTGTCTCTAGGCGATCCTGGCGCAGGCGGCCCGTAGCGCGTCGGCTGACGGAAGCTGCCGCCCGGCCGCTCCTGATCCAAGAAGGGCGGCGGCGGCGGTTCCGTGGGCCCCGGACGCGGACCGTGCTCGGCGCTCGCAGCGCGCTCCTGGGAAACGAAGTCGACAGGCGGCCGCGACGGCGCCTGCGGTTGGGGCTGCTGCGGTTGCTCAGGCTGAGGCTTCGGCGGCTCGTAGTCGGTCTCCTCGGGGCCCGTCCAACCGAGTTCTCTGCGCAAAGCGTCGTCGCGGTCGTTCACTGGGCATCTCCTCCTTCGCTCCTGGACGACGCGTATGTCCGCCACTCTCAGTATCAACTACAGCGCATCCGCACCCCGGCATACCGCGGGCAAGGTGCGCCTCCGGGAGGCAGCAAACACGCGCACGGTGAAGGCGGTCGCGCAGCGAGCGAGCGGACCAAGGCGCACCAGGTCGCCGATGAGGTCTGCCAAGGGCAGACCGCGGACAGCGTCGACAGCCGCCTCCCGGCGCGCCGCTCGGGGTTTGCTGAACCTCGCGTACGATGTGCACTCGGTCATGCCAGCATGTGATGAGACATTGCTGGCTGAAGTGTCCACCCGCTGCGGTGCCACCGAAAACTGGTGCATCGACCGCGCCGTTTCCGCTGGTAGGCTGTGACGCGGCGCAGGGTTGTGCGCGGTTGGTTCGTTCGGGACAGCCGGCGGGTCGTGGCAAATAGTCGGGGCGATTCGCTACGGCCGGAGTTGATGGAGTCTGTGGACGGTGAAGGTCAATAGCGCGCTGTTCGAGCACGGCCGCGCGGTCATCGGCGGTCTGAAGGACGCCACCGGCCACGGCGTGCCCGAGACCGGGGCGATTTTCGGTCGGGCGCAGCGCACGTTCGACGATGTCACCGAGACACTCCAATCCGCGGCGCCTACTGGCTGGCAGGGCGCGGGCTCGTATGCCTACGCCGATCAGAACGCCCGGCAACAACTGCGGTCCGAGGCGATGGCCTGCGCCGACCGCGAGGTGTCCAGGGTGCTGAGCCGTGAGGCCGCCCAAATCGCGCATTCCCGCGGCCACCTTGACGCACAGTGCCGATTCCTGGCGGATGCCGGCGCGGTGGCGCTGGGACTTCAGACCCGGCGGTACGGCCAGGCCGTGACGCTGGCCGTCGAGATGGCCGCATTGCAGTCGGCTTTGGGGCACAGTTGCGACCAGCTCAACCGGCTGCGGTCCGAGGTGGCGCAGAACGCCGCCGAACTGCAACAGACCGTCGGGCGGTATGCCGGTGTGGCGGAAGGCGCCGAACTGCCGCCCGTGCCGGTCGCGACCAGCTTCGAGGCCACCGCGGGATGAAGGGGTAGGGGACGCGAGTCATGTCCGGCGACGAGTTGCGGGTAGTGACGGCGCATTTGGACCAGCTGGCCGTTGTGCAGGGCCGTGCGGCAGTGGGAATCCGATCGGCGACGGAGATGACCGACGGCGCCGACCGAATGGTTCGGCAGACTCACGGAGCCATCGCGTCGGCATCCGCACGCGCGCTCACCGCGGTGTTGGCGGCGCGGCGAAATGCGGGCACCCGGATGGCCGCCGTTTCAGAAGGCTTGAGCGACAAGCTTTCAGCGGCAGCGAAACGGTACGACACCGCGGATCAAGCAACCAGCGGCACGTTGCGCGACCAGATGCAGAGTCGGCAAATATGACCACTCCCCCCACGCATTACGACGACGTGGTCGGCGTCGAGGTCACCATCGACGGAATGCTCGTCATCGCCGACCGGGTCAACGTGATGGATTTCCCCGTGGCGCTGGGTATCCGGCAGAACATCCCCCAGGAAGACTTGCGCAACATCGTGTGGGAGCAGGTGGCCCGCGACCTGACCGCGCAAGGTGTCCTCGACGTCTTCGGTGAACCTCATCCGGAGGTGGCGGCAATGGTCGATACTCTGAGCCGCGCCGACCGGACCCTGGAAGGCCGGTGGTGGCGCCGCGATGTCGGTGGCAAGCGGCCTCGCTGATGTTGATCACCTGCGCGCCGATGTTGGCGGCGTGCACCACCGCACGCGCCAGGCTGCGCAGCGAGCCCGCGGTCTGGGTGGTGTTCGGATCGTTGGGGTCGGTCCGCGAGCCGACCGGCTGGAACGCCTCCGACGTCTGACGTAGCGACAGGATCCGCGCGTCGGGCGCCACCCCGATGAACCCGTCGGTGGGTGCCGGCCGGCCCGCGATGATCGACGCGGTCAGGGTGCCGTGCGAGTCGCAGTCGCTCATTCCGTTGCCGGCCTTGTCGACGAAGTCGCCGCCGGGTTCGGCGGGTACACGCGGCGACCCGTTGACGCCGGTGTCGATCACGGCCACAGTTACGCCTGCGCCCGTTGCGAACTTCTGGGCGTCGCTGATCCGCAGGTAGTCGTTGGCCCACGGTTTGTCCGCGAAGTTGGAATTCGGGAACACCGTGGGCGCCGAGCACACCCGGCGCTGTTCGGTCGGCTGGTCGGGCCCCGTTTCGTCCGGCGGGACGACGGCCGGCGGGTCGATCGCGACGGCGGGGGGAGCGCTCAGCAACGCCAGCGCCAGCGTTGCCAGCAGCACACCGATGCGGCGCACGTGCGCTCACCCCTTCCGATATCGAACTAGCCAGCAGTGTGCTGACGACGCTCCAGCAAACAATGTACCGGCCCCATGGCAGGACAAACTCTCACGTCAAACCCATCGGCGCGGATGGGACTAGCCAATCCTAAGGGGCTGCGGGAGGGGTGTTGTTCGCTAACTGTCGCGGCTCCGAAACGCCGAAACTGTATTCCAGCAGGTCGCTTCTCGGCCTTTTCCTGCTGGAATACAGTTTCGCTGCGGGCTCAGGCGTCGAGGTCCTGCTCGACCAACTCGGCGACAGTCTTCAATGCTTGCTCGTCGTCGGAGGCCACGGTCACCTCGGCGCCGTTGCCGGCGCCCAGCGTCATGATCATCAGCGCCGAGCCCGCATCCACCGGATCCCCGCCGTCCATCGAGAGGGTCACCGGGACTCCGGCGTTGACGACGGCCTCAGCGATGATCGCGGCGGGTCGGGCGTGCAGTCCGATCGCCGATCCGACGATGACGGTTTTGGTGGGCATGTGTTTCTCCTTGTGTGGTTGTGAGGGACTAGGCGGCGACCAGGGCCGGTGATTCGTCGGCCTTGACGCCTGGCTTGATGAACTGTTTGGCCGCGACGACGGCCGCCGCGGCCGCCACCGTGCCGACCGCAAGCGCGACCACGAACCACAGCAGGTGGCCGATTGCGAAGAACACGAAGATGCCGCCGTGCGGGGCCTTGAGCGTGACGTCGAACGCCATGATCAGTGCGCCGGTGACGGCGCCGCCGAACATCATCGATGGGATGACCCGCAACGGATCGGCCGCCGCGAACGGAATGGCGCCCTCGGAGATGAACGACGCGCCGAGAAGCCAAGCGGCCCTACCGTTCTCACGCTCGGGCTCGGTGAACAGTCTGGGCCGCACCGCGGAGGCGAGCGCCATCGCCAACGGCGGAACCATGCCTGCGGCCATCACCGCAGCCATGATCCGTAGCGACGCCGGATCGGCGACGTTGAGGCCCGCGGTGGCGAACGCGTAGGCCGCCTTGTTCACGGGACCGCCGAGGTCGAAGCACATCATCAGGCCGAGCACGATACCCAGGATGATCACCGAACTGCCGGACATGCCGCCCAGCCAGTTGGTGAGCCCGGAGGTGATCGCCGCGAGCGGACGGCCGAGCAACAGGAACATCAACAGCCCGACGACCAGCGATGCGAACAGCGGGATGATCACGACGGGCATCAAGCCCCTCAGCCACCGCGGCGCGTCGATGCGGCTGATCCACAGCGCGGTGAACCCCGCGATCAACCCGCCGACGATGCCGCCGATGAAACCGCCTCCGACGAACACGGCCACCGCGCCCGCGGTGAAACCCGGTGCGATGCCGGGCCGGTCGGCGATCGCGAACGAGATGTAACCGGCCAGCGCCGGCACCAGGAACATGAACGCCAGGCCGCCGAGGGTGAACAGAACCGCTCCGAGGTACTGCATCAGGCCCCCCGAGGGCAGGCTGGTCAGCGTGTTCTCGGTGGCGATGTGGCTGCCGAGCGAGTTCAGCCCGAAGGCCAGCGGCTTGGCCCCGTCGGGGGTGTTGGCGATGTCGTATCCGGCCAGCAAGAAACCCAATGCGATCAGCAGACCGCCGGCGGCGACGAACGGGATCATGTAGCTCACGCCGGTCAGCAGGATCTGCCGTAGCCGGGTGCCCCAGCCGACGCCACCGGCCGGTGCCGAGGACGCAGCGGCGGCGCGCGCGTCACCCTGCACCCGCGCGGCGTCGGGATCGGTTGCGGCCGCGAGCGCTTCGGCGACCATCTTGTCGGGTTCGTTGATGGCGCGTTTGACGCCGGAGGCGACGACGGGCTTGCCCGCGAACCGCTGCCTGTCCTTCACGCCGACATCGGTGGCGAAGATGACCGCGTCGGCCGCGCTGATGACGTCGGCCGACAACGGCGTGCTGCCCGAGGAACCCTGCGTCTCGACATGCAGCGTCGCGCCCGCCTTCTTCGCGGCGGCGACCAGCGAATCGGCGGCCATGTAGGTGTGCGCGATCCCCGTGGGGCACGCCGTCACGGCGATCAGCGTCTTCGGGGCGGTTTGCGCGGGTGTGGGTTTCGGCTTCTCGGGCGTCGGGCTGAGTACACCGTCGACCAACTCGACCACCTCATTCGGTGTGGCGGCGTTGCGCAGCGACTCGACGAAGTCCTTGCGCACCAGGGCCCGTGCCAAGCTGGACAGCAGCTTCATGTGCTCAGCGCCTCCTGCGTCCGGGGCGGCGATCAGGAACGCAAGATCTGCAGGGCCGTCGGGCGCGCCGAAGTCGACTGCCGGGCTCAGGCGGGCGAACCCGATCGACGCGGTCTCGACGTACGGCGAGCGGCAGTGCGGGATGGCGATCCCGCCGGGCAGACCGGTGGCCGACTGCTCCTCGCGAGCCATCGCCGCCGCGATCAGCCCGTCGGCGTCCTGGGTGCGGCCTGCGTCGGCGAGCCGGTTGACCAGTCGGCCGATGACTGCTTGTTTGTCTGGGCCCGCGTCGACGTCGAGTAGCACCAGGTCGGTGTTGATGATCGGCAAAGTGGTTGTCATGGCGATACTTTCGGGTTGGGGGCGATGGGTGTCACCCGGACGGCGGCGAGGTCGATCTGGGCGGGCGATGGCAGCGCGGAGCCGGGTAGCGCGGCGGCGGCGCTGCCGTAGGCGACGGCCATCTGCAGCCGGTCGGGGGGTACCGCACCGCCCACGGCGGCGCGCAGATAGCCGGCCAGTGACGCGTCACCGGCACCGACGGTGCTGCGCGCGACGATCGGCGGCGGCGCGGCCATCCAGCTGCCGGTCTGGTCGACCAGCACGGCGCCCGCGGCCCCGAGCGTGGCCAGCACTGCACCGGCGCCGCGGTCGACCAGTTGACGGGCCGCGTCGACGACCGGGCCCGGATCACCTTCGGCCACAGCGTCATCCAACGCCTGCGGCGACATGCCGAGAGCCCCGGCCAGCTCTTCGGCGTTCGGCTTGAGCAGATCGGGGGCCGCCGGCCCGAGTGAGCCGACGAGGGCGGCCAGCGGAGCGTCCGAGGTGTCGACGGCGATCCGACACGGATAGGGTGCGAGCAGCGCCACCACACGGGCGTACCAGTGATCCGGCACGCCGGGTGGCAGCGAACCCGACAACACCACCCATGACGCGGTCTCGGCGCCGTCGATCACCGTACTGGTCAACGCGTCGAGGGCATCGGCATCCAGGTGCGCGCCGGGTTCGTTAAGTTTGGTTGTGGTGCCGTCGCTTTCGATGATCGCGAGGTTGGTACGCACCGCACCCGCGGTCGGCACGCACGTGAACGGCACCGCGCTGGCCGACAGCGCCGTCGTCAACGGGTCAGCAGCGGGCGCAGGCAGCACCGCAACCGCGTCGACGCCTGCCAGCGTCAGCGCACGCGCGACGTTGACGCCCTTGCCGCCGGGTTCGGTCGTCACCGACGAAACCCGGTGCACCGCACCGCGTGTCAGTGGCGCGGTCAGCGTGACGGTGCGGTCGATGCTCGGATTGGGGGTGACGGTGACGATCACGCGACCACCACCTCGACGCCGGCCTCCGTCAACAGCTTGCGGTCGGCCGCGGTGATCTCCGTGTCGGTGATCAGGGTGTCCACACTGGAGATCGGGGCGAAACTGACGAAGTCCTCGCGCCCGATCTTGGATGAATCTGCGGCTACCACAACGTAGTTGGCGGCCTCGACCATCGCGCGCTTGACAGCCGCCTCGTCGCTGTCGGGTGTGGAGAGGCCATGGCGAACGCTGATCGCGTTGGTGCCGATGAACGCGATATCGACGCGGAGTGCGCCCAGTACGCGCAGCGCCTGTTCGCCGACTGCCGCCTGGGTGAGGCCGCGGACGCGGCCGCCGAGCAGTTGCAAGGTGACCGTGGGCATGGCTGCGATCCGGGCCGCGATCGGCACGGAGTTGGTCACCACCACCAGCTCGCGGTCTGTGGGCAACTGCGCCGCGATCCGTGCGGTGGTCGTTCCGGCATCCAGCAGCACGGTAGCCCCGCCGAGCGGGAAGAAGTCGGTCGCCGCGGAGGCGATGGCGTCCTTGTGCTCCGCCCGGGTGGTGTCCCGTTCCCCGACGCCTGCCTCGACGAGATGCAACGCGCGGACCGGAACGGCGCCGCCGTGCACCCGGCGCAGGACACCGGCCTTGTCCAGCACTGCAAGGTCGCGGCGCACCGTCTCGGTGGTGACATCGTAGGCCTGCGCCAATTCGGCCACCGAGGCGCGGCCCCGCGAGATCACCAGCGAGGCGATCGCTTGCTGACGCTCTTCGGCATACATGGAGGCTCCGTATGTGTGGTTGCCGTGTTTGTGGGTTTAAGCCCACATTGATGTGGATATAGTTGGTTTTACTACTGTTCGTGTTGACTTGTCAAGATATTCTTGTAATCTGGTTCACATGACCGCCTCATCTCCGCCTACGTCACTCCCGGCCTCGAGCACGGTTCTCCGTGGTGTCCCTGTGGTGCCCGGTGTGCAGTACGCGCCGGTGATCCGGCCGGGCCGGCCCCCCGCCGTCGAGACCGGCAACGGAGCCGAGGTGGCCGAAGCCGACCGCCCCGCCGAGGCCGCGCGGTTCACGGCGGCGGCCACCGCCGTGGCCAACCGGTTGCGGGACCGCGCAGCCCACGCGAGCGGCGCCGCTTCCGAGGTGCTCGCCGCCACCGCGGCGCTGGCGCAGGACCGCGCCTGGTTGGGCGCCGCCGAGAAACGCATCAAGGACGGCACGCCCGCAGTTGCGGCGGTGGCGGGGGCCGTCGAACAGTTCGTCGACATGTTCACGAAAATGGGCGGCTTGATGGCCGAGCGCGTCACCGATCTGCGTGACATCCGCGACCGGGTGGTCGCCGAATTGTCCGGCCTTCCCGAACCCGGCGTGCCCGTCCCCGAGCTCCCGTCCGTCCTGTGCGCCGAAGATCTCGCCCCCGCCGACACCGCAGGACTCGATCCCGAACTCGTTGTCGCCCTGGCCACCACTCTGGGCGGGCCGACCAGTCACACCGCGATCATCGCCCGCCAACTCGGCATCCCCTGCGTGGTGGCCGTCGCGGGACTCGACGACGTCGAGGCGGGCTCGATGGTGCTCGTCGATGGCACGCTCGGCACCGTCACGGTCTCACCTGACCACACCGCGGCAGGGGAGGCCGTCGCCGCAGCGCAGCGCCAAGCCCAACGAGCGGCACAGTGGTCCGGCCCAGGAGTCACCGCCGACGGACACGCCGTCGCGGTGCTGGCCAACGTCCAGGACGGCGCGGCGGCCCGCGCCGCGAGCGAGACCGCCGCCGAAGGCGTCGGCCTGTTCCGCACCGAATTGTGCTTCCTCAACCGCGATACCGAGCCGACGGTCGATGAGCAGGCCGGCATCTACGCCGAGGTGCTGCAGGCATTTTCGGGTCGCAAGGTGGTGATCCGGACGCTGGACGCCGGATCCGACAAGCCGCTGAAATTCGCCGGCCATCCCGGCGACACTCCAGAGGCCAACCCGGCGCTGGGTGTGCGCGGCGTCCGTATCGCGGACCGCAACCCTGGATTGTTGGACCGCCAACTGGACGCCATCGCCGCGGCGGGGGAGCGCACCGGGAATCAGCCGTGGGTGATGGCCCCGATGATCGCGACCGCGCAGGAAGCCGAAAGCTTTGCCGCCAAGGCGCATTCGCGAGGCCTGACCGCTGGGGTGATGATCGAGGTGCCCGCGGCCGCGTTACTCGCCGACCGGATCCTCGAACACGTCGACTTCCTGTCGATCGGCACCAATGACCTGGCGCAGTACACGATGGCCGCCGACCGGATGTCTGCCGAACTGGCCACGCTGACCGACCCGTGGCAACCAGCGGTGTTGGCGTTGGTGGCCATGACGGTGCGGGCAGGGCTGACCGCGGGCAAGCCCGTCGGGGTGTGCGGTGAGGCCGCCGCGGATCCCCTGTTGGCCTGCGTGCTGACCGGCATCGGCGTGACGTCGCTGTCTGCTGCTGCCGCAGCGATCCAAGGCGTCGGGGCCAAGCTCGCGCAGGCGACGCTCCAGCAGTGCCGGGAGGCGGCCGCCGCCGTACTGGCCTCCGCAACCGCAACCGATGCGCGGGCCGCCGCCCTCGCGGCCATCGGGAATTAACTGGACCCCAGTCCGGTTAACGTCGGCATGCCTGCTATCACCGCTGACACGCTCACGCTTCCACGCATCTCCGCCCCGGCCCCCGCCGACACCGAGCGGCCAGTGCGGTCCATCACCACCGGCCCGCATGGCTACGAGGGCGAGGGTTTCCCCGTCGTGCGGGCGTTCGCGGGCGTCAGTTCTGCGGACCTCGACCCCTTCGTCCACATGGACCAGATGGGTGAGGTCGAATACCAACCGGGTGAACCCAGGGGCACCGACTGGCATCCGCACCGCGGGTTCGAGACCGTCACCTACATGATCGACGGCCGGTTCGCGCACCAGGACTCACACGGCGGTGGCGGGCTGATCACCGACGGGGCCACCCAGTGGATGACGGCGGGCTCCGGCATCCTGCACATCGAGACGCCGCCCGCCGAACTGGTCGAGAGCGGCGGGGTGTTCCACGGCATCCAGCTGTGGGTGAACCTGCCGCGCAAGGACAAATTCGCGGCCCCGAACTACCAGGCAATCGAAGGCACCCAGGTGAAGCTGTTGGCGTCGGACGACGGCGGCGCGCTGCTGCGCGTCATCGCGGGCGATATCGACGGCCGCATCGATCCGGTGTCGCCGCCGGAGCGGCTCCGGGGGCCCGGCGTGACCCACACGCCAATCACGTTGGCCCATGCGACCATTGAGCCCGGCGCGCGGCTCAACCTGCCGTGGAGCCGCGACTTCAACGCGTTGGTCTACGTGCTGTCAGGCCGCGGTGCGGTCGGCCCTGTCGGACACCCGATCCACCAGGGCCAGCTCGCGGTACTCGGGCCCGGCGACCGGATAACCGTGGTCGCGGAGCCGACGCAGGAATCGCGGCGGCCTGCGCTCGAGGCTCTGATCTTGGGCGGCAGACCAATTCGCGAGCCAGTCGTTCAGTACGGGCCGTTCGTGATGAACTCCAAGGCCGAACTCATCGAGGCGATGGAGGACTTTCAGGCAGGCAAGTTCGGCGTAATCCCGCCGAACGCGCTGATGCCACACCGGCCGCTGAACTAGCCGTGCCGAAAAATGGGTAACCATCCGGCATGAGTAACGCAAATAAAGCCAGGCACAAGGTCGATCAGTTGCGCGGAAAGGTCAAGGCGGTAATCGGACGCGCGACCAGCGACCGCGAGTTGGAGGCTCAGGGCAGGTTCGACGAACGGGCGTCACATCTGAAGGGCGCGGGCGAGAAGATCAAGGACGCCTTCCGTCCACGGCGTGACGGCAGGTAGTCAAGGGTTCGGCCGTGAAAGACGCGCCGGGGGACGCGGTACGCTCCGCTGTCACTCACCCGGCGACGGTCGTCGCGGCCCGCATCGGCTACGTCATCAGCGGGCTTCTGCATCTGTTGATCGCGTATCTGATCGTCCGCATCGCCACCGGTTCGGGCGGTGACGCCGATCAGACGGGTGCGTTGCGGGCGATCGCGGCGACCAGCGGTGGCAATGCCGCCTTGTGGGCGACCGCCGCGGCCCTGCTGCCGTTGACGCTGTGGCGCATCGCCGAAACGATCCTCGGTCTGCACCCCGGCGAGCATGACCGCGCCAAGACCGACCCGCAAGACTTTGAGTGGACCAACAGGCTCAAGGCGCTTGGCCTGGCGGTGGTCTACGCATCGGTCGGCGTCACTGCCGTGCAGTATGCGCTCGGCCGTCGCCGGTCGGGCGCCGCCCAGAGCGCCGGCCTCAGCGCCAGGCTGATGCGCTCTTTAGAGGGCAAAGCTGTGCTCGTCGTCATCGGACTCGCCGTCATGGCCATCGGGTGCTATTTCGTTTACAAGGGCGCGTCGCGGCGATTCTGCGGCGATCTCACGGTGGCGCCCGGGCGCCTGGTCACAACGCTGGGACTGTTCGGCTATGTCGCCGAAGGTCTTGTGCTGGCCGCCGCGGGCGCGATGGTGATCGTCGCGGCGGTGCGCGCCGACCC
The DNA here is from genome assembly GCF_043197955.1 of Mycobacterium sp. NPDC048908. Classification (NCBI taxonomy): domain Bacteria; kingdom Bacillati; phylum Actinomycetota; class Actinomycetes; order Mycobacteriales; family Mycobacteriaceae; genus Mycobacterium; species Mycobacterium sp. NPDC048908. The sequence goes on along the minus strand of NZ_JBICUE010000020.1, from coordinate 62,887 downwards.
GTCGAAGGCCACCGGGCTCGACGGTGCCGTCAAGACGCTCGGCCAGGGCCCCCACGGCACTGCGGTGATCCTCTGCGCCGCAGTGGGTTTTGCAGCATATGGCTGCTACAGCTTTGCATTGAGCCGGTACTCGAGAATGTGACCGTGCTCAGCCCTCGGCGCTTGGCCTGCCCTGCAGGGCAGGTGCCGCAGCCGCCAACAGCGCGCCGCGGTCCCCGTCGAGCGGCGGATAGATTCGCGACCCGTTGATCACACGCTTGGTGGCCTTCGCGGATTCGCCGGTGTCAACTACTTGCCGTTCCCAACCTTCGGTGTACACCGCGCCGGCCGGGCCGAGGTCCAAAACGGTGACATACCAAGGAATCCGAAGAGTCAGCATCGGTTGTCCGAGCAGATCGCTGACCACGTTGTAGCCGGCGTACCGGCCCATCGGCCTGCCATGCTGGCACGACATCACCGACAGGTGCACGTCGTCCATCCGTGCCGCGGCGACATCGCCCGCGGCGAACACGTCCGGCACGCCGACCACCCGCAGATGGTCGTCGACCGGCACCCGGCCGAGGCGGTCGCATGCCACACCCAGGTCCGCGGTGAGCGGGTTGGCTCGCATGCCCGCACACCACACCACCGTCGCCGCGTCCAGTACCTCGCCGGTCGACAGCCGCGCGCCTGCCTCGTCGATCGCGGTGACGCGCACCGCGAGTCGGCTCTGGACACCCGTCGATGCCAGCGCGGCCTCGATCACCGGGCGTGCCGACGCGCCCATGTCCGAGCCGACGAGCGGATTGTGGTCGACGAGGATGACGCGAGGCGTGGCGTCGGGGAACAGTGAGGTCAACCGGGCGGGCATCTCGCACGCGGTCTCGATGCCCGTCAGTCCGGCCCCCACGACGACGACGGTGCTCGAGGTTGGGTTGGCCGGGTCGAGCCCGGCGAGGTGCCGTTGCAGCCTCTTCGCGCCGTCGTACGTGTCGACGTCGAAGCCGAACTCGTGCATGCCGGGCACATCGGGCTTGACGACCTGGCTGCCGAGGGCCACGACGAGGCGATCGTAGGTGTGCGCGCCCGTCGACGTCGTCACGGTGTGCGTCGCCGGGTCGATCGCCGTCACGTCGGCGGTGAGGTGCCCGACGCCCGCAGGGTCGAGCACCTCGGTCAACGGAATCCGGCACGGCGTCAGGTCCGCTTCGTAGTTCCTCACCCGAATGTCGTGGTAGGGCAGCGAACTGAGCACGGTGACTCGGACATCACCGGCACCCACGCCGAGTTCGTCGAGTCGCCGAGCCGCACCGAGCGCGGCCCACAGTCCCGCGAAACCGGAGCCCAGCACCAGGACGTCCTTCATCGGGCCGACGCTACCGGGTGCGGATAGAGGAGTTCGAGTTCACCGAGATGGGCAGCGACGGCCGTCAGAGGCAATGCGGCCGACACCGCGAGTCCCCCTGCCTCTCGGGCGGGCCGGACCTCCACATCGTCGGCGCCGTCGGCGCGAAGCGCGAGCACGAAGTCGTCGCTGAGGGACTCGAATTCGCGGGCGGGGTCGCCGGTGAGCCGCGCGCAGATCACGTCAGTGTGGGTCTCGAGCACCTCGCGGGTGCGGCGGTACGGCTCCAGTGGCGGGGGCACGACGTCGGCGATCAACTCGGCGGCGGCACGCACCCGGATCGCCCGGTTGGCGGCCCGTACCACCGGCGCCCTCAGCGCGGTCGTCCCGCCGTTCTCCGAGAGATATTGCCGCACTGCGTCGTCCACTGTGCGGGACACGTCAAGGGCCTGTCGGCTCAGCGCGGTCACCCGATCCGTTGCGGCTTCGGATGCGCCGCGGGTGACGCGGTGCACGGCTGCGGACAAGAACTCCGCACCGACCGCGCGGGCATCGGCTATCGCCTTCGACACCGCCGCCGACGCGCCCCGCGGCCAGAGCAACAGCGACACCACGATGCCGACCAGTGCGCCGACGACGACGTCCTCGACGCGGATCAAGCCCACCTTCCAACCCGTCGGCACGATCAGGTTGAAGTTGATCAGCACCATCATGGTGAACGCGGCCTGCCCAGCGACGAACGAGTACACCTCCGGCACGTACGCCGACCCGAATGCGGCGACCGGCAACAGAATCCACAGCACGACCGGGTCGACGCCGAGAAATTCGATGACGACCGCGCCCAAGACAAAGCCGACCGCCGTGCCTGCCACCGCCCGCACCACGCGGGTGCCGGTCGTGAGGGCGCTGCTGCGCAACACCGACATCGCTCCGAGCACCACCCAGAAGCCGTGTTGGACGGGAAACAGATGAGTGACGGCAACCGCGACGGCGAGGCCGAGACCGGTGCGGAGGCTGTTACGAAGCACCACTGCATCCGCTGCAAGGAACCCTCTGGTGATGGCCGCCACGGCAACGGTCTCGGGCATCACCCAGTCGGCCGCGCCAGTGTCGGGCAGTCGGCGGCCCAGTACCCGCGCCCACACCGGCCTGGCGTCCGCGGCCGCCGCGTTGCGGATGATCCGCCCGGTGACGGCGATGGTGGCGGCGATCGTCCTGCGCTTCAGCAGCTTTCGCCCCACGACCACCGCCGCCGCGTCGTTGGCTTCGTCGAGCACTGCGACGATGTCCTCGCGGTAATGCCCCTGCGAAATCGACCGCAAATCGGTCAGCGCGTCCCGGAGGTGGGCGCTGAGCGCCAGCCGCTCGGAGACATCGCGCAATCGCAGCACCGCCGCGCAGTCACGCAGCACGCGCACCGCAGGATCTTTCATCGCTCCGAGCAGCTCACTGGTGTCGTCGCCGATCTGATCGGACAACCAGCCGAGGTCATCGACCACGCGGACCAGCGCACGGCTGCCGGCGGTCAATGCCACCGGCCGGTAGTCGGCGCCGAGAAAGGCGGCGTCGAGCGCGTTCATCGCCTTGGTCACCTCACGCTCCGAGGCGGTGCCCTCGAGTCGATCGGCAAGCCGGTTGCAGACCCGCGCCGCATTGGCCCGCAGCTCGTCGTGGTGTCGAGGCGCGAAGAGGAACAACGCGGCAGGTACGCACAGCGCCAACGCGATCAGCCAGCCGAGCAGCCGCTCCGGCAGGGGACCGACCGGTGTGCAGGCAGGCAACACGAACAGCAACAACGTGGCGCGTTGGCCGGCGGCGACGATCTCACTGAGCACACCGGCGAAGATGACCGCGACGCCGAGGACGAACATCGATGCCACGCTCAACCACGCGTGCGGCGCGACCAGTGTGCCCAGCGTGATGAGGATGGCGCCGTTGAATCCCAAGCCGCAGTAGGCCAACGCCCGAGCGGGCCGATTGCCTGGGAAGTCCACGAGTATCAGCAGGGCCACCGAACCGAAGATGGCGAACAACGGTGTCTGCGACCCGCCGAGCGCAAAACTGACCGCGGCGGCGATGGGCAGCACGACTGCGGCCCGGGATGCGCGGCGCAGGGCGTCGAACTCCGGGTCACGTGCGCGGAGACGATCCAGCACGTGGCGCAACACCGCAGCCGTTTCAGTAGGCAAGAAGTGGCGCGCCCTATTCACCGTCCGGCACCGACGAGAACCGGCCCGAGTCCAGCGCATCGGCCAGCTGCCCCGCGATCCATCGCAGCGCGTCGGCGTCGCGGGGTAGTACCGCTTGCTCGTAACCGACCAGCACGTAGACACCCCACGCCGCGAACACCTCGGCCTGGCGTTTGTTGTTCAGAACTTCGAACGCCGACTCGTACATGATGTCGAAGCGCTGCCGGTCCACCGCGGCCTGGACGGATGAGACCTGGGGATCGACTGCGCTCCACACCCGGATCGCGGCCTCGGCGCCGTGGGGAAGGGACAGCCCCTCCTGGATCAGCGTGTCGATGCGGCGGCGGGGATCCGGCTCGGCGCGCACCGCCTCGACAATCTGTAGGGTTTGCCGTTGCATCCAGTACGCGACGAGTTCCTTGGTGAACCCGGGCCAGCCGGAGAAGTAGTGGTAGAACGACCCAGTTGTGACGCCGAGACGGTTGCAGACCTCGGCCAGCTTCAACCCGCCGTAACCCAGGTCCGAAAGCACTTCGAGACCAGCTTCGAAGTAGGAATCGCGCGACGTGACGCTCGCCATGGCAGCACCCTAACCGGGCCCTGTTCTTTTTGTGGCTGGCACGACGAGGTCGGTTCGTTATTCGGATAGCTAAACGACTGCGAATTTGCTGGGCCGACTGCACAAAGTGGCCGGGTTTTGACACCGCGGCAAACAAATCAGTGAGCTGTGGCACAATTTGACCGTGCCGCAACATACCGCTAGTAGAGGGCCAGGTCGTCCACCCGCAGCGAAGGCAGCCGAAACGCGTGAACGCATCACACAAGCGGCTCGCGAGGTGTTCAGCGAACTCGGCTACGACGCCGCGACTTTCCAGGCGATTGCGATCCGGGCCGATCTCACCCGCCCCGCCATTAACCACTACTTCGCCAGTAAGCGCGTGTTGTGGACCGAGGTCGTGGAGCAAACCAACGCACAGGTAGTTAGCGCGGGAATGTCACGGGCCCAGGGTGAGACCAGTCTGCTCGGCAGGCTTTCCGCATTTTTCTCGGTCGCCATGCAGGCAGACTCCGAGGACCGCTCCGCCGCAGCATTTCTCGTCACTTCCGTGCTCGAGTCGCAGCGCCATCCGGAGTTGAGCAACGACGAGCACGATTCACTGCGCGCGTCGCGCGAATTCATGGCGTGGGCCGTCAACGACGCGATCAAGCGCGGCGAGTTGACCACCGACACCGACGTCAGCCATCTGGTCGAGATGCTGGTCGCGGTGATGTGGGGGATGGGCTTCTACGCCGGCTTCGTCGGTAACCACGAGGACCTGACGTCGGTCGTGCACAAGTTCGAGTTGCTGATGGCGAACAAGCTCTGGAACCTGCACCAGTAACCGGTTTTTCCACGCGGTAGCGCGACGGCCATCTTCGTCACCGCGATCTGCGGTGCGCGAAAAACGTTGCCCTGCAGCCGATGTGATGCCGTGGGCAGGGCGAGGCTGCCGATGACCCAACCGCCGCTACCCCCGTCGCCACGGTCGCGGCGAGCGTCGTTTTGCTAGTGACAACCATCACGGGGCTGTTTCCTTCCGGCAACCGCGTATCCACGCTCCGCAAAGGGATACGCCCGGTGGTTACGGCAATTCCCGGCGTGAAGTAGGCCACATTCGTATAGCTCTGCTAATTATTTTCGCTAACATCGCTCAGTAAATGACTGATCTGAGTGAAGTGCGGCTGGTCCGCACGGATGGCGATAGCTGGGACATCACCGAGAGCGTCGGTGCGACAGCGCTGGGCGTGGCGGCCGCGCGGGCCGCTGAGACCGCCCGCCCCGATGCGTTGATCCGCGACGAGTACGCCTATCTGCTGGCGTCATCGGCGGGGCCCGCATGGGCGCAGATGGCCAGTGCCGACACCGGTTGGCTGGGCGATGACGAAGACGGCCGCCGCATGCACGACATGGCGCGTGACTATCAAGCGGTACGCACCCATTACTTCGACGCCTACTTCACCGCGGCGGTGCGGACCGGCATCAGCCAGGTGGTCATCCTGGCCGCGGGGCTGGACTCACGCGCATATCGGCTCGACTGGCCGGCGGGAACCACGGTCTTCGAAATCGACCAACCCAAGGTGCTGAGCTACAAGACGTCGACGCTGGACGCGCACGGCGCGATCGCCAAGGCGCGGCGGGTTCCCGTCGCCGTTGACCTGCGCGACGACTGGCCTGCGGCGCTGATCGCCGCCGGGTTCGATCCCGGAAGGCCGACGGCATGGCTGGCCGAAGGCCTGCTGCCCTATCTCCCCGGCGAAGCGCAGGACCGGCTGTTCGCGTTGGTCACCGAGCACAGTGCGGCGGGCAGCCAGATCGCGGTCGAGGCGTTCGACATCGACCCGTCGCAGCACTCCCCGCAGAAGCGCGCGGCTCGCAGAGAGCGCACCGCGCAACTGCGCGAGCGGCTCGGGCTCGACCTCGACGTCGACACGTTGATGTACACCGACGACGAGCGCAACGACGCGGCCGAATGGCTGGCCGCTCACGGCTGGCGCGTCCACACGGTGCCCAGTACCGACGAAATGGCGCGGCTGGGGCGACCGGCGGCCAACGGCCTCGTCGACGAAGCGATGGACAGCGTGTTCGTCCACGCCAGCCTCGGCTGATGCTGGCGAGAAGCGCCGGCCTGCTTATGCGTCTGTCGTCGCGGGTATTGCTCGTGAAATGACCGCCTCCGCCACGCTGACCGGGCCTCGGCGCGAGCCCGAGTCGGGCCCCGTGACCGCGGCAGGTCCCCGGCGAAACGTCATATTCGTCGCGGTGGTCCTCGGCATGCTGCTGGCCTCGGGCTGGCCCAACGTGCCCACTCGACCGTTCCGCGCGCGCAGTCCGCGACCGCTCGCCGCGCCGGGCGTGCGGCCGACGCGGCCGCCCGGTGACGCTCCGACGACGCGGTTGCGCCAGCCCAGCCCGCGCCAAGCACCGCGGAGATATCCCAGGCGCTAGTAGTTGGCCCTATTGGCCGAGCCAACCGGTTGGTTAGGATCGGGTATTCCTCCTCCGCTCGGAAGGACCCACTATGACCACCGAATCCGTCGCGCGCGAAACGGTCAAGACTCCGGCCGTCGACATCCCAGGCACCGTCAAGCGGCTGCGGGAAACGTTCAAATCCGGCCGCACCCGCAGCGTCGAATGGCGCAAGCAGCAACTGCTGGCGCTCGAGAAAATGATGATCGACAACGAGGGCGCCGTGATGGAGGCGCTCGAAAAGGACCTGGGCCGAAGCCCGTTCGAAGCGTGGTTGGCCGACATCGCCAGCACCGCCGGCGAGGCCAAGGACGCGGCGAAGAACGTAAAGAAGTGGATGCGCCGTCGCTACCGCCTGCTCGAGATGTCGCAGTTGCCCGGACGCGGCTGGGTGGAGTACGAGCCGTACGGCACCGTCCTCGTCATCGGCGCGTGGAACTTCCCGTTCGTACTGACACTCGGGCCCGCTGTCGGGGCCATCGCGGCGGGCAACACCGTGCTCCTCAAGCCCTCGGAGGTGTGTCCCGCGTCGTCGGCGTTGATGGCCGAACTGGTGCCCAAGTACCTCGACAACGATGCCATCGCGGTGATCGAAGGTGACGGCACGGTCAGCCAGGAGCTGATCGCGCAGGGCTTCGATCACATCTGCTTCACCGGCGGCACAGAGATCGGCCGAAAGGTCTACGAAGGCGCAGCGCCGAACCTGACGCCCGTCACACTGGAATTGGGCGGCAAGAGCCCCGTGATCGTCTCCGCCGACGCCGACATCGACGTCGCGGCGAAGCGGATCGCGTGGACCAAGCTGATCAACTCCGGCCAGACATGCATCGCACCGGACTATGTGCTGGCCGATGCGAAGATCCGCGACCAACTCATCGACAAGATCAAAGCCGCGGTGACGACGTTCGAGGCGAAGAACCCCAGCGGCAGGCGCATCGTCAACGAGCGACACTTCGACCGGCTGACGGCCTCGCTGGCCGCGACCAAGGGTGACGTTGTGGTCGGCGGTGGCTCCGATCCGTCGAAGATCAGCATCCAGCCGACCGTCGTCGTCGACCCTGACCCGGCCGAGCCGCTGATGACCGACGAGATCTTCGGCCCGATCCTGCCGATCGTGACCGTTCAATCATTGGACGACGCAATCGGTTTCGTGAATGCGCGGCCGAAACCGTTGGCCGCGTACCTGTTCACCAAGACGAAGAGCGTCCGCGAGCGGGTGATCAAGGAGGTCACCGCCGGCGGCATGGTGGTCAACCATCTGCTGTTCCAGTTCTCGACCAACAAGCTGCCGTTCGGCGGTGTCGGTCCGTCGGGCATGGGCGCCTACCACGGCAAGTTCGGCTTCGAGCAATTCAGTCACAAGAAGACCGTGATGACCAAACCAACCCGACCCGATGTCGGCGCGTTCATCTATCCCCCGTATACAGAGAAGGCTTTCAAGCTCGCCAGACGGCTGCTCTGAGAAAGGAACCTCATGCCAGGAGTGCAGGATCGCGTCATCGTCGTCACCGGGGCCGGAGGCGGACTCGGGCGTGAGTACGCGTTGACGCTCGCCAAAGAAGGCGCCAGCATCGTCGTCAACGACCTCGGTGGTGCCCGGGACGGCACCGGCGCGGGCCACAACATGGCGGACCAGGTGGTCAAGGAGATCAAGGACGCCGGTGGCCGTGCGGTGGCCAACTACGACTCGGTCGCCGAACCCGATGGCGCCGCCAACATCATCAAGACCGCTGTCGACGAGTTCGGCAAGGTCGACGGCGTGGTGAGCAACGCGGGCATCCTGCGGGACGGCACCTTCCACAAGATGGAGTTCGCCAACTGGGATTCGGTGCTGAAGGTGCACCTCTACGGCGGCTACAACGTGATCCGCGCGGCGTGGCCCCACTTCCGCGAGAACAACTTCGGCCGTGTCGTGGTCGCGACGTCGACCAGTGGCCTGTTCGGAAACTTCGGTCAGGCCAACTACAGCGCCGCGAAACTCGGTCTGGTGGGCCTGATCAACACGCTGGCCCAGGAGGGCGCGAAGTACAACATCAAGGCCAACGCCGTCGCGCCGATCGCCGCCACCCGGATGACCGAGGACATCCTTCCCAAGGAGGTCCTGGAGAAGCTGACACCGGAATACGTCGCACCGGTGGTCGCGCAGCTGTGCACCGAAGAGGTGCCCGAGACCGCGTCGATCTTCATCGTCGGTGGTGGCAAGGTGCAGCGTGCCGCGCTGTTCCAGAACGACGGTGTCACGTTCGACCACGTGCCCAGCGTCGACGAGGTCGCTGCCAAGTGGGGGGAGATCACCGACCTCTCGGCCGCCAAGCACGCCACCTTCAGCCTCGGCTGATCGGATGAAAGCGCTTGTCGCGCAGGAGCTTTCCGGCCCATCAGGCTTGATGTACACCGACGTCGATGACGTCCGCAGTGACGATGCTGTGGTCATCGATGTCGGTGCGGCTGGAGTGAGCTTTCCCGACCTGCTGCTCCTGCGCGGCGAGTACCAGTTGCGCCTCGAACCCCCGTTCATTCCGGGCATGGAGGTCGCTGGCGTGGTCCGGTCGGCGCCGTACGAGTCGGACTTCAAAGAGGGTCAGCGGGTCACCGCGCTGGCGATGCTCGGCGGATGGGCCGAGCAGGTGGCGGTTCCTGCGGCGAACCTCAAGCCGACGCCCGATGATGTCGATGACGCCGAAGCCGTTGCGCTGCTTGGCAATTACCAGACGATGTATTTCGCGCTGGCCAAGCGCGGCGCGCTGCGGCAGGGCGAGACGGTGCTGGTGCTCGGCTCCGGTGGCGGCATCGGCACCGCGTCGGTGCAGATCGCCAAGGCGCTGGGCGCCACGGTCATCGCGATGGTGCACCGACCCGAGGCCGCCGACTTCGTCAAGACGCTCGGCGCCGACGTGGTGTTGCCGCTGACCGACGGTTGGCTGCAGGCGGTTAAGGACGTGACCGATGGCCGCGGCGTCGATCTGGTGGTGGATCCGATCGGCGGCGAGGCGTTCGACGATGCGATTCGGGCGCTGGACACCGAGGGCCGATTGTTGGTGATCGGCTTTGCGGCGGGCGGCATTCCGACCGTGAAGGTCAACCGACTGCTGCTGCGCAACGTCAGCGTCATCGGTGTCGGCTACGGCGAGTACGTCAACCGCAAGCCGGGAGCTCAGGCGCTGTTCGAGTTCGGTGTCACCGAATTGGTCAAGGCGGGACTACGGCCGCCGCCACCGATCAGGTATCCGCTGTCTGAGGGCAGGGCCGCGCTGCAGAGCCTGGCCGACGGCGGCGTGCTGGGCAAGGTGGTGTTGGAGCCGTGACAGTAAAGGCGTTGGCGTTCGACGTGTTCGGGACGGTCGTCGATTGGCGCTCCAGCATCATCCGCGAGCTGGAGCAGTTCGGGCAACGCCATGGGCTGCAACGGGATTGGCAGGCGTTCGCCGACGACTGGCGGGCCGGTTACGCCCCTGCGATGGACCGGGTGCGCCGCGGGGAGTTGCCCTGGACCAGGATCGACGACCTGCACCGGATGATCCTGGTCGACCTGCTGGACGACGCGTCGGTCAGCTCCGACGACATCGACGAGCTGAACCGGGCGTGGCACCGGCTCGATCCGTGGCCCGACAGCATCGCGGGGCTGACCCGGTTGAAAAAGAAGTTCACCATCACGACGCTTTCCAACGGCAACATGTCGCTGTTGACGAACATGGCCAAACGGGCAGGGCTGCCGTGGGACTGCGTGATCTCCGCCGAGTTGTTCCATCACTACAAGCCCGACCGGGAGGCCTACCTCGGCTGTGCCGACCTGCTCGGGGTGGCACCGGATGAGCTGATGCTGGTAGCGGCTCACCCCAGTGACCTGAAGGCGGCGCGCGCGGCGGGCTTGAGCACCGCCTACGTCGACCGGCCATTGGAGCACGGCGCGGGTGCGGAGCCCAACCGGGTCACGCCCGGCGAGTTCGACTTCACGGCGACGGATTTCGTCGACCTCGCCGATCAGCTCGGTGCGTAGCGTGGTGTGATGAGCACAGCGTTGCAGCGGGCGGTGGAATTGCTCGCCGACCCACCGCCGAATCCCGATATCAGCAAGGGCTACCTCGATCTGCTTGGCGGCGCCGAGACCGCAGACACGCCGAAGAACACCGGCCTGATCCAGGCGGCGTGGGCCTCACCCGTCGGCTCGATGCTGTATGACAGGGCGCAGCTGTTGGCGCGCCGGATGATGACCGCCTTTCAGCATCCGATCGAGTGGCTCCAGCTTCCGCGCGGCGGAACAGCCCTCGACGTCGGCAGCGGCCCTGGCAATGTGACCGCTTCGCTGGCGCGCGCCGCCGGTCCCGGCGGACTGGCGCTCGGCGTCGACATCTCCCAGCCGATGCTGGCCCGCGCGGTGCGCGCGGAAGCGGGGCCTCAGGTCGGTTTTGTCCGCGCCGATGCGCAGCGGCTGCCGTTTCGCGACGAGAGCTTCGACGCGGTGGTGTCGATCGCGATGCTGCAGTTGATCCCCAAACCTCCTGCGGCCCTTGCCGAGATGGTCCGGATGCTGCGGCCCGGCGCTCGGATGGCGGTGATGGTCCCGACCGCTGGGCGGGCGGGCGCGCTGATGCGACTGCTGCCCGACGGGGGAGCGCACTTCTTCACCGACGACGAAATCGGCGACGCGCTCGAAGATCTCGGCCTTGTCGGAGTTCGGACCAAGAACCTGGGGACCATCCAGTGGGTGCGCGGTAGACGGCCGTGAGCACCGGCGGACTGGTCTTGGTTGCGCTGGCGATCGCCGTCGGGGTGCTCGGCATCGTGGTCCCGTTGCTGCCGGGGACACTACTGGTGTTCGCGGCGATCGCGGTGTGGGCCGTGGTCGAGGACAACGTGACCGGATGGGTGACGCTGGCGGTGGTGGCCGCGCTGTTGGCCGCTGCCACCCTGGTCAAATACCTGTGGCCGGCGCGGCGGATGCGCGCAGCCGATGTGAGCACCTGGAGTCTGCTGGCAGGCGCGGTGCTCGGCATCGTCGGCTTCTTCGTGATACCGGTGCTGGGCCTTGTGCTCGGCTTCGTTCTCGGAATCTATCTGGCCGAATTGGCGAAGCGACGTGATCAACGCGTCGCATGGATCTCGACGAAACACGCGCTCAAAGGTGTCGCGCTGTCGGTCGGGGTGGAACTGTGCGGCGCGATGCTGGCTACGGCGGCGTGGGTGGGGGGCGTCTACCTAACTCAGTAGCGTCGATGATCGCGCGTACGGTCCGACGGCACCTGCCGCATTCCGATCCAGCGCCGCACGCGTCGGCGACCTGCTTGGAGGTTGTCGCGCCCGCGGCCACCGCGCGGCCGATGGTGTCGCTGGTGACACCCAGACACAGGCAGACATACATCAGGCGTCGATGCGCATCATGTGCGCGAGCCTGCCGATGAACAGTGGCGGATAGGCACCGACGCCCGCATCCGAAAACCATTCGGCGGCAATGTCGGGGCGTCGCAACCAGTTCTGCACGCTGTCCGCATCGGACAGTTCATGCAGGAACATCACCTCGGCGGGGTCGTCGAACGCCTCGAAGATCCGCACTCGACGAATTCCTGCTTTCAGGAACAGGTCTCGGGTCTGGCGAACATGTGCTCGAAACACCGCCACATCGTCGACCGCCAGAATGCCCACCACGACGATGCCCGGCGGACTGGTGGCCGCGTCGACGAAATCAAACCGCTCGACGAGCTCACCCGCAAACACGGCGGGCAGGTCTTCGACACCGACGGCGTCGAACCACTCGAAGAACGCTCGTGACCGCAGAAGTTCGGCAACCGGTTCACGCGTCTGGAGTGCGATCGTCACCAGCACTCGCTCAGGATCGCTGGTCGATGTGTAGACGAACACATGATGCGCGCCGAGCGCGGCGAGGCCCTCGCGGCGCCGCTCCAGCAGCGGCCACACCCGTCTCGGGTCGGGCACGCGATAGTCGGTGGTCAGTACCAGCGATTGCGTTTCCGGAATCATCGTCGGCAAGGACGCTACCGCCCGGGTAGCGACGATTTTGCGTAACGCCATGGCGAGTTTCGAGCCGGATTTCCGCCGTGGCGTTACGCAACCGTGTCAGGGTGGCGCGTCCACTCGTCGGCGAGCAGGCGCAGGAACGTCGCCTCTGTGTCGCGTGCCGTCACCCTGATGACGAACCAACCGGCCTCGGTCATTTCTCGCATCCGCTTGATGTCCTTTGCGAAGACCGCGGGACCGCGGTGGTGAGCACCCTCGTATTCGACGGCGAGCTTCCTTTCGCGCCAACCCAAGTCGACTTCGCCGATAAGCACCCCGTATTCGTTGTAGACGGCAACCTGGGTCTCGGGCCGCGGATAGCCGGCCCGGATGATCAGCAGTCGAAGCCATGTCTCGCGGGGCGATTCGGCGCCGGGATCGACCAGTCGAATCGCTTCGAGAGCGCCCCGCAGACCGTGGCGGCGAGGATGGCGCTGCGCCGCCAACTCGATGTCGGCCACCTTCAAGCGGGTCGCCCTCGCGAGCGCATCGATCGCGGCCACCGCAGTGTCGACGGGATAGCGGCAGGCCAGGTCGACCGCTGTCCGGGCAGGTGTGGTGAGGCGCACGCCGTCGACAATGGTGAGCTCGTCCTCATCGACGGCCACGGCCCACACCGTGATGCCGTTGGCGCGCCGCCGGTTTGTGTCGATGAGGGTGGCGGGCAGACGCGCGTCGATCCATTTCGCACCATGCAGCGCCGCCGCGGAGAAGCCCGCAACGATGCCGTGACCTCGCGACCGAAGCCATGCGGCGTTGGCGCGTAGGACCGCGGTCGGTTCGGTGTTTTTGCCGATGTACACATCATGGTGGACAGCGGCGTATCTGGTTCGCAATGCGTGGCGCGTCAGTATGCCCGTGGCCACGGCCGCGCTACCGATGAAAGGCTCCCCCAAGCTCATGGCATGAGCGTGGCGGACGCCACCGACAGCTAGCTGCTAACCCAGTAGCGCCGTGCGCACCCGCGCGAGGTCATCGGCCGTCACTCCGGCACCGCTCAGGTACTCCCGCAACGAACCGTAATTCTGTTCGATGGACCGACGCGACGCGGCGAGATAGTCCTCGTGCACTCCCAGCACCGCGTCGGTCAACCGTGCTTCGGCGAACGTAATTTCTTCGTCGGTGTCGGTGCGTTCCCTGATCGACGTCAGGATCTGCTCTCGCAGCCGCGGCACCGCGGCATTGCTGCGCAGGAAATCCGCCACGATGACGTCACGGTCGACACCGACAGCACCCAGCACCGTCGCGACCGTGAAGCCGGTGCGATCCTTGCCCGCGAAGCAGTGGGTGATCACCGGACGCTCGTTGGCAAGCAGCGAAATGACTTGCCGCACAGCGCGTTGCGCGCCAGGAAGCGTCGGGAAGCGCATGTACTCCTCGGTCATGAACCGGCGGGCGGCGACGGTGATGTCCTCATCGTCGGGCTTTTCGCTCATCATCTTCTGAAACGCGGTTTCGTGCGGCGCCTCACCGGCGACGGCAGACACCTCGTGGAAGTGCAGCAGGTGCACCTCGACGCCCTGCGGCACCAGCCCGGGGCCGTGCCGCTCGACCTCGCGGGCGGACCGAAGGTCGGCGACATCGGTGATGCCCAGTTGGCGGAAGGCCTCACGGCCACCGTCGTCGAGGTGGCTCAGCTCGCTGGACCGGAAGAACCGGCCCGGCCGGATGCCCGTCTCCTCGGCCACATCACGAAAGTTCCACGCCCCCGACAGTTCTCCTACGCCGACGGACACTAGGGAGTCACCGCCGCTTGCAATGCGCTCTTCTCCCTGCCCAGTTCATTGCGGGCGATGGTGCGCATGTGCACCTCGTCGGGGCCGTCGAACAGCCGCATCGCGCGGTGCCAGCCGTAGAGCCGGGCCAGCACGGTGTCGTCACTGACGCCGGCCGCGCCGTGCACCTGGATCGCGCGGTCGATCACGTTGCATGCCATCTGCGGGGCGACGGCCTTGATCATCGCGACCAGCTGCTGGGCTTCCTTGGCTTTGTTGCCATGCTGATCGATGGTCCACGCCGCCTTGTGGCACAGCAGCCGCGCCTGGTCGATCTCGTTGCGCGACAATGCAACCTGCTGCTGGACCACGCCCTGTTCGGCCAACGGCTTACCGAACGCGATGCGGCTGTTCACCCGGTCGATCATCAGCGCCATGGCCCGCTCGGCCACCCCGATGGCCCGCATGCAGTGGTGGATGCGGCCAGGTCCGAGCCGGGCCTGGGCGATCGCGAAGCCCGAGCCCTCCTCACCGAGGAGGTTGGATACCGGCACCCGCACGTTGTCGAAGCTGATCTCGCAGTGCCCGTGTTGGTCCTGCCAGCCGAACACCGGAAGCGACCGAAGGACGGTGACTCCTTCTGTTTCGACGGGCACCAGAATCATCGACTGCTGTTGATGGCTGGCCGCATCCGGATTGGTGCGGCCCATCACGATCAGGATCTTGCAGCGCGGGTCGGCGGCACCCGAGATCCACCACTTGCGACCGTTGATGACGTAGTCGTCTCCGTCGCGCAGCATCGTCGTCTGGATATTGCGGGCGTCGCTGGAGGCCACCGCGGGCTCGGTCATCGCGAACGCGCTGCGGATCTCGCCGTTCAGCAGCGGTTCGAGCCATTGGCTGCTCTGCGCTGGCGTGGCGAACAGATGCAGCGTCTCCATGTTGCCAGTGTCTGGCGCGGCACAGTTGGTGGCTTCGGGCGCCAGTTCCATGCTCCAGCCGGTCAGCTCGGCCAGCGGCGCGTACTCCAGGTTGGACAAGCCGGAGACCGCGGGCAGAAACAGGTTCCACAGGCCGCGTTCCTTGGCCAGCTTCTTGAGCTCCTCGACCACCGGCGGCACGGTGTGATCCTTGGGGCCCTTCTCCTCGCGATACGCGTCGTAGGCGGCCTCGGCGGGGAAGACGTGCTCGACCATGAAGTCGGTGAGCCGGTCGTAGTAGTCCTGGCCCTTGGCCGACATCGCGAAGTCCATGCGGCCACGATATGACACCTGCCTGTTCAGGGAATCACGGCGGCTCATCGGGCGTACAAACATGACATGACCGAAAGCCGCCCCCCGTTCCCACCGTTCACGCTCGAGACCGCGCGCCAAAAGGTCCAGGCCGCCGAAAACGCGTGGAACACCTGTGACCCCGAGAAAGTCAGCCTCGCCTATACGGCGGACTCGCACTGGCGCAACCGCGATCAGCACGTAATCGGCCGGCAGCAGATCGTCGAGTTCCTCACCCAGAAGTGGGAGCGAGAACTCGACTATGTGCTTCGCAAGAGCCTGTGGGATTTCCGGGAGAACCGGATAGCGGTGCGCTTTCAATACGAATGCCACGACGCCGCCGGGCAGTGGTACCGCAGCTACGGCAACGAACTGTGGGAGTTCACGCCGGAAGGCCTGATGGCGCGGCGGGAGGCCAGCATCAACGATGTCAAGATCGAGGAGTCGGAGCGACGGTACTTCGGCCCGAGACCGGAATCCGAGTACGGGCTCGACATCCCGCTATGGTGAGCCGGCTCCGACGAAGCTGAGGCCGGGGATGTCGTAGCCGGCGTCCGTCCTGAACGGCCGCAGTGCCGCCTCGGCATCGGCCCGGATCGCGGACGTCATATCGTCGGGCAGCGACGCAAGCAGCGCTGCCACCGGTCCGGCCAACGAGGGCACGATTCGCCACCATTCGTCGAACGATTCGACGCCCATCGGTACCGCGACTTCCGTGACGTCGACGCGCTGGAATCCACCGGCCGAGAGCACCGCGGCGAGCGCGCCCCGTTCGGACAGGGCGAAGGGACCCGGAGTGCCACGCGGTGGCACCTGCGCGCCGAGTTGCGCGCCGACCGCGTCGAGCAAGGCACTCAGCCACGGGTTCTCGGTCGGCGGTCCCCACACGGCGAACACCGCCAGGCCTTCGGGGCGCAGTACGTGACGCGCTTCCGTGGCGGCCGCGACCGGATCGGTCACCAGCATCAGGGCCTCGCGGCACAGCACCTTGTCGAACGAGGCGCGCGGAACATCGAGATGCTCCATGTCCAGTTCGCGGGTGACGACGTTGCGCAGGCCTCGTCGCTCGGCGCGCTCCGCAGCGATCGTCGTCATCTCCGGAGCGACGTCCGACAACACCACCCGGACGTCGGGGCCGACGAGTTCGGCCGCCGCGAGTCCGACACCGCCGGGCCCGCAGCCGAGTTCGAGGACGTCGTCACCGGGCTCAATTCGGGCGATCCGCAACATGGCTTCGCCCACGGCGGCTTCGCGGTCGTCGACGTAGTCCGCGAAATCCTGCCAGGAGGGTGCCGCTGCAGACCACATCGCGTGCAGCGGATTCGTGCCCATCGCCCAACAGTAGGGCCGGACGCTATTCACCGACAGGGATGTCGATGACGAAGGTGCGGTCCCGGTGCCAGCGGTGCCCGGGCACGATCACCACCGGCGGGCGGGCGACGGTGCCCGGGGTGGCGACGATGCCGGGTCGCGGCTTCGGGTCGTGCGTCGGATAGGTTCCCGCGTTGGCGAGGCCCGCGACGCCGAGGGCAGCGCCGCCCAATGCGCCCGCGGAGATGGCGGGTAGCACGAGGTAGCGGGTCAGTGTCGAGGTGATCTTCATCTGAGTTCTCCTGTGAGAGTTGGGCTTGAAGAAGCCCTCCCCGGGGCTACTTTCGGGGAGGGCTTCTGTCTTGGGGGCTAC
Organism: Mycobacterium sp. NPDC048908; assembly: GCF_043197955.1. Taxonomy (NCBI): domain Bacteria; kingdom Bacillati; phylum Actinomycetota; class Actinomycetes; order Mycobacteriales; family Mycobacteriaceae; genus Mycobacterium; species Mycobacterium sp. NPDC048908. The sequence goes on along the minus strand of NZ_JBICUE010000020.1, from coordinate 45,685 downwards.
CGGGTGTAGCCGTGTTGCAGGTCGGCCAGGTGATGCACACCGTGATGCCAGCGCCATCCGGGCTGGGCCTCCGGTGCGGGGTGCGCCTTGACCGAAGGGGCGGCAACGGTGTTGGGCTGATGCACGTCGGTGGTCTCAGCGCCTGCGGTGCCTGCCAGGCCGAGCGCGGCGCCGCCGATGATGCCGGCTGCGACGATCGGCAGCGCAGCGAAACGCGAGTAGTGTGCGAAGTTCTTCATCTGAGTTATCCTGTCTCCGTTAGCTTTTGGTCTTGTCGGCCGGTGTGTTCCGGCGATGACATAAGACTGCCGTTCTTCGCACGTGATGTATGTCCGGCGATCGGAGGTTGGACAGATGAATCGCCGTTCCCCCGATCGGGGGAACGGGCCGGTGCGGGTGGTGTCAGCCGGGAAGCTGCTCGGCGACGGCTGCCAGCGCGGCCAGATGCTCGTCGACCGTGCGGAACCCGGCGCCCATGGTGTTCACCGACACGTGGGTGGCGCCCGCGGCGGCCCACTTGGCGAGGTCGTCAGCCGCCTGGTGGAGGTCGCCGCGCCAGGTGACGCGGCCCTCCATCCCGAGCGACGAGGGGTCTCGGCCCGCCGCGGTGGCCGCCCGGGCCACGATGTCGCGCGCTTCGTCGAGTTGCGGGCCTGGGGCCATCATCGGAAACCAGCCGTCGGCGACCCCGCCCGCGCGCTCCAGCGCAGGCCGGGATGCGGCACCGATCCATACCGGAATGGGCCTCTGGACGGGCAGCGGAGCAAGGCCCGCCCCGGTCACCCGGTGATGCCGGCCGGCGAATGTCAGCGACCGTTCGGTCCACAGTCGCCGCATCACCTCGACCTGCTCGCCGAGCCGTCGGCCGCGGGTGGAGAAGTCCTCGTTCAACGCCTCGTACTCGACGGCGTTCCAGCCGAGCCCGACGCCCAGCCGCAACCGTCCGCCGCTGAGCAGGTCGACTTCGGCGGCCTGCTTGGCGACCAGCACCGCCTGCCGTTGCGGCAGGATGATCACGCCGGTCACCAACTCCAGCGTGGTAGTGACCGCGGCCAGGTAGCCGAACATCACCAACGGCTCGTGGAACGTCGTCTCGACGTCGTAGGGACCGGACCAGCCCTCGTGCACCGTCGGGTCGGCGCCGACCACATGGTCATAGGCCAGCAGGTGGGTGAAACCAAGTTCCTCGACCCGCTCGCCGTAGGCGCGCACCGCCGAAGCGTCACCGCCGAGTTCGGTCTGGGGGAACACCACGCCGATCCGCATACGTGGCCCAACGCGTCGAGGCCCTCCCCCAATTCCTGGGCGAGGGCCTCGATGCGGGTGATCAGCGGATGTAGCCGGGCTTGAGGACCTCGACTTGGTGGATCCCGTGGTGCCAGTACTGGCCCGGCATGACCACGGGCGCCGGGTGGGCCTTGACGTCGGGTGTTGCCACCACGTCCGGCTGGCGCACGTCCGCGTTGTTGGCCGCGCTGGCCGCGCCCGCCAGGCCGAGGGCCGCGCCCCCGATGATTCCTGCCGCGACGATCGGGAAGGCGAAGTAGCGAGCGAATCTTTTGCTGTTCATGTGAATTCTCCTGTGTCCGTGGACTTTTGATGGATTTCGTCGGCGTGTTCCGGCGATGATTCAAGAATGTCGCCCCGCGGATCGTTTGTATGTCCGGTGATCGGCCCCTGACACGGCTGAATTGCGGGTCCCCCAATCGGCGGAACAACCGGCGGGTGCTGTGCGACGCTGGCTGGGTGACCAGCGAAAAGGTGCGCGTGGTGGTGGGTGACGACCACCCGCTGTTTCGCGACGGGGTGGTCCGGGCGCTGACGTCGAGCGGGTCCATCGAGGTGGTGGCGGAAGCCGACGACGGTCTGTCGGCGCTGGAGGCGATCCGGACACACTCGCCGCAGGTCGCGCTGCTCGACTACCGAATGCCGGGCATGGACGGCGCCGAGGTGGCGGCCGCCGTGCAGCGCGACGAGCTGCCCACCCGGGTGCTACTGGTGTCCGCGCACGACGAGTCCGCGATCGTGTTCCGCGCACTGCAGGAGGGGGCGGCCGGCTTTCTGCCGAAGGAGTCGACCAGAAGCGAGTTGATCAACGCGGTCCTGGACTGCGCCAAGGGCCGCGACGTCGTCGCGCCCAGCCTCGCCGCCGGGCTGGCCGGGGAGATCCGCAAGCGCGCCGAACCCGAAGGCCCGGTGCTCAGCCCGCGGGAGCGCGAGGTGCTCAAGCTGATCGCCTCGGGCAGCAGCATCCCCGCGATGGCCAAGGAGTTGTACCTGGCACCGTCAACCGTCAAGACGCATGTGCAGCGCCTCTACGAGAAACTCGGTGTCAGCGACCGCGGCGCCGCCGTCGCCGAGGCGATGCGCCGCAAGCTGCTGGAGTAGCGTGACGCGCCGCGTCCAGCCCTTCATCGACTACTTCGCCGCCGAACCGGTACGCGTCTCGGCGATTCTGCGGCTGCCGCTGATCGGCCTGATCGGCGTCCTGGTATGGATCTGGGAGGTCGACCACTGGTTGCCCGGACTGTACGCGGTGATCCTTGGCGTGTACGCGCTGGCCGCGGTGCTGTGGTTGGTGGCGGTGCTCAAGGGGCCGGTGCCCCGATGGGGGGATTGGGCGTCCACCAGCGTCGACCTGATGGTCATCCTGACGCTGTGCCTGGTGTCCGGCGGCGCGACCGCGGCCCTGCTGCCGGTCTTCTTTCTGCTGCCGATATCGGTGGCTTTTCAGGACCGGCCATGGATGACGGCGATCATCGGAACGGTCACGGCGGCAGGCTATCTCGCGGTGTGGATCTTCTACTCCGAGCGCGACGACAAGGTCGGCCTGCCGAACATGGTGTACACGCACTTCGGCTTCCTGCTCTGGTTGGCCGTCGCGATGACCGCACTGTGCTACGTGCTGGCCCGACGGTCCGCGCGGGTGCGAGCGCTGCAGGAAATGCGGCGTCAACTGGTTTCGGAGGCAATGCAATCCGACGAGCGGCACAACCGCGAGGTCGCCGAGCATCTGCATGACGGTCCGCTGCAGACGCTGCTGGCGGCGCGGCTCGAACTGGATGAGGCGCGAGAGCGCAACCCCGACCCCGCACTCGACATGGTGTACGCGGCGCTGCAGGAAACCGCGACTGGACTGCGATCGACGGTCACGCAGTTGCATCCTCAGGTGTTGGCGCAGCTCGGCCTCACGCCGGCGGTGCGGGAACTGTTGCGGCAGTTCGAATCCCGGACGGATGTGCGCGTCGAAGCCGACTTGGAAGATGTGGGCAAGCCGGAGTCGCAGGCCTTGCTGTACCGGGCGGCGCGTGAACTGCTCACCAACATCGGCAAACACGCGAAGGCATCCACGGTCCGCGTCGGCCTCAGCAAGAAAGACGACCGCATCGTGTTGACCATCGACGACGACGGGACAGGCTTCGATCCCGCGATCGTCGCGCAGTACGTCGCCGACGGCCACATCGGCCTTGGCTCGCTGCTGGCCCGGTTCGACGCGATGGGCGGGTCGATGGAGATCGACTCGCAGACAGGCGAAGGCACCCGGGTCACGGTCACCTCTCCCCGCGAGGCTCCCCGCGAGCAGACGTAAAACTGCCCTAAAACCGCGGAAAATAGGCAGTTTTGCGTCTGCTCACCGCAATCCGCGGGGCCCTATGCGCTAGGAAGTGAGCCCGCGGGCGATCACCAGGCGCTGAATCTGGTTGGTGCCCTCGAAGATCTGGGTGATCTTCGCCTCGCGCATGTACCGCTCCACGCGGAAGTCGCGGGTGTAGCCGACGCCGCCGAACACCTGAACGGCGTCGGTGGTGACCTTCATTGCGGCGTCGGTGGCCACCAACTTCGCGACGCTGGCCTGCTGTGAGTACGGCCGACCCAGATCGCGCCGACGCGCCGCATCGAGATACGTCGCCCGTGCGCTGGCGACCGCCGCGGCCATATCGGCCACCAGGAAGCCGAGGCCCTGATGGTCAATGATCTTGCGGCCGAACGTCGTTCGCTCGTTGGCATACTTCACGGCCTCATCAAACGCCGCTTGCGCCAGCCCGACGGCAACCGCGGCGATGCCCAACCGCCCCGAATCCAGGGCCGAGAACGCGATCTGCAGACCCTGGCCGTCCGCACCGATCAACCGGTCGGCTTCGAGAAGCGCGTTGTCGTAGAACGCCGACGTCGTCGGCACCGCGTGCAGGCCCATCTTCTCTTCCGGCTTGCCGAAACTCAGCCCCGCCAGATCACCGGGTACCAGGAAACACGAAATGCCTCGTGAGCCTTCCCCTGTGCGCGCGAACAGGGTGTAGAAGTCGGCCCGCCCGCCGTGGGTGATCCACGACTTCGAGCCATTGACCACATAGCCGCCGTCAGCGAGCGTTGCTTTGCACTGCAGCGCCGCGGCGTCCGAACCGGCCTGCGGCTCGGACAGGCTGTACGCACCGATCTGCTCACCCGAGAGCATGCCCGGTAGCCAACGCTGCTTCTGCTCATCGGAGCCGAACACCAGCAGCGGATGCGACGACAGGCTGTGCACGCTGACCGCGACCGCGACGGCCGCCCAGCGCGCCGCGATCTCCTCGAGCACTTGGAGATAGACCTCGTACGGCTGGCCGCCGCCGCCCCACTCCTCGGGTTGGGGAAGGCTGAGCAGCCCCGCCGCACCGAGTTGCGCGAATACGCCCTCGGGATAGCTTTCGGCCTTCTCGTGCGCGTCGACGATGGGGTCCAGCACCTTGTCGCAGATGTCGCGGGTCAGCGCGATCAGATCATCAGCGTCCTGCGAAGGCATCAGCCGGTCGACGGGCATCGAGGGTCAGACCTTCGCGGTCTCCGAGAGCGCCGCGTTGATCGCGTCGACCCGGTCCTTGGCGTCACCGAACAGCATCTGGGTGTTCTGCCGGAAGAACAGCGGGTTCTGCACGCCCGCGTATCCAGAGGCCATGGACCGCTTGAACACGATGACATTGTTGGCGTTCCACACCGTGAGGACGGGCATACCCGCGATCGGGCTGCCAGGATCCTCCGACGCAGCCGGGTTGACGGTGTCGTTGGCGCCGATGACCAGCACGACGTCGGTGTCGTCGAAGTCGTCGTTGATCTCGTCCATCTCCAGCACGATGTCGTAGGGCACCTTGGCCTCGGCCAGCAGCACGTTCATGTGGCCCGGCAGGCGACCCGCCACGGGGTGGATACCGAAGCGGACGTTGACGCCGCGGTCACGCAGCTTGCGGGTCAGGTCGGCGACTCCGTACTGGGCCTGCGCGACGGCCATTCCGTAACCCGGCGTGATGATCACCGAGCTGGCCGATTCCAGCAGTTCGGCGGCCCCCTCGGCGGTGATCTCGCGGTGCTCGCCGTAGTCCTTGTCGTCAGCGGGCCCCGCCTCGATCCCGAAACCGCCCGCGATCACGGAGATGAACGACCGGTTCATCGCCTTGCACATGATGTAGGACAGATACGCACCCGAGGACCCGACCAGCGCGCCGGTGACGATCAAGAGGTCGTTGGACAGCAGGAAGCCCGAGGCCGCCGCGGCCCAGCCGGAATAGCTGTTGAGCATCGACACCACCACCGGCATGTCACCGCCGCCGATCGAGGCGACCAAGTGCCAGCCCAGCAGCAGCGCCAGCACGGTGACCACCACCAGCAACCACAGCTGCGGGTCGATCACGAACCAGACGGTCAGCGCGGCGAACACCACCAGCGCACCGACATTCAGGAAGTTCTTGCCGGGCAGCATCATCGGCGCGGACTTGATGCGGGCCGAGAGCTTGAGGTTGGCGACGATGGAACCGGTGAACGTGACGGCGCCGATGAAGACGCCGATGACGACCTCGGCCGAGTGGATGCCCAGCATGCCCTCGTGCTGCAGCAGGACGGCCTCGGAACCAACGAGGTCACGTTCCACGTCCAGGTAACCGTTCCAGCCGACCAGCACGGCGGCCAGCCCTACGAACGAGTGCAGCAGCGCGATCAGCTCAGGCATGCCCGTCATCTCGACGACCCTTGCGCGCCACAGCCCGATCGCCGCACCGATGACCATCGCGCCGAAAAGCAGCGCGACGCCGAGCGGTTCGATGTGGCGGGCGAACGCCAGCGCGATCGTCGCGATCAGCGCGACGGCCATCCCGACGATACCGAAAGTGTTACCGGCCCTTGAGGTTTCGTGCTTGGACAGGCCGGCCAGCGCGAGGATGAACAGGATGGCCGCGACGACGTACGCCGCGGTCGCGGTGGTTTCCAGGGTGAACATCTCAGCTCCTCGAGAACATGGCCAGCATGCGGCGGGTCACCGCGAAACCGCCGAAGACGTTGATGCTGGCGAGCAGGGTCGCCAGGGTCGCCAGCACGGTGACGACCACCCCCCCGCCGAAGATGCCGTGCCCGATCTGCAGCAGCGCACCGACGACGATGATGCCGGAGATCGCGTTGGTCACCGACATCAGCGGGGTGTGCAGCGCGTGGTGCACATTGCCGATCACGTAGTAGCCGATCACGATGGCCAATGCGAAAACCGTCAGGTGCACCTGCAGCGCGGCCGGTGACAGAGCGATCAACGCGAACAGCACCGCGGCGGCTGTGAAGGTGAGCCCGAGTCGGCGAGCGATCGTCATCGGCTGCTTGGCCGGTTTTTCCACGACCGGCGCGGCGGCGGCGGCGGCCGGAGCGGCGGACACCTGCACCGGTGGCGGCGGCCAGGTGATCTCGCCGTCGCGGACCACCGTGACCGACCGCTGAACCACGTCCTCGAAGTCGAGGATCAGCTTTCCGTCCTTCTCCGGGGTGAGCAGCTTCAGCAGGTTGACCAGGTTGGTGCCGTACAGCTGAGAAGCGGTTGCGGGCAGCCGACCCGCCAGATCGGTGTAGCCGATGATCGTCACGCCGTTGTCGGTGACGACCGCCTGATCCTTGACGGTGCCTTCGACGTTGCCGCCGTTGGCCGCGGCCATGTCGACGATGACGCTGCCGGGCTTCATCGAGGCCACCATGTCGGCGGTGATGATGCGCGGCGCCGGTCGTCCTGGGATCAGCGCGGTGGTGATGATGATGTCGACGTCACCAGCCTGCTGGGCATACAACTGCGCCTCACGGGCCTTGTAGTCGTCGCCCATTTCCTTGGCGTAACCGGTCGCCGACACCTCGGCCTCCGGCGACTCGATCGAAAGATATTCGCCGCCAAGGGACTTCACCTGATCCGCGACCTCAGGGCGAGGATCGGTGGCACGCACGATCGCGCCGAGGCTGCCCGCCGCGCCGATGGCGGCGAGGCCGGCGACGCCCGCGCCGACCACGAGCACCTTGGCAGGCGGCACCTTGCCCGCCGCGGTGACCTGCCCGGTGAAGAACCGGCCGAACACATGAGCGGCCTCGACGACGGCGCGGTAGCCGGCGATGTTCGCCATCGACGACAGCACATCCATCGACTGGGCCCGCGAGATGCGCGGGACAGCGTCCATGGCGAGCACCGAGATCGGCCGCGTGGCCAACTGCTCGACGAGCTCAGGCTTGAGCGCGGGGGAAATCAGGCTGATCAAGGTGGCGCCGTCACGCAGGGCGGCGATCTCCTTGTCGTCCGGCGCGTTCACCTTGAGCACCACGTCGGCCGTCCAGGCATCGCCGATCTCTGCGCCGGCCTCGGTGAACGCTGCATCAGAGAAGCTGGAGGCGGCGCCCGCGCCGGACTCGACCACTACCTCATAGCCCAGCTTGATCAGTTGGCCGACCGTCTGCGGCGTCGCCGCCACCCGCGTTTCGCCAGGCAGCGACTCTCTCGGGATCCCGATGATCATCGATTTCGATCCGATCTAATTCTGTCACGGTCCGGTCGGGGGGAACGATGCCCCCTCGACACAGCTCGTCATGGGACGAGTGGAATACGTCAGTCTAAGAGTTGACAGATTCGGCCATGTGTCCTGTGGGCGCTCGGCGCCTGGGTCATTAAAACTCGTGCTGAGCGCAGCCATTCCCAGCAACGCGGCGAGCCGCAATTGTGTCCGGGTGTCGGTATTCGTTGACATCGCTCCCGACGAGTCGCACGTCGACTCGGCGGCGCCCGTCGTGCCATCGGGCACATGGCGCGGGGGGCTAACGCGCGCCGTGCTGCCGCTGCTGTCGGTGGCGGTCTTCTTCGTCGTCTGGCAACTCGTCGCTGCCAGCGGCATCTGGAACCAGACATTCGTGCCCTACCCGAGTGCGGTGTGGCGGGCCTTTCTCGATGTGTCCACCAGCCACGACGGGGTCCGCGGTTACGCCGGCTACCTGTTATGGGAGCACCTCTACATGACGCTGCGCAGAGTGTTCGCGGGCGTGGTGATCGGTGTCGTACTCGGCGTGCTGCTCGGTCTGGTGATGGGTTCGGTCGGCTGGGTGCGCAGCGTGCTGGAACCGTGGTTGACGTTCCTGCGGGCGCTGCCGCCGCTGGCCTATTTCTTCCTGTTGGTGATCTGGCTCGGCATCGACGAGGCCCCGAAGATCACCCTGCTCGCGCTGGCCGCACTGCCGCCTGCCGCCGTCGCCACCACCGCGGCCGTCGTCGCCGCGCCCGTCGGGCTGCAGGAGGCGGCCCGCGCATTGGGGGCGTCCCGCCGCGACGTGATCCGCGACGTCGTCGTCCCGGCCGCACTGCCGGAGACCTTCACCGGCATCCGGCTTGCCGTCGGCATGGCGTATTCGTCGGTGGTCGCCGCCGAACTGTTCAACGGGCTGCCCGGCATCGGCGGTCTGGTCAAAGACGCAAGTAACTACAACAACACCCCCGTCGTGCTGGTCGGCATCTTCGCCATCGGGATCTCCGGCCTTGTCATCGACGGTCTGCTTCGCGCCGTGGAACGGCGGGCTGTCCCGTGGAGAGGAAAGATATGAGATTCAGACACGCCGGAGCCGCTACGGCGGCGACATTCAGACGCGCCGTAGTTGCGATGCTCGCCGCTGCGTTGGCGATGGCAGGCTGCTCAGTCGACCATTCAGCGGATCAAGCCGACAAGCCGACCATTCGCATTGGCTACCAGAGCTTTCCGTCCGGCGACCTGATCGTGAAGAACAACAAGTGGCTCGAACAGGCGCTGCCCGACTACCACATCAAGTGGACGAAGTTCGACTCCGGCGCCGACGTCAACACCGCTTTCATCGCCAAGGAACTCGACTTCGGCGCGCTCGGGTCGAGCCCCGTCGCGCGTGGGCTTTCGGCGCCGTTGAACATCCCGTACAAGGTCGCCTTCGTGCTCGACGTCGCTGGCGACAACGAGGCGCTGGTGGCGCGCAACGGCGGCGGAGTAAGCACGATCGCCGACCTCAAGGGCAAGCGCATCGGCACCCCCTTCGCGTCGACCGCGCACTACAGCCTGCTGGCCGCATTGAACCAGAACGGGTTGTCCGCCAACGATGTTCAGTTGGTCGACCTGCAGCCGCAGGCGATCCTCGCGGCATGGGGCCGCGGTGACATCGACGCCGCCTACTCGTGGCTGCCCACCCTCGATCAGCTGCGCAAGACCGGCAAGGACCTGATCACCAGCCGACAGCTCGCCAAGGACGGCAAGCCGACTCTGGACCTCGGTGCGGTGTCCGACGACTTCGCGAACGCACACCCTGACGTCGTCGACACCTGGCGGCAGCAGGAAGCCCGGGCGCTCAAGCTGATTCACGACGACCCCGCCTCCGCCGCCAAGGCCATCGCCGCTGAGATCGGGCTGAGTCCCGACGATGTGGCCGGCCAGCTCAAGCAGGGCGTCTACCTGACGCCGGAGCAGGTCGCATCGCCGGAATGGCTTGGCGCGGAGAACAAGCCGGGCAACATCGCGGTCAACCTGCAGAGCGCGTCGCAGTTCCTGGCCGACCAGAAGCAGATTCCCGCGGCGGCGCCGTTGCAGACGTTCCAGGACGCGGTCTACACCAAGGGGCTGCCCAGTGCCATCACGCAGTGACGGTGCGATTCGCATTGACTCGGTCAAACACCGTTACGGCCGTGGCCGCGGTGAAGTCATCGCGCTGGGACCCGTCGACCTGACCGTCGAACCGGGATCGTTTCTGGTTCTGGTCGGCGCGTCCGGTTGCGGCAAGAGCACGCTGCTGCGACTGCTCGCCGGCTTCGAATCACCAACCGAGGGCACGGTGGCGGTATCGGGTGCGAAGCCGACACCCGGTGTGACGGCGGGCGTGGTGTTCCAGCAGCCGCGGCTGTTCCCATGGCGCACGGTCGGCGGAAACGTCGACCTGGCGCTCAAATACGCGAACGTGCCGCGGGAGCGGCGCGCCGAACGCCGCGATCATCTCCTTGCCAGGGTGGGGCTGGAGGGCACGGCGGACCGCAGGATCTGGGAGATCAGCGGCGGGCAGCAGCAGCGTGTCGCGATCGCGCGAGCGCTGGCCGCCGAGACCCCGCTGTTCCTGCTCGACGAGCCGTTCGCTGCGCTCGACGCACTCACCCGCGAGCGACTGCAGGAGGACGTGCGCCAAGTCAGCGCGGAGTCGGGCCGTACGACGGTGTTCGTCACCCACAGCGCCGATGAGGCCGCGTTCCTCGGTTCGCGGATCGTGGTGCTGACCAGAAGACCGGGACAGGTGGCATTGGACCTTCCGGTCGAGCTGCCGCGGACAGGCGTCGACCCCGACGAATTGCGTCGCTCGGCCGAATACACCGATTTGCGCGCCGAAGTGGGGCGCGCGGTGAAGGCTGCCGCTGCTTAGGGTTTAGACCGGCGGGTAGGCAGGTGGCGGGTACACGCCGCGCAGAATCCAGGCGAACCAGTTCGCGCCGTACTCGACCTCGTCGCTCGCGTCATAGTCCGGATTCGGATCCACGTCATCACCTCTCGCGTAGCGGCTGGTTCTCGCTGAAGTCTAGCCCCGCGGGCACGACCGCGACAGTGCGAAGACCTAAACTGGCCAACCAGTTGATTGACGTCCCGGACGACGTCCGAACCTGCATATAGTGAGTCGCCATGTCCCCCTCCGATGTACCCGCCACCGCCAACGGGATGACCCGTCGCGAGGAGCTGTTGACCGTCGCGACCAAGCTGTTCGCCGCGCGGGGGTATCACGGCACGCGGATGGACGATGTGGCCGACGCGGTGGGGCTGAACAAGGCGACGGTGTACCACTACTACGCCAGCAAGTCGCTGATCCTCTACGACATCTACAAAGGTGCCGCGGACTTCACCGTCGACGCACTGCACGACGATCCGACCGCCTCCGCACGCGAAACCATCTACCACTTCACCCGACGCCTGCTCGTCGGCATCGCGAGCAATATCGAGCGCGCGGCGGTGTACTTCCAGGAAGGCCCTTACATCAGCGAGTGGTTCACCGAGGAACAGGTGGCCTACATCCGGGAGAAGGAGACCCAGGTCTACGAGCACGTGCGCGACGTGATCGACCGCGGCATCGCCAGCGGCGAGTTCTACGAGTGCGATTCGCATGTGTTGGCGCTGGGGTATATCGGGATGACGCTGGGCTCCTACCGGTGGCTGCGGCCCCAGGGCAGGCGAACCGCACAGGAGATCGCCGAGGAGTTCAGCACCGCACTGCTGCGCGGTTTGATCCGCGACGAGACCACCCGGGTCGACTCCCCGCTGGGTATTGACGCAGAGAGCACGGCGCGCTCGACGTAGAGCGCAAGATGGAGGCGTGAAATCCACCCTGCTGTCCCGTCGCGATCTCGACTTCCTGCTCTATGAATGGCTGCGCATCGACGAACTGACGAAGCGTGAGCGGTTCGCCGAGCACTCCCGCGAGACGTTCGACGGCGTCCTCGACCTCTGCGAGCAGTTGGCCACTCGCTACTTCGCCCCGCACAACAAGAAGAGCGACGCGAACGAACCGCATTTCGACGGCAAGACCGTGACCGTCATCGACGAGGTCAAACAAGCCTGGGACGCGTTCGCGGGCGCGGACCTGTTGGGCATGTCGATGGACGCCAGCCTCGGCGGCGCGCAACTGCCCGCGACCGTCGCGGAGGCCGGCTTCGCGTGGTTCTCGGCAGCCAACGTCAGCACGACGGGCTACCTCATGCTCACCATGGCGAATGCCAACCTGCTGGCCACGTTCGGCACGGACGAGCAGATCGAGGCGTTCCTCAAACCGATGCTGGCCGGCCGGTTCTCAGGGACGATGGCGCTGTCGGAAACCCAGGCCGGATCGTCGCTGGCCGACATCCTCACCCGCGCCGAACCGCAAGACGACGGCACGTACCGACTGTTCGGATCGAAGATGTGGATCTCCGGGGCCGAACACGAGCTGACCGAGAACATCGTCAACCTGGTGCTCGCGAAGATCCCCGGCGGGCCGCCGGGAACCAAGGGCATCTCGTTGTTCATCGTGCCGAAGTATCTGGTCAACGCGGACGGCTCGATCGGCGAGCGCAACGGCGTCGTCCTTGCCGGGCTCAACCACAAGATGGGTCAACGCGGCATCACCAACACCGTGCTGAGTTTCGAGGGCGCCGTCGGTTATCTGGTTGGCGAGCCACACCGCGGGCTGGCCTACATGTTCACGATGATGAACGAGGCCCGGCTCGGCGTGGGGATGGGCGCGGTGTCGCTGGGCTACACCGGCTATCTCAAGTCGCTGCAGTACGCGCGGGAACGGCCGCAGGGCCGCCCGGTGCTGGCCAAGGACCCGTCAACGCCGCAGGTGCCCATCATCGAACACCCCGACGTCAAGCGAATGCTGTTGGCGCAGAAGGCTTATGTCGAGGGCGGGATGGCGCTGCTGCTGTACTGCGCCAAACTCGTCGACCTGGCGCACAGCGCCGCGTCCGACGATGAGCGTGACGCGCTCGGCCTGCTGCTCGACATCCTCACGCCGGTCGGCAAGAGTTGGCCGTCGCAATGGTGCCTCGAGGCCAACAGCCTCGCCATCCAGGTGCACGGCGGATACGGCTACACCCGCGAATACGACGTCGAACAGCACTACCGCGACAACCGACTCAACCCCATCCACGAGGGCACACACGGCATTCAGAGCTTGGACTTGTTGGGCCGCAAGGTAACCCAGCGCGACGGCGCCAGCTTGGCCGCACTCGGCGACGCCGTCGCGGCCACGATCGTCGCGGCAGCGGCCGCGGGCGGCGAGGCCGCCGAGCTGGGCGCACAGCTCGATGCGTCATGGCAACGGCTGATCGGCGTCACCACAGGCATGTTCGGCTCGGGCGAGCTCGACGCCGCGCTGGCGAACAGTGTGGTCTACCTCGAGGCGTTCGGACACATCGTGGTCGCGTGGATGTGGCTGGAGCAGCTGCTTGCCGCCAACGGTCGCACCGGCGACTTCTACGAGGGCAAGCGGCAGGCCGCACGGTACTTCTTCCGCTACGAGCTGCCCAAGACCGCGTCGCAGCTGGATCTGTTGGAAAGCCTGGACCGGACCACGCTGGAGATGCGCGACGCCTGGTTCTGATGCCCTTGAGCTGCACGACGTCACCGTGTTTGAAGCCCCCCGGCGAGCGGGAAGCCGTCCGGCCGTATGCCTACGACACTTCAAGACATCAGCCATTGGCTCCTGACCAAGGGCCTGCACATTGTTCTGGTCGTGCTGTTCGCGATCATCGTCACGCGCGTCATTCGATGGATCGCCGGGCGAATCAGCACACGACTGACCAAGGGCGATGAACGCGACGCGACGGTGCGGTCGGAAACCGTCAAACACGGTCAGGCCGTCGCGTCGGTGATCTCGTCGGTGGCGATCGCTCTGCTGTACGTGGTGGTCGCAGTCGATATCGCCAATCAGCTTGGCCTGCCGCTGGGTTCCCTCGTCGCGCCCGCGGCGGTGCTGGGTGCCGCACTCGGTTTCGGGGCCCAGCGCATTGTGCAGGATCTGCTCAGCGGCTTCTTCCTGATCACCGAGAAGCAGTACGGTTTCGGCGACCTCGTCGAGCTCAGCGTCACGGGAGGCGGCACCGCGGTCGGCACCGTGGAGGACGTGACGCTGCGCGTGACCAAACTGCGCACCAGCGACGGCGAGATGTATACCGTGCCGAACGGTCAGATCGTGAAGTCACTGAACATGTCGAAGGACTGGGCCCGCGCGGTGGTCGACGTTCCGGTGTCGACATCGGCAGACCTGAACAAGGTCAACGACATCCTCGGTGACGTCGCGAAAGCCGCCATGCAGAGACACGGGCTGCCGGATCTGCTGCTCGACGAGCCGTCGTTGATGGGGGTGGAGAGCATCGAGGTCGACACGGTGAACCTGCGGATGGTGGCGCGCACACTGCCAGGTAAGCAGTTCGAGGTGGGCCGCCAGCTACGGGCCCTGATCGTGTCGTCCTTCCGCCGCAACGGGATCGCGACGTCGGGCGCGGTGACTAGTCAAAACTGATCAGCTGGCGCACCGCGTGCCCGTCGGCGAGCTGGTCCATGCCCGCGTTGATCTCGTCGAGCGTGATGGTGGCCGAGACGAGCTTCTCGACTGGCAGCCGGCCCGCCCGCCACAGCCCGACGAAATGCGGGATGTCGTGCGACGGCACCGCCGAACCGAGGTAGCTGCCGATCAACGATCGGCCCTCGGCGACGAAACCCAACGGCGACACGGTGATTCGTGCGTCCGGCGGCGGCAGACCGACTGTGACGGTCCGGCCGCCGGGCGCGGTGAGGTCGATCGCGGTCTGCAGCGCGAGTGGATGACCCGCGGCCTCGATGACGGCGGCAGCCTTGATGCCGCGGTCCCGCGCCTCGTCGGGGGAGTAGGCCTCGTGCGCGCCCATGGCCCTGGCCAGCTCCAGCTTGTCGGTTAGTTGGTCGACGCCGATCACCGAGACGTCGTCGTGGGCGAGTGCGGTGATCACCGCCGCCATGCCGACGCCGCCGAGTCCGACGACGATCACGGCCTGGCCGGGGCGCGGCCGTGCCGCGTTGATGACGGCGCCGCCGCCGGTCAGGACCGCGCAGCCGAGCAGCGACGCGACAGACGGCGGCACGTCGTCGGGCACCGCGACCACCGACCGCCGGTCCACGACGGCGTGCGTCGCGAAGCCGGACACCCCGAGATGATGGTGAATGGGCTCGCCGTCACGCGAGAGCCGTCGGGCACCCCCCATCAGCGTGCCCGCGGCGTTGGCGGCGCTGCCCGGTTCGCACGGGGTCAGCCCGTTGGTGGCGCAGGCCGAGCACTGGCCACACCGCGGCAGGAACGTCATCACCACGCGCTGCCCGACGGCGATGTCGGTGACGGCGGACCCGGCCTGCTCGACGATGCCCGCCGCTTCGTGTCCGAGCAGCATCGGCACCGGCCGCACCCGGTTGCCGTCGACGACCGACAGGTCGGAGTGGCAGAGGCCGGCGGCTTCGATGCGGACCAGCAGTTCGGTGTCACCCGGCGCCGCGAGGTCCAGTTCAGCGACCGATAGCGGCCGCGACCCGGTGAACGGTCGAGGCCTACCAATCTCTTCGAGCACGGCACCGCGGATCCTCATGAGCACCAGCCTGCCTGGACGCCGGCGGAGCCGGCAATCCAGCTGCTGCCACACTGCTGCCATGACAAGCGAGCAATCGCTGAGCGCCGAGGATTTTCCCGTGCACTGGCCGGTGCTGACCCGGTGGACCGACAACGACATGTTCGGCCACTTGAACAACGCGGTCTATTACGAACTGTTCGACACCGCGATCAACGGCTGGCTCAACACCACGTGTGGGATCAACCCGCTGACCGTGCCGTGGCTCGGCGTGGTCGCAGAGTCGGGCTGCAGGTATTTCTCGGAACTGAAGTTCCCCGATCCGCTGATCGTCGGGTTGGCCGTCGCCCGGCTGGGCAACTCCAGCGTCACCTACCGACTTGCGCTCTTCGAGCATGATCGACCGCTGGCCGCGGTGGGGCATTGGGTGCACGTGTACGTCGACCGGGAAAGCAGGCGGCCGGTGCCGATCCCGGGCTCGATCAGGTCGCTGCTGGAGTCGATATGCTCGCCGGATGCCGCTCGTAAGCAAGACAGTTGAGGTTGCAGCGCCTGCCGAATCGATCATGGCGATCGTCGCCGACTTCGAGGCGTATCCACTGTGGAACGAGGAGATCAAGGGCTGCTGGGTGTTGGCCCGGTACGACGACGGCCGACCCAGCCAGCTGCGCCTCGACGTCGTCGTGCAGGGCCAGTCGGGCACGTTCATCACCGCGGTGTACTACCCCGCCGAAAACCAGATCTACACCGTGCTGCAGCAGGGCGAGTTCTTCACCAAGCAGGAGCAGCGGTTCTCGGTGGTGCCGATGGGCGCGACGGCACTGTTGACCGTCGACCTCGACGTCGAGACGACGCTGCCGATTCCCAAGCCGATGGTGAAGAAGGCGATCGGCGAGACCCTCGACTATCTGGCAGAAAACTTGAAGAAGCGGGCAGAGCAGCTGTCGGCGGGCGCCTAGTTGACATAACACCTCGTCGGCGGTTAGCTCCACAACCCGATCTCGTCGAGCCGGGCTACCAACCGTCGTGCGGCGTCGTCGAACTCCCCGCCGGTCAGTCGGACCACCGTGTCCACGTCGCGGCGCCGCAATGCCGCGAGCAGCTCTCGGTGGCCCGATACCGCGGCCGCACCCCACGCCGCGTCGCTGGCATAGATCTGCCCCGGCAGGTACCGCGCCACATGCAGCAGGAACCAGGCCAACTTGATCCGGCCCGTCGCGCGGTTGAACGCCCGGTGGAACGCGAACTCAGCGGCGACGACCTCTTCTGGATCGCTGTGTTCGACGGCCGCGGCCAAGGCCTCGTTGAGGCGTTCGAGTTCGTCGATCTCCTCGTCGGCGATCCGATTGACCGCCGTCGCTGCCAACTCCTTGGCGATGGTGGCCTGCAGCCAGAACACGTCCTGGATGTCTGCGCGGGACAGCGGTACCACCACGTGTCCGCGATGGGGTTCGAGCTGGACCATGCCCTCGCCGCGCAGAGTGCGCAGCGCCTCACGCACCGGGGTGATGCTCACCCCCAGCGCGGCGGCGGTCTCATCGAGCCGGATGTACGTTCCCGGCCGCAGCGTGCCGGTCATGATGTCGGTGCGCAAACGGGCCGCGACCTCGTCGGAGAGTTGCTCGCGCCGAACCGCCCGGCGCCGCTGGGAGCGGGTTCTGGCCGGTGCGTTCATGGCTGTCTCCGGTCTGTCTGGCGTGGGGTTGTCCCCGAGCCGCCGAGGTCATAGTGTGACCGGGGCAACACCATGTTTGATCAAATATCAACCTCGCGCAACCCAACCGATGGAGCACCATCCCGTTGACCGAACCGTCGCTCACCGAGCAGCCGTATCTGGCGCGCAGGCAGAACTGGACCAATCAGCTGGCACGTCATGCGCTCATGCAGCCGGAGGCCACCGCGCTGCGGTTTTTGGGGCGTACGACGACATGGGGTGAGCTCGATCGGCGGGTCACCGCATTGGCGGGCGCGCTGAGCCGACGCGGCGTCGGCTTCGGAGATCGGGTGCTGATCCTGATGCTCAATCGCACCGAGTTCGTGGAGTCGTTCCTCGCGACCAACAAGCTCGGCGCCATCGCCGTCCCGGTCAACTTCCGGATGACCCCACCGGAAATCGCGTTTCTGGTCGGCGACTGCGAGGCCAAGGTGGTGATCACCGAGGCCGTGCTGGCCAATGTCGCCACTGCGGTGCGCGGCCTCGATCCGACGCTGCAGACGGTGATTGTCGCGGGGGCGGGCACCGATGATCAGATCCTCGGGTACGACGACCTGATCACCGAGCCGGGCGAGGCCCCCGAACCGGTTGACATCCCGAACGACTCGCCCGCGCTGATCATGTACACCTCGGGCACCACCGGACGCCCCAAAGGCGCGGTGTTGACCCACACGAACATCTCGGGTCAGGCGATGACCAACCTGTTCACCATCGCCGCCGACGTCAACAACGACGTCGGTTTCATCGGGGTTCCGCTGTTCCACATCGCAGGGATCGGGAACACGATCACCCCGCTGCAGCTCGGGTTGCCGACCGTCATCTATCCGCTGGGCGCGTTCGACCCGGCTCAACTGCTCGACGTGCTGCAGGCCGAACAGGTCACCACGATGTTCCTGGTGCCCGCGCAATGGCAGGCGGTGGTCGCCGAACAGCGCGCCAACCCCCGCAAGTTGGCGTTGCGGGTGCTGTCGTGGGGGGCCGCGCCGGCGTCTGACACACTTCTGCGCGAGATGGCAGAGACCTTCCCCGGCACCCAAATCTATGCGGCGTTCGGACAGACCGAGATGTCGCCGGTGACGTGTATGTTGTTGGCGCAGGACGCAATTCGCAAACTCGGCTCGGTCGGCAAGGTGATCCCCACCGTCGCCGCGCGTGTCGTCGACGAGAACATGAACGACGTCGAAGTCGGCCAGGTCGGTGAGATCGTCTATCGCGCGCCGACGTTGATGGCCGGGTACTGGAACAACCCGAACGCCACCGCGGAGGCGTTCGCGGGTGGTTGGTTCCATTCCGGCGACCTGGTCCGCCAGGACGAGGAGGGCTACGTCTGGGTCGTCGACCGCAAGAAGGACATGATCATCTCCGGCGGGGAGAACATCTACTGCGCCGAGGTCGAGAATGCCCTGGCAGCCCACCCTGGCATCGTCGAGGTGGCGGTGATCGGACGCCCCGATGAGAAGTGGGGTGAGGTGCCCGTGGCGGTGGCGGCGGTCAACACCGATCTCGACCTCGCTGATCTCGACGGATTCCTCGACGAACGGCTGGCGCGCTACAAGCATCCAAAGGCCCTCGAAATCGTCGACGCGTTGCCACGCAACCCGGCTGGCAAAGTCCTGAAAACGGAACTGCGGGCACGCTTCGGCGCCTCGAATCCGATTGACGCCGGCGAAAGTTCCACTCCGCCAACGGTTTCTGCTGCGGCACAAGAGATTTAACGGAGCGGGGTTGGTTTGCTAACGGTTACGCGCACAATCCTGCCGATGCGGTGCACTGTGGGTACAGCATCGGGTACAGTCCTGTGGTCCGTCTTACTACCCGCGAGTAGGGAGGCGGTTGTCACAGACACCGGGTTGGGGCAAGGAGGAGGCGTGCGACAGGTCCTGCCGCTGCGCCGCGACAGTCGCGCTTTCGCCGTGGGAGCTCGCCGGTGACGGGGTCGACGGGCGTCGTCGATTACGTCCGCGATCAAACCCGGCCCGCGCTGACAGCCGTCGGCGGCTTCGTCAGGATGTGTGTTCTCACCGGCAAGGCGTTGTTCAAGCCGCCGTTCCAGTGGCGCGAGTTCATCATTCAGTCCTGGTTCCTGTTCCGCGTGTCGTTCCTGCCGACCCTCGCCGTCTCGGCGCCACTGACGGTCCTCCTGATCTTCCTGTTGAACATCCTGCTCGCCGAGTTCGGCGCCGCCGACGTCTCCGGTGCGGGTGCGGCCATCGGCGCGGTCACCCAGTTGGGTCCGCTGGTGACCGTGCTGGTGGTGGCGGGCGCCGGATCGACGGCCATCTGCGCCGACCTCGGTGCCCGGACCATCCGTGAGGAAATCGACGCACTCGAGGTACTTGGCATCGACCCGATCCACCGCTTGGTGGTGCCCCGGGTGGTGGCCTCCACTTTCGTTGCGCTACTGCTCAATGGCGCGGTCATCACCATCGGTCTCGTCGGTGGTTTCGTCTTCGGCGTGTACCTGCAGAACGTTTCGGCGGGCGCCTACGTGTCGACGCTGACCCTGATCACCGGCCTTCCCGAAGTGTTGATCTCAGTGGTGAAGGCCACGGTCTTCGGGTTGATCGCCGGTCTCGTCGGCTGTTATCGCGGACTCACCGTTTCGGGCGGTGCGAAGGGCGTCGGCACCGCGGTCAACGAAACGCTGGTGTTGTGCGTCATCGCGCTGTTCGCGGTCAACGTGGTGCTGACCACGATCGGTGTCCGATTCGGGACGGGGCGCTGACATGTCCACCGCCCAAGTCCTGCGCTCCCGATTTCCCAGAAGCGCCGCAACGGCCGACAGAGTTGTCGGTAGTCCGGGGCGGGCGCTCGACAGCATCGGGCACGTCGCCTGGTTCATCGTCACCGCGATGGGCGCGACCGGCCACGCCCTGCGTTACTACCGCAAGGAGACACTGCGGCTGATCGCCGAGATCGGCATGGGCACCGGCGCAATGGCCGTCATCGGCGGTACAGCGGCGATCGTCGGCTTCGTCAGCTTGTCCGGTTCGTCGCTAGTGGCGATCCAGGGCTTCGCGTCACTTGGCAATATCGGTGTCGAGGCTTTCACCGGATTCTTCGCCGCGATGATCAACGTGAGATCCGCCGCGCCGCTGGTGTCGGGCGTCGCGCTGGCTGCGGTCGTCGGCGCCGGCGCAACGGCCGAACTGGGCGCCATGCGGATCAGCGAGGAGATCGATGCGCTCGAGGTGATGGGCATCAAGTCGATCTCCTACTTGGTCTCCACCCGGATCATGGCCGGCTTCGTGGTGATCATCCCGCTCTACGCGATGGCGATGATTCTGTCGTTTTTGTCAGGCCAGATCACCACGACCTTGTTCTACGGTCAGTCGACCGGTACGTACCAGCATTACTTCCAGACGTTCCTGCGGCCCGAGGACGTGTTCTGGTCATTCATGGACGCGATCATCATCTCGGTGATCGTCATGCTCAACCATTGCTATTACGGCTACTACGCCAGCGGTGGTCCCGTGGGCGTCGGCGAGGCGGTCGGGAGGGCCATGCGGGCGTCTTTGGTGGCGGTGGCTTTGGTGGTTCTGTTCGTCGCGTTGGCGCTCTACGGCGTCGACCCCAACTTCAACTTGACGGTGTAGCCCAATGACGGCCCCCGTGAACAAGTCCCGCACGCCCCCGTTCAAGTTGGCGGGCGCGATCTTGGCGATATTGGTCGTCGTCGTTACGGTGCTGGTCTTCCTTCAGTTCCGCGGTACGTTCCTCGATCGCGAAAATCTGACGATGATGGCTGCGCGCAGCGGCCTTTCGATGGATCCCGGCGCGAAGGTGACGTACAACGGCGTCGAGATCGGCAGGGTCGGGCAGGTCGACCAGGTCAGCGTCGGCGGTGTGCCTCGGGCGAAGATCACGCTGAAGGTGGATCGCAAGTATCTCGACTTGATTCCGAAAAACGTCAATGCCGACATCACCGCCACCACGGTGTTCGGCAACAAGTACATATCCTTCACGTCACCGAAAGACCCAACGCGGCAACGTATCTCGCCGTCAGATGTGATCGATGCGACGTCGGTGACCACCGAGTTCAACACCTTGTTCGAGACGGTCGTCGAGGTGGCCCAGCAGGTCGACCCGATCAAGCTGAACCAGACATTGAGCGCCACCGCCGAAGCGCTCGACGGGCTGGGTGATCGGTTCGGCCAGTCAATCATTCACGGCAACGAAATCCTCGACGACGTCAATCCGCTGATGCCCCAGATCCGCCGCGACAACCAACTGCTGGCCGACTTGGGAGACGTCTACGCCAACGCGGCGCCCGACCTGTTCGACGGCCTGGAGAACGCCGTCACCACCGCGCGCACGCTCAACGAGCAGCAGGGCAACATCGACCAGGCGCTGATGGCCGCTGTCGGCTTCGGCAACACCGGCGGCGACATCTTCGAACGCAGCGCGCCCTATCTGGTCCGCGGCACTGCCGACCTGGTGCCCACGTCGCAGCTGCTCGACACGTACAGCCCCGCGCTGTTCTGTACGATCCGCAACTTCCACGACGTGGAGCCCAAGGTCGCGGCATCGTTGGGCGGCAACGGGTATTCGCTCCGGACGACCAGCGAACTCATCGGGCCTGGCAACCCCTACGTCTACCCGGACAACCTGCCGCGCGTGAACGCCAGAGGAGGTCCAGAGGGTAGGCCGGGCTGCTGGCAACCAGTCACCCGCGATCTGTGGCCCGCCCCGTACCTGGTCATGGACACCGGTGCCTCCATTGCGCCGTACAACCACTTGGAACTGGCATCGCCGTTCGGTTGCGCCGGGCTGCCGCCGTGCATCATTCCTCTGCTTCCGGCACCGATCCCGATCATCGCTCCCGGGATCGAATACGTCTGGGGCCGCCAGTTCGGGGAGAACACGATCAACCCATGAAAATCACTGGAACTGCTGTCAAGCTCGGCATCTTCTCGCTGGTGCTGCTGCTTTTCACCGCCATGATCATCGTGGTGTTCGGCCAGATGCGGTTCGACCGCACCACCGGATACACGGCGGTCTTCTCCAACGTCAGCGGCCTTCGCGCCGGGCAGTTCGTCAGGGCATCCGGTGTCGAGGTGGGCAAAGTTTCCAAGATCGAACTACTGGATGGTGGTGCGCAGGCAAAGGTTCACTTCAGCGTCGACCGCTCGCTCCCGCTGTTCGACGGCACCACCGCTTCCATCCGGTACCTGAACCTGATCGGCGACCGATACATGGAGCTCAAGCGCGGCGACAGCAACAAGCGCCTCGCGGCTGGCGGCACCATCCCGATCGAGCGAACCCAACCCGCGCTCGATCTGGACGCACTGATCGGCGGGTTCCGTCCGGTTTTCCGGGCACTGGACCCCGACAAGGTCAACAACATCGCCCAGTCGATCATCACGGTGTTTCAGGGCCAAGGGGGCACCATCAGCGACATTCTCGATCAGACTGCGTCGCTCACGTCTGCGCTAGCCGACCGTGACCAGGCCATCGGTGAGGTGATCCGCAACCTGAACACCGTGCTCGACACCACGGTCAAACACCAGCAGCAATTTGACGAAACTGTGCAGAATTTCGAGAAGCTCATCACCGGTCTCAAGAACCGCAAAGACCCGATCGCAAGCTCGGTCGCCGACATCAGCGACGCCGCGGGCACGATCGCCGACCTGCTCGCCGACAACCGGCCATTGCTGCAGAGCACCATCACCTACCTCGAGGGAGTGCAACAGCCGCTGGTGGACCAGAAGGCCCAACTCAACGACATCTTGGTCAGGCTGCCGACGGCGTTCAACATCATCGGCCGCGCCGGTGGTATCTACGGCGACTTCTTCAACTTCTACGCCTGCGATATCTCGTTGAAGCTCAACGGCCTGCAGCCAGGCGGTCCGGTTCGCACAGTCAAACTCACCAGTCAGCCGTCGGGTAGGTGCACGCCGCAATGAGGACACTCGAGGGGTCGGACCGCATCCGAAACGGGTTGATGGGCATCCTCATCCTGATTCTGGTGCTCGGCGTTGGCCAGAGCTTCGCGAGCGTTCCGATGCTGTTCGCGACGCCTACCTACTACGCACAGTTCTCGGATACCGGGGGCATTGGCACCGGTGACAAGGTCCGCATTGCCGGCGTCGACGTCGGCGAGGTTCGGTCGATGCGAATCGACGGCGACAAAGTGGTGATCGGCTACTCGCTGCAGGGCACTCAGATCGGCACCGCAAGTCGCGCATCGATCCGCACCGACACCATTCTGGGCCGGCGCAACATGGAGATCGAACCGCGCGGCAAAGATCCGTTGCGCGCAAACGGTGTTCTGCCGCTGGGGCAGACCACCACGCCATACCAGATCTACGACGCCTTCTTCGATGTGACCAAGGCGGCCTCCGGCTGGGACACCCAGACGGTGAAGCGATCGCTGAACGTGTTGTCGGAGACCATCGACCAGACGTATCCGCATCTGTCGGCTGCACTGGAAGGGGTGGCCCGGTTCTCCGACACCATCGGCAAACGCGACGATCAGGTCAAGCAACTGCTCGCCAACGCCAACAAGATCGCGGGCGTCCTCGGCAACCGCAGCGCACAGATCAACCAGCTGTTCGTCAACGCCCAGTCGCTGCTGGCCGCGATCAACGAACGCAGCTACGCCGTCAGCATGCTGCTCGAGCGGGTCGCGGCGTTCTCCGAACAGGTGAAGGGTTTCATCGACGACAACCCGAACCTCAACCGTGTGCTCGAGCAGCTGCGCACCATCAGCGACGTGCTACGAGATCGCAAATTCGATCTGATGCAGACGCTGACCACAGTAGCCAAATTCGTTGCCTCCCTTGGTGAAGCGGTCGCCTCGGGGCCGTTCTTCAAGGTTTTCTTGGCGAATCTGCTGCCCTACCAGATTCTGCAACCGTTCGTCGACGCCGCTTTCAAGAAGCGCGGCATCGATCCCGAGAAGTTCTGGGGTGATGCGGGCCTGCCGGCGTTCAGGTTCCCCGACCCGAACGGCCAGCGGTTCCCCAACGGTGCGCCCGCACCCGCGCCGACGGTGCTCGAAGGCACGCCGGAACATCCCGGGCCCGGCGTCCTCAAAGGCTCGCCGTGCTCGTACACGCCGCCCGTCGCTGACGGCCTGCCGCGGCCCAATGACCCGCTGCCATGCTCGCACCTGACGACAGGGCCGTTCGGCGGACCCGAATACGGGCCGCCCGACGTCGCGACCTCGGACCCGAACCCCAACGGTCCGGGATTCACGCCAGGCGTGCCTGCGGCGGCCATCCCGGGTCAGATGCCGCCCGACATGCCCGGCGCACCCGTTCCGCTGCCGCCTGCGCCGCCGAACGCGCGCACCGTGCCGGTGGGACCGTTGCCACCGCAGCCCCCGGACTTCACCCCTGGCATCGCACCGCTGCCGCCGGCGCTGAACGGACCGCCGCCGCCACCGGGCCCCGGCCCGCAGGTGGGGCCTGCCGACACCCCGCCGCTGCCGGGCAATCCGCCGTTCCTCCCGCCCGGATCGCAGGGGGGCTGAGTTAGATGTCCACAATCTTCAACATCAGAAACATCAAGCTGGGACGGATGTCTCGCGCTTCGCTGATCGTCGGTGCGCTGATCGTGATCCTTGCGTTGGTGGCTGCCATCGTCGGTTGGAATCTGTACAAGAAGCTGACCACCAACACCGTCGTCGCATACTTCCCGGAGACCCTGGCGCTGTATCCCGGCGACAAAGTCAACATCATGGGAATCCAGGTCGGCTCGATCGACGACATCGAGCCGGCGGGCGACAAGATGAAGGTGACCTTTTCCTACGAGAACAAATACAAGGTCCCGGCCAACGCCACCGCGTCGATACTGAACCCCAGCCTCGTCGCTTCGCGCAATATCCAGCTGTCGCCTCCGTACACCGGCGGACCGGTCATGGAGGACAACGCGGTCATCCCGATCGACCGCACGCAGGTTCCGGTCGAGTACGACCAGCTTCGCGACTCGATCAACCGGATCTTGACCGAACTGGGTCCGACCAAGGATCAACCGCGAGGTCCCTTCGGCGACATCATCGAATCTGCCGCGGACGGCTTCGCCGGCAAAGGTGAACAGCTCAACAGGACCTTGAAGGGACTCTCAGAGGCGCTGTACACCCTCAACGAAGGCCGGGGTGACTTCTTCAGCGTGATCAAGAGTCTGGCCCTGTTCGTCAACGCGTTGTACAAGAGTGATCAGCAGTTCGTCGCCCTCAACCAGGATCTCGCGCAATTCACCAACGCGTTCACCAACACCGACCGCGAGGTGGCCAACGCGCTGCAAGACCTGAACCAGTTGTTGACGACGACTCGGCAGTTCATCAACAAGAACGGTGAGGTGCTCACCCACGACGTCAACAACCTGGCCGATGTGACAAACGCGATTCTGCAGCCCGACCCGCTCAATGGTCTGGAAACCGCCCTGCACGTGTTCCCGACGCTGGGCGCCAACTTGATGAACATTGTGTCGCCGGTAACTGGTGGTGTCATGGGCTTGCCTGCCATCGCCAACTTCGCGAACCCGATGCAGTTCGTCTGCAGCGCCATCCAGGCCGGCAGCCGGTTGGGCTACCAGGAGTCGGCCGAACTGTGTGCCCAGTACCTGGCACCTATTCTCGACGCGATCAAGTTCAACTACCCGCCGATCGGAATCAACCAGTTCAACACGGCGATGACGCTGCCCAAGCAGGTCGCGTATTCGGAGCCACGTCTGCAGCCACCGGGCGGCTACAAGGACACCACGGTGCCCGGCATCTTCTCGCGCGACACCTTGTTCTCGCACGGCAACCACGAGCCAGGCTGGGTCGCCGCTCCCGGCATGCAGGGCGTCGACGTGCAACCGTTCACGACGAACATGCTGACGCCGGAGTGCCTTGCGGAATTGATGGGTGGCCCCGACTGCGCCGTCCCACAGGCCCCGCCTGCCTTCGGGGCGCCGCCAGGGGGCAACCTTCCCGGACCGCCGAACTCGTATGACGAGAACAACCCGCTGCCGCCGCCGTGGTATCCGCAGCCGGGACCACCGCCTGCACCGGCACCGGGTGTGATTCCAGGCGATCCCGGTGGGTCGCCGCTGGCCGCTCCCGCGCCCGCTACGGGGCCCGGTCCAGGCCCCGCCGCCCCGGCCGGACCGCCGCCAGTGGGCCCGCCCCTACCCGCTGAGGCAGGTCAATAGATGGCTGCACGTACATGGAGCAGGATCGCTCGGCGCAGCGTCGCACTGGTTGCGGTCGCGTTGCTGCTGAGTTCGTGTGGATCGTGGAAAGGCATCGCCAACGTCCCATTGCCCGGCGGACCGGGCACCGGCGGCGACAAGATGACGATCTACGTGCAGATGCCGGATACGTTGGCGCTCAACGTCAATAGCCGGGTTCGTGTGGCCGATGTGTACGTCGGCCGGGTGCGGGCGATCGAGTTGAGGAACTGGGTCGCGACATTGACCCTCGACCTGCAGCCCGACGTGAAGTTGCCGAAAAATGTGTTGGCCAAGATCGGGCAGACCAGCCTGTTGGGCAGTCAGCATGTGCAGCTCGATCCGCCGCCGGACCCGCAGGGCCAGCTCAAGAGCGGCGACACCATCCCGCTGAAGAACAGCTCAGCTTTCCCCACCACCGAGCGGGTGCTGGCGAGCATCGCGACCATCCTGCGCGGCGGCGGCGTGCAGAACCTGGAAACGATCCAGACCGAAGTCAACAACCTGCTGACCGGTCGGGCCGATCAGATCCGCGAGTTCCTGAACAAGTTGGACACCTTCACCGACGAGCTCAATCAGCAGCGCCAAGACATCACCCGCGCCATCGATTCGACCAATCGGCTGCTGACGATCGTCGGTCAACGCAATCAGACCCTTGATCGGGTTCTCACCGAATTCCCGCCGCTGATAAAGCATTTCGCCGACACCCGGGACCTGTTCGCGGATGCGGTGGAAGCGCTTGGCCGGATCAGCAGGGCCGCCGACGACGCTCTGGCTCCGTCCAGCGACAACCTGCACACGAATCTGCAGAACCTGCAACGGCCACTCAAACAGCTGGGCAGGGCGTCGCCGTACCTGATCGGCGCGCTGAAGCTCATGCTCACTGCACCGTTCTCGATCGAGAATGTGCCGAAGGTGGTCCGCGGCGACTTCCTCAACGTGTCATTGATGGTCGACCTCACCCTGTCGGGACTGGACAACGGGTTCTTGTCGGGTACCGGTATCTCGGGCATGCTGCGCGCACTCGAGCAGAGCTGGGGTCGGGACCCCGCGACGATGATCCCGGATGTGCGGTTCACCCCGAACCCGCATGACGCGCCGAACGGTCCGCTGGTCGAAAGGGGTGAGTGAGCAGTGCTGACCCGTTTCGTCAAGATCCAGCTGGTGCTGTTCACGATCCTCACGGTCATCGCGATCGTCGTGCTGGGCTGGTACTACCTGCGGGTGCCCAGCCTGGCCGGGATCGGGCAGTACAAGCTCTACGCCGACCTGCCACGGTCCGGCGGCCTGTACGCAACCGCCAACGTGACGTATCGGGGCACCCAGATCGGCAAAGTCACCGCCGTCGATCCCACGGAGCGTGGTGCGCGGGCCGAAATGAGCATCGACAACCGGTTCAAGATCCCCGCGGACGCGACGGCCAACGTGCATTCGGTCTCGGCGATCGGCGAGCAGTACCTCGACATCGTTTCCACGGGGAATCCCGGCCGGTTCCTTTCCGACGGCCAGAACGTGGGCTCCATCCGGGACAACACGGTGCCGAGTGAAGTCGGTCCGGCGCTGGACGCCGCGAACCGCGGGCTGGCCGTGCTGCCCAAGGAGAAGATCGACACACTGCTCACGGAAACCTCGAAGGCGGTCGGCGGTTTGGGCCCGGCATTGCAGCGGCTGGTCGATTCCACCACCAACATCGCGCAGGGTTTCAAAGACAACCTGCCCGAGTTGAACGACGTCATCGAGCACTCGACGCCAATCCTGCAGAGCCAAGCCGACTCGGGCGACAACATCCAGCAATGGGCCCGCAACCTCAACATCATCGCGGCCCAATCAGCTGAGCAGGATGCCGCCCTGCGCAGCGGCCTCCAACAGGCAGCGCCCACCTTGGATCAGGTGGCGGCCGTGTTCAGCGATGTTCGTGAGTCCCTGCCGCAGACGCTGGCCAACCTGTCCGTCGTCTTCGACATGCTCAAGCGCTACCACAAGGGTCTCGAGCAGACCTTGGTGATTCTGCCGCAGGGTGCTGCGGTCGCGCAGGCCGGGACTCTTTTCGACAACGTCGGTCAGCTACCGCTGGCGCTGGGAATCAACCAGCCTCCGCCGTGTTTGACGGGGTTCCTGCCCGCCTCGGAGTGGCGGTCGCCCGCCGACACCAGCATGGCGCCACTGCCCACGGGCACCTACTGCAAGATCCCTAAAGATTTCCAGGGCAACGTCGTCCGTGGGGCCCGTAACTATCCGTGTGCGGATGTGCCGGGCAAACGCGCGGCGACGCCGAGGGAGTGCCACAGCAACGAGCCGTACGTGCCGTTGGGCACCAACCCCTGGTATGGCGACCCGAACCAGATCCTGTCATGTCCTGCGCCCGCAGCCCGCTGCGACCAGGGAGTCAATCCGGGTCGCGGGGTCATACCCGCACCGTCGGTCAACAACGGGCTCAATCCTCTGCCGGCTGATCAACTACCCCCACCGGCGCGGGCGTCGGCGCCGATCAGCGATCCGCTTTCGCCGCCGGGACAGGGTAGCGTCCAGTGCAGTGGACAGCAGCCGAACCCGTGTACGTACACTCCGGCACAGGGGCCGCCGGGTTCGACGGCTATCTACAGCCCGTCGAGCGGTGAAGTGGTCGGACCTGACGGCGTCAAATACAACGTCAGCAATTCGAAGAACCCAGGAGACGACGGATGGAAGGAGATGCTGGCGCCCGCCAGCTGAACCCCACCGATGCTGATGAAACGCCTGACGAGTCGTTAGCAGTATCCACAGAAGAACACTCAGGAGACGTCTCCGACCCACCCGAGGATTCGCTCGGCGGATCTGACGACGGCAGCGTCGATCGTCGACCGTCACACCTTGGTGTCGGCTCGGTGGTGTGCATCTGCATGCTGCTCGTCCTACTCGCCGCTGGCGCGGGTGCGGGTGGTTACCTGGCCTTGAGGTCGCACCACGACAGCGAGGCCATTGCCCGCACCGAGGCCGCGGCCCTGGCCGCGGCAAGGGACTGCGTGACAGCCACGCAGGCTCCGGATACCGCCGCCATGCTGGCCAGCCAGTCCAAGATCATCGAGTGCTCGACGGGCGCGTTCGGTTTGCAGGCCCCGCTGTACAGCAGTGTGCTGGCCGAGGCCTATCAAGCCGCGAACGTCCAGGTGAAGGTCTCGGATCTACGCGCAGCGGTGGAGCGGCACAACGACGACGGCTCCATCGAGGTCCTGGTGGCATTGCGAACAAAGGTGACCAACTCAGAAGCCGCAGACCAGGAGCAGGGCTATCGGCTGCGGGTGCAGATGGCGCCGGCCGACGGCACATACAAGATTGCCGACATCAAGCAGGTCGCCTCGTGACCGCAGCCCTCGATGCGGCGCCACAAGCGCCCGCCGAGCTGCCCGCGGCGAGTCCCGCGTCGTGGGCGGCGCGTGCCGGCGCCTTCCTGGTCGACGTAGTCGCGGGAGTGGCGACCATCGCCACCATGGTGTTGCTCTGGCAAACTGCCCCGCCGCGGAGCGTGCTGTGGTGGATTTATGCCGCCGTCATCGCCGTGATCGTGGCGTTGACGGTCATCAATCGGCTGGTGATGCCGACAATCACCGGATGGTCACTCGGCCGTGCGTTGTTCGGGATCGCCGTCCGTAAGAGAGACGGTTCGGCCGTCGGTGCTGCGCGGCTGCTCGGTCGAGATCTGGCTCATCTGTTCGACACCGCTGCGCTGCTGATCGGTTGGTTGTGGCCCCTGTGGGACAGGCGGCGGCGCACGTTCGCCGACCTGTTGCTTCGCACCGAGGTGCACAAGGTCGAGCGACCGAAGCGGGACATGCACCGCCCGACCGCCGCAGCGCTGATCGCCGCGGCGGTGATGTGTGTTGGCGCAGTCGGGCTCGGTTATCTGACGGAGTACGGACCCGCGCGGGCGGTAGCCACGGCGCGTCAGCAGGTAGCCGATCAAGGGCCACGCATCGTCGAGCAGCTGCTGAGCTATAACGCCGACACCTTGCAGCAGGACTTCTCGCACGCTCAGTCGCTGGCGACCGACGGCTACCGACCTCAGCTGATCGCCCAGCAGCAGGCGGTGCAGAAGGCAGGTGCCACGAGCAACCAGTATTTCGCGGTCAGCACGGCGGTGCTGTCAGCGACCGCCGACCAGGCGGCGATGCTGATGGCGATGCAAGGTCAGCGCGGCGCCAACGCGAGCGACTTCAAATTCATCACCGCAACGGTTCGGGTGGACTTCGAGAAGTCGCGCGACGGCCAGTGGCGCGTCGCGAATCTCATTGTGCTGAAGAAGCCCCAGATGAGTCAGGTCGGCCAGTGAGCCCTCGTCGCAAGCTCGACTCGGACGAGCGCGACTTCTTCGGGGTGGTGCCCAAGCCGCCGCGGCGCTGGGGGTTGCCTGTCATCGCCGTCCTGGCCTCTTTGGTGATTGCCGCGGCGATCGGTGCGAGCACTTTGATGTTGATCGAGCATGTGAAGAACGACCGTGCGGCAGCCAAAGCGGCAGATGCGTTGGGTTACGTCCGCGAGTTCATGGTCGAATACACGACGCTGGACCCGTTCCATGCCAATGCGTATGCGGATCGTGTCTTGAACCAGGGCACAGGCGATTTCGCGAAGATGTTCAAGGAGAAGCAGAACGAAATCCTAATTCAGGTCGCTCGCGCCGAGCCGACCACCGGGGCGGTCCTCGAGGCCGGCCTGCAGCGGTGGCGCGACGACGGCAGCGCCGACGTGTTGGTGGCCACCAAGATCTCGACAAAATCCCCGGATGGCAAGTCGACGGTCGAGAGTGGAAGCCGTTGGGTTGTAACGGCCGTCAAGGAAGGACAGCAGTGGAAGATCAGCCAGCTGGTTCAGGTGATCTGACCACCGACGCTGAATCACTCGATCAGCCATCGGACCCCGCGAAGACACCGACTGGAAAGGCCGCACGTCGCCGCCACCGGATGCCGCTGCGCCAGCAGCTGGCCGCAAGCCGTGAGGACGCCGAGGAACCAACTGCCGAGGAGCAGCCCGAGCCGGCGACCGCGCAGCAATCCGAACCGGTCATTGCGCCGCGGCGGCGGCGTCTTTTCCATCGGCTCAGGAAAATGCCTGAACCGCAAGCTGTTACGGCATCCACGGACGAGGCCGCCGAACCTGAGGCGGGCGCTGGCCAAGAAGCGCCGCACGAGGACGTGATCATGCTGCCGCACCGAGCCGCGGGCAGGCGGCTGTGGATCGGGGCCGCCGTGGCAGGTGCTGTTTTCGTCGCCGCTGCGGCGTTCGGCGGCGCGATGCTGCAGCCCTATCTGGCCGACCGGGCGCTGGTGCACACGAAACTCGATATCGCCAAGACGGCGGCCAACGCGATCACCACGCTGTGGACCTACACGCCGGACAACATGGACTCGTTGCCTGACCGCGCCGCCGGTTACTTGGGCGGCGACTTCGCGACCGAATACCGCAAGTACATCGACGCTATCGTCGCCACCAACAAACAGGCCCAGGTCACCAACACCACGCAGGTCATGGGCACGGCCGTCGAGAGCGTTGCCCCCAATGAGGCCACCGCGCTCGTTTACACCAATTCGGTTGCCACCAGCCCTGGTTCCAAGAACATCCCATCGCTGCGCTACCTGTCCTACCGGCTGACGCTGCAGCGCCACGACGCGAAGTGGTTGATCACCCGGATGTCGACGGTGACGTCGCTTGATCTGACCCCCCAGCTGTAGCCGACGGCAGCCGGCATGCCCGTCGTCTCACCAGTCTCCGACCGGACGACGACTGTGTGCCTGCTGCTGTTGACGTTCGCGACCGGCATCGTCGATGCGATCAGCGTGCTGGTGCTCGGTCACGTTTTCGTTGCCAACATGACGGGCAACATCATCTTCCTCGGGTTCTGGTTCGCGCCGGGCACCGTCGTCGACATGACCGCCGCGCTGGTGGCTTTCCTCAGCTTCGTCTCGGGCGCGATGATCGGCGGACGGTTGTCACGACACCTCGACGACGACGTCCGTCGCTGGCTCACCGTCGCGCTCGGAACCGAGGTGGTGATGCTTGCGACGCTGTCGATCCTCAGCGGAACAGGGGTGCTCGACTATCGCGACAACACCAAACTGATCCTGATCGCCGGGTTGGCCGTCACATTCGGGGTCCAAGCCGCCACCGCGCGCCAGTTCGGCATCCAGGAGTTGTCCACCACGGTGCTGACGACGACCATCGTCGGCATCGGCTTCGACAGCCGGGTCGCGGGGGGCGCCGGGCACCGAGAGAAACTGCGCTACTCGGTGGTGCTGACGATGTGCGCCGGTGCGCTGGTCGGCGCGACGCTCACCCGGTGGTTCGTGGCGCCGGTGATCGCGATCTCCGCGGTCGTGGTGGCCGTCGCGGCCGGGGTGTTCCGGTTCGGGCCACCGAACAGCGGACAGGCCGGAGGCTAATCTCGCTTCATGCCGTCAGTACTCGTCACCGGGGCGGGCCGGGGAATCGGTAAGTCGATCGCGGAGCACCTCGCCGGGCGCGGCTGGGACGTCGTCGCGGGGGTGCGTACCGACGCGGACGCCGCCGCGGTGACCGCCATGAACCCACAGCGCATCTCCTCGGTCATCCTCGACGTCACCGACGCCGGCCACATCGCCGCGCTCGACCCCGCACTGCCGCCGCGGCTGGACGCGGTGGTCAACAACGCGGGAATCGTGGTGAGCGGCCCTGTGGAAACCGTGACGCCCGACGATTGGCGAAGACAACTGGACGTCAACGTGATCGGACAGTTGGCGGTCACCAGGGCGGTATTGCCGCGGCTGCGCGAATCCCGGGGCAGGGTGGTCTTCATCTCGAGCATCAACGGCCAGCTGTCGATGCCGTTGATCGGCGCCTACTGTGCCAGCAAGTTCGCCTTGGAGGCGGCGGCCGACGCGCTGCGAATGGAGTTGCAGCCGTGGCACATCGCGGTCTCGATCGTCGAACCGGCACAGACCGACACCGATATGTGGCGCGCGGCCGACGACATGGTTGTCGAGGCCGAGTCCGCGCTGACACCCGAGCAGCGTCAGTTCTATGCGCGGCACATCGCGGGAATGAAGAAGATGATCCCGCTGTCGCAGCGCCTGGCGGTCCCGACGGAGAAGGTTTCCGCTGTGGTGGCGACGGCGCTGACCGCGCGTAAGCCGCGCGCCCGTTACATCGTCGGCATCGGTCCCAGGCTGCAGGTCGCGCTGATGACCAATCTGCCCGCATCGCTGCGGGACCTGGTGCTGCGGCGCGTGTCCGGCCAGCCGTAGTGTTCGTCAAGCGCAGCAGCGCAGCCCCGCCTGATTTCTTCGCATGCGAAGCCGCTGGCCTGCAATGGCTTTCGTTGGCCGACGGCGGTGTGCCGTGTGCGCGGGTGATCGCCTACGACGCGACCAGCCTGACACTGGAACGGTTGGCCACGGCACCGCCGACCGATACCGCGGCCCACGAGTTCGGCCGTCGGCTGGCCAGAACCCACGACGCAGGCGCGGACGCGTTCGGGGCGCCGCCCAACGGCTGGAGGGGTCCCGGCTACTTCGGCCCGCTGCAGCAGCCGTTGCCGATGTCGTACCGCTTCGGCGACCGGTGGGGCAGCTTCTACGCGACCGAGCGGCTGGCGCCGATTGCTGCACGCGCGGCGTCGCGACTGGACGCGCCGGCCCGAGACGCCGTCGACGCCGTGATGGCGCGTTGTGAGGCAGGCGATTTCGATGACGACGATCCGCCCGCCCGGCTTCATGGCGATCTGTGGAGCGGCAATGTGATGTGGACGCCTGACGGCGCGGTGCTCATCGACCCGGCCGCGCACGGTGGCCATCGCGAAACAGACCTGGCCATGCTGGCCCTGTTCGGGTGCCCCCATTTCGACGCGGTGCTCGCCGGTTATCAGTCCGAGCGTGCGCTGCGCGACGGTTGGCGAGACCGTGTCGGGCTGCATCAGCTCTACCCACTGCTGGCGCACGTGGTGCTGTTCGGTGGCGGGTACGTCGGGCAGGCGCGGGCCGCTGCGGACAGCTTGCTGCGCCCGGGCAAACAACGGCATGCGTAGCCCCGCGGCCTCACACCGCTGAGAGCGCTGTCCCGGAAGTGGGAGTTCTGGCCCATTGCCGCAGGTGAGCCCGTTAACGGAAATCGCGCCCGTGCGCAGGCCGGGTAGCGGTGAGCAACCTTTCACCAGCAACCGAAACGCGGTGCTAGCAATCTTTTTCAATGTTAACGATCTCGGTTGCGGACGTCTGACCCGACGGTAAGTTCAGACCATGACTGGCCTGCAAGTTTAGCTCTGGGCAATATTGACTCATCCGTCATTAAAAATTTGCACTGACGTTCCGGCTGACGGCCGTGAAGATTCTGCAGCAATTTAGTTCCGCGAGGCATGTACGGTGCTACGGTCACCTTAGAAAAACCTAAGACGGGGGCGGGAAGGGCAGGGTCGAAGTTGCCGGGCAAGCATCGCACGTCCGAAAGCCGCACCAAGAGGATCGCCGTCGTCGGCGTCGCGACCGCGACGGCCACCGCGCTGACTGTCGGCGCGGCACCGCCCCCGCCGAAACCGGCGCCGGCGCCCTTCGTCGCCAAACACGACGTCGACCTCGCCGCCGCGTTTCGTCCGTTCACGGACCCGAACCAGATCCCGGATCTGACGTTCGGCCTCGGCACCGCGGCCTACAACTTCTCGCAGACCGTCGCGGACACGGTGCTGCGTGCGATCGTGACCAACCTCAATTTCGCGGCGCTTGCGAGGGCCGCGGGCCTCGACCCGAACAGCATCCTGGAGGGCCTCCTCGGCAGCACGCTCGATCAGTTGCCGGGAAACCTGCTGCAGGACGTGCTGAACGTCATCCCGATCCTTCCTGGGGACCTCGCGGAGGCGCTGGTCAACGGACTGGGACTGCCCGATGCGACCGCCGGGCTCCTCGAACCGCTTCTGGCCACCGCACTTTCGGTGCTGGGCATCGACAGCGTGGGCGATCTGCTGACGCAACTGGTCGGGCTGGATCTCGGTGACGTTCTCAACCTCGGGAACCTTGACCTGCCCGGGGTGAACATCGTCACCGCTGGACCGCCTTTCACCTTGCTCAAGCTGCTGGGGGCGGACCTCGGCTGGGTTCCTGGACTGCCGAATTCGGTCGCCAACGACATCAACAACTCGAAGTACCTTCAGGTCGGGGTCGTCAGCCTGCTTCAAGAAGTGCTGGATCGCACCAACATTCCAGCGCTCGAGGCCCTGTTGAATCCCTTGCTGGAAACGCTGCCGGACATCGACGCGATCGACGTTCGGATACCGGTCACCGTCGGCTTCGGGCTCGGAGCTTTCGCGGCCGGCGCCGCGTATGACAAGGTCGTTGCGGACCTGCGCAACCAGCCCGGCGGCGCGGCATACACCGGCGATCCGTCGCTGCTTGGCAGTCTGACGGTGCTGCCGATGGTGTTGCTGCGCAACCCCGGTCGCGCCAACGGCGGCCTGTTCGCCCGGTTCTTCCCGTTGGCGGGCCTGTTCGGCATCGATACCGTCACCCCGGAAACCCAAGCGACGCACAGCGGAGGAATACCGCTACTCAACACCGGCCTGTCGTTGGGAGGCGCAAACCTGCTGCCCGTAAAGGTCGACGGCACAGTCGAATACGACATAATGTCCGACTTCGCGGCATGGCCCAACCCGTTCTCCATCGCGAACTCCGTCGTCGGAGCCGTGCTGCCGACATATCTACTCCGGGGTTTCGATCTTTCGAACGTGTCTCCCCAACTCGCGGAACAGATACAAGCCGCGATCCAGCGGACGACCGACCTCAACGAGCCACTGGCACTCAACCTGTACCTCACGCTGCCCTCGAACAGCCTCCCGATGCTCGAACCGCTGTACCTGTTGGCCGACGCCGTGAAACTGACACCGCTGGGGGCATTCCCCAATCCGTTCGAGCGATTGGCCAATGCGCTTGCGCCCGCGCTGACCAGCCTGACCAACCTCGGCTACACCGACGTGGTGCGGAACCCGGACGGCACGTACACCAGGACGCTCGACGAGGCGGGTGTGCCGACCCCGTTCATGTCGTTCCCCGACGTCAACTGGGGCCAGGTGCCGGGCGACGTCATCACCTCGTTGATCAAGGGATTCCAGAAGGAGTTCCTCAGCGGCCACCCGACACCCGGCACACCCAACGCGATCACCGGACTGCTCAAGCTGCTCAGCGGAGTGCTCGGCCCACTCGGGGGGCTCGGCGACATCATCAACGGATTGCCTGGGCTCATCACCGATGCGATTACGCCCGTCGCGGCGAATGCGGTGACTACGGCCGACACCAAGAAGATGATCACGTTGTCGACTGACCCCGGCGCCGACGAGGTCAACGGCAAACACGCCGCACCGGCAGGCACGCCGGTGCCCGACGACACCGGCGCGACGCCGAAGCATGCCGCAGACGAAACAGAAACGCCGACAGAGGAATCGACCGCGGTGACCGCCCCGGAGAACTCGAAGCCCGACGACGAGTCGACTACGACGAAACCGAAGCCGAAGGCGCCGAGGAATCCGGTGGGCGACATCGTCGGCGGCGCCACGCATACGGTCGCCGGCGTGGTCGGCGGAGCGACGCACGAAGTCGCCACCGGTGTGGCGGGCGTCTTGAAGAGCCTGGCACCGAAGAAGACCACCAAGCCGAAGACCGACAAGACCGACACCGAGAAGGACTCCGCAGCCGGCGGCGCCGGCGGAGCACCGAAGACTGCCGCCAAACCGGCTGCCTGAGGCGGCAATTGACAAGCGACGGTGCACCATTTCACGCAAACACCGCAAGCCCGGGAATCGTCTGACGAGGATTGCCGTCG
Source organism: Mycobacterium sp. NPDC048908 (assembly GCF_043197955.1). Taxonomy (NCBI): domain Bacteria; kingdom Bacillati; phylum Actinomycetota; class Actinomycetes; order Mycobacteriales; family Mycobacteriaceae; genus Mycobacterium; species Mycobacterium sp. NPDC048908. Next base: position 8,633 of record NZ_JBICUE010000020.1, on the reverse strand, counting down.
TCGGCGTGGCGACGGCGACGGTGAGCGCGTTGACTGTCGCCGCCGCACCTGCGCCCGCGGAGCCGGTGCCGGTGGTGATGAATCAGGGCATCGACCTGGCCGCGGCGTACCGCCCTTTCACGGATCCCAAGCAGATCCCGGACCTGACCGGCGGTCTCGGCACCGCAGGCTACGACTTCGCGCAGCAGATCGGCGACATGCTGCTCCGCGCACTCGTTGGGCATCTCAACCTTCCCGCACTGGGTAAGTCGGCGGGCCTGGATCTTCCGAGCCTGCTCGAGAAGATCCCTCCGGCACTGCTCGAGGGTGTGCTCGGTGCCATCCCGATCAACCTCGGGGGCGTGCTGCTGGACAGCGTCGGGTCGATCCTGACTCCTGTTCTGCTGTCCGCACTTTCCACGCTCGGCATCACCGATGCAGGCGGCAACACCACGCTGATCAACTTGCTTGGCCTGCTCGGGCTGGATCTCAGCGATCCGCTCAACCTGTCAAATCTCGACCTTCCCGGCGTCAAGCTGATCACCACCGGGCCGCCGTTCACGTTGTTGAAGATGCTCGGCCTGGATCTGGGCTGGGTGCCGGGATTCCCGAATTCGGTCGCCAACGCCATCAACAGCACGACGTATCTGGACATCGGGCTCAAGGGTTTGGTCAACACGCTGATCGACCGCTTGGAAGGCAACGTCGATCTGCCGCTCGGGAACATCATCGCCAACCCGCTCGGGTTGCCGATCAGCCTGCCGATCGACCTGCCGGTGAACGTTCCGGTCTCCGATCTGCTGTCGGCGCTGAAGAAAATCGTGAACAACCTGCCCGTCGACATCGACGCGGCAAAGGTGCGGGTGCCGATCGTCGTCGGATTCGGGCTCGGCGCGTTCGCCGCCGGTTCCGCCTACCAGCAAGTGGTCGATCAGCTGCCGTATCAACCGGGTGGCGCCAAGTCACCGACCAAGGCGACGGATCCGCTGCTCGGCAGCTTCACGGTGCTGCCAATGTTCTTGCTCCGCAATCCAGGTCGCGCGAACGGCGGGTTGTTCGCGCGATTCTTCCCGATCGCCGGTCTGTTCGGCATCGACACGGTCACGCCCGACACTCACGTCCAGAGCAGTGGCGGCGTTCCAATTTTAAACACCGGGCTGTCGGTCGGCGGGGCGAACCTGATTCCAGTGAAGGTGGACGCGACCGTCGAATACGACATCGTGTCCGACTTCCCGGCGTGGCCCAATCCGTTCTCGATCGCGAACTCGGTGACCGGCGCCATGTTGCCGACGTATCTGCTGCGTGGCATCGACACCTCGAACGTGAGCCCGCAACTGCTGGCACAAGTCCAGGCGTTGCTCGCGGGCACGCTCAACCTCAACAACCCGTTGGCGTTGAATCTGTATCTGACGTTGCCGACGAACAGCCTCCCGTTGCTCGAACCCCTTTACCTGGCCGCAGATTTGACGAATCTGATGACGATGGGCGCGTTCGCCAACATGAACCCGTTGGGCATGCTCGCCAATGCTCTGGCCCCGGCGATGACCAGCCTGGTGAACCTCGGCTACACCGACGTCGTCCGCAATCCCGACGGTACCTACAGCAGAACCCTCGACGAGGCTGGCGTGCCCACGCCGTTCATGTCGTTCCCCGACATCAACTGGGGCCAAGTGCCCGGTGACGTCATCCACTCGTTGGTGAGCGGTTTCCAGAAGGAGTTCTTCAGCGGACACCCGACCCCGGGAACGCCAAACGCGATCACCGGACTACTCAAGCTGTTGACCGGTGTACTCGGTCCGCTGGGCGGGCTCGGCGACTTACTCAACGGCTTGCCAGGCCTTATCGCCCAACAGGTTTCGCCGGTAGCGGCGAATGCGTTGCCAGAGGCCGCTGCGAAGTCGCTGACATTGTCGACCACACCGGCCACCGGCAACGCGGCACCGCCGCCTGCGGTCCCGGTCTGGCAGCCGCAGGCCACCTCCGCCGAGCCTGAGGAAGAAACAGAAACGACGACGGCGAAGCCGACCACGACCAGGAGCACGACGACATCCGGGTCGACGAGTGCGACCGGCACGGTGAGGCCCGCGGGCCCGTCGGCATCACCGAAGCCGCCGAGCAATCCGGTCGGCAGTGTCGTCGGTGGTGTGACGAACACCGTCGGCGGTGTGACGAACGGCGTGGCAGGAACGGTCGGCGGCGTCACCGGTGGGGTGGCAGGAACGGTCGGCGGCGTCACCGGTGGGGTGGCGGGAACCGTCGGCGGCGTCACCGGTGGGCTGACCGGCGCCCTTGGCGGGTTGACGAAGAATCTGACCGGCGGGTCGTCCGGCGGCTAATTGAACGCCAACCAACTGGGCAGTGCGCGTTCACGGGAGTCGCACAGCACCTGACGGGTGTCGCAATTGCCGTCCGGCACGCCTGCGCCCGACCACATCCCGCCGGTGTCGCGGCGCAGCACGATCGCCGACGACCCGCCGCCGTCCAACAGGATCGCGGTGTCGCTGCCAAGACCGCGGAATAGATCCTGGACCTGATCAGGTGTGTAGCTGCCGCCTTGGAAGACGTACATCTCGTCTTTGGCCTTCGAGTAGGCGAGCGCCGTGCGGGCCGCGCTCGGACCGCCGTCGTTGAGTTGCCCGGTGTCACCGGGCGCGAGTAGCCCGACCCCGCTGACCGCGACGAACCGGACACCCTTGTCGAGCAGGCTTGCTATCACGGGTGTGGCGGCGTCGTAGTCTCCAGGACCGCCGGGCGACACCACATATGGCGCGCCGGCAACGGGAAGGATCATCGTCGACAGCGCGCTCCAGTGTTCGCCTCCGCCCGACAGACCTTGTTTACCGGCGTATGCCACGGTGCCTGTCACCGCGACGTTGGCGCGGCCCTGGCCCCGGGTGTTGTCGACATATGCGCCCAGCGGCGAACTGCATCCGGTCGACTTCCACGACCCGCCCTTCTGGCCGCGGACGTCGAAGAAGTTCGCGTTGACGGCAATCGTCGGCTGACCGAGCGCTTGCCACGCCTGCAGCGGGGTGTAGATCTCCGACGCCTGCCACAGACCCTCGCCGGTGCGCGCCCGGGGATCGCGTTCACACCGGCCCTGGTAGCCAGAGTGGGAATCCACGAGGAGACGCGGCGCGAGTCGTTGCGCGGCGGCCTTGATGATCATCAGGTGGCCGCCGTTGGTCATCTCGTACCAACTGCCTGCGGCATTCAGCATCGGGGCCGGGGCACCGCCGCCGAAGTTGTAGACCAGGTAGGAGCCTCGGGTGGCGGCGATGGCGTTGGCCAACATGGCGCGGCCGTCGGCGGCGCGGGCGGCCGGGGAGACCGCCGCCGCCATCGCAGCGCCCACCGTCAGCGCCGCGGCGCACGCCACGAACCGGCGCAGATATGCGGGTGCAGTCGACACGATGGCCCCTTTGCTGAGACAGCTCAATCCAGAGAACATTAGTCACAGCAGACTCACAGTCAACTTTGGTAACAGCTCAGCAACTGTTGGATGTCGGCTGGATCGCCCACTTAGCTGAGTTTTTTCCGCCGGAGCGGGTAATCCGCGGTCGTCGGGAGTTCAACGTGAGGAGACGAAATGATCGGAACGATTATCAGCGCCATCGTCGTCGGCTTGATTGTCGGTGCGCTCGCGCGGCTGATCATGCCGGGCAAGCAGAACATCGGCGTGATCATGACGATCGTGTTGGGCGTGGTGGGCTCCTTCATCGGCACCTGGCTGACCTATCAATTCGGATACTCGAACAGCAACGGCGGATGGGAGGTCATCCCGTTCCTGGTCGGCATCGTCGTTGCGATCGTCCTGATCGCGATCTACCTCGCCATCACGGGACGGCGCGGCACAGGTACCCGCACCGGAACGGCGCACTAGCGCGGCGCAAGCCGGTAGACGGCGTCCGCGTAGTCGTCGGTGATGTAGACGGCGCCGTCCGGTCCCGCCACCGCGGCGACCGGGCGGCCCCACCGCGTTCCGTCGTCGGCCTGGAATCCACCGACCAGAGTCTGCTTCTGCCCGAGATCGCCGTTCTGCCAAGGAAAGAACGCGACCTCGGGGGCGTACGGCGGTTGCCGGTTCCACGACCCGTGCACACCGATCAGCGCACCGCTGGTAAACGGCGCGGGCAGCGTGTTCTGCGTGAAGCTCATTCCTAGTGGGGCGGCGTGCGCGCCAAGGCTTGCTTCGATGGGCGGCAGTGCCGCGCAGTCCAACCGGGTACCGTCCGCGTTGGTCTGGATGTCGCGGATCAGGGGCAGGTTGGTCGGGCCGCCATCGGGATTGCAATACGGCCAACCCAGTTCGCGCCCCGGTGTCAGCCGCGCGACTGACTCGGGTGGATGCCCGCTGACGTAGTCGGTGTCCACCTCCCCGGTCTCGGGGTCGGCGATGTTGTCGCGGTTGTTGACCGCCGTCCACACCGATCCGTCGGGCGCGATCGCCAGCCCCGTGCCGTTGCGCACGCCGGTCGCGAACGGTGCGGCGGGTCCGCCGCCGGGCGGAACTCGCATGATGCTGGCGCGCGGTGGTTTCGCGATGCGGTCGTCGGCGGTGATGTTTCCCGTTGAGCCGATGGAGAAGTACACCGCCCCGTCCCTGCCGACGGCGACACTCTTCAACGCATGGGCGTACGCGCCTCTCAGGTCGGGGCTCTTGGCATCGGGCAGCCCGGCTGCGGCGGTGTGGGGGTTGACCGCGGCCCCGTTGACGTAGTCGTATGCGTCGACCTGGTCGCTTTCCGCGACATACAGCGTGTTGCCCGCGAAGGCCATGCCGTGTGGTTGGTCGAGGCCGTCGAGAAATACCGCGGCGCCGCCGGCGTCCAGTTTGACGATCTCCCCACTGCTCGGCACCGAGATCAGCAGTTTGCCGTCGGGTGTCCAGGCGGCGAGTCGAGCCTTCGGGACACGCGCCAACACCGACAGCGTCCAGCCCGCGGGCACCAGCGCTTGCCGCGGTCGGTCGAACGGGGCCTGGGCAAGGCGGGCATCGACTTGGACCGCTACGGGTACAAGTCCCGTCGGGGGCGGCGTTGCGGTAACGGTCGGAGCTGCAGGTGTCGATGGCTTTGATGAGCATCCCGCGATCAGCGCAACACCGAGCAGCGTTGCGCCAATTCGCTTATGCCGCAGACAAACCCGCATGCATCTCCCAGACGAGGATTTCGGCGGGTTCGGTGGCGGTGACGCGCTGACCACCGGAGGCGGTGAACCGCACGGCATCACCTTCGTGCAGCGGCCCGGCGCCTTCGAGCGCCACCTCGCCTCGCGGCACGAACAGGTGCAGATAGGGCGCCTCGGGCAGCTCGACGGATTGACCGGTTTGCAGGCGGGCGCCGTGCAGTGCCGCGTACTTGTTGCGGATGGTGATCGCACTGTTGCCGCGGTGCTCGGGCATCCCCGACGCGATGGTCACCAGGCCGCCGCGCAGCACTTCGTCGTCGATCTCGAGCTGTTGGTAGCCGGGGGTGATGCCGGATTCGTCGGGCACCACCCACATCTGCACGAAATGCACTGCCTCGTCGTGGGATTCGGATCCGGTCAAAGTCCACGAGTCGTTTTTCTCCGAGTGCATGATTCCGCGCCCGGCGGACATGCGCTGGGCCAGCCCCGGATAGATCACCCCCGAGTGCCCGGTGGAGTCCTGGTGCACCAGCGATCCGCGTAGCACCCAGGTGACGATCTCCATGTCGCGGTGGGGGTGGGTGTCAAACCCGGTGCCGGGTTTGACGATGTCGTCGTTGTTGACCAGCAGCAGACCGTGGTGGGTGTTCTCCGGTTCGTAATGGCTGCCGAACGAGAACGAGTGCTTGGAGTCCAGCCAGGCGATCTTGGTCTTGGCGCGGTCCTGGGCGCGCCGGATGTCGACGATGGGGGTGGTCATGGCGTTACTCCTGTAGTCCTGGCCAGCCTAGGCGGGCGGCGTTGACCGCCACAACATAGATGATGTGTCATGTATTCCATGTGGCTGACAGACGAGCAACATGAGGTGTGGCGAGGGTATCTGCAGATGGCGAGCCGGCTGCAGACCGCGATGCACCGCCAGCTGCAACAGGACTGTGAACTGTCGCTGGCCGACTACGACGTGCTGGTGGCACTGTCCGAGCGGGGGCCGCAGCGGATCAACGAGCTCGCCGAGGTGCTGGGCTGGGAGCAGAGCAGGCTGTCACATCAGCTGCGGCGAATGCGCGGTCGCGATCTGGTGGACAGGCATGGCGGCGGGGACGACCGTCGCGTTGCGACGGTCGCGCTCACCCCTACCGGCAGGGCCGCGTTGGACGCCGCGTCGCCTGGTCATGCGGAACTGGTGCGCTCGGTCGTGTTCGACGGAGTGAGCGATGCGCAGCTAAGGGCGCTGGGGTCGTGGATCGAGCTTGTTACCAGTCGGATTCGCTGAACTTGATGACGCCGCGAATGTTCTTGCCGTCCAGCATGTCGTGATAGCCGTCGTTGATGTTGTCCAACGAATAGGTGGTGGTGATCATCTCGTCGATCTTCAGCTGCCCGGACTTGTAGAGGCCGACCAGTTTCGGCGTCTCGATGTGGCTGCTGCCACCGCCGAAGACGTTGCCCTTCAACGTCTTCTGCAACATCGTGAACAGGAACAGGTTGAGCTTGACGTCGACGTCGGTCATCGCGCCCATGCCCGTCACCACGCAGGTCCCGGTCTTGGCGGTGAGGATCATCGCCTCTTCGAGGTACTCGCCGCGCATCTCGCCGACGGCGATGATGGTCTTGTCGGCCATCAAGCCGTGGGTGACGTCGATCATCGGGGCGATCGCCTCGGCCATCGAGGGGTAGACGTGTGTGGCGCCGAACTTGATGGCCTGGTCACGTTTCCACTCGTTCGGGTCGATCGCGATCACAGTGCGGGCGCCGGAGAGAACCGCGCCCTGTAGCGCGCTCATGCCGATCCCGCCGACGCCGACGATCGCGACTGTCTCACCCGGCTGCACCTGCGCCACATTGGTCGCCGAGCCGAAGCCCGTCGGCACCGCGCAGCCCATGATCGCCGCCGTTTCGAACGGAATGTCCTTGTCGATCTTGACCACCGAGTCTTTGTGCACGGTCATATACGGGGCGAAGGTGCCCAGCAGGTTCATCGGCGACACCTCGGTGGAGCCCGCGTGCACACGGCTGGTTCCGTCGGCGATGGCTTTGCCGCCGAGCAACACCGCACCGCGATCGCACAGCGAGCGATAACCCTTCAGGCACGGCGGGCACTCACCGCAGGCGGGGATGAACGCGAGGATGACGTGGTCGCCCTCTTCGATGCCGGTCACGTTCGCACCGACCTTGGTGACCACGCCTGCGCCTTCGTGGCCGCCGAGGGCGGGCAGGCCGATCGGGGTGGCGCCGGTGGTCAGGTGGTAGTCCGAATGGCACATGCCTGCGGCGTGCATCCGGATCTGCACCTCGTCGGCGACGGGGTCGCCGAGCTCGATCTCATCGATGCGGAACGGAGCGTTCAGCTCCCACAGCAGAGCGCCTTTGGTCTTCATGGACCGCGATCATAGAACACGTTCTAGAACAGGTGTCAACTGAACAGCTGAGCTGCAAGATCGACCCATTAGACGGAGTTGTCTCGCGAGTGGCCACTTATGGCACGTCGACGGTCCTTATGCGTGTCATAACTGGCCGTTCGCGCCTCGGGGAGCGTCGCACGCTCCCCCAGCGTCCTAAGCGCATGGCGGAAGCATGTCCCTTCCTGGGAACTGAAGCACTTGCGCGGGGCACGGTGACAAGGCGCAGTCTGCGCAGTCGCCACGATCGACTCCACCGCAACGTCTACCTCGAAAAGGGTGCGGAGCTCACGCCGGCCACCCGCGCCGTGGCGGCCTGGCTCTGGTCCGGTCGACAGGCGACCCTGGCCGGGTTCTCGGCCGCGGCGCTGTGGGGCACCCGTTGGATCGACCCGCAGCTGCCTGCGGAGCTGTATCGCCGCAACGGCAAGCCTGTCAATGGCATCGTTGTCCACCGAGACACTCTCTTTGACGACGAGGTCCTTCCGGCTCGGGGCATCCCAGCGACGACGCCCGCCAGAACGGCGTTCGACCTCGGTCGTCGCGGCCGCCGGCTACGAGCGCTCATGGCGGTCGATGCGTTGGCCAACGTCACCAATTTGCAGGCGTCGGACGTCCTGTCGTTGGTCGAACGCCATCGCGGAGTCCGAGGATTGGCTCAACTACGTGAAATCGTCGACCTGATGGATAGCGGCGCCGAGTCTCCGCAGGAAACACGCACAAGGCTGCTGCTCATCGACTCGGGTTTGCATAGGCCACAGACACAGATTGCGGTAGGCCCTTGGCGCATCGACATGGGATGGGACGAGTTCAAGGTGGGTGTCGAATACGACGGGCCTCAGCATTGGACCCAGCGGCGGCGCCGGACCCGCGACATCGAGAAATACGCCGACCTGGACTATCGCGGGTGGCGCATGGTGCGGGTCAACGACGAGCTGTTGCGATATCGATCGCGGGTGATCGTGGTGCGCACATGCCGTGCGTTGAGTGCCGCCGGTGCCGAGTGGCCAGTTATCGCACGGTTTTCGGTGGCGGTTTCTAGCGCTCTATGCAACAGCGGTCGGTGTGGACGGGTTGGAGAGTAGTTCGTCGAGGGCTTCGGCGGGTGTTTTCCAGTCCAGTGTT